>DCJQ01000015.1 GCA_002319965.1 Megasphaera sp. UBA1696
CAGTTAAACTGGTGGTTTTGATTGCCGATATGTCACAGAATAATAACATATCGTTAAAATGTTTTTGATATTTATAATTTAGCATAATAAAAATCTAATTATGTAAAATTAATAAGGGAAAATCCTTAATATATAAACATATGTCTCTTGTAAAAGGATTAAGAGGACGTAACTCTCTTGACGATAGACAGATGAAAGCGTATAGTAAAGATAGCAAAAACGCATTATTATAAATTAAAAGGAGGGACGCTGCCTTTGCAGCAAACAACATGAGTGAACAACAAGTAACCCTACAAATGATCCAAGAAGCCCAGGAGAGGCTGAAAGGGGTCGCCCAAAAGACGGGACTGTCGTACAGCAATTCGGTCAGTGATCTGGCGGGCTGTAAAGTCTTTTTGAAACTGGAAAATCTCCAGCGGACCGGTTCCTTTAAACTGCGCGGTGCCTATAATAAGGTCGCATCGCTGACGCCGGAAGAACGGGAAAAAGGCGTCATTGCAGCTTCCGCCGGAAATCACGCCCAAGGGGTCGCTTTGGCAGCCAGTGAATACGGATGTCAGTCGGTCATCTGCATGCCGAAACATGCGCCCTTGAGTAAGATCGCGGCTACCAAGGGCTATGGAGCCAACGTCGTCCTTCACGGCGACTTCTTTGATGAAGCGGCAGCCAAAGCCGTTGAATTGACGGCCGAACACGGCTACACCTTCGTCCATCCCTTCAATGACCCGGAAGTCATTGCCGGCCAGGGGACGATTGCCCTTGAAATCATGGAACAGCTGTCCGATGTCGATGCCATCGTAGCCCCCATTGGCGGCGGCGGTCTCATTTCCGGCCTGGCCGTAGCGGCTAAGAGCGTCAATCCGAAAATCAAGGTCATCGGCGTTCAGACGGAAAACATGCCGTCCATGAAAGTGTCTCTTGAAAACGGCCAAGCCATTGCCTATAACGGAAAAGCAACCTTAGCCGATGGGATTGCCGTCAAGGTGCCCGGCGATTTGACCTTCTCCATCTGTCAGAAATATGTCGATGAAGTCGTCACCGTCGATGAATCGGAAATTGCCAGTGCCATCCTGATCCTCCTCGAACGAGGCAAGACCGTTGCCGAAGGGGCCGGTGCCGTACCGGTTGCAGCCCTCATGAACGGCAAGATTTCCGGCATCCGCAATAAGAAGGTCGCAGCCTTGGTCAGCGGCGGCAACATCGATGTCAACAACATGACCCGGGTCATCAATCAGGGCCTGATTCGCTCGCAGCGCAAGATTTTCTTCCAGACCATCATTCCCGACGTGCCCGGCGAATTGGTCAAGCTCTTGTCGATCATTGCCGATACGAGTGCCAACGTCCTTTCCATTACCCATGAACGGAGCCAGCACGGTATCAGCATGGGGACGACGGCGGTTTCGCTGGAATTGGAAACGGCCAATGAAAAGCACGTTGAAAAACTGATGAATGTCCTTCGTGACAATCATTACTTCGTCATGATGAAATAAGGAGGAAGTTAAAATGGAAGACCATAAAGAAGGGGCGCAGAACTTAGAACGGGGCTTAAAGCCCCGTCACGTTGAAATGATCGCCCTTGGCGGGACTATCGGCGTCGGCCTGTTCATGGGCTCGGCCAATACGATTCAGATGGCAGGGCCGTCAGTCCTCATCTGTTACGCCGTTACCGGCGTCGTCATGTTCTTTATCATGCGTATCATGGGTGAAATGCTCTATCAGGAACCGGTCACCGGCTCCTTTGCAACCTACGGCCATAAGTATATCAGCCCCTTTATCGGCTACCTTACGGCTTGTTCCTATTGGTTCTTGTGGGTCGCCGTCGGCCTTTCGGAAGTCACAGCCGTCGGCATTTACGTCCACTACTGGTTCCCCTTGCTGCCTCAATGGATATCGGCCCTGGCCGGGATGGCCGTCGTCGCCATTGCCAACATGGCAGCCGTCAAGTATTACGGGGAATTTGAATTCTGGTTCGCCCTCATCAAGGTCGTTACCATCATCGTCATGCTCATCGTCGGCGGTGCCGTCATCCTCTTTGGCTTCGGCAATGCAGGCGTTGCCGTCGGTTTTGGGAATCTCTGGGAACACGGCGGTTTCATGCCCAACGGCTGGGGCGGCATGCTGGCAGCTATGTGCGTCGTTGCGGCGGCCTTCCAGGGCGTCGAACTGGTAGGCATTACAGCCGGAGAGGCTCAAAATCCGAAACATACTTTAAAACGAGCTGTTAATAATATCGTTTGGCGTATTCTTATTTTCTATATCGGCTCGATTTTCGTCATTCTCTGTATCTATCCCTGGAACGAAGTCAGCTACATCGGCAGTCCCTTCGTCATGACCTTCGCTAAAGTCGGTATTTCGTCGGCAGCGGCTATCATCAACTTCGTCGTCCTCACGGCAGCCCTTTCCGGCTGCAACAGCGGCATGTACAGCTCGGCCCGCATGATTTATACGTTAGCGCAGAACGGGCAGGCTCCGAAATGCTTCTTGAAACTGTCGAAATCCGGCGTTCCCCGCAACGGTATCAGCGTTACCATCATCGTCTTGTTTATCGGCGTTATCTTGAATTACCTGATCCCGAATTCGAAGCTGTTCCTCTATTTATACAGCGCCTCCGTCTTCCCGGGCATGGTCGCCTGGTTCGTCCTGGCTTATGCCCAGAAGAATTTCCGCAAAGCTTGGGGCCCGGAAGTCATGGCCAAGCACGAATTTAAATCGCCTCTCTATCCGTATTCCAACTACTTCTGCATCCTGTTCTTGGTCCTGGTCACCATCGGCATGCTCTACAACCCCGACACGCGGATGTCCATCTTCTCGTCGTGGGTCTACATGGCAGCCGTCATCATCGCCTGGTTTGCCTGCGGCCTGAACAAGAAGAAGTACGATAAAGACGGTCATCTGATCAAGACCGATGAAGAACGGTAAGACCCGTTGTCTAAAGGCTAACATATCGCTTTTTTTAGACAAGTAAGGTATAATAGATATGATAATTCATTCTAAAGGAGATGCATTTACATGGCAGTACAAGTTATCAGCACCACAAAGGCTCCCGGTGCCGTAGGACCTTATTCTCAGGCTATCAAAGCCGGTGACTTCCTCTTTGCGTCCGGCCAGATCGCCATCGACCCGGAAAAAGGCAAAGTCGTTGCCGGAACGGTCGTCGGACAGGCCGAACAGTGCATGAAGAACGTCGGCGCCATCTTGGAAGAAGCCGGCCTCAGCTACGATAATGTCGTCAAGACGACGGTATATTTGACGGATATCAATTTCTTTGGCGCCGTCAATGAAGTCTATGGCACATATTTCCAGAAGACCCTGCCGGCTCGTTCCTGCGTCGAAATCAGCCATCTTCCCAAAGACGTCTTCGTCGAAGTCGAAGTCATCGCTTACTGCGGGAAATAAAGCCTTATTTCTGCACCGTCGAAGAAGGTACTTTTCGCAGTGTTGAACGGTGTAAGTCATTTGAAATAGTGGTGCATTCTCATAGCACCACTATTTTTTTATACTCAGATATAAACCCCTTTCCATAGCGTCCGAGGCTGCTGATGTACCTATAAGGGAATTCATACGATGGACGGAATGTTTGCCTAAGCGCCATCAAGAGGAGGAATCTGTATGGAACAACATAAAGAACGGCCTGTAGACACGAAGACGAAACCCTTGACCGGCGTCCGTGTCCTCGATTTGACCCACGCTTACAGCGGCCCTTTTTGCACCATGCATCTGGCCGATCAGGGGGCTGAGGTCATCAAGCTGGAAGTGCCGGGAAAAGGGGATCAGTCCCGCGGGTGGGCCCCTTTTAAAAATGGTGCCAGCGGTTATTATGCCTATGTCAACCGCAACAAGTTTGGACTGACACTGAATCTGAAAACGGAAGAAGGCAAGGGGATTTTCAAAAAATTAATCAAAGAAGTCGATGTCCTTTGTGAAAACTTCCGCGTCGGCACCCTGGAAAAATTGGGCCTCGGTTATGAGGTCTTAAAAGAAATCAATCCGTCCTTGATTTACGCTTCGATTTCAGGTTTTGGGCTGGAAGGTCCGGAAGCGGAACTCCCCAGTTATGATCTCATTGCCCAGGCTATGGGCGGACTCATGAGCATGACCGGCGAGAAGGACCATATTTATAAAGTCGGATCGTCCATTGCCGATAACTACTCCGGTACGTATCTGTCCCTGGCTATCGTCATGGCCTTATTCCAGCGAGAACGGACCGGCATGGGACGGCGTGTCGATGTATCGATGCTGGATACGATTTTCTCTATTTTAGAAACAGGGGCCCTGTCCTACAAACTGAACGGAACTGTGGTAGAGCCGGTAGGCAATCGGAACCTGTCCGTAGCCCCCTGTGATATTTTTAAGGCCGCTGACGGGCAATTTGCCCTGGTCTGCGGGACCCAGCGCTTTTGGCGGTCTCTGTGCCGCATTATGGGAAAACCGGAGCTGGCAGACGATCCTCGTTTTGCCGATAATAAACGGCGGTGCGAACATTATCCCGATGAATTAAAACCGATCATTGAAGGTTGGAGCCGGCATCACCGTCTTGATGAACTGGAAAAAATGCTTTCCGATGCCGAAATTCCTTTTGGCCGTATTGCCGATACCCAGGGCGTTTGCGAAAACCCGGTCATCAAACGACGCCATATGCTGTGGGATATTGACGATCCGGCCATAGGAGAAACAATTTCCGTGCCGGGGACGCCCATCAAAATCCATGGCTGCGAGGATAAGGCCTTTCGTCCGGCGCCGGCCTTGGGGCAGCATACCGACGATATCCTCAAGAACATAGTCCATCTTACAGAGGAAGAGATTGCCCGCCTCCATGAGGAGGGCGTCGTTTAAAAGAAGGGAGACTCGTCGTGAACCGGGTCCTTTTCGATGGAAAACTCGAGGAGGCCCTTCTGGCGTGTGTGCTGTGGGGACCGGACGGTCTTTCGAGATTTTTTCACCTCATAGCAGGAAATCAACCTCTTTATGTCTAATATATATGGTATAAGAAGATATATAAGACGACATACGTGCCGTTTTCTTTTAAAGGAGTGATACTATATGGCAAAACGTACTGCATCCGACATTATGGAAAAAGCTTTTATTACGGCAAGTCCGGAAACGTCTGTATTTGACTTAGTCAATCTGTTTGTAAAGAATCGCATCACGGCTATTCCGATCATCAATGACAAGGAAGAATTGGTCGGTATCGTAACCGACGCCGATTTACTGTACAAAAAGGTAAAACCCCACGTTCCGCATTACGTCAATTTGCTCGGCGCCAGCATCTATTACAACGGCATCAGCGAATACGACAAGGGATTCAAGAAACTCCTGGCCTGCACGGCTCGCGACATGATGACCAAAGACGTCATCATTGCAGCACCCGATGCCGATGTCGAACAGATTGCCGGCGTCATGGTAGCCGAACACTTGAAGGTCATTCCTATTGTCGAGGAAAAACACATTGTCGGCATCGTTACTCGCGGCAATATCCTCGATGAATTGTACCGTGAATACGGCGAAGATTAAAAGGGGGAGAAGAAGATGACGGAAGACATGAAGAAAGACTCATTGCCCGTCGAAGAAGAAACTGTCGAAACCGTTGAAACGGTCGAAACAGCAGCGGAAAAACCGGCCGTCCTCGTTCGGGATGTCATGGAAAAGGTATTCGTATCGGTTACGCCGGATACGCCTATTCGCGACGTATTTCGCCTTTTTATCAAACACCGCCTCCTGGCCGTACCTGTCGTCGATGAAAACAGCCATCTCATCGGCCTTATTTCCAGTGCCGACCTCATGTATCGCAGCTCGAAGCCTCATATTCCGCGCCTGCCTTTCATGGGTACCAAAGTGTATACCAACCGCATTTGTAAGTACGTCAAGGAATTTAAAAACCTCCTCGACCAGCCCTGTAAGAAGCTGATGACCAAGGACGTCATGATTGCCACGCCTAAAGCCGATATCGAACAGGTAGCCGCCGTCATGGTCATTGAACACTTGAAGATCCTGCCCGTCGTCGACAACCATCGCGTCGTCGGCATGATTACCCGGGCCTGCATCTTAAAGGATTTGTATCGGGAATGGAAGTAATCCCAGCCGTGATGACTAGGCATGGACGCTGTCCTGTGGTATAATTATATGATCTTATCATTTAGGCAGCTGTGCTGCTAAAAAAGTCATTCACGAGGAGGCCATAATGGATACCAAAGAACTCGTCATCGTCGTCGATTTTGGTGGTCAATACAACCAGCTCATCGCACGGCGCGTCCGCGAAAATCACGTATATTGTGAGGTATACCCTTATCATAAAGCCGTTGCAAAAATCAAGGAACTTCAGCCCATAGGCGTCATCTTTACGGGTGGCCCCGGCAGTGTCTATGAAGAAAATGCACCGAAGATCGAAGCCGAAGTCTTCCAGCTCGGCACGCCTGTTCTCGGCCTCTGCTACGGCATGCAGTTCATGGCCCAGACCTTAGGCGGTGAAGTCCAGCATGCGACCATGCGGGAATTTGGCAAGACGGAAATCGATGTCAATACGGCATCGCCCTTATTCAAGGGACTTCAGGAAAAAGAAGTCGTCTGGATGAGTCACCAGGACTACGTCGCTTCCATTCCCGAAGGCTTTGAAATCGTAGCCCATACGGCAAACTGCCCGGTCGCAGCCATGCAGAATCCGGCGAAAAAACTCTATGCCATGCAGTACCATCCGGAAGTACTCCACACGGAACACGGCAAAGAAATGATCCGTAACTTCCTCTTCGAAGTCTGCGGCTGCACCGGCTCGTGGACCATGGCCAACTACGCCAAGACGGCCATTGCCTCCATTAAAGAAACGGTCGGTGACGGCAAAGTCGTCCTGGCCCTGTCCGGCGGCGTCGACAGCTCCGTTGCGGCGGCCCTCATTTCCAAAGCCGTCGGCAGTCAGCTGACCTGCATCTTCGTCGATCACGGCCTCCTTCGCAAGAACGAAGGCGACGAAGTCGAAAACGCTTTTAAAGACAGCGGCATGAACTTCATTCGCGTCGATGCGTCGGATCGCTTCCTCAGCAAACTCGAAGGCGTCAGCGATCCCGAACGGAAGCGGAAAATCATCGGTGAAGAATTTATCCGCGTCTTTGAAGACGAAGGTCGTAAAATCGGATCCGTCGACTTCCTGGCACAAGGGACGATTTACCCCGACGTCATCGAATCCGGTGCCGGCGATGCTGCCGTCATCAAGAGCCATCACAACGTCGGCGGCCTTCCGGCTGTCGTCGATTTCAAAGGCCTTATCGAACCCCTTCGCAACCTCTTTAAAGACGAAGTCCGCGAACTCGGTGCCGAACTGGGCCTTCCGGAATACCTCGTATGGCGCCAGCCGTTCCCGGGACCGGGTCTGGCTATCCGCGTCATGGGTGAAATCACCAAAGACAAACTGGATATCCTCCGCGATGCCGATGCCATCTTCCGCGAAGAAATCGCCAATGCCGGCATGCAGCGCGACATCAACCAGTACTTTGCCGTCCTCACCAATAACCGCTCCGTCGGCGTCATGGGCGACTTCAGGACCTATGACTACACCCTGGCTCTGCGCGGCGTTACGACGACCGACTTCATGACGGCTGATTGGGCCCGCATTCCTTACGACGTCCTCGATAAAATCTCGAGCCGCATCGTAAACGAAGTCGACCACATCAACCGCATCGTCTACGATATTACGAGTAAACCGCCTGCAACCATTGAATGGGAATAAATAATAGTAACCCTCATAAATCGCTTAAAGCTGTGATTTATGAGGGTTCTTTTTTTGAAAGATCTCAACGTATAGCTACTTCTAGGCTGTCCTTTTGTACGAAAGTTTTTCTTCTATACTATAAAAACTTTTTTTAAAAATATTTTTTTGAAGTACACTATAAAAACTATTTAGTGTAGAGGAACACGGATAACCTTACTGTTGAAAAGAAGGTAAGAAAATAGGGGGACGGGGACACGGTTGTAATGGCCGGTACAATTTTTTTCCTTTGGGTAGGAACTTGAATCTCTGAGATGGGTTGTCAGACCTTTTCTCGGGGATTTCTTCTCTTTTGGCTGCTGTATGGGTCTGCGTTGTTTGACAAGATTTAGCGAAAAAAGTATACTTGAGATAAGTCAAGGTCATATTGACCTTTGGAAAACCTATTTTGGGTCCGAAAACCTCGTAGGTTTGAAAATTTTCAAAATGGCTACAAATGGCGTAACGAAGCGGATAAACGACACTGCCTGATTTTTATTTTTCACCCGGGTCCCCGAAAAAGGCGAAAAAAGCCTGAGGTTTGAAAAAATCGCCTGTGAGCCCAGTCTGGGAGCGGGTACTGAGAGACAGGGGTGCGTTACCAAAATCCCCGTAAGGGGACTGAAACTGCGCTATAGCAGCGCGAATTGTTTTTTTTGGCTCCGGTGCGTTACCAAAATCCCCGTAAGGGGACTGAAACCTCTATCTGGGAAATGAAACTCTCAGACGCATTATCGGTGCGTTACCAAAATCCCCGTAAGGGGACTGAAACTGCAACCTATGATCAAAGTCGCTTATTATTAGATCACGGTGCGTTACCAAAATCCCCGTAAGGGGACTGAGACGAGACGCAATAATCGTCGTCTCGCTTCTCTTTGACGCGGGTGCGTTACCAAAATCCCCGTAAGGGGACTGAGACGCATGATCGCCGATACCATGCGTCTTGCAAAAGCCGGTTGCGTTACCAAAATCCCCGTAAGGGGACTGAGACCCTTTGCCTTTTACGTCGACGGCATGACGAAGCTCTTTAGGTGCGTTACCAAAATCCCCAGAGTTAAATAGACTCCTTTTTTAGAAAAAAGGAGTTTGTACCATAGGGGGACTGAGACTAGCCACCGTCATACGTGTAGAGCTCAAGAGACAAGTTACGTTACCAAAATCCCCGGAGCTAATAGACTCCTTTTTTAGAAAAAAAAGAGTTTGTACCATGGGGGGACTGAAACTATGCCATTTCGTATTCCCATTCAGCCTTTTCTGCGTTACGTTACCAAAATCCCCAGAGCTAAATTGACTCCTTTTAGAAAAAGGAGTTTGTATTATAGGGGACTGAAACTCGTCAAAGTCTCCGGCCAATAAGTATCTTGCTTTTATGTTACGTTACCAAAATCCCCGGAGCTAATAGACTCCTTTTTTAGAAAAAAAGGAGTTTGTACCATGGGGGGACTGAAACTTCAACAACGTCAGCACGCCTGTCTTCTTGCCACCTTCGTTACGTTACCAAAATCCCCGGAGTTAAATGGACTCTTTTTTGAAAAAGGTGTTTGTACCATGGGGGACTGAAGCTGAAGGACCAATTTTTCTACTTTTGTCGTAGGGTATTGGCTGCATGCCTTACGTGATGGGGAGGGATATTCTTACAAGGCCCCGGACCTACTTGGACTCTTTTAGAAAAGGGAGTCATACCATAGGGGGACTGAGACAGGTTGGTCAGTAAGCCAACTAATATGCCTTCTAGCGTCGTATTTCTATTTTCCTCGCAAGGGGTCTGAATGCACGACAAAGACCTATCGTCTTTTTGGGATGATAGGTCTTTGTTTTTTAATCTGAATTTTGTACATTGGATAATTTACGGTTGACAGGACGGGCTTAGGGGCGTATGATAAAAGCATGAAAGTTGTAAATTTTGAAATGTACGAATTTTGAAGGGCGTACAGATTTATGAAATCATGAGAAAGGAAGGGTGTTATGGTACTTTTAGGCGACCTGGCCGAGATTGTATCAGGGCACAATGTTGCCCGTCTGTCGGCTTCTGACCAGGACCGGAAATACACCAATGCCGATTTTGAACGCGACTTTTATCGGATGAAGTTGGCCACGCTTACAAATCCGATCATATACCGTCAACCGGGATCGAGTGAAAGT
The DNA here is from genome assembly GCA_002319965.1 of Megasphaera sp. UBA1696. Classification (GTDB taxonomy): domain Bacteria; phylum Bacillota; class Negativicutes; order Veillonellales; family Megasphaeraceae; genus Megasphaera. The sequence goes on from DCJQ01000015.1 coordinate 9,875, forward strand.
ATGGCCGCAGCCATTATTTCGGACGACAATCGGGGCAAATTCATCAGTCAGGTATTTGCTATTCTGGACATTGACACGAAGCGGCTCCATCCGGCCTACCTCTGTTATTTGCTCAACGAGTCGGACGACATCAGCCGGCAGAGCCGTATTTTGCTGCAAGGCTCGGTCATCGTCCGCTTGTCGGCACAGCAGTTGAAGCAAATCGAAATCCCCCTGCTTTCCATGGAGGACCAAGAAAGATTGGGACAGATGTATGTGACGGGCCTCTATCAGCAGTATTTGGAACGGGAAAAAACGGAATTGAAATTTCAGGCCCTGCGCGGCCTTTTACATGACTGGGAAAAAAGCAAACGAGGAGAGATATCCAATGAGCACTGAAAATAAGAACCTTGAACAAGTTTTATGGGACTCGGCAAACGTCATGCGTCAGACTATGGGCGCGGCCGATTATATGGACTATGCCTTAGGCCTTATCTTTTACAAGCATCTGTCGGACAAGACCTTGGAAACGGCGGCGACGGTCTTAGTCGACGGCGGCGAAGTGGCCGAAGCCGAGGTAGCTACGGAAGCCCGGCGTCAGGCCGTTTATCAGAAATATTATGATGACCCGGCCTATCAGGAGGACTTGCTGAAATCGATGGACATGGACTACGTCATCAAGCCGCAGTTTACCTTTACGGCTTTGGTTGAAGAAATCAATGAACAAACCTTCCAACTGGAACACCTCGAACAAGGCTTTACCGACCTTGAACAGTCGAATACGACCTTATTAGAACACCTTTTTGACGACGTGGACCTGCATTCGACGAAATTGGGCTCGACGCCGCAGCGGCAGAACGACCTCATTGCCGACGTCATGAAAGCCTTGGCACCGCTCAACCTCGACAGTCACAGCGGCGATATCCTCGGCGATGCCTATGAATACCTCATCAGTAACTTTGCCTCCGACATGGGCCAGAAGGCCGGCGAATTCTATACGCCTCAGTCGGTATCGACCTTGTTGGCCCGCATCGTCACCCGCGGTCAGGAAGGGAAGCGGGGCTTTGCCGCCTATGACCCGGCTATGGGATCGGGATCGCTTTTGCTCAACGTCCGCAAATACGTTGAAAAGGCCGATTCCATCGACTACTACGGTCAGGAAATCAAGACCTCGACGTATAACCTGGCTCGGATGAACATGATCATTCACGGCATTTCGGCGACGAAACAGCAGCTCCGCAACGCCGACACCCTCGATACGGACTGGCCGGCCGACGAAATCACCGACTTTGACGGTGTCCTGATGAATCCGCCGTACTCGCAAAAATGGAGTGCCAACAAGGATTTTCTGACCGATACCCGTTTTGCCGACTATGGCGTTTTGCCGCCGAAATCAAAGGCCGACTACGCCTTCTTACTTCACGGCCTCTACCATCTGAAAGCGACGGGGACCATGGGCATCGTCCTGCCTCACGGCATCCTCTTTCGCGGGGGAACGGAAGGGAAAATTCGTCAGAAGCTCTTGGAAAAAGGCTTCATCTATGCCGTCATCGGCCTTCCAGCAGGACTCTTCTATTCGACGGGGATTCCGACGACCATCGTCGTGTTGAAGAAAGAACGGCCCGGCCGCGACGTCTTGTTCATCGACGCCAGCAAGGAATTCGTCAAAGAAAAGACGCAGAGCCTCCTGACGAAAGACAATATCGAACGAATCTTTAAGGCCTATACAGACCGTAAGGACGAAGATAAATTCTGCCACGTCGCAAGTTTCGATGAAATCGTAGAAAATGACTTCAACCTGAACATTCCGCGCTACGTCGATACCTTTGAACCCGAACCGGACATCGACTTAGGAGAGCTTAATAAGGAGCTGTCAAAGACGAATGAGGAACTGGAAGCCAACGAAAAAGAACTGCTGGCCATGATACAGCAGCTTACGACGACAGACGAAAAGAAACAAAAAGACCTGCAGGACTTCCTGAAGCTCTTTGACTGAGGTGTATAAAATGATAAAAGAAGAAAAGAAAAGGCCGGTTGTCCGATTTAAGGGCTTTGAGGATGATTGGGAACTGCGGAAAGTTTCTGATATCACTGATCGCTATGATAACATGAGAATTCCTGTTACAGCGAATCGGCGTATTCCTGGTGATACACCGTATTATGGAGCCAATGGAATTCAAGACTATGTTAACGGCTATACACATGAGGGAGAATTTGTCCTTGTAGCTGAAGATGGTGCAAATGATTTAAAAAATTATCCAGTGCATTACGTAAATGGGCAGATTTGGGTAAACAATCATGCACACGTATTGCAAGCTAAATCAACGAAAGCCGATAATCGCTTTTTAAGTTATGTCATCAGTCAAGCGGATATTGGGTCTGTTTTAGTTGGGGGCGGACGTGCCAAGCTCAATGCCAATGTGCTTATGAATATCGATTTGATTCTACCTACAAAGCGGGAGCAAAAGAAAATTGGATCTTATCTAAAATCGATTGACCAACTCATCACTCTTCATCAGTGTAAGATGAATCAGGCGAAGACACTGAAGAAATACTTCCTGCAAAACATGTTTCCTGCTGAAGGTGAGACCGTGCCTAAGATTCGCTTGAAAGATTTCAAAGGTTATTGGAAAAAACAGGAGTTGGGAGATGTACTCGAAGGTTTATATAATGGTCAGACTCCTTCGCGCTTTAATGGCACGTTTTGGAATGGAAATATAAACTGGCTAACAAGTGGTGAACTTAACCGTGGAATCGTTAATCAAACGATAGAAAAAATAACAGATGAGGGAATGAAAGATGCCCATTTACAGATAGTCCCTAAAGGAACATTTGTCATGGCGGTTACAGGTCTTGAAGCAGTGGGAACCCGCGGAAACTGTGCAATCCTTGATATAGATACGACTTTGAATCAGTCCTGTATGGCACTGTTTCCTAAGAAAAATAAGTTGGATACGACTTTTTTATTTCAGTGGTATCGATTGGTGGGAGACAATTATGGCATTCGGTTTACACAGGGGACGAAACAACAGAGTTATAATTCAGAAATTATAAGGAAGCTGAAAATAACCTTGCCTGAAATAGAAGAACAGCGACAAATTGGATTGTATTTTTCTCACTTCGACGACCGCATCACCCTTCATCAGCGCAAGGTAGACCAGTTACAGACCTTGAAGAAATTCATGCTTCAAAATTTATTCATTTAAAAGGAGATGTATGACGATGACATCCTTTGAATCGGAAGCCAGTATTGAAGAAAAGCTTATCCGCCAGTTGACGGAAGGTAAGTCGCAGTGGACCTTTCGTGACGATATCCGCAGTTTTGACGACTTATGGGATAATTTTCGCCGTATTTTAGTTCAGAACAATAAGGAGATTTTCGACGCTCATCCTTTGACAGACAACGAGTTTTTACAGGTGCAGAACCAACTTCGGTTCACATCTTTTTATGACGCTGCCGTCTAGCTCATCGGCGAGAACGGCGTCGTCCGGGTCATGATTCAGCGCGAAGATGCTTCCTTAGGTCGCGTCTACCCGGTCGTTTTCAAACGAGCCGATATTGCCGGAGGCTCGTCGGTCTATGAGGTCGTCCATCAGATTCGCTTCCTCCGCAAGGAAACCATGAACCGCAATCGCCGCGGCGACGTGACTTTGTTGATTAACGGCCTGCCCATGATTCACATCGAGCTGAAAAACCGCAGCCATCCTTATATGGACGGGTTCCGCCAAATCAAGCAGTACCTCAAAGAAAATGCCTTCCGGGATATCTTCTCGACGCTGCAGATGTTCGTCGTCTCTAACGCTTCGGACACACGGTACATTGCCACGGCTTCTGAAAGTGAGCTGAACGAAAAATTTCTCTCGACCTGGCTCGACGAAGACAATCGGCCGGTGACGGATTACCTTTCCTTTGCCAAGGCCGTCTTATCCATTCCGGAAGCCCATCAAATGGTGTCCCAGTATACGGTCCTGGACAGTGAACGCAAGGCCTTGATCCTGCTTCGCCCGTATCAGATTCACGCCATCCGTGCCATTCGCAGGGCCGTCAATCCGAATACCGACGGCGGCACCCAATCGGGTTACATCTGGCATACGACGGGGTCGGGCAAGACTCTGACGTCTTACAAGGCAGCCCGCTACTTGAGCCAGATTCCCGGCATCAAGAAGGTCGTCTTCGTCGTCGACCGCCGCGATTTGGACAATCAGACGACCGGGGCTTTTCAGGCCTATGCCGCCTACGATACGATCGACGTCAGTGAGACCGACAACAGCCGCGACTTGGTCAAAAAATTACAGTCTGATAAGGGCGACGTCTTGGTCACGACGATTCAGAAGCTGCAGAACGTCATGAAGCGGTATCCCAAAGGCTCGAAGCCTTATGAAAAGCTGCACACCCTGCGTCCGGTCTTCGTCGTCGATGAATGCCATCGTGCCGTATCGGCAGAGGCCCAGCGCGACTTAAACCGGTATTTTGATAAGCCCTTGTGGTATGGGTTTACGGGGACGCCGATTTTTAGCGAAGATGCCAAGAATACGGCAGGCGACTTGCCGGCGACGACGGAAGAGCAGTATGGAAAACGCCTCCATTCGTATACCATCAAGGAAGCCCTGCATGACGAAGCCGTCCTTGGTTTTCAAGTGGAATACCAGAATACCTTCGATATGGAGGCTTTGGCGGCTGAAAACGGCATTGCTCCTCAGGCCGATGATGTCGCCCTTGAAAAGGCCCTCATCAAGGGTAAGGTCATCCCTAAAGTTTATGAAGACGACGGGCATATGCTTCAGGTCATCGATTTCATCATCAACCGCTCGGCAGGCAAGCTGGGTCTCGACCGGGGCCGCGGCAGGACTTACGGGGTCATCTTGACGACGAATTCCATCAAGCAGGCACAGCGCTATTACCAGTTGTTCCAAGCGGTCAAAAACGGGGAGGCCGACGGCGTTTTCGTTCATGACGAGATTCGGCGGCAGGTCTCGGATTTCCCTAAGGTCGTCATTACCTATTCGCTCAGTGAAAATAAGGAAGGAGACACCTTTAATCAGGACCGGATGAAAGAAGCCATGTCCGACTACAATGCCATGTTCGGCACGCAGTTTACCTTGGAACAACTCGATGCCTACAACAGCAATGTCAACGACCGACTGGCCCGGAAGAAGCACAAGTATCAGGTCCGGGAGGAACAGCTGGACATCGTCATCGTCGTCGACCGGCTGCTGACCGGTTTTGATGCGCCGTCTCTTTCGACGCTGTTCATCGACCGCCAGCCTATGAAATCGTACGGCATCATTCAGGCTTTTTCCCGGACCAACCGCCTGTTTGACAAGCAGAAGCGCTTCGGCCAGATCGTCACTTTCCAGGTGCCGGCCCTGTTTAAGGAGGCTGTCGACGCGGCCATGACCCTCTATTCCAGCGGCGGCGGCTCTTATGTACAGGCGCCGACCTGGGCTGAGGCGGAAGAACGGTTTGTAGAGGCCCTCAAACGGATTCGCCGATTGGCACCGACGCCGGAAGCCGTCGACGGCATGAGCCGAAAAGAAAAGCTCAGCTTCTTAAATGCTTATCGAGAATTCGACAATGCCTACGCCGATTTGCAGGTCTATTCCGATTATCAGGGAAAGGACCTCGAAAGAGACTACGGCATCGATGAAGAGACGATTGACGCCTATAACGGCAAGTTCAACAATGTCAAAGAGGAACTCAAAGGGGGAGACGACGGCGACGATCCGGAAGTCAATTTGGCCATCAACTACGACCTTCGCTGCTGCCACCGCGATCAGATCGACGAAGACTATATCCTGAAACTGATGGAAGCGGCCCGCGGCGACGAAAGTGCCCTCATCATCGAAGATTCGGTCAAGAACCGGAAGCTCTTTGCCGAAGTCAATGCCGAAATCACGCGGTTCCGCAAGACCAACCCCGTGAGAGCGGCCATCTTGGAAAGGATTTGGCAGGAATATCAGGAACGGCCGGTCGACTTTGTAAACCGCAATTTTGCCGACGTCCTTAATGAACGGGTCGACAAAGAACGGACGCGGCTCATCGATGATTTTGCCGAAGAATGGTGTGTTGAACCGGAAGCGGTGGAATACGTCATCGAAACCTATGACGTCAACAAAGATCCCGATGACAAACAGGATAATCAAGATGCCTTGCGGGAAGCGTCGCATGTCAAAGAATACCGGAAGAAATACCCGGCTGTCAGCGGCCTCAAGTATTGGCCGAACCTGACAACGGCCTTGCGGGAACTTTATGTAGAAAAATTACAGAAACTGCTGGAACGCTTGTAAGCTGTTTGGCTGACAGAATGGGCGCTGATGGGGGGACCTGTCTTTGCGAAGGTCTCGACATGTTTCGGTGATTACCCTTTGTCGTGATGTGAACGAAAAAATGGTAGCCCCTAAATTTGGGACTGCCATTTTTATAAGCTGATGAAGGTCGGTCGGACTGTTTGCTGTAGGTGCGAAGCCTCAATCTTCTTTGTCGAGGTCTTTTAGGAACTCGGCGGCGCTGTGGTAGTGTTTGAATTTTTCCGGATTGCTCTTTAGCTCTTCGGCTTCGGCAATGGCGGCGAGGGTTTCGTCATTGAAGGCTTCCATGCGGCCTTCAAAGGGAATTCCGTCGCAGCGGACGGCGGTTCTTAAAAACAGGTTAATGGCAGAAGACAGATCCAGTCCTAAGCGGTTAAATAAGGCTTCGGCGTCCTTTTTCAGCTTTTCGTCGACGTGGATGGTAATGTCAGCCATAGTGCATCTCCTTTCTTTGTGCCGGTATTATCTTGATTATGCCTGAGGAAGAGGGAAAAAGCAAGGAAACTCATGATGATGAGCTCTTTTTGTACAGGCGTGTTTGATTCTTACAGCCGTATAAATTCCAGTCGTCAGGTCTTACTTTTCAGGTTCACGACAATGACCTCGCATGACCTCGCATGACCTCGCATCGCTTTGCAAGGTTAACGGATCAAGAAAATCGCATGAAACAGGCGTTTTCCATATATTTGTATGGTTGTGGCCGTGACATGACCTTGCATCACCTTGCATGACCTCGCATCTTGGTTGTAGGCGCTGTGAGGATAGGAGGAGATTTTCTGTATTTGTTGAATTGATGAAGTAGAGGAACTTGAAGAGGGTATAATGAATTAGGAGAGGTGAACGCTGTGAGTGACTATAAACAGTTCGGGTGTACGGATCGTAAGATTGAAGGGGTTATTCATGATATGGTTGCGGTTTATCGGGAGGTCTTTGGCAGCGAGATTAATCAAATTCTTCTGTACGGTTCCTATGCCCGCGGTGACGCCGATGGTGAGTCGGATATTGATATCGCGGCCATTGTACATGGTGATCGTCAGGAATTGCAGGACAAGCTAAAAAAGGTTTGGGACGTTTCTTCGGATTTGGAATTAAAATATGGAGTGATTATTTCACCAACGGTCATCCCTTATGATGAATTCATGGCGTATAAAGAGGATTTGCCCTATTATCGCAATATCGCGGACGAGGGGATTATTGCAGACTAATGAACCGCATGGAAGCCGGCACCTTGGGGGGCCGGTTTTTTGCGATAGTGGGGGATAGATGCGGTAAGCCGAATACTCTTTTTTACAGGTTGGCAATTACAGGCGCAGATTTTTTATTAAGGAGACTCTATAAATCTCTTATGAGATGTATTGGTTCTGATATAATTATGCGCTATAATGAGTTATATATACTGGTCGGCGGAGGGGGTATCGTCGCCGGCATTTTGATATGGGGGAATGGGTATGAATATAGCTGTGTTTTCTATTGTCATGGGGTATTGCGGGCTGGCTTTTTCTTATATGGCTGCGGCCGGGCTTTGGGGGCTTCCGGACCTTATCGGGAAGGGAATCGGTATGGCGGCGGCTGTGATTTATGCCGGCTTGGTAATTGGTTATGGTCGGAAGGTAATCGTGCGGTCGGATGCGGTTCTTGCGGAATGGAACAGTCCGGAAGGGGCGCCTTTTTTTGCCACCTTCGGTATGGCGTCGGTACTGTTGGCGGCCATTGTAGAGGATTGGTCGTTCCCTGTGGCGGCCGTGATTTGGGTCATCGGGGTATTGACCCTCTTCGCCTGTATTTTTCTCTTGTGGCGGCGCTGGATGCACGAGAAGCAGGACATCAGCCGTCTTACGCCGGCATGGCTGCTGATCCTCATTTCACCGCTGACGATCCCTGTGGCCGGCAACAGTCTGAAGCTGTTCGGATATCAGGAGCTGACCTTGTTCAGCCTGAGCATCGGTCTGGGCCTCGGCATGGCCGGCGTCATGTTCTTCTTAAAAGAAGCCGTCTTCGATAAACATTTCGGGCCGGGCCTTTTGATTCTCCTGACACCTTTCGGCATGGCCTATCTCGACTATACGGCCACCTTCGGGACGGATACCTTTTCGAGCCTATTGCTGCACTGCGGCTTGTTCCTGGCGATTCCCCTTTTGATTACGGTAGTGACCGACATGGTCAAAGGGACTTTCAGCCTCCTCTGGTGGTCGACGGGCTTCCCGTTTATGGCCTTTACCAACGCCATGCTGCACTATGCCAAAGCCTACCCGTCGGACATCACGAACGTCCTCAGTGCTGAATTCCTGGCGGGCGGCACGGTCCTCATCGCCTATTTGTCTATAAAGAGCATATTATTTCTGCGAAAAGAACGGTAAATCAATAGAAAGGGGCTGCCGCACGAAGCGGTGAGCCCCTTTTTTACTGGCCTGGTTTTATTTATTTTTGAAGTAGGCATCTTGTGCTTTGCTGAACCAGCGCCCATTCAGGACGTGGTGAATGATATTTTCTTTGGCCGTGCTGTCGATGCTCGTATCCTGATCCATTTCTTTCAGGATGGGGTCATAGGTCGGATGGCCGTAGGTCTGGGTATACCAGGCTTTTTCGGTGTCGGCGTTGACCACGAACTGGGTCGGCCCATCAGCGACAGGCGACCATTTTTTCCATGGGGCCAGCCCTTTTCCATTAGGATTGCCGCGGCGCATGAAATTGCCGATGTACTGCTGGACAGCATCGGTCAGTGCCAGGGCTCCGGCATTGTCAAAGGAGCCGGCAGGGTATCCCGTAGCTGTCGCCGTGGCGTATCCGGTAACGAAAGGAATCCAGATGCCATGAACCGATCCCGATAATAAGGCGGCCTTTTCGCCGACAATATCCGGGTTTTCCCCATAGGCGATGATCATGGTATAAATCGGAGCACTGCCATAATGGGGACTCATTTGAGCGGCCGATGCTTCGACATTGAAGAGTTCATACATCCGGCTGCCGTAATTTCTGGCAAAGAGGAATTCCTGCTTTTTCCGGGCATCAGTGAGAACCGTTTCATCGTCGACGGCTTTTTTGAAATAGGGATCACTGCGGGCAAAGAGCGTAAATTCATTGGTACCACTGAGCATGAGCAGCGGCACTTGATTATAAGTCGTCGTCTGGAAGCCGTCTTTCTCGAGGACGACGCCGTCCGTGTAGAGGTGGGGGAAGGCGTTCATGCGGATGAAGGCATGGCCGAAGGAACCGGCCAACTTATCAGCCGAAAGTTGATATAGATAGTCTGCCACGTCAGACGTATCCTGCAGCAGCCAGGCTTCGGCTTCCGCTTCCGTTGCTTTGATGCCGTCAGCTACGACATAAGGGGCCAGGTGCTTGGCAAAAATCTCCTGGGCATCTGCCGTATCAGATGTGGTCATCCCACCGCTAAAAGAAATAGCTTTCTGGAACTTGCCTTTTGCGGCCGGTGAAATGAGCAGGGCCATGACGTCGCGTCCGCCTGATGAAAAGCCGGAGACGGTGATGTTGTGAGGATTTCCACCAAAACTGCGAATATTATCCTTGGTCCAATCCAGCCCCTGCATGATGTCCAACAGGGTGTAGTTTCCGGAGTTTTCTTCGGCTGTGCCGTGCTTCAGGGCCGGCAGCGGATTGAAGCCGAGGGCTCCGAGACGGAATTTGGCACTAATGGCGACGACGTTGGCTTTTTCGGCAAATTGCTTCAGATTGACCTGTTCGGAGTCTCCCGTCTGATTATTGCCGCCATGGATGAAGAAGAGGACCGGCAGATTGATTTCTGCCGTATCCGGGCGGTATATGTCGAGGTTGAGGCTGTCTTCGACGCCAGTGTACCCCTTAGCCGTCTGCTGAATGGCGGTCGGCCCCGCTTTCGTCGCATCTTTGATACCTTCCCACGGCGACGGATTCTGAGGCGCTTTCCAGCGTTGGGCCGTCCCGTAGGGTACACCTTTCCAGATAAGCGTCTGGCCGTCTTTGACGCCCTTTACAAATCCGTACTGCGTATTCTGCAGTGGTTGTTGCTGATAAGCTGGTATAATTGCCTTGTGACGGCGAGCTTGTACCGGTTGCGCTTCCTGAGCCGTGATTTCTGCCTGCGGAGCCGGAGTGGCTGCCAGTACAACAGATGCTGATAAAACAGCGGCCATCAATGATAATAATACTTTTTTACGAATCTCCATGACATCCCCTCATTTCTACTAACTCAGTTATATTATTGGATATTATGTTTTACATGATATCATACTTAATAAATTTTGTCTCTATCTATAAAAAGTAAAAAGATATGTGAATACTTGGTTGTTTAAAATAAAATAAAAAAATTCGTCTTTTCCTGTTCGTTTGCAGATTGCTTTCATCTGGCATGGATATTTTTCATTATTAGGCAAAGATATTTCTACATATACATTACAAACGGATTGGGGCAAGAATGGCAATATAAAACGAAAGTCCGGATATGGTACAATAAGGGTATCTATTCCGTTTTTTTGTTCTCGGGCGAGCTTTATCCCGGTGTTCTTCTTTCAGGTAAGGGATTAGATACATTTTTTGGAATGATTTTATATATTTTTTTTATAATTTTTTTAAATATATCTTATGAAGTTTATGTACTTATGATAAAATGGAAAGTAGTAGGGATGCCTATTATATCTTGGTATGATTAGAAAGGATAGAATGACATGCTTAAAGTACTATTTATTTGCCATGGAAATATTTGCCGCTCGCCGATGGCCGAGTTCGTCTTCCGCAAGATGGTTGATGAAGCGGGGCTCTCCGATTCGATTGAAGTCGCGTCTGCAGCGACGTCGGACGATGAGATTTGGAGCGACACCGGAAGTCCGGTCTATCCGCCGGTGGAACGGCTCTTGAAGGAACACGGCATGGATCCCAAGGATAAGCGGGCTGTACGGCTGACCGTCGATGATTACGACAAATACGATTATTTTGTCGGCATGGACGATGAAAATCTGTCGGACATGAAGCTGACGTTGAACGGCGACCCGAAGCGGAAGTGTTCGCTCCTCCTCGATTATACGCACCATCCGCGGTCGGTGGCCGATCCTTGGTACACCCGGGATTTCCAGAAGACTTGGGATGACGTCGATCACGGCTGTCGGGCCTTTTTGGAATTTTTAAAGAAACGTCATTTTTAAGGGACCTATGAGTCTCAAAGGGTAAATGTTGTTAGGAGATGAGGAATATGGCCATTGATGTAGAATCTCTTTTGGCCGTATTGGAAGACCCGGCGCCGGAAGAATGCTGGGCCAAGGCCGAGCCTGCGAAAGGCGATCATATCCGCGTGCGGCGCATCGGCGGTTTATATTACCATCACGGTATCTATGTCAGTGACGACGAGGTCATTTCCTTTGCCGGCGACGATGATTATAACCCTATCGACTGGTGGGATACGGAGATTCAGGCCACGTCTTTTGAGCAGTTTCGCCAGGGCGGTGAAATCGAGGTTCGGCAGTATACGGAAAAGGAACGGGAAAGCCTTTGTGACGTCGACGATACGATCGCCTTTGCCCGAGCTTGTTTGGGAAACAAGGACTACGACTTGTTGTTCCATAATTGTGAGCACTTTGCCAATGCTTGTAAGCTCGGCGTCTACCGCAGCCAGCAGACGGAGAACCTCCTCTTGGGCGATGCCTTGACCAAAGCAATCCAGTGCCTGTGGGATGAAGATGCCCGCCGGCAGTGGTTTACTGAGGCCTGGCAGGATCTGAAGGCTCAGGTAGAGGATAAATTGCGCCGTGATAAGGAAGAGGAAGACGATCAATAGATCGTCTGCTCGTCGATTTGACGGAATAAGGTTTCGTAGCGCTTGGCTTCCCTTTTCAGGCAGACCAGGTAATAGTCGGTTTGGCATTCTTCGTCGACGATGGGGATATTGATTCGCCCGGGGATATCGTCGCCGCGGCGCATGAAGTAGCTCGAGACGAAGAGGGGATAGTCTGAATTTTGGGCCAGCTCCAGAAAAGAATCGCGCTGGACCTGCAGGAGGTACCGGGCGTTCGGCGTCTTGTCTTTGGTCATCTGCATCCAAAAGCCGATGTGGGAAAAGAGCAGGAGGACCCGACTGTCCAGATCTTTGAGGTGGACTTCCGGGTAAAAGGCCAGGGCATCGGACGGCGGGATGGATAGAAACAGTTTTTCGCTGCCGCATTTTTTGACGAATAAATCGTCGCCGTCGGGAATCATATGGGTGACGGCCAGTTGGTAGATGTTGTTTCGCAGGCCTTCGGCAAAGGAAGCATCGTCCTTCATGTCGGCCGAGATGGTCTTGCCTTCAAAGATGCTGTTGATGATGGGCGTCAGCACCATTTGCGGGACCGGAGCGCAGTAGCCGATGGAAAGGGTGTGAAGGCTGCGCTCGTAACTGCGGACGCGGCTGCAGAAATCGAGATTTTCCTGTAATACCCGTTTGGCATAGGGAACGGCATAGCGGCCCGTTTCCGTGAGCTCGAGATGATTTTTGCTGCGGACAAATAAGGGGACGCCTAATTCCAGCTCCAACTTCTTCATGGCTCTCGTCAGGGCCGGCTGAGAAGTATGGAGCTGTTCTGCTGCCCGGGTCAAGGTTCCGGCGTCGGCAAAGGCGGCAAATTGGGCCAAGAGGTTCATTTCAATCATATCGGTCTCCCTTTCAGTATACAAAAATCGGATAGTGAAATCCTTTGTTGGTATTGTACACTTTTTGCCGGATGTTGTAAACTTCTACATGTGGACAGGAAATATCCAATACGCACAGCCTGCGTATCTCATAGATTGATTCACGGTAGAAAGGAGCCTTATTTATGGAATATATGAAGCTCAGCAACGACGTTCGCCTTCCCTTGTTGGGACTGGGGACCTTCATGATAAGTCCGGAAGATACGGAAAAATCGGTGTACGATGCCTTGAAAATGGGCTATCGCCTCATCGATACGGCCAATGCCTATCTCAATGAGGAAGCCGTCGGCAAGGGCCTCAAGAAAGCCTTGGACGAAGGCTTGGTCAAACGGGGAGATATCTTTTTATCGACCAAGATTTGGCCGACCCTCTATGAAGCGGCAGATGCCGTCGATAAGACCTTGGAACGGCTCGGCGTCGAGTACGTCGATCTCTTATTCATTCACCAGCCCGCCGGCCAGTACAAGGCCGGATACGCCTTGATCGAAAAGGCTTATAAAGACGGAAAAGCCCGGTCCCTGGGGATTTCTAATTTCTTCGGTGACAAGCTCGAAGATTTGCTGGCGGCAGCAGACGTGAAGCCGCACGTCATCCAGCTGGAAACCCATCCCTACCATGTATACGATGAGGTTATGGTCCGCCTTGGGGAATACGGTACGAAGCTCATGGGCTGGTATCCCTTGGGCCACGGCGATCCGGAATTGCTCCACGATCCGATTATTACGAAATTATCGGACACGTATCATAAGAGCACCGTCCAGATTTTGCTCCGCTGGGCCGTACAGCGCGGCTTCATTACCATCCCCGGCACGAAGAATCGGGATCATCTGCTCAGTAATTTCGATATCTTCGACTTTTCCCTGACCGACGAAGACATGGCCGGCGTCAACGCCTTGAACGGCACGCGCCGCTATTATACGCCGTCGCAGGATTTAGAATCTCGTTACGCTAACATGCATTTGCCCTTTGAAGGCTGATAGGAGGAAAAGACTATGGAATTTGTAACCTTAAATAACGGAATTAAAATGCCGAAACTCGGCTATGGTGTGTATCAGACGGATCCGGCCGATACGGAACGCGCCGTCAGCGATGCGCTGGAAGTCGGTTACCGCCTCATCGATACGGCTGCCATTTACGGCAATGAAGAAGGTGTTGGCGCCGCCATTCGTCAGAGCGGCATCGCCCGGGAAGACCTCTTCATTACGACTAAGCTCTGGGTCCAGGACCACGGCTATGACAACACCTTGAAGGCCTTTGATACGTCGATGAAGAAACTCGGCCTCGATTACCTCGACCTCTATCTCATTCATAAACCCTACGGCGATTATTACGGTGCTTGGCGGGCCATGGAAAAGCTCTATAAAGAAGGCCGCATTCGGGCTATCGGCGTCACCAGCTTCTGGAACGAACGCCTGGCTGACCTGGCCAACATGAATGAAGTCAAACCGGCTGTCAACCAGATCGAAACCAACGTCTGGAATCAGAAATGGTCGGAAGAAGCCTTTATGAAAGAAATAGGCATCCAGCACCAAGCCTGGGCTCCTTTTGCCGAAGGAAATAATGATATTTTCCGCAATCCCCTCATCCAAAAGATCGGTGAAAAATATGGCAAGACCGTCGGTCAGGTCATGCTGCGCTGGCTCTTACAGCGAGACATCGTTGCCATTCCGAAATCGGTCCGTAAAGAACGGATGCAGGAAAACTTTGACGTCTTTGATTTTGAATTGACATCGGAAGATATGGAAGCCCTCCGCACCCTCGATACGGGGAAGAGCACCATCTACGACGAAATGGATCCTCACGTCGCCATGAACATCGGTAAGGTAACGTTTGAAGACTAATAAAGATTTATAATACATATTATATATAATAAAGAGGCTGTTATAGAAGAAAAATTTCTTTGATGACAGCCTCTTTTTGTCGTGGAATTACGCTCTTTGGAAGGGGGGATAAAATCCTTTCGCTTTTTTCACAGTCTTGGGAAGGCTGTTTATCAAGATGGGGTTAGCGGTATATATTATAGATAGATAAGAGACGAAGCGACGGGAAAAAGAAGGGACCCTGATCAGACGCGAAGGCGCTGAGTGACGAAAAAAACGAAAAAGAGGCGACATGAAAGGGACAAGAAAATGAAAAAAAGACGGGATGAAGATGACGATTTGGAATGTAAAATATGTATTTTTACAATAGACAAATGTACAAAATTTAAAAAGTGAAAGTTCAGCGAAGGTAATGTTTGACACTTTTTTCGCCGTAATTATTTTTGAAATAATCGGCTTATCATACGGAATTAGTAAGTCATCTTTATGGAGATGAAAAAAAGATAAGGTATAATATTTTTCGCAA
>DCJQ01000010.1 GCA_002319965.1 Megasphaera sp. UBA1696
AAATTCAGTGGCGATAGCTGCGGGGATCCACCTGTTCCCATGCCGAACACAGCAGTTAAGGCCGCAAACGCCGAAAGTACTTGGGGGGAGGCCCCCTGGGAGGATAGGAAGCCGCTGATTCAGCAAAGAAGCACTAGCAAATGCTAGTGCTTCTTTTATTATATGAATGATGAAATAGAATAAAGAAATGACGGATGTCGGAGACGACGAGACTGCCGTCATCAGAATGATGTGTGAATCTTTGCGACGGATGCCAAGGGCGACCAGACTGTCGCTGCCAGAACTATGTGTCAGCTTTTACGACGGATGTCGAAGACGACCGGACTGCCGTTATCGGAACAATGTGTCAGGTTTTATACGGATGCCGAAGACGACGAGACTGCCGTCGTCAGAACGATGTGCCAGCCTTTAAGATGGATGCTGCAGGTAACTAGACCGAAGTCATCTCGTTCATGTGACAGCTTTTCAGACGGATGCCAATGGCGGGGGCTGCCGTTACAGAACCCTGTAACCCCTAAATCTTCTCTTCTCCTTTGATTTCGCTCTCTGATAATTATTTTCCAAACATAAAAACTGCCATCAGCCTAGCCTCTGATGGCAGTAAATCTTCCGTATAACGTTGTTTTTTCTCCTTAAGACAGTTTTCGTGTCGCTTCTTCACTATCACTGTCAAGGGTTTCATCGCCATCTTTCAACGGGAAGATGACCGAAACTGTCGTGCCTTCATTTACTTTGCTCGCCAGGGTGATTTCAGCCTTGTTGGCCTTAGCGATGTATTGGGCAATAGACAGCCCTAATCCTGATCCGCCGGTTGCTTTGGTCCGCGATGAATCGACGCGGTAGAAGCGTTCAAATACGCGGTTTAAATCCTTTTCCGGGATACCGATGCCTGTGTCGGCAATACGATAGATGACTCTTTTTTCATCTACCCTGCAGGACAAGGTAATTTGCTTACCTGCCGGTGTGTATTTTATGGCATTGTCGATAAAAATACGAAGCATCTGTTTGACGCTTCCCGGTTCGGCGATGATGACGGCCTTATCGTTATCGGTGAGGCGAATGTCGTGTTCCTTATCGATGAGGGTGATTTCGCTGTAAACTTCTTGCAGCAACTGGGCCGTATCGATTTCCGTAAAGTGTTTGATAAGGGTGCCGTTATTGGAGCGGGCGAAGAAGAGAAGTCGTTCCGTAAGCTGCTTCATGTAATCCGTCTCGGATTTTATGGCGGTAAGGCCTTCGTTGAGGACGGCCGGATCTTCTTTTCCCCATCGGTCAAGGAGATCGGTATAACCGGCGATGACTGTAATCGGTGTCCGAAGTTCATGAGAGGCGTCGCTGATAAACTGTTGCTGCTTCTTATAGCCGTATTCGATTCGGTCTAGGGCCTGATTGATGGTGACGGCTAAGTCGTGGAGTTCATTTTTATTGTCCGATAAGGCAATTCGGTTGTCGAGGCGATTGACTTCGATGGTCTTTACGGTATCATTGATGACCTTTAACGGCGCCAATGATTTTTTCATGAAGTACATGCCGGTGACGATGGTCAGAATCAGGCTGATGAGAATGGAGGCTAACAGTTGTTTGGACAGGAGGGAAATGAAGTTCGTTTCTTTATCCGGCCGCTGTGAAAAACGGAGGTAATAGTTCATTCCCTGCTTATTTGTCCAAAGACGGTAATAGGAGAATTCTGAAGCTTCATTTCCTTGGACCTTCGTCGGCAAGGGATTTTCATCAGGCGTGCTGATGGCGTCGTCAATATAACGGTCGCTGAGCTTTCGAACGGCGTGAGTCGGCCCATTGTCGATGATAAGATGGCCGGCACCGTCATAGATTTGTAAATTCATCTGCGGCGGTATATTGGCTTGGACGAAGATGGTCGTGTCGACTTTTCCATACGTATCTAAATACTGAACGGCTGCTTCGGCATTATCCATCAGTTGATCGCGCAAGGCGTTGTTCATAATATAATGAATGCTGGTAAGCGTGGCGACGGATACGGTCAGCAGGATGAAGAATACGATTGCGGAGTAGAGCAGAACCATCTTCGCAAAGATTGGCAGTGGGGCGATAAGAACTTGCCGGATAAGCCAGCGATTAATCTTCTGCCACATAGCCGACTCCCCGAACCGTACGGATATAGTTGCGGTAGTCGGGACCGAGTTTGCCGCGAAGATAACGGATATAGACGTCGACGATGTTCGTATCACCGGCAAAGCCGTATCCCCAGACTTCTTCAAGAATACGCGACCGCGACAAGACGATATTTTTATTCAGGATCAGATAGACGAGGAGCTCAAATTCTGTCTTCGAGAAGCGGATTTTCCGAGGGCCGATGACGGCTTCATGTCGGTCGACGAATACCGTCATTTCACGGAGATGGAGATATCTTTCCTGCTTTTCAAGCTGGCGGCGTTCTCTTAGGAGGGCGCGGATACGGGCAAAAAGCTCTTTGCTGTTAAAGGGTTTTGTCAGGTAATCGTTGGCTCCGCTGTCCAGGCTGTAAACCTTGGTTTCAATATCATCCCTTGCCGATAACATCATAATCGGAACATTCGATAACTCTCTCGTTCGTTTACAGATGCTCAGCCCGTCGATGTCGGGGAGCATGATGTCGAGGAGTATGAGATCGAAGCGTTCCTGGCAAATGCGGTCTAAGGCGGCGGCACCGTTGTATTCAATTCCGCAGTCGTAACCTTCGTGCTCCAGTTCCATTTGGATGAACCGAGCGATTGGTTTTTCGTCTTCAACGATTAAAATGCTTGTGTTTCCAGGCATATAAAAACCTCCGATCAAAAGTAGTTTTACACCCCGTTTACTTATATACTTTCTATTATAACGTATATCCTCTCTCTTTTGTACCATCAGCTTATGTCTTTTTTGTATCGCTCACCTGGACATTATCACAAAAAAGTCACAACAATTTAATCTCTTTTTAATGTTTAGGCATTTACTTTTTCCGAGAACCTGTTATGATAGTAAGTGTAGAAGAGATCATCTACGAGACGTTGGAGATTTAAGTCTGTTCATTACACCCCTCGAACACCCCTTATCTTATTTCTTCAACTGCTGAGATATTGTCTTCCCCCGATGATATCTTGCAATAAGAAAAAGCCGGCCCCCCTCGCCGGCTTTTTTCTATGGGTGCAATGATGGCTGTGAACTATGATTTTGAATAAATTTTGAGAAAAATATTTTGTGTTAAGCCAAAAAGCTAGGAAATACCTATATCTTCACCCTTTCGGTATTCATTGACAAGTTTTTGGTTTCGTGCAATAATGAAACAGACGACGGGGGTTACCCCGAAAATTGATGTTGGGAGGTGAAAAATATGCATGTTATTTCCGACGAATGCGTAAAATGCGGCGCTTGCGCTAGCACCTGTCCTACGGGCGCTATCGAAGAAGGCGAAACGAAATACGTTGTAACTGATTCCTGCATCGATTGCGGCGCTTGTGAATCCGCTTGTCCTACCGGCGCAATTTCTGCTGAATAATTGCCAGGGCAATTCAATAAGAAAAGAGACATGTATTGGCATGTCTCTTTTTTTATTGAATTGTATCCTTGTCCTATGCTAAAATAAAGTGATTGTAAGTTACATAGTAGGAGGAATTTACCTTGTATGTATTAGGCATTGCCTTGGCCGTAGCCGTTGTCGATCAACTCACGAAGTTTGTTGTGCAGCAGGAAATGGCCCTTCATGAATCCATTCCGGTTATTCCGGGATTTTTTCATATTACTTATATTTTGAATAAAGGCGCTGCTTTTGGTATTTTAGAACATCAACAGTGGCTTTTTTTAATTATTGCCCTTATTTTATTCCTTTTATACGGTGTTTTTCGAAAGAAAATGCCAAAAAATCCTGCGGTTTCCGGCGGAGCCGGACTGCTTTTAGGAGGGGCTTTGGGAAATGCTGTGGACCGAACCTTTGCCGGCGCCGTGACGGATTTCTTTGATTTCAGGATTTGGCCGGTGTTTAATGTAGCCGACATCGGCATTGTCATCGGCGTGGCTCTGTTGTTATGGTATAGTTGGACGCATCTGTCGGATAAATGAGGTTGAAAAATGGAAAATAAAGAATTTGTTATTACAGCAGAAGAGAAAGGAAAACGACTCGATGTCTATTTGGCGGCGGCCCTCGATGTTTCGCGAAGCTATGCGCAGCAGCTCATCCAAGGGGAAGACGTTGCTGTAAATGATAAGCAGGCAAAGTCTAATTATCGTTTGAGTGAAGGCGACGTTGTCCGGGCCCGGTTAGACGTGCAGGAAGAATATAATGTGGAGGCCGAGAATATTCCCCTCGATGTCGTTTATGAGGATAAGGATATCATCGTCGTCAATAAGGCGCGAGGCATGGTCGTTCATCCGGCAGCCGGAAATTTTGACGGGACATTGGTCAATGCCCTGCTCTACCACTGTCAGGGGGAACTGTCCGGAATCAACGGCGTTATCCGGCCGGGTATCGTTCATCGTCTGGATAAGGACACGTCCGGTGTCATGGTCGCCGCGAAGACCGATGAGGCTCACAAGGGTCTTGCCGAGCAGATCAAGGCCCATTCGGCGCATCGAACCTACTGGGCCCTGGTCCATGGCAATATTTCCGAAGAAAAAGGCGTTATCGATGCCCCCATCGGAAGACATCCGAAAGACCGCATACGGATGGCGGTTACGTTTAAAGGCGGCCGTGAGGCCGTTACCCATTTCCGGGTTCTCAAACGCTACGGCGACTATACTTGGGTGGAATGTAAACTCGAGACGGGGCGGACGCATCAAATTCGCGTCCATATGGCCTATATCCATCATCCCGTTGTAAATGACCCCTTATATGGGTATAAAAAAGATGATTTTCCCATTGACGGACAGGCACTTCATTCCCATTCACTGGACTTAGTTCACCCTGTCACGAACCAGTTGATGCACTTTGAAGCGCCGGCGCCGGCAGATTTTCTCGAATGCCTGAAGCGGGCCGAACAGAAGGAGTGACAGTATGTGGAAAGAAAAGACACTGCTCATGGACGAAAAGGCGATGGGGCGGGCCATTCGCCGTATTGCTCATGAAATCATTGAACATAATAAAGGTCTCGACGGTACCATCTTGGTCGGAATTCATACTCGCGGCGTTCCCTTAGCTAAACGGTTGGGGCAGGAACTGACGGCTATCGAAGGGCGAAAGGTCCCGGTCTACGATCTGGATATTTCAGCGTACCGTGACGATGGCCGTAAGAGTCCTATTGCGATTACCGATGCCGGTAAGTTCGATGCGGATGGCAAGACCGTCGTTCTCGTCGATGATGTCTTGTTTACCGGACGGACCGTTCGGTCAGCTTTAAACGCGATCATGGAATTAGGGCGGCCGCAGTTCATCGAGCTTGCTGTCCTCGTCGACCGAGGGCATCGAGAACTCCCGATTCGAGCCGATTACGTCGGCAAAAATGTACCGACGTCACGTAAAGAAGACGTTGCCGTTCAACTGAAAGAAACGGACCGACAGGACCGCGTTATTCTGCGGGAATTGGCGGAGTAAGGAAGGAGAGGCTGTCGCCCTGCGGCAGTCTTTTTTTATTGATTTCCCCTTTGTTTATGCTATACTTAAGAAAAAACATACGTTTTGCTATATATTTAGAAAGAAGGGGTTGTGATGAAAAAGATTTTAAATGATGTCGATGGTGTTGAAAACGAAATGATTCAGGGCTTGGTTAAATCGGCACCGAAGATGCTGCGCAAACTCGATTACGGCACGATTGTCGTGAGAGCGAATAAAAAAGAAGGCAAAGTTGCCTTGGTCAGCGGCGGCGGGAGCGGTCATGAACCGGCCCATGCCGGCTATGTCGGCACGGGGATGCTCGATGGTGCCGTCGCCGGTACGGTATTCACGTCACCGACACCGGATCAGGTTTTGGAAGGCATTAAAGCCGTTGCGACGGATCAGGGCGTCCTCTGTATCGTCAAGAACTATACCGGCGATATCATGAACTTTGAAATGGCCATTGAAATGGCTGCCGATGAGGACATCAAGGCAGATTATGTCGTCGTCAATGATGACGTCGCCGTCCGCGACAGTCTGTATACCACGGGTCGCCGCGGCGTAGCCGGTACTGTTTTCGTTCACAAGATTGCCGGTGCCAAGGCGGAACAGGGAGCCTCTCTGGCAGACGTCAAAGGCGTTGCTGAAAAGGTCGTTGCCAACGTCCGCTCTATGGGCATGGCTATCGAACCGTGCACCGTTCCGGCAGCCGGGAAACCGGGCTTTGAACTGGCGGATGACGAAATGGAAATCGGAATCGGCATCCACGGCGAACCGGGGACGCATCGGGAAAAACTGCGCTCGGCGAATGAAATCGCCAAGATGCTCGTCGATGAAATTTTATCCGACCTCGACTATAAAGGCCGGGATGTCGTCGTCATGGTCAACGGCATGGGCGGCACCCCGCTGATGGAACTGTATATCGTCAATAATTTTGTCCAGGACTATCTTAAAGAGCAGGGCGTCCATGTCTATGATACGATGGTTGGCAACTATATGACCTCCATTGAAATGGCAGGCTTTTCTTTGACGCTCCTGCGCTTGGATGATGAAATGAAAGCCCTCTATGACGCACCGGCAGATACACTGGCTTGGAAAAAATAAAAGGGGATGAGTTCGTTGGATACGAAGCAGATGGTGGCCATCATCGAAGAAATGGCTAAGAAGATTGAAGCAGAAAAAGACTATTTGACCCAGCTCGACAATGAAATAGGCGATGGGGATCATGGAATCAATATGGCACGAGGCTTTGCAGCCGTAGAAAAGAAACTGCCGTCTTTGCGTGACGGTGATATCGGTTCTCTCCTTAAAGGCGTAGGTATGCAGCTCGTTTCGACGGTCGGCGGCGCTTCGGGGCCGCTCTATGGGACGGCCTTCATGAAAGCCGGTATGGCCTGCAAGGGCTTGACGGAACTCGATGGCCCGGCCTTTGTCAAAGCGATGGAGGCTGCTGTAGACGGTATCAAGATGCGCGGCAAGGCGACAGAAGGCGAAAAGACGATGCTCGATGCCTTGTGCCCGGCCTTAAAAGCCATGCAGGACGATGTCGCTGCCGGCAAATCGTTAAAGGAAGCCTTGACCGATGCGGCGGCAGCTGCTGAAAAGGGTGTAGAATATACCAAGACCATTATTGCTACGAAGGGGCGGGCCAGCTATTTAGGTGAACGCAGTGTGGGCCATCAAGACCCGGGGGCGACATCGGCCTTTTATTTGCTGCAGGTCTTGGCAGAAATGGCATAAGATATAGGAGTTGAAGAAAATGGTAGGAGTCGTATTGGTTTCACATAGTCAGAAAGCTGCCGAAGGAGCGGCGGAACTCGCTCTTATGATGGCACCGGATGCGCCGGTCAAGGCGGCCGGAGGCCTCGAAGACGGCAGTTTGGGCACGAGTTTTGAAAAAATCAGTGCCGCTGTTGAGGCGGCAGATCAAGGGGATGGGGTAGCCTTGATTATGGATATGGGCAGCGCCGTCATGACGGCTGAAATGGTGGCCGAAAGCATGGACGATCGGAAAATCTCTCTCTTGGATTGTCCTTTTATTGAAGGCGCTGTCATTGCTGCCCTCGAAACGGCCGGCGGCACGCCTCTTTCGGGCATGCAGGAAAAAGTAGAATCCGGCCGGGATAGGAAGTTGTAAGCAGTCACGATGAAACATTTTTTTAAACGACTATTCCTGATCTTTATCTGTCTGGCCGTTCTCGTAGCCGGTGTCGGCATGTATATCGGCAATATGGCCTACGAAGAATTTTACGATGCACCGTGGGATCAGATATTGGGGATTGAAAATCACAGCCGCGATGTTTCGACGATTCGTCAATGGGAACGGGAACGGGATTGGGAGCCGGTCCGGGTCAATGCGCCGGACGGAAAAATCCTGCGCGGGACCTATATTGAAAATCGCCGCGACTCACACAAGACGGTTATCCTCATCCATGGTTTGTACCAAAACAGAACAATGTGTCTGCCCTACATGGACGAGTACCGCCGCCTTGGCTATAACATTCTGCTCATCGATTTGCGGGGCCATGGTGAAAGTGAAGGTGACCACACCGAATGGGGGATAAGCGAAGTCGATGACTTACTGATGTGGTGTCAGTGGCTGCAAAACCGCGACCCGCAGATGACCATCGGCCTGCACGGTATTTCCCTTGGCGCCTCGATGGCCTTATTGTATGCCGGCAGTGAATACGGACAGGATTTATCCTTCGTCGTTGCCGACAGTGCCTATGGAAACATCATCTCCCTCGGCCGGGAAAAATTATGGCAGGCCGTTGGTGACAAGCGGGCGATTTGGGGGTATAACCTTCTTGATCCCTTCTTCCAGGCAGCCATGTTCTACCATACTCATAAAATGGTGTCGTCCCTGGAACCGGCCCAGGCTGTGAAACGGATGAAAGTCCCGGTACTTTTCCTTCACGGCAGTGAGGATGAATTGGTTCCGGTGAAGACCGCCAGAAGTTTATATGACAACTGCACGAGTCCGAAGAAGGAAATTCATATTTTTGAAGGATCTCCTCATGCCGTTGGCATTGAGACCGACCAAAGTGAATATATGCGTGTTTTGAGCCGATTCTTAGAAGAGGATGCCGATTCAGTCTAAAAAGTGTCTGGATCTATGCATTTCCGATACTTGACTATTTTTCGATACCCGACTATTATTAGTATAGTACATTTCCGCCATCTACTAGATATGGTAGATGGCGGTTGTATGTCTACGATACATTGTTGGAGGAGGAAATGGAATGAACGAACAAGAATGGCTCGGCAGTGACAATCAGCTGGGACTCGATATTTGGAAGAATAAATACTGTGATGATGGCGAAACTTTCGACCACTGGCTTGAACGAATCAGCGGCGGCGACCGTGAAGTGGCTGATTTGATCAAAGAAAAGAAGTTTCTCTTTGGCGGCCGTATCTTGGCAAACCGCGGACTGGAATGTGAAGGCAAAAAGATAACCTTATCCAATTGCTACGTCATGACACCGCCGGAAGACAGTATTGAAAGCATCTTCGACCGGGCCGGGAAACTGGCGCGTACCTATAGCTACGGCGGCGGATGCGGCATCGATATTTCTCAGCTCAGCCCAAAAGGGGCCCGCATCAACAATGCGGCCAAAGAAACGAGCGGTTCCATTTCCTTTATGACTCTCTATTCGCTGGTTACGGAACTTATCGGCCAAAACGGACGCCGCGGTGCACTGATGATTTCCATCGACTGTGCTCACCCGGACGTGCTGGATTTCATTAAGCTTAAAACGGACCTTGATAAAGTTACGAAGGCCAATATTTCTATTCGCCTTAGCGATGAATTCATGGAAGCCGTCAAGGAACATAAGCAGTTCCGCCTGCACTTCACTCGCAAAGAAACGGGGCAGGTCATCGAAAGTTTGGTCAATGCAGCCGATGTATTCCGTCTCGTTGCTGAAACGAACTGGGATTATGCTGAACCGGGAGCCCTCTTTTGGGACCGCATCAAGTCGTGGAACCTCTTGGCTAATACGCCGGAATTCTCCTTTGCCGGCGTCAATCCTTGTGCAGAAGAACCCTTGCCGGCCGGCGGTTCGTGCCTCCTCGGCAGCCTTAACTTGGCAAACTTCGTAACATCCCCCTTTACGCCCAACGCTTCCTTTGACTTTGATGAATTCAAGCGCTGTGTCGTCATCGCCGTCCGCGCTTTAAATGACGTCCTCGAAGAAGGCCTTCCTCTCCATCCCTTGGAAGAACAGCGGGAAAGCGTTACGGCTTGGCGCCAAATCGGCCTCGGTATCATGGGCCTTGGTGACATGCTCATTCAGATGGGACTGACTTATGGCAGTAAGGATGCCGTTGATTTCTGCCATGATATCGGCTTTGCCATGGCGGATACGGCCATTGCCGCTTCGGCGGATTTGGCCCATGAACGCGGTGCCTTTGCCAAATGCCATATCGATGAAATCATGAGCACCCCTTATTTTAAAGCCAATACGACGGATGCGACGGCTGAAAAGGTAAAGGAATACGGCCTGCGCAATTCCCAGCTGCTCACCATCGCGCCGACAGGGACCTTGTCGACCATGCTCGGCATTTCCGGCGGTATTGAACCGATTTACGCCAATTTCTACGAAAGAAAGACCGAATCCCTCCACGGGACGGACGTCTACTATAAAGTTTATACGCCTATCGTCGAACGGTATATGAAGGCCCGTAAACTGAAGGACGACGGTGAACTGCCGGATTACTTCGTCACAGCCCTGACCCTCGACTACCGCGAACGCGTCGCCATGCAGGCTGCTTGGCAGCGTCACATCGATGCGTCCATCAGTTCGACAGTCAATGTGCCCAACAGCTTTACCGTCGAAGATACGGAAAACCTCTATCTCCTGGCCTATGAAAATGGCTGCAAGGGCCTGACCTTATTCCGTGACGGCTGCAAACGTGCCGGCATCCTGACGACACATGAAGCAGAAAAACCGGTACCGACGGCCGGTGAAGGTCTTG
The DNA here is from genome assembly GCA_002319965.1 of Megasphaera sp. UBA1696. GTDB lineage: Bacteria > Bacillota > Negativicutes > Veillonellales > Megasphaeraceae > Megasphaera. Next base: position 10,499 of record DCJQ01000010.1, read on the forward strand.
AACGCGGTGAAATCGTCAGCATTGACGACAACGTCATCGGCAAGAAGCGTAAGCTCATTACGGGCTGCGGCAGCCTGCACTGCATGGCCTTCTTTGATCCTCAGACCGGGGCTCTTCTGGAAACGTATTTGAGTAAAGGCTCTACGGGCGGCTGCAATAACTTCATGATCGGCCTGTCGCGAATGATTTCTATCAGTGCCCGAGCCGGCATCGATATCTATACCATCGTCGATCAGCTCAATTCGACGGGGAACTGCCCGTCCTATTCGGTCCGCCGGGTAACACGCGGCGATACCAGCCGCGGCTCGTGCTGCCCCATGGCCGTCGGCAATGCACTCCTCGACATGTTCGATGAAGTCCAACAGGAACTGCAGCAGACGGAATCCGTCGCCAGCGGTCATACACCGCCGGTCAAAAAAGCACCGGTCCGTCCGAGAGCTGAAAAGAAAGTCACGGCGGAAAGCATCCTTTGCCCCCAGTGCGGCGAACCCCTGACCTTTGAAGGCGGCTGCAATACCTGCAAGAACTGCGGCTGGAGTAAATGCAGCTAAGTTAAGGTAGGCGGGACGGCTCAGCGTTCTTTTCTATCCCGTGGGTAGATGATTTCTTTGTCTGTCTATTTTATGTTATAATAGATGCGGATTATTACTGGAAATTTTCGTATTTATTACGTAAAATTTACAGATAGAGGAGCGTCGATTATGCAGATGTTTTTGTATTTACAGCAACACAGGAAATGTCTTTATCAAGGTATTTCCTGTGTTTTTCTTTTTGTTTTCTTTGGTCTGCTGATTCAAATGTTAACATTGCCAGTATCTTCTTTTGTATTTAAGTCACGGTTACTTTTTGGTGGGATCACGGCGGCATTGAGTATGACCCTTTGGAACTACACAAAAGGATACATTATTGCCTTCATCCTTTATACAGGAATTTTTCTATCTTCGGCATTTGTACCGATGCTTGTCGGACAGCATGTTGAGAGAGCTGAAATTATAGCTGCTTATTTGTTAGGGGCTATGGTCTTTCTTTTTTTGACCGATTTACTATATCTCAGTCGGCATATAGCCTTGAAGGTGATGCGACGTCTTAGCAATGGAATACTTTATTTTTGTTTAGCATTAGCGTTGTTGATGCCCCTTGTCATTTGGGGATACTATGCCGTCAGCGGTCGTGTATTGTCCGCGACGATTGTATTGACGTTATTTCAAACGAACGGCAGCGAATCTCTGGCGTATTTAAAAAGTCAAAACTTGGTCAGCTGGGTGGGGACCCTGGTAATTCTTGTTTTTGTTCTCGGTGGGACGACATATTTTTTACATCGCTTAGCCGTTCCTATCCTTTCTTTTCCCAAGAAGACGGCTGTTTTATTGTCACTTTTTATCTTGGGAGTCAGCAGCCATACCGTTGTCAAAGGGACGGATTATTTACCGGTTCGCATTGCCAGGGAGACAACGGATTCTCTACAGCAGTATAAAGCGTACGGCAAGGCAAAAGCGCAGCGAGAATCCCGGCTGCAACAATTGAAGGGGCTGCATATTGAATCGGCGGGTGGTGTATTTGTTCTGGTTATCGGTGAGTCTGAAACGCGGGATCATATGCAGGCATATGGCTATAATCGTGATACGACGCCATGGCTGATGGAAGAATCTCAGAAACCGGGAGCTATCCTTTTCCGGAATGCCTATTCCAATCACACGCATACAGTTCCCGTTCTGACCTATGCCCTGAGTGAAAAGAATCAATATAATGATATTTCGTTGGAAAAATCCTATTCACTAATAGAAATCGCTAAAGCGGCAGGGTATGATACGTATTGGATCAGTAATCAGCGGAAATATGGTGCCTGGGATACGCCTGTTGCTGAAATGGCCAGTACGGCAACTCATCAGATCTGGATGAATGAACGGGCCGGGACCCATGATTTACGGTCCGACCACTACGATGAAGATTTGGTAGAGGCGATCCCTGACAGCCGTGATGTGAAGAATGCCTTAATCGTTATTCATCTCATGGGGAATCATGGTTCATATGCTGATCGCTATCCTGCAGCATGGAAATATTACAGCGGCAAATCAACCTCGATTGATGCCTATGATGATGCGGCCCGATACAATGATTATGTTTTACAGAGACTTTATGACAAGCTGAAGGACAATCCGAACTTCAAAGGCTTTGTCTATTTTTCGGACCATGGGGAAGATGTAGAGAAAAACTATGGTCATGAAGCCAGCAAATTCACGGCGACGATGAGCCATATTCCGTTGTTCATGATCCTAAGTCCGTCTTTTCAGACAGAACGGCCGCGAACGGTGCAGAGTTTACAAAACCATCGTGAAAGCTATTGGACCAATGACTTGATTTATAACCTTATGACCGACCTCATGGGAATTGAAGGTGTCCCGGGCAGTGATCCTGATTGGGACTTGGCATCGCCTGAATACAGCATGAGTAAAGGTAACCTCAGGACTTTGCATAACAAAAACCGCTTGCCTGAATGAGGATGCAGTCTGTAAAGACCGTAAATGTTTTTTTACTAAAGCCAGTATTGACAGACTGAGACATTATGTTTATAATATACATAATTTTACAGAAAGCGATGAAAGAGAAGCAAATTACGAGTCTTTTCAGAGAGCTGCCGGTCGGTGCGAGGCAGTAGGGCTGTAAGGCGTTCCGCTCCGGAGCTGCAAATGATGAATTTGACGGGTACGCCCGATACAGCGGTACAAGTTGGCCGAAAGGCAAGTTGGGTGGCAACGCGGGAATACAACTCTCGTCCCTTTGATGGGACGGGAGTTTTTTTTTTAGCAGAAGACTTTCCCTGCGGTCTTCGCTGCATAAGAGGGGGAGAAACATGAAAAGAGTGTACAATTTCAATGCCGGTCCATCGGCAATGCCTTTGGAAGTACTGAAAGAAGTACAAGCCGAATTTCTCGATTTCAATGGAACCGGCATGAGCATCGTTGAAATCAGTCATCGCAGTGCCGCCTATCAAGCCATGCAGGACGATACGGTGGCCATGCTGAAGAAACTCTTGGTCGTTCCGGATGACTATCATATCGTCTTTATCCAGGGCGGCGGCAGCATGCAGTTTACCATGCATGCTGCGAATTTCCTGAAACAGCGCGGCGGTTATTTGAATACCGGCGTCTGGTCCAATAAGGCCATGGAAGCCGCGTCCTTTTTCGGCGAAACCTATGAAGTTGCCTCGAGTAAGGCTGACGGATTTTCTTATATTCCCAAAGCGGACAGCTTCGCTGTAAAAGCGGATACGGACTATGTCTACATGACGTCGAACAACACGATTCACGGGACGCAGTGGAAGGATTTTCCCTCCTTCGACGTACCCTTGTTCTGTGATATGTCCAGCGACTTCCTCAGCCGCCCCGTCGATATCAAGCAGTTTGATTTCATCTATGCCGGCGTCCAGAAAAATGTCGGTCCTGCCGGCGTCGTCGTGGCCATCATTAAAGATGATCTCTTGAAAAAAGTCTGCCGCGACTTGCCGGTCATGATGCAGTATAAAACCTATGTCGATCATGATTCAACGTATAATACGCCGCCGGTATTCAATATTTACTTCGTCAATAAAGTCGCTCACTGGCTTGATCGTAACGGCGGCCTCTCCGCTATGGCTAAGCGCAATCAAGAAAAAGCAGCCATCGTTTATGACGTCATCGATGAAAGCAACGGTTTTTATCGGGGCCATGCCGCAAAAGATTCGCGCAGTTTGATGAACGTCACCTTCAACCTGCCGACACCGGAACTGGAAGCTCAGTTCGTTTCGGCCGCTGCCGAACGAGATCTCATCGGTATCAAAGGGCACCGCTCCATCGGCGGCTGCCGGGCCTCGCTGTATAATGCCGTTACCGAAGAAGGATGTCAGGCTTTGGCAGATTTCATGAAAGATTTCCACAAAAAGCATTAATATTGTATATAAGGAATAGGATCTATAGGGGGATACGAAAATGAAAATTTTAGTCAGCGATGACGTATCGATGAAGGGCGTAGAGCTCCTTCGTGAAAATGGCTACGAAGTCGACGTTAAGAAAAATCTCGATGAAGAAGGTCTCATCGCCTGCATCGGTGAATACGACGGCCTCATTACCCGCTCGATGACCCACGTTACGGAAAAGGTCATCGCCGCTGCGACAAAATTGAAAGTCGTCGGCCGTGCCGGTGTCGGTGTCGACAGCATCGACTTGAAGAGCGCTACGGCTCGCGGCATTGTCGTCGTCAATACGCCGACGTCGAATACCTTGGCGGCGACGGAACACACCTGTGCCATGATCATGGCCATTACCCGCCACATTCCGCAGGCTCATAATTCACTCATGGCCGGCAACTGGGACCGCAAAACCTTTACGGGCATTCAGCTCCAGAATAAGACCCTCGGCATCATCGGTGTCGGCCGTATCGGCTCGCGGATTGCAAAAAGGATGCAGGCCATGGAAATGAAGACCATCGGCTATGACCCGTATATTCCGGAAGAACGGTTTAAACAGCTCGGCGTTGAACCCGTCGATTTAGATACCCTTCTCGAACGGTCGGACTACATTACGATGCACACGCCGCTGACCAAGGAAACGACAGGCCTTATCGGTAAGGATGAAATTGCCAAAATGAAAGACGGCGTGCGGGTCATCAACGTCTCGCGCGGTGCCGTCCTCGACATCAATGCCCTGGCCGATGCCTTAAAGAGCGGTCACGTAGCCGGCGCTGCCATCGACGTATTTCCGACGGAACCGCTTACGACGGATATCAATCCCTTCGTTGGCATGGACAATGTCGTCATAACGCCGCATCTCGGCGCTTCGACCGTAGAAGCGCAGATCGGTGTTTCCGTCGACGTTGCTGAAGGCGTTATGGAAGCTCTGAAGGGCGAACCCGTTGCAACGGCTGTCAATATGGCTCCCGTTCCGCCTCATGTATACAACGTCATTCATCCTTATTTCGACCTCATGGAACGGATGGGGAATTTAGGCGTATATTTGGCCGATGCCCCCATGAAGGAAATCGAAGTCGAATATACGGGCGAACTGGCCGATACGGAAACGCGCCTTTTGACGACGGCTGTCCTCAAGGGAGCCCTCAATCCCATCCTGCAGGAATCGGTCAATTACGTCAACGCTTCTGAAGTGGCTAAGACGCGCCACATTGCCGTTAAGGAAATCAACAGTCAGTCCAACAACTACTTCGTAAACTCGGTCACCGTCCGCGTCCGGACCAATAAAGGCGAACACGCCATTGTCGGTGTCTTGTTCAATGGGACGGAAGCGAAAATCGTTCAGATCGATGAATACCGCGTCGACTTTAAACCGGAAGGCTACTTGCTCCTCGTACCCCACGTCGACCAGCCGAATATGATCGGCCAGATTTCGACTATCCTCGGCCAGGCTCATATCAACATCATGGGCATGCAGGTCGGCCGCATGACGACGACGGGCAACAACATCATGGCCATTGCCGTCCAGGACGATATTCCCAATGACATCATGGTCAAGCTCCGCTCGATCAACGGGATTCTCGACATTAAACTCATTCACTGTGACACACACTAAAAGGGGAAGATTATGGTACGCATCATACTTATTCGCCACGGCGAAACACAATGGAACATTGAAGGTCGCTACCAGGGGCAGGAAGATACGCACCTCAGCGAACGGGGCCAGCTCCAGGGCCGCATGGTTGCCGATGGGTTAAAGAATACACCTATCGATGTCGCCATCTCGAGTCCCCTAGAACGGTCCTATATGACCTGCTCTTTCTGTGCGGCTCTTCACGGGCTTACAGTCTTAAAAGATGACCGCCTGCTGGAAATCAATCACGGCGATTGGGAAGGGCGGCTGGCTGATGACATCAAGGCTCAGTATCCTGATGAATTTCAGCGCTGGCATACGGCGCCTCACACGGTCACGATGCCGGGGAAGGGCGGCGAGTCTTTGGAAGACGTCCGCAGCCGTGTCCGGGCGGCCTTCGATGATTACGTTCAGAAATATGAAGGCAAGACGGTCTTGGTAGCAGCCCATGATGCCGTAAACAAAGCCATCATTTGTGACGTTCTGGGCCTCGATTTAAGCCATTTTTGGCAAATCAAGCAGGACAATACCTGCATCAACGTCTTAGAATGGCAGGATGGGACCTGGCGTTTGGTCCTGCTCAACTCGACGAATCATATGGGGTATTTGTTCAGTGGTATTGAACAAAAAGGGTTATAAGACTATTGCAGTGAGATAGGTAAAGTATATTTACAGAGGAAGGAAGCAGTTATCATGTTAGATACGAAATTCATCCGCGACCACGTAGAAGAAGTAAAGGAAAATATTAAGAATCGCCACGCCCATGCCGACGTCGACGCCTTCGTCGCCTTAGACGATAAACGGCGCGAAATCCTTCAAAAAGTCGAAGCCATGAAGAATGAACGCAATACGGTTACCAAGGAAATCAGCCAGCTCAAACGCAATAAAGAAAATGCCGACGCTCAGATTGCAGCCATGAAGAAGCTCGGCGACGACATCGACGTCCTCGATAAGGAAGTCAAGGCTGTCGAAGCAGATATGCACGCCATCCAGCTCATGATCCCCAATATGTGCCATCCGTCGGTTCCGGTCGGCAACGACGACAGCGACAACCCGGAAGTCCGCAAGTGGGGCGAACCGAAACAGTTCGACTTTGAACCCTTGAACCACTGGGACGTCGGCGAACGCTTGGGCCTTCTCGATTCCGAACGGGCCGCAAAGGTTACCGGTGCCCGTTTCTACTACTATGTCGGCGCCGGCGCCCGCCTCGAACGAGCCGTGTACAACTTCATGCTCGACCAGCACACGGAAAAGGACGGCTACACGGAAGTCATTCCGCCGTACATCGTCAACCGCGACTCCATGACCGGTACGGGTCAGCTGCCGAAATTTGCCGAAGATATGTATAAGCTCAATGTCGAAGGCGAAGAAATGTATATGATTCCGACGGCAGAAGTACCGCTTACCAACTACTACCGCGGTGAAATCATCGACGGCAGTAAACTGCCGATTTACTTCACATCCCTGACACCGTGCTTCCGCGCTGAAGCCGGTTCTGCCGGCCGCGATACGCGAGGCCTCATTCGCCAGCACCAATTCCATAAAGTCGAAATGGTAAAATATTCGGCTCCGGAAACGAGCTACGATGAACTCGATAAATTGACTCAGAATGCCGAAGATATCTTAAAGGCTTTGGGCCTTCCCTATCACGTCGTCTGCCTCTGCACGGGCGACATCGGTTTTTCCGCTGCCAAGACCTTCGACGTCGAAGTCTGGTTCCCGGCTCAGGGGAAATACCGTGAAATTTCTTCGTGTTCTAATACGGAAGATTTCCAGGCACGGCGGGCTAACATCCGCTTCCGCCGGAACCCGAAGTCGAAGCCGGAATTCGTCCATACCTTAAACGGTTCGGGCTTGGCTGTTGGCCGCACGGTTGCTGCGATTCTTGAAAACTATCAGCAGGCTGACGGCTCGGTCGTCGTACCGGAAGTCCTTCGTCCCTATATGCACTGTGACGTCATTACAAAAGAAAAATAAAAGTCTCATCCTTGAGAGGCTGCTAAAAAACTCCTGCCTAAAAGCAGGAGTTTTTTACTTTGTCTAGAAATAATACTATATATGTGTTTTCGTTATTTTAGACAAGGAGGTTCCTTATGAATCGCGTATTGACCTTGGAGTTTGTCCGCGTTACGGAAGCGGCTGCGGTAAAAGCCGGCCGCCTTATGGGTAAGGGCGATAAGAATGGTGCCGATCAACTGGCTGTCGACGGTATGCACTCGATCTTGTCGACGGTTCCTATCGACGGCACGGTCGTCATTGGCGAAGGGGAAATGGATGAGGCCCCTATGTTATATATCGGTGAAAAAGTCGGTGCCGGCGGCGCCGAAGTCGACATTGCCGTCGATCCCTTGGAAGGCACGAATCTGACGGCAAAAGGGCAGGACGGGTCGATTTCCGTCATGGCCATTGCCGGGAAAGGTGATTTGCTCCACGCACCGGACATGTACATGGAAAAGCTCTGTGTCGGGCCGCGGGCGAAAGGGCGCATCGACTTGACGAAGTCCGTGACGGAAAACCTGCGCCGCATCGCCGAAGGCTTAGAACGAGGCATCGATGACACGACTGTCGTCATTCTCGACCGGCCGCGCCATAAAGACCTCATCGACGAGTGCCGCAGCGCCGGTGCCCGTATCAAGCTCATTACCGACGGCGACGTCTCGCCGGCTGTCGATGCCGGTATCGAAGGCTCCGGTGTCCACGTCGTCATGGGTATCGGCGGCGCTCCGGAAGGCGTCCTGGCGGCCGCGGCTTTGAAGTGCCTCGGCGGCGACATGCAGGCCCGTCTCATTCCTTATACTGATGAAGAACGGCAGCGCTGCCTGGATATGGGTATCAAAGATGTCAACAAGGTCCTGACCCTCGACGATTTGGTCAAGGGCGATGACTGCATTTTCTCGGCGACAGCCATTACCGACACGCCCATGATGCGCGGCGTTCAGTACTTTGGCGGCGGCGCCCGGACGATGTCCGTCGTCATGCGTTACCGCAGCGGAACGATTCGTTTTATCGATACCTTCCACCGCTTCAACAAAGAAGCGAAATGGAGTATCCACCTATAACATTTCCTTTACAAGGTATTCCTAAAAAAGGGCTTGTCGCCTAGGCGCCAAGCCTTTTTTTTTCTTTCCGTTTATGGTAGAATAATTTGATAGTAATTATATGCTCAATAAAATGGCATCTTCAGGCGCCGCGTCTTTGGAGGCCATTTAGATAAAACTACTCGAATACTATTAGGAGGCACCAGAATTGGAGAAACTTGTTATTCATGGTGGAAAGCCCTTACAGGGCACTGTTCGCGTCAGTGGGGCTAAAAATGCCGTACTGCCCATTATCGTCGCATCTATGTTGGGAACGACGAAAAGTACATTGACCGAGATTCCGAAGCTCGCTGACGTCCATACCGTCTGCGACGTCATCGAATCCCTCGGCGTCCATATAGAACACCCCGAAAGAGATACCCTTATCATTGATGCCCATGAGTTGACATCGACGACGGCACCGTATGATTTGGTCCGCCGCATGCGTGCGTCCTTTTTAGTTATGGGACCGCTCTTGGCCCGCAAGGGGAGGGCACAGATTTCCCTGCCCGGCGGCTGCTCCATCGGTGCGCGTCCGATTGACTTGCACCTCAAGGCCTTTGAAGCCATGGGCGCCGTCATCAACCTTGAAAACGGCGATATCGAAGCCGTAGCCCCCAATGGGCTGCAGGGCGCTCAGATTTACTTGGATTTCCCCAGTGTCGGTGCGACGGAAAACATCATCATGGCTGCTTCCATGGCCAATGGCAAGACGGTCCTTGAAAATGCTGCTGAAGAACCGGAAATCGTCGATTTGGCAACCTATTTGAACAGCATGGGTGCCAACATTCGCGGTGCCGGTACCAACGTCATCCGCATCGAAGGGGTCAAGGAACTCCATGGTGCCAGCCACGCCGTTATTCCTGACCGCATCGAGGCCGGTACCTTTATGATCGGGGCCGCTATGACCAAGGGCAACATCTTCGTTGAAAATGCCATTTCAGAGCATTTGAAACCCCTTATCTCTAAGTTAAAAGAAGTCGGTGCCGAAGTAGAGGAAGAAATCGACGGTATCCGCGTCATCGGCCATGAACCCTTGCGGCCGGCCGATATAAAGACTTTGCCGTATCCCGGTTTTCCGACGGATATGCAGGCTCAGTTCATGGCTTTGACGACGCTCTGCCAAGGAACGAGCGTCGTTACGGAAACGGTCTTTGAAAACCGCTTCATGCACGTCGATGAATTTAAACGGATGGGTGCTAAAATCCGGATTGAAGGACGCAGCGCCATCGTAGAAGGCATAGAACAGCTTAAAGGCGCCTCGGTCAATGCCACCGACCTGCGTGCCGGAGCCGCCCTGGTCCTGGCGGGCTTGGTCGCTGAAGGCGAAACGGAAGTCGGTTATCTATACCACATCGACCGTGGTTACGATAATTTTGTATTAAAATTACAAAGGCTAGGTGCAGATATTGTTCGCGTCAATATTGAGGAAGAAGAAAACTAAAAAAAAGGTACAGCCGGCACGGCATTCTCGCTCGTTCTTTTTATCGAACTGGTTTGCCAGTGATATTGCCATTGATTTGGGGACGGCCAACATTATTGTATTCGTTAAAAATAAGGGCATCGTCGTCAATGAGCCGGCCGTCATCGCCGTCGATACGATGGAAAATAAGGTCGTTGCCATCGGCCGCGAAGCGCAGGCTATGATCGGGCGGACGCCGCGCAACATCCACGCCTACCATCCCCTTCGCAACGGCGTCATTGCCGACTACGATGCGACGGAGTATATGCTGCGGTATTTCATCCGCCGGGCTATTGGGAAATACTTGTTTTTTAAACCCCGCGTCGTCATCTGTGTTCCGTCGAGCGTTACCAACGTCGAACGGAGAGCTGTCATCGAAGCGGCCATGCAGGCCGGAGCCAGAAAGACGACGGTCATGGAAGAACCGCTGGCAGCGGCTATCGGGGCCGGCCTCGATATTGCCACGTCGAACGGTTCTATGGTCGTCGATATGGGCGGAGGCACGACGGACGTTGCCGTTCTCAGCCTGAGCGGCATCGTCATCAGCGAATCCCTGCGTATCGGCAGCAACACCTTTGATGAAGCCATCATCCGTTATTTGGAAAAGATAAAGCACGTCACCATTGGCCAGCACACGGCAGAAGAGCTGAAAATCCTCATCGGCACGGCTATGAGCGACGGCCGCCGCATGACGGCTGACGTCCGCGGCCGCAGCACGGAAACGGGACTTCCCGTATCGATTGACATCGATTCACAGGAAATCCGCCTGGCCATCGACGAGCCGATTCAGACCGTCCTAAAGACGATCGTTTCCATCTTAGAAAAGACACCGCCCGAACTGGCGGCGGACATTGCTGATCACGGCATCGTCCTCACCGGCGGCGGATTACTTCTCGATAGTTTTGACCGTCTTATTTCCCGTACGACCGGCATGGCAGCCTATCTTTGCGAAGATCCGCTGCTCTGCGTGGCCCATGGTGCCGGCAAGGCCGTCCGAGAAATGGACCGCTTAAAAGATAGTTTTGATGATTTATAACTGTTTCGCTCTTTCAGTGAAATAGGAAATGGAGGGAGCCGTCATGAAAAAACTTTACAGACTCGCCGTATTAGCCGGACTCGCCGGTCTTCTTGCGATGCCGGCAGCTGCGGCTGATGTATCCTATATAACCGTATTGAGCGGCAGCGTCGTCAGTGTAGCCCCTGTCGGTGCCGCTGTTAAAGAAGGAGATGTTCTCCTTACGGTCAATTCCTTAGCCGGCCCGATGCCGGCAGCCCGTTCTGATAAAGACGGTGTTGTCAAATCGGTCCTCGTCCAGCCGGGCTCGCAGGTACAGCAGGGCGCCGTTGTCGTCGTGGTGGAAACGAAATGATGAAATCCTCCATGATGAAGAAAGTCTCTGCTTTACGGCGTTTGGTGGGCCGGGTCTGTCTGACTGCGGCCTTTTCCTGTCTTTTGGCGGTTTCGGTACAGGCTCAGGAATTTATGAACGTCAGTGACGTCCAAATCGGTATGACCGGCTATGCCAAGACCGTCGTTCAAGGGACGGAAATCCAGACCTTCCCCGTTGAAATCTTAGGGGTCATGAAAAACAGCGGCCCGTCGGGGGATTTGATTCTGGCCAAGTTTTCCGGTCCCCTCATCGAACAGACCGGAGGCATTGCCCAAGGGATGAGCGGCAGTCCGGTTTACATCGACGGTAAGCTCCTCGGCGCCGTTGCCTACGGCTGGTCCTTTACCAACTCCCGCATCGGCATGATTACGCCCATCAACGACATGTTGAAACTGTGGAATGTGCCGACCAAGGAAGAAATCCGTCCCTTCAACGCCCGTGAATCGTCGCTCATTCCCATTGCTACGCCGCTGATGATGTCCGGCTTTGATACGACGTCGGCCGAGTGGATGAAGAGCAAGCTGCCCGATTATAATTTCATGCCCGTCGATACGGCATCGGCCGGCACCGATGATGTCGCCATGCCTTTAGAACCCGGCAGCAGTGTCGCTGCCGCCTTCGTTAACGGTGATATGAAGATGGGCGCTATCGGTACGGTCACCTACGTCGACAACGATCACATCGTCGCCTTTGGTCATCCTTTTTTGAAAAAGGGCAGCATCAATTATTTCATGCATAATGCCTATATTTTTACGGTTGTCAACAATATGTCCAGCTCTTTCAAATTAGGATCTATCGGTGCTGAAGTCGGTAAGATTACCCAGGATCGGGGCGCCGGCATCAGCGGTCAGTACAACTACCTGGCACCGGGTATCCCCGTTACGATCAACGTACGCGATACCGATACCGATACGACCATGACGAAACGCGTTAAGATCATTGAAGACAATGAACTGACTCCGGTTTTAGCCGCGACGACGGTCTATAATACGGTCAATAAGACCATCGATCGCACCGGCGGCGGCACGGCGACCTTGTCCTATACCATTCGCTCGTCTAATGGCCGCGATAAGGATATTACCCGCCACAATATGTATTATTCCGAAGAAAATATCAATGAAAAGAGCATTGATGAGTTGTACAATGTTCTCGATATCTTAAAGCATAACGAATTTATTGATTATCCCGTTCTCGATATCACCATGAACGTCGATATTACCCAGGCCCGCAAGTCGGCCACCATCGTCGATGCCACAGCCGCTCCGGTCGTCGTCAGCCCCGGAGACAACGTATACTTCAAAGTCAAGCTCCATCCCTACCGTGGTGTCGATGAAGTGAAGACCATGAGCTTTACCGTGCCCAAGGATCAGCCCTTGGGGGATATGGTATTAGAAGTCCGCGGCGGCGGTGTCATCCCTTTGCCGTATTTGATCGAAAAGCAGCGCTACAACTTGACCGATGAAATCATCAAGCGCCTTCGTCGCTACAAAGATTTTGACGCCTTGAAGAAAGAAATCGACAAGGAAGATTCCAATAATGATTTGGTCATTGAAATCCTCAATCAGGGCGTCAGCATGATCAATGAAAGCGGGACCAAGGTGAGCAAGGAGAAAATCCGCGGTAAAGAACCGGGAACCAGTGCCAAAGATGTCATTAAGCCGAGCAAGCATAATGTGGGCGACGACAATCAAAGTGATGCCAAGTCGTCCATCGCTACGCCGTACATCGTCAAAGGCGACGGCCAGATAACGATTAAAGTCGTAACTCCGGAAAAACGCGATGCCTTCCTCGCCAAGAACCACAATATCAATGAAGCCAAGGCGATTATCGGTGATGAATCGGATGGAGCGTCCCAAGATGACGAACTGGTAAAATCCGACAAGACCGATGACAGCAAGGATGCGGATAAAAAGAACGACAAGAATCAAGATAAGGACGGCGGTAAAGATACGGCTTCCGTGATCCGAACGGTCGACCTCGATATGTTCCATTGATCGTAAAACCGGCTCTTTTACCGGGCAAATCGACCTGCTTTAATAAGACCTGAAAAGGGCTGTCTTCGGACAGCCCTTTTTACTTGCCATTTTTCGCATAAAATGCTATTATTTTACCTATGGAAACTCAAATTAGAAATTTAGTTTTCAGCCTTTATCAGTCTTCTCAAGAATCTCCCCCCTTCTATAAGCGGGAGAGGTTCAATTTCTCACAATTTAGGCACAATTAAATATTGGTGTTTTACATCCATTTTTAATAATGGTATAGTAAAAGTAGTCTACTACTTAGGGAAAGGGCGGTCTTTCATGCAGAAACTTTTAGAAGACATTGGGAAGTTTACCATCCATGTCTTTGAACAAGTCGGTGTTATCGCCATCCTTTTTGCCCGGACGCTGCGCCAGCTTCCGAAGAACCAACGGCAGCTGATGTTCAATCAGATGGCTCATCTCGGCGTCAATTCCCTGCCCATCGTCAGTATGACCCTGCTCTTTGCCGGCATGGTCATGACCTTGCAGATTGTCGACATTCTCCTGCGCTACGGAGCACAGTCGACCTTAGGCGGCGTCATGTCCGTGGCTATGGGGCGTGAGTTGGGTCCTATCTTAACGGGCGTCGTCATGGCCGGCCGCGTCGGTGCTGCTATGACGGCAGAAATAGGGACCATGAAGGTCACCGAGCAAATCGATGCCCTGCGCTGCATGGCCGTCAATCCTATTGCTTATTTGGTCGTTCCTCGATTTATTGCCTGCGTCATCATGGTGCCGATGCTGGCTTTTTACGGCTACGTCATCGGGACGGCCGGCGGCTACGGCGTGGCGACCCTCGGGGCCGGTCTGACGCATTTTACGTATGTAAATTCGATTGAATTATTTACGAACATAAGCGATGTCGTCCTGGGCATGGTCAAAGCCATGTTTTTTGGCGGTATCATTGCCCTCGTTGCCTGCAATGAAGGCATGAATGCTCAAAGCGGTGCTGAAGGCGTCGGTCAGGCGACGACGAAATCCGTCGTGACATCGATCATCTTTATTTTTATCTGCAACTATATCTTATCCGTTTTATTATATTGAGGAGAATCATGATTCGTCTTCGCGATGTGACCGTCGCTTATGGCGATAAGGTCATACTGGACAACATTAATTTAGACATTCATCAGGGAGAGACCTTGGCCGTCCTCGGTGCCAGCGGTTCCGGCAAGAGCACGATCCTGCGCCTCATCATCGGTCTGCAAAAGCCGACAAGGGGCCATGTTTTCTTCCATGATACGGATATTACAGCTTATGATGAAGACCAGCTGATGGAGGTTCGCCGTCACATGGGGATGGTTTTTCAGTATTCAGCCCTCTTCGATTCCATGACGGTTGGCGAAAACGTAGCCTTCGGCCTTCGTCAACATACTCACGACGATGCGGCGACGCGGCAGCGAATCGTCAAGGAAAAACTGCATCTCGTAGGTCTCGATGGGATCGAAGATATGATGCCCAATGATTTATCCGGCGGTATGAAAAAACGGGTCAGTTTGGCCAGGGCCATTGCCCTTGATCCGCAGGTCATCCTCTATGATGAACCGACGGCCGGCCTAGATCCGCTGCGCTGCATGGATATCAATCGTCTGGTCGTCAGCATGCAAAAACAGATTCACGCCACCTCGGTCATCGTTACCCACGATATGGATTCGGCTTTTTTTGTCGCCGACCGGTTGGCTTATTTACAGGATGGGCGTTTTCGGCTCATTGCCGATAAAAAAAGTTTTGCCCAAACTGATGACGAAGACGTTCAACGCTTTATCCACGGCGGTCGTCTTCCGGAAGAAAGAGGGGATAGTCTATGAAGTGGAGCTCAGAAGCCAAAGTAGGTTTCGTTACCATCGTCGCTGTCCTCTTATTCAGCGGCGTCGTCATGGGCCTGGCCCATATCGAGCTCTTTGGCAAGCCGGGCTTTGTCATCCATACCGAATTTAACGATGCCAACGGGCTGCAAAAAGGAAACTCCGTCCGCTACGTAGGCGTCCATGTCGGTAAGGTCGAAAAAGTAACGCCGTCGCGTAACGGCGTCGACGTGACCATGAAAATCGACAAGGGAACAGAAATTCCGAGGGACTCGAAAATCGTCATTACGACGGACGGCCTTTTAGGGGAGAAAATCGTCTCTATTTCCCCCGGTGCTGACCGCAGCCATCTCTTAGCTGACGGCGATTATATCGACGGCAAGCAGGGCAAGACCATGGACGATATGATGGACAGCGCCAGCAAACTCATGGGGAGTGCCGATGAGATGGTCAAAAGCCTCAATGCCGTTATCGGTGACGAAAAGACCCAGGCTGCCATGCGCGGTTCCATTCAAAATATCGATGCTATTACGGGCCGAACCAGTCAGATGCTCGATGCCAATGCGGCCAATGTCGAAGCGATTACGGCTAATATGGCGGCGGTGACGGCGCAAATGAATGCGTCTATGCAGCAACTCGACGGTGACGGTGCGACCTCGGCCAATGCCCGGGAAACGGCGGCCAATATAAAATCGATTACCGATCGCTTTGAAAATATCGCCCAGTCTATGGAAAAGATGACGACCGACCCCAAGACCCAGGCCAATATCCAGACGACTCTCGATAATACGGCCCAGATAACGACGAAGGTCAATAAAATCCTTGGCGGTTCATCGGACATCAAAGTAGAAGGCGAGGGCGGACTCTTATATAACACGACGAAGAATGAAACGAGCGGCACTGTAAATTTTAGGGTGTACCGCGGCGATAGCTTTGGCTTGATCGGAGCTGAAAATATCGGTAACGGTACGAACCTCAACTTACAGTACGGTCGTCGTAACGGCATCTTTGATTTGAGAGCCGGATTGATTAACGGCGACCTCGGTGCCGGTGCCGATTTATTCCATGACGGGCCTTTTCGCCTGTCCCTTGAAGGGTACGATCCCAACGACTGGCGCTTTCGCTTAAAAGCCCAGTATCGGCTGACGTCGGATCTCTACCTTTTCAGCCAGTTCACGCGGCCCATGAGTCGTCGTGATGGCGGCAATTATTATGGTATTAACTATGCTTTTTAGCAAATTCTATATAAAGAAAACAGGGGGTACCCATGATGAACAACAAACTGTATAAGAAATTGGTCATCGCCATGATGATTACAACCATAAGCACAGTCGCCGTTGCGTCCGCAGACGATACGACGGCATCGGTCCGTCCTGTCGATCTGTCCCAGGCCGATGAAGTCCAGGCCCGGGCTAAAGCGGAAGATAAGGAAATCAAAGCCCAGCAGGCACAGCAGAAAAAGGCTGCTAAGGCCGAAGCGAAAGCGCGTGCCAAAGCCAATGCCCAGACAGCGGATATTACGCCGGAAATGCGTGAAACACTGGCCCAAAAGATTGCCGATGATTCGGCGAAACTGGCTGAGAAAGAAGCGGCTAAACGGGCTAAGAAAAATGAAACCGATCCGGTCATCGTCGTCGGCCGCGTGCCGACGAACGGCGTCGTCGATTTGACCCTGCCCAGAACGGTTCAGATGGCCCTCGATTACAACCGCGATATCAAGAACTCCAAGTACTCCCTGCGCAAGGCAGAATATGCCATCGATGAAGCCAGAGCCGGCAGAGCCCCCGTCGTCGACTACACCTTCAGCGCTCAGCGTACGCGGGCCACGAACGCCAGCCTCGCTTCGTCCCGGAGCACGAATGCTATTTCCAATGCCTTTGGAAACTCCCTGGCCGTGACCATTCCCCTCTATACCGGCGGTAAGGTCGAAGGCAGTATTGACGTCGCCAAATTGGGTAAAGTCGATGCCCAGGAAGAAATCCTCCGTGTCGAACAGGCGACGAAATATTCGGCCGTTGAAGGCTATTATGCCCTCTTAGCCTATCAGGAATTACAAGGTGTCTATCAGGAGGCCGTCACCAATCTCCAGGGCCATTTAGATAACGTCCAGGCCCAGTACAACGTCGGTACGAAAGCTCGCGTCGACGTCTTGTCCTCTGCCGTTTCCCTGGCCAATGCCAAGACGACAGCCGTTACGGCCGAAAATAATGTGGCGATTTCCGAATCGAATTTAAATAATATTCTCGGCCTGCCCTTACAGACCCAACTCAATCTGGCCGATCATCAGCTGCCTTTTAATACCTATAATATTTCCCTTCAGGAAGCGACAGACTACGCCATGAGATACCGTCCGGAAGTCCTCCAGGCAGCCCTGGCCGTGCAGCAGGCTGAACGAAACATCTCTATTGCCGATGCCGGCAATAAACCGACGGTTTCGGTTACCGGCGGCAATAGCTGGTCGGATAATAACTTCCCCGGTGTCGATTCCGACCGCCGCAGCTGGAACATCGGTGCCGGTGTAACCTATACCTTCTATGACGGCGGCGCGACAAAGGCTAAGGTCAACCAGGCTAAACAAGATCTTCTGGTCGCTCGGGAAACTGAACAGGCCACGCGCGAATCGGTACAGCTCGCCGTTAAGCAGGCCTACCTCAATATCCGCAGCGCAGCTCAGAAGGTCGAAGAAACGCAGACTATTGTCGATCAGGCCCGTGAAAACTATCGTATCCAGAACATCCGCTATCAGGCAGGTGTCGGCATCAACCTGGACGTTCTCGATGCTCAGCTCAGCTTGAATGAAGCTCAGGTCAACCACATCCAGGCCCTGTACGACTACAACGTCGGCATTGCCAAACTCGAACAAGTCATGGGCGTCGACGTCGAATCCGGCGTCATCCATCCGTCTTTGAACGGGACAGGCGGTCAATATTAAGGGAAGAGGACGATGACAGGTTTTTAACAATTTTCGGAGAAACGTTCCGATTTGTCATCTATTTCTTGATTTTCCGCAATACCATAGGTAGAATAAAGAGAGAATTAGAACGTGTAATTCTCTCTTTTTTCGTATGTGGAGCTTGCTTATGAAGAAAAAATGGATTGCTGCCTGCGGTTTTTCCGCTTTTTTTCTATCTGCCGGCATTGCCTTGTGGATGGAAAAACCGGCTTTAACCCAAATGGCGAGCAATATGATTACGACAACTGCAAACAGTAAACTGAATGGAACCCTGGGGTTCTCTTCTCTCGATATATCCTTGACCGGCCAAGTAGTCTTGGCAAAACCGGTCATTAAGGATTCGCAGGGCCGCATCGTTTTCGAAGGCGAGGACGTCCGCATCTATGTCAATCCCGGTAAGATTGTAACGGCGTTAAAACAAGGGGAAATCCTCCAGGCACTGGATACAGCCGACGTCAATAAGCCGGTCCTCCATTTGTGGCAGGATCGAGACGGGGAGTGGAACGTCACATCGATCCTGAAACCGACGGAAAGCAGCAGTGATTCCGGATTTCGCGGCGTCATCCGAGTTCATGACGGTACGGTACGGGCGCTGCTTCCCGACAATACCCTCGTCGTCGGTAACGACGTTACGGCCAGTGTTTCCTTTGCCAAGTACCCGTCCATGGACATCGATGCCGATATGGCCGTCGACGGCCAGAAAATCACGGCCCATGGAAGGTATGCTTCCAGTCGGCAGTATGACTTTGTCGTCAATGCCGATGCCGTCGACGCCCGGTATGCGGCCTTCCTCATTCCGGCCTCAAACGACGTCGTCCTTCAGAAAGGCACCGTCAAAAATGCCAAGGTCCGCGTCGCCGACAGTCATAAGGGCTTTTTCATGTCCGGTCAGGCCGATTTTGAAGACGGTAAATTGGATGTAAGCGGCATTGCCATCGACGCGTTAAAGGGCCATGCCGACCTTACGAGCGACGACGTTACCCTGTCAGGGGTCGAGGGCTTGGCCAACGGTCAGGCCTTCCGCATCGACGGTAAGGTCGTAACCAATGGGGATGTGCCGGTTTTCAACCTCAACGTCGATGTACCCGGTGCGGATGTGACGGCTTTCGCAGGCTACATCCCGGAAGGAACCAGCGGGACTGCGGATTTTAAAGGTATCGTTTGGGGCTCGACAGAAGATGTCCGTGTGAAAGGCACTGCCGGCCTTCATAATTTTACCTATAACGGCTATACTGTCGATGAGGCTTCGGCTGACGTCAACTACAGCGGTCAGACGGTAGCCGTCGATTCTCTGACGGCCCGGGCGTTTGGCGCCTATATCAAGGGGACGGCCTATTATGATGTAAATACGGGAGGATATACAGCCGAAGCCGACGTGAGCGGTCTTGATTTGACCGCCGTCCCGGATATGCCGGTCGGGGTTATGGGCATCGTTTCGGGCTCGTTCCGAGCCGGCGGAAACAGTAAGGATGGCTCTATCCTGGCTGCAGGGACCGTACAGGCAGCGAATCTTTCCTACAATGGATTGGCGGCGGACCGGGCTCAGGCCGATGTGACCTATGACGGCCATGTCGTCAATGTCAATCAAGGGCATGCCGATGTCGGCAGCGGCAGTCTGGATATCAGCGGATTTTATGATGTAGACCAACAGCGGCCGCAATTTTCTTTTACAGCCCATGATATCCCCCTCGATATGGCTTCGCCGCTATTGTCTGTTCCTATGAGCGGGACAGCGGATGCTGCCGGGCATATTGACGGACAAAATTGGGACTTGGCCTTCAGTGCCAAAGACGGCCAAATCAAAGGGATGCTCTTTGACAGCATTAACGGGTCGGCCCACGGCCAGGGAAAACAGATTGAAATTCCGGCTCTCTACTGGCGACGCGGCGAAGGCCTGCATACCCTGACCGGCCGAGCGGACCTCGGCAGCCGGACTGTCGACGCCTCGCTTACGACGTCTCATATTCGCGTGGAACAACTGCTGCCCCTTGTCGGCAAGGAAGATTTGCCGCTCACGGGCTGGGCCGATAATACGGTGACGATAAAGGGAACCCTTGACAATCCGTCGGCCACCGGTTCATTCCGCTTGACCAGCGGTTCTTATGCAGGTTACTTGTATAAGAATATCAGTGCCGACTACCGCCTCGATCAGGGAACCGTCTATTTGTCGAACGGAGATATTTCGTCCTATACGGCTTCGGTAGCCTTGGAAGGTTCTATTGGCGATACGTTGGATCTCGATGTGACCGGGAAAAATATCGACGTTTCCCGATTGGCCCCCAAGAATCAGACGCCGCGCAGCGGTTCTTTTGATCTGACGGCGCATATTGGAGGAACTATGTCCGCTCCGACGGCATCCGGGTCTTTGAAGGCCGATAATTTGGTCATCAATCATATGGTCCTCAATGATGTCCATGGTGATTTTGCCTATTACGACAGCATACTGCGTCTGACCAATCTGCATTTCTCACAGCTCGACGGCAATTACGATGCCAATTTGATGTATAATACGAAAACCTCTTTTATTCGTGGCCAGGCGACGGTCGTCAACGGCGACATTGCCGGTCTGATTAAAGTGGCTGATATGCCGGTACAGGATATTACCGGCAAACTGAACGGTCGGATCGATGTCAGCGGCACCAGTGACAATCCGACGGTTTCTATGAAGGGGAATATCAGCCAAGGTACTTTTGGCGGCGAAACCATTGATCCGTCAGATATCGATGTCCGTCTCGAACAGGGTGTCGTCAATATTAATCAGATGGCCCTTAAAATCGGGGACGGTACCTTAGCTGCCAAGGGTTCCTATGCCCTTCACGGCCCGGTGTCCTTATCGGTGGCAGCGAAACAGTTCCCGTCCAAGGCCTTGATGACTGTCTTAGGACAGAAAGACTTCATCGTCGATGCGCCCATCGACTTTGCAGCTGATCTCAGCGGGACGTCTGACGACATTCAGGCCGACGTATCGGCTCAGCTTGGAAGCGGTACGGCCAATGGCATTTCCATCAGCGGCGCCTTTGCCCTGTTTAATATTCGCCGAGGCATGATTACGGTCCAGCAAGCCAGTGCCAGCCGCGACCCTTATAAAATCAGTGCTAAAGGGACGATTCCCGTCAGTGCCCTTTCCGGAGGCAAGACCGACGAGTCCATGGATGTCGACCTCCAGCTCTCGAATACGAGCCTCGATATCCTGACCTTCCTTACCCCTTATGTAACAGAAGCCGACGGTCAGATACAAGGGGCTGTTAAGGTTAGCGGAACTCTGGCGGATCCGCAGGTTACCGGTGACGTTACCGTAAAAGACGGCACCATTACGTTCAAGGATACGGCTTATCCGCTAAATGATATCAACGCCGATTTGTCCTTCAAAGGACACAGCGCCGTCCTCAGCGGCAGCGGCACCATGGATAAAAAAGGCAAGAAGGATCCCGGTAGTGTCAGTATCAGCGGCAATGCCTCGTGGAGCGGCCGCAGCCTCGATACGTACGCCTTATCGGCAGATTTTTCTAATCTCAATGTGGATAATCCTTACTATAACGGGCCCCTTACGGGGTATATCAACGTCACGCCCGGTGACGGACGACCGAAAATCGGCGGCCTTATCGATATCAACAATGCGACCATCGATGTGCCCCTGTCTCTCAGCGAAAGCTCATCGACGCCTGACTTGGACCTCGACTTTACCGTATCCTTAGGCGACAAGGTCCGTCTTTATAACTCGGCCCTCTATGACCTCATGGTGACCGGTGCCGTTTCCTTTAAAGGCAGCCTGGAACATCCGAATCCGTCCGGCCGTTTTGAAGCTACGCGCGGGTCCGTCCACTACTTGGATACGAACTTCCGCGTGTCCAAGGCCATTGCCGACTTTTCACGCTACGACTCGCTTCTGCCCTATATCGATGCCGAAGGAATCAGCCGCGTCGGCCAGTATACGGTCATGCTGACCCTGCGCGGTCAGGCTGACAACATGGATCTCTTGCTTCGTTCGGATCCGCCGCTCACCAAGCCGCAGATCGTATCGCTCATTACGCTTCGCAATGGCAGCGGCCGGCCCCAAAGCTCCATTGGCGAAGATGACATGAATTCTCTCCTCGGTTCGGGCATACGCATGACCTTGAACAGCCTCGGCATTACCCAGAGCCTGGAAAAGGCCTTGTCCTTAGATATGCTGACCGTAACCAACGGGTCCCTCGACCTTAATGATAGAAATACGGATGTCGGCAACAACTACTACAACATTGAAATGGGAAAATACCTGTTCAATGACTTTATGGTCACGGCGGCCTTTGGCCTCAATCACGATGACAATCGTTTCGGTATCATGTATGATTTGGGCAGCCGCTTCAGCCTCAGTGCTTGGACATCGAGCGACAACAACTTTATCGGTGCCCTCTATAAATACAATTTCTAATCCATATTTTTTAGTGCTCCATGGAAACGATGAAAGGAGGTGAAAGGCCATGCTGGAAGATTATTTACAGGAACTGCAGAAGATAACCTTGTTGCAGCCGGACGAAGAAGCTGCTTTATGGCAGGCTTATAAAGAAGGCGGCGATGCCGGGGCCCGCAGCCGACTTATCGAACAGTATCAGCCTTTGGTGTTTAAAGAAGCCATGCGCTGGAATATCCATACGGATCTTTTGCTCGATGCCCTGCAAGAAGGGACACTGGGGCTCATGGAAGCTGTTGAGCGCTATGATCACAGCCGCGGCGTGGCCTTTCCCTTATTTGCCGTTCATCGCATCCGCGGGGCCATCCTCGACTATTTAAAGCGGGAAGGGGCCGTCAGTGCCATGTCCCTCGATGCGCCGGACGAACAAGGACTTACCTTGCAGGATACCTTGTGTGATGACAGCCAAGACCCGGCGGAAGCGGCAAGCCGTCAGTTCCTCTTGGAAAAAGTCAGCGGGGTACTGCAGCGCCTGCCTGAAAAAGAGCAGGCCGTCGTCGAAGGCGTCTATTTGAAGGATGTTGAGCAGAAGCATCTGGCGAAGGCCCTTGATATCAGTCTGCCTTACGTATACCGTCTGCAAAAGCGGGGCATCCGCAGGGTGAGGGGGATGCTCAGCCGCTTTATTCACGACAGCCGGGATTAAATTTTTTGTAATTTCGTAAATTTGGCCTGTTTTTAGGTGAAAAGAATTGGAAAATGCTGTAAAATATAGATTATGGCATATTTTTGCTTTCTTTTGCCGGTATAAACTCATATGGCCTCATCCGATATTATAAGCGTATTCGTTTATACAGAAAGGAGAAGGCTGTATGAAACGCTCCCAAAACGATACCCTTCACCGTGTTCGGGCTGTTCAGTCCTGGCTGGAAAAGGCGGAAGCATCTTTTGATAAAGAGTCCGATATCAAAGGCGAACTCAATCTGATGCTGGCCGAGGCGGAAATGAAAAATTTACGCCGACACCATCCCGTCCATAAGCGCTTTTTGCGTCTTGGAGCCATCGTCACGGCCCTTTGTCTGGTGACGGGCGGCTGGTATCTTTTCCATCAGCCGAGGCAACATGATTTGCCGCGGTCGGTAGAAGCATCCGTTTATGGAGAACGGCCAAAGCATGAATCAGGCGATACTGCGGACAGCGCAGCGTTGCCGGCTGCAGTTCCTCAAGAGGCTGCCGGAAATTCCGGCACGGATCAGGAAACGCAGCTCTCTGTTCAATCCTTGCCGCAAACGTCGATGACAGCAACTCCTGCTGTTGTCGAAGAACTGGCTGAACAGCCGTCCGCTCCGGCTGCAGGCGACCAGCAAACGGCATCGCCCGCTGTGCGGGAAGAAAAGGCAGTCCTGTCGGACAGCCAATTACAAGCTACTGTACAAGAAGCGCGTCATACCCTACGCGGTACCGGTATGGCGAAATAACTAATGGAGGATTTTTATGAATATGCGGAAGAAGAAACTGCTCGCGCTGATGGTAACCAGTGCGATAATGACTTGCCCCGTCTGGGCAGAGGATACGACGGCGACGACCGGTTACGAAGCGTCGACTACCGGAACGGTTACAACGTCAGGTTCGGCAGCAGCACCGACGGATGATGACAAGAAAACAGCGGTCAATGCTGTCGTAACCTCGCCGAATGATGAGTCTAAAGAAGAAGCGATCCAAGCCGCCAAATCAGGCCTTACAGGTTATGAAACGGAAGATGAGCTGGCGTCGATTGCAGCCGGGAGAAGTCCCGAATCCGTTCAACAGGAAGCGGAAGAAGCGGCTCGCAAGGCCGAAGAAGCTCGAAATCCCGAACCTGTCGATACGACACCGCAGATTTCCGGTGAAAAAGTCGCTTACATGAGCGGGACCAGTGATATGCAGTTCGACACTTCCATTCCCGGGTATCCCATGGCGGTCATTCAGCCCGGACAGGACGTATCCCTGCCTTATGGTGAAGCCGTAACCGATGCCGAACTCAAGCCTTATGTCGATAAGGTCGCGACGTCTGTTTCGGTCAGCCCCGTACCCGAACCGCAAATCGAACAGAACATCCTGCCTCGCTTGGCCATGCGTGTCGGCGATGCCATCAACATGGACTACATCCGTCATGACCTCAATGTCATCGGAGCGACGGGTTTATTTTCAACGGTTAAACCGGCCTTTACCAACGTTCCCGAAGGCGTTGTCCTGAACTATACCGTTCAAATGAATCCTGTCGTTAAGAAAATCGATATTGTCGGCAACGAATCGATCAGCACCGGCGATTTGATGAAACTTGTCGCTACGACGCCGGGCACGACCCTTAATACGGCTGTCGTCAGCCATGACGTTGCCAATATCAATACGGCCTTTTCCAATGCCGGCTATATGATGAGTCACGTTTCCGACGTCCGTTTGGACGACGAAGGGACCCTCCATATTGCGATTACCGAAGCCCGCATCGAAAATATCAACCTCCGCGGCAATACGAAGACCCGGAATAATGTCATCATGCGTGAACTTCGTATGAAGAAGGGCGATATCTTCAATAAAAATGCAGCTAGCCGCAGTATTCAGCGTGTTTATAATACGGGTTATTTTGAAGACGTCAACGTCCGCCTCCTCCAGGGCCAGAAAAATGCTCAGAACGTCGTCGTTGAAATCGACGTTACCGAACAGAAGACGGGTTCCGTTACCATCGGCGCCGGTTATTCCGATTCGGACGGCTTAGTCGGTATCCTCGGCCTCAGTGAAACGAACCTTCGCGGTACCGGCGATAAGGTCAATATCAGCTGGGAATTCGGCGGCAACACCGATTCCAATAAGAACTATATCTTCTCCTATACTCATCCGTACCTCAATGATGCGGGCGATTCCATCGGCTTCAGCCTCTTTGACCGCGAATCGGAATATGAAGATTACAATGAAAAAGGCGACTCCGTTGCCGACTACGACCGCCGGACCACCGGTTTCAACGTTACCTACGGCCGCGTCCGCAGTGAATACGTCAGCGACTACGTCACCTTGGAAACGAAGAAAACGAAGTATACCGACTATAACAGTGGGGCTGACTATCAATCCTGGGTTGATGGGACGGGTGACTACTATGGTTATTGGGGCGGCAGCGCCGATGCCTATCGCAATTATTTAAAGAATAACTTCGGCCGGACCAATAGCCTGACCTGGTCTCACGTTTTCGATAACCGCGATAACGTCTACGACCCGACGAAGGGGAAACGTTTGGCCTTCACCGGTGTTTGGGCCGGTCACGGCATGGGCGGTGACTTCGACTACTTCAAGTTCATCGCGGAAAACCGTCTGTACTATAAAGTCGGCCGGGCTCACGTCATTGCCGTCCGCCTCATGGGTGGTATTGCCACCGGCGACATGCCCTACAACGACCTCTTTACCTTGGGCGGTGCCGATACGCTGCGCGGCTATGAAGACGATGAATTCCGCGGCAATAAAATGTATGAAGCGACCATTGAATATCGTTACCCCATTGCTAAAAAAATCCAGGGCGTCGTCTTTACCGACGTGGGTAATGCCTGGGGCGGCGTAGAAAACATTCCTTGGTATAAAGAAAATAATAAGATCCACTATTCCGGCGGTATCGGCTTCCGTATTACGACGCCGATCGGCCCGATTCGTTTGGACTACGGTATCGGCAGCGAAGGCGGCAAGTTCCACTTCAGCTTTGGCGGCAAGTTCTAGCGTCGTGAAAGGTCGTGGATGATGAGAATCCGCACTTGTTTATTGACTGTCTTTACTGTCTGTGCTAGTCTTAGTAGTGTTGCCGCTGCCTCGGTAGAACAGGTGGCGGTACACCTGTCTTCTGTCCAAGATGCCATCCCGCCCTTGGTACAGAGACGGATTGCTGCCAGTATTCAGACTGTCGGCAATCATGTATTTCTCAATCAGGACAGCGAAGATATTGCCGGCCGCTCTGAGGAATACGAGCGAATCGTCAACGATATCATCAATCGCGTCCTCATCGGCTACACCGTAGAGTCTATCGCCATCACTCCGGGGAGCCGGACCGATCTCAATGTCCGTATCCGGCCTTGGGGCGATACGATTCGCAAGGTGAACCTGACCGTCGATTACGGGGCTTTGCCGGAAATGGGACGCCAGATGGTGGATAAAGACCTCAGCGGTGCCGGTGATATGGTGGAAAACCTGCTCATCGGTCTGCCTGTTGATGCCCTCGACTGGGCCAATGGTGCCGTCAAATCGGTCATGGAAACGGAATTGGAAACGAGAGTTCCCGAGTTTTATCCGCATATCGTGATTCGCGGCGGGACGGAAACCGACGTGACGGTCTATATGATGCCTAAGCTTCCGGTCGTTCGCAATGTCCGCGCAGTCATTAAGGGCGAAGATGTGCCGAAGGTCATCTTTCTCAGTGCTCGGAACAATTTGGAGCATACCTATGCCGGTCTGGAAGGTTTGCCGGTGGCTTTTGTCCGTCGTCACGAACAGGACGTCATGGCAGAGCTTTCCAGTGATGTGAAACGCCAATGGGTTATCAAGCATTACGGACTCCAGGTGACGCCGACCCTTTCTGTCGATGAAAATACGACAATCAATGTCACGCCGAAAACGGATTTTTATGACATCCGCGGCGGCGCCTATCTCGATGTGGGGCGCCGGAACAGTGATGACGACGATACCGTTCTCATGGCCCATCTGGGCCGGAAAATCGGCAGTCATCATGAAGTGTACGGCGAGGTCAAATTTATGCCTTCGCACCTTAAGTGGAATGTCATTCCCGGGTACTTCTACCGTTTTACGGCCGGCACCGAGGCGGGCTATCAGTTTGAAAGCCTCGACGACAGCCATCACCTGTGGTTCCGGCAGCCCCTGGGCAGCCGTTGGACCCTGCGGTATGACCGCGATTTGACGCATACCGAAAATGAAGTAGGCCTTCAGTACCGCGTCGACGATTACGTCGGCTTAGAGTATGTCGTATCCGACCATGATCATTGGCTTCGAATCATCGGTTATTTGTAAGATAAAGGAGATTTTCTATTATGATGTCTGAAATGGGTAAGAAACGCAATATTAAAATTTTCTCGGCAGTCATTGCCGCTATCTTTGTATTCAGTATCGCAGGTCTGGCTATCATGCAGACCGGTAATCCCGTAAACGCAGCGCCGTCGAGCAATATCGGCGTCGTCGATACCAGCAAAATCATTACGCCGGATAACCAGGATGCCGTTGAAGTACAGAAACAGCTCCAGCAGGCCGAAGAAGATATGCAGAAACAGTTTGAACAGCAGTCGGCCAACATGGATGACCAGCAGAAACAGGAACTCTTCCAGAAGATGCAGGGCGAACTGACTACCAAACGTCAGGAACTCTTCAAAGGCCTGAAAGATAAGGTCGATACGGCTGTCGGTAATGTGGCCCAGACGAAAGGGCTCAGCTTGGTTGTTGAAAAGAGCGTCGTTCTCTATGGCGGCACGGATATCACCGATCAGGTTACGAAAGAACTGAACCAGAATTCGAGTGCTTCCTCCAGCAGCACCAGCAACAATCAGTAAGGAGTTCTTATGAAACGGATATATGCGGCAGCCGGTGCCGTGGTTCTCTTCGTTTGCCTCTTGGCCGGCTGGTGGTTTTTCAGCCATCGGGATCAATCCGTGCCAGCGGCAGCAGCGACGCCGGTCTATGCCTATGCAGACTTGGAACACGTCGTCATGAGCCATCCGCGCTACAGCGAGTATCACCGGTTAGAACTGGAATACAATGCCATGGTTGCCCAATATCAGTTTGAACAATGGAATTATTCCCGTAAGGCTCAAGCCGAAGGCATGTCGATGCAGCAGTTTGCGGCTGTCGATGCAGCCGGTACGGCGGCTCTCAATCAGGAATTACAGGCTAAAGTCGCCATCAAGCAGGACGAACTCAATAACCGTTTAAAACAGCAGTATGACGCCCTCGTCGAAGAAAAGAAAAAGACGACGCCGGTCATATCAGATGCCGATGCCTTAAAAATCGTCAATCTCCAGCTGAAGCTGAAGACCTTAGACCTTTCAAAAGAAGAGCGGGCAGCGACGGAAGAACAGCTGCAGGCCCTTTTGAGAGGCAGTAATGCAGAGGTGTTGGTAACGGGCAGCACGGCCAATGAAATCGCCGCTGCCATGGAGCCTTATAAGGCTCAGGCTAAGAAGGAACTCGAAGACTATGCCCGGCAGGTCAAGACCGACCTTGAAGGGCGAAAACTTCAGAGTCAAGCGGTTTTCCAACAGCAAATGGAGGAACTGAAAAATCGTCCCGAACCGGCTGTGTGGAATAAAGAGTGGAAAGATAAGCTCGATGCAAAAGAAAAAGAAATGAACGATGTGAAAGAAGCCATCATGGCAGATATCCGTGATAAGGCGGCTGCCGTTGCTCAGGAACAGGGCATCGACATGATTTTTTCCGACTATGAAGGTGTCGGGACAGCTGCTGATGTGACCGATGATATCATTGCCAAATTGGCATAACAGGAGGCTTTTAGGAATGAAAAAAGTTTGGAAGCGCTTTGGAATCGTCGCAGTCATGGTAGCCCTTACAGGGGCTCTTGCCGGCTGTGGCGGTAAAGATAATGTAGGTGTTGTCGATATGTCGCGCATACAGAAAGAAGCGCCCCTTGTTCAGCAATATAAGCAGAAGACGGAAGATAAGCAGAAGGCTATCGATAAAGAACTGCAGGATGCCAAACAGACCATGTCTGCTGAAGATTTTCAGAAAAAGCAGCAGCAGGCTCAGCAGGAACTCAATATTTTCGGCGCCAGCATGCAGCGTCAATTCATGTCGGATCTCGAAAGCCGGTTAGGTGATATCGCTAAGGATAAAAACGTCGGCATCATTGTCATGAAAGAAGCCGTTCCTTCCGGCGGTATCGATGTTACCGATGATCTTATTGCCAAAATGCAGTAAAAAAGGGGTTGTATATAGTGAATAAAACAGTACAGGAATTAGCAGTATTGCTGGGCGGGACGGTTATCGGCAACGGTGATGCCCTCATTGGTGACGTAAAAAGCTTGGAAGAAGCAGGTCAAAACGATATTACCTTTGCCGTCGACCCGTATACGGAATATTTGCCGCAGGTCCATGCCGGTGCCGTCATTGTCGACAAAGAAGTACCGGCCGGCGATAATACACTGGTTATCGTAGAAAATCCCCGTTTGGCTTTTTCGCAGCTCCTGGTCTTGTTTCACCCCCGTCAGTCGATTACGCCCGGTATTCATCCGACGGCCATCGTTGATGAGTCTGCCGTCATCGGGGAAGATGTCTCGATCATGCCTTATGCCGTCATCGGCAAAAATGTTGAAATCGGTAACGGCTCTGTAATTTATCCCTATGTCTTTTTAGGCGACCATGTCAAAATCGGTGAAGGCTCAGTCCTCTATCCCGGTGCCGTCATCCACGAACACTGTGTCCTCGGCAAAAATGCCGTCATCCGAGCCCATGCCGTCATCGGCGGCGAAGGCTTTGGCTTTGCCACGGAAAAAGGGAAGCATACCCGCATTCCGCAGATCGGAAACGTCATCCTCGGTGACGATGTTGAAATTGGAGCCTGCACCTGCCTGGACAATGCGACCCTGGGGGCGACGAAGGTTGGCAGAGGTACTAAAATCGATAACTTGGTCCACCTGGGCCACAACGTTGAAATCGGTGAAGATTGCTTCATCATTGCCCAGTCCGGCATTGCCGGCAGTACCAAGGCCGGCAATCACGTTATCTTTGCCGGACAGACGGGCTGTACGGGCCACGTTACGATTGGCGACAACGCTGTCTTTGCCGGTAAGTCAGGCATTATCGGCAATATCAAAGGCAATCAGACCTATGCCGGGTTCCCCGCACGGCCTCACATGGAATGGAGCCGCACTCAGGTATTTTTGAAGCATTTACCGGAAATGGCCAAGACCATCAAGGATCTGCAGAAAAAGATTGCCCAGTTAGAAAAGAAATTAGAAGAGCAGTAAGAGGACAGGCTTATGTACACCTTCATGAAATGTCTGAGCTGGATTATCTGCCATCTTCCTGACGGCTGCTGCCGCAGCCTGGGCATTTTTTTAGGTTCTTTTTTCTGGACTTTTGTCCCGAAAAAACGAAAAGTATTGGCTCAGGAGCAAATTTTGAAATGCGGCATTACTGACGATCCGAAAGAGGCTATGGCTATTGCCAAAGCCAGTACCCTTCGTTTTGGTCCGATGATCATAGAAGTCTTACGGTATCCGGTCTATACGAAAGAAACGCTCGATGAGAAAGTCTCCTTTGCCGGCCGTGAGCATTTAGAAGCGCTCAAGGAAAGCGGTGACGGAGCCATTATCATGGCCTCCCATGCCGGAAACTGGGAACTCCTCGGGGCAGTCCTTGCCATGAACGGCTATCCCCTCATTTCCGTAGCTCAGGAGCAAGACAGTCATAGTGCCGATAAATTCATCAACGAATATCGGGCCATGATGAAGCAGCACGTTACCTATAAGACCGGCATTCGCGATATGGTGAGGCTCCTCCGGGACGGTCACTATATCGGCCTGCTCATGGATCAGGACCCGGGATATACAGGTATCATGGTTAAATTCTTTGGCCGCGATACGCTGACGGCTGACGGTCCGGCCAAAATGTCCGGTATCGCCAACTATCCCATCGTACCTATCTTTATCCGGGAAGATCGGCCGTACCATCACGTCGTTGAAGTACAGCCGCCGCTGCGCCCTTATACGGCAGATCACAAGCTTTCGAAAGAAGAAAAAGAGCGGATCATGTACGAAACGACACAGGAACTCAATGACCGTTTAGAAGCCCATATCCGTCAATATCCGGAAGACTGGTTCTGGCTGCACAATCGCTGGAAATGGACAAAACGTTATAAAGAAAAGCGCGCTAAAAAGGAAGCTGCCCAATAGGCAACTTCCTTTTTTTCGTGAATATTGACAGAATGACGACAAATGTCCGGGAAATATGGTATGATTAACAAAAGAGAATCTTTATACGGAGGAGGCAATATTATGCGCGTTCTTATGTTTTTTATAGCCCTTCTTTGTTTCGTAACGGCAGGGATCCTGGAAATTACCAATATCCCGGGCATTCTTGCTTTAATCGTCGGCCTTGTTGCCCTTCGGTTTGCCTTTCGGGGAAAGAAGTTCAAGCCTAAAGTCGTCGTTTCCAGCGGCAATGAAGAACTCGACAAACTCAATACGGAGCTTTTTAAACGGGCTGTCGAAGACTTTAATACCCTGGAGCGGGAAATGAAAACCTTAAACGATAAGGAGCTGCGTAAGCAGGTCGGCAAGATGCAGGGCATTGCTAAAAACTTTTTGACGTATCTTCAGAGTCATCCGGAACGAATCAGTTTGGCACGCCGCTTCGTCGATTATTATCAGGATCGGGCTATTTTATTGGTACAAAAATATAAGGAGCTGGAACAGACCGGTCTTGATGCTGCCGAAGTACAGCAGTCTAAGGTGCAGATCAAGGGCCTGTTGAATAATTTTGATGAAGCCTATGCCGACCAGTTTTCCAAGGTCCTCAATGCACAGCTTATGGATCTTGATGCGGAAATGAAGGTCATGAAGGACAATATGGCTGCCGACGGCTTAAAGCCTGAAATTCCCGAAAGCCGAAAAATTCCGGAACGCAATAATGATTTGGTCAACTCAATCATTGATTTGACGGATAAATTTTTAAATACAAAACGAAAGTAGGGTGTTATTATGGCGGAGATTAATTTGAACGATCTTTTGGATAAAAAACAGTCCGATGAGGGCACTCCCAAAAGCTATGAAAAGAAGGAACTGGTCAATTTTAATCGTCAGGTGGAAACGCTTACAGCCGAAGAACGGAAACAAGTCGATACCATCAAAGAGTCGATAAACTTGGTCACGGCCAATGCCATTGCCCAATACGGCATTGCGGCTCAAAACAATATCGCGTCTTTCTCCAACAGCATCTTATCGACTGTAAAGAGCACCGATCAGACGGCAGCCGGTGACCTTCTCAACGACCTGGTAAAGAAAGTTCACGATTTTGAAGAAGAACAAGATGGCAATAAGGGATTCCTGGCGAATATCCCTGTCGTCGGGTCCTTATTTAAAAAGGTGCCGGCATTGCAGCAGTCTTATTTGACCTTGTCGGCTCAGATCGACAATATTCAGGCCGGCCTCGACAAGCAGAAGATGGTCCTCATGAAGGACGTGGCTATGTTCGACGGCCTGTACGATAAGAATTTGGAATATTTTAAGCAGCTCCAGCTTTACATCCAGGCCGGGGAAGAAAAAATTCAGGAATTGAATGAAACGACGATTCCTCAATTGGAAGCCCAGGCTCAGGCCTCAGACAACCCGATGGCGACACAGGTGGTCCAGGATTTTAAAAATTCCGTCAGCCGCTTTGAAAAAAAGGTTCATGACCTGAAAATCAGCAAGACCATTGCCATTCAGACGGCTCCGCAGATCCGGATCATCCAGGACAATGACAAAATCCTCGTCGATCGGATTCAGAGCGCCATTTACAATACGATTCCCCTGTGGAAGAACCAGATGATCTTGGCCCTCGGCCTTAGTCGGCAGAAGGAAGCCCTCCAGATGCAGCAGGCCGTGTCCAATACGACGAACGATCTCTTAAAGCGCAATGCGGCCATGCTCAAGCAGAACTCTCATGATACGGCCGTTGAAAATGAACGGGCCATCGTCGACATTGAAACGGTAAAACAGGTCAATGACGATTTGATTGCTACCATTGAAGATACGCTGCGCATTCAAAGCGAAGGCCGTCAGAAGCGGCAGGCAGCCGAACAGGAATTGCTTCAGATCGAAGACCGGCTGAAAGATGCACTCCTTAAAGGGGCCGGACGGAACGATCCCTTATAACCAGCCGAATTTTTTACAGGCCTTTAAAATGCCGCCCTTGTCGTGGTCGTCCGTGATATAGTCGGCTCGCTCTTTGAGGGCCTCCCGGGCGTTGCCCATGGCGATGGAGAAGAAGGGCTTTTTGAACATGGTGATGTCGTTGAATCCGTCCCCGAATACGACGGCGTCCTCCGGATTTCCGCCGACGCGGGCCAGCATGCGCAGGATGCCGCGGCGTTTATCCGTCGGTTCGATGAGGTACGTATGGTCGATATATTCCAAGTGCGGCAGATCGTATGAATCGGGTTCATCGTCTTTTTTCTCCGGCCGGGCGTACATGATTTTATAGACCGTCGTCAACTCGTCGATATCGATGGGGTTGACGACGGTTTTCATATAGTTGCGCGGGTCGGCGTGAGGAAAGGTATCATAGGGAGTGTAACGGTGAATCGTATTGTCGGTGACGACGGCCCAGGCAAAGCCGCGCCGGTCCAATTCGTGCAGCAGGGATTTGCAGTTTTCAAGGGGAAGGCCGGTCATTTCGAACACGTCCCCGTTTAAGGACAAGCTGTTGCCTCCGTCGGCTACGACGGCCGGAATCCCATAGCGGTCGGCAAAGGACTGAGCATCGTGCTGCAGTCTGCCTGAGGCGATGGACACAAAATGACCGGCCTTCATGAGGCGTCGCAGGCAATAGAGGCTGTCAGCCGGAATGATGCTTGAAATTCCAAGACCCAGGGTCCCGTCAATGTCAAAGAAAAAGTATTTTTTAGTCATGATCCTATCCTTTCTATGCGAAATATACAGGCCTTTTTATTATAGCATAATTCTTTTTGGCTATCCTAAATGACAGCTAAGCGAATGAATTCATATTCGAAATGATATTTTGCCATTGACAGGACAGTCCTTTTTTTACATAATAAAGTGTAAATGTTTATTTATATTTAACGAACCTAAAAAGGAGCGATTTGACTAATGAGCACCATTGATACGACTTGTGTAAATGCTATTCGTGTATTGTCGGCGGATGCAATCCAAAAGGCAAATTCCGGCCATCCCGGACTGCCCTTGGGGGCTGCCCCGATTGCCTATGAACTTTGGGCAAATCACATGAACCACAATGCGAAAGACCCGAAATGGGCGAACCGGGACCGCTTTATCCTCTCTGCAGGCCACGGCTCGATGCTGCTGTATTCGCTGCTTCACTTATATGGCTACGGCCTTACCTTGGATGATATTAAGCAGTTCCGTCAAGACGGCTCCTTGACACCGGGTCATCCGGAATATGCCCATACGACCGGTGTTGAAGCTACGACGGGGCCTCTCGGCGCAGGCCTTGGCATGGCTGTCGGCATGGCTATGGCAGAAGCTCATTTGGCTGCTGTCTTCAATAAACCGGACTATCCCGTCGTCGACCACTACACCTTTGCTCTTTGCGGCGACGGCTGCTTGATGGAAGGTATTTCGTCCGAAGCCCTTTCCCTGGCCGGAACCCTTGGCCTGTCCAAGCTGGTTATTCTTTATGACAGCAACAGCATTTCCATTGAAGGCAGTACGGATTTGGCCTTCACGGAAAATGTCCAAGCCCGTATGGCCGCTTTCGGCTTCCAGACTATCACCGTCGAAGACGGTACGGACATGGATGCTATCGGCAAAGCTATCGAAGAAGCAAAAGCCGATAAAGAACATCCGTCGTTCATTACCATTAAGACCCAGATCGGTTACGGCTGCCCGGCTAAACAGGGTTCTGCCGATGCTCATGGCTCGCCTCTCGGCGAAGAAAACGTCGTCGCTATGAAGAAAAACCTCAACTGGCCGAAGCCGGAAGAAACCTTCTACGTTCCCGACGAAGTTTACACTCATTATGAAGAACTGAGCCGGAAAGCCGCTGCTGCCGAAAAAGATTGGCAGAAACTGTTCGACGCTTACGTTGCGGCCTTCCCGGACATGAAGGCCAAATGGGATGCTTTCCATTCCGATATTGATGCAGAAGCCCTCTTAAACGATGAAGATTTCTGGGCTTATGAAGATAAACCGCAGGCAACGCGCAGCCTGTCCGGTACAATGATCAACCGTTTAAAAGACCGCATTCCGCAGCTCTTTGGCGGCAGTGCTGACCTGGCTCCGTCGAACAAGACGGAAATGAAGGGCGAAGGCTCTTTTGGCAAAGCTGATTACAGCGGCCGCAACATCCACTTCGGCGTCCGCGAACTGGCCATGGGCGCTATGACCAATGGCTTGGCCCTTCACGGCGGTGTCCGCCCCTATGCCGGCACCTTTTTCGTATTCAGCGATTACATGAAACCGATGATCCGCTTGGCAGCTCTGATGGGACTTCCGACGACGTACGTTCTGACCCATGACAGCATTGGTGTCGGCGAAGATGGCCCGACTCATGAACCGATTGAACAGTTGGCTATGCTGCGTTCCATTCCGAACGTCAATGTCTTCCGTCCGGCCGATGCTACGGAAACGGCTGCCGGTTGGTACTTAGCCGTTACCAGCCAGAAAACGCCGACGGCCTTGGTCCTCACGCGTCAGAACCTGCCGCAGCTTGCCGGCAGCAGTAAAGATGCCTTGAAAGGTGCTTACGTTATTGCCGACGCTTCGAAAGCCGTTCCCGATGCCATCATCATGGCCAGCGGCTCTGAAGTTGAATTGGCCGTCAACGCTAAAGCAGAATTGGCGAAGAACGGTATCGACGTCCGCGTCGTCAGCATGCCGTGCCTCGAACTCTTCGAACAACAGGATGAAGCCTATAAAGAACAGGTTCTCCCGAAAGCCGTACGGGCCCGCGTCGCAGTAGAAGCCGCTTCCGATTTCGGTTGGGGCAAATACGTCGGCCTCGACGGTGCAACCGTATCCATGAAGTCCTTCGGTGCTTCGGCTCCGGCAGGCACGCTGTTCAAAAAATTCGGCTTCACGACAGAAAATGTTGTTGAAACGGTTAAGAAAGTTGTGAAATAAAACCGATATTCTCGGTGTCATACGGTCTGCGGCAGGTCTTTCGGTGACCTGCCAACGTCTCGAAAAGGGGGATGCTGCATGGGCGGCAGCCCCTTTTCCCATTGTCAAGGCTTGATTTTTCTTGAGTATTTTATTATACTATGTACAAGAAGAAACCCTACTGTGTACGTAAATGGTCTCGATGTTTTGAACCAACACTTTTTACATTGGGAGTTCGGTCTCTATATTGCGAGGCAATGCCTTCACTGGACTGTCGACCCATATAGGAGGACACCCACCTGCTTAGGCAGGCTCAAAACTCGGTTTATAAACGGCATGGTGGGGCTCTTTTCTTGTTCACGAATGTATGTATTTTTCCGCCGCTAAGAACCTCTTGGCGGCGTTCTATTTAGTCTGGAGAGCAAACAAATGAGCGGAGACGATTTATTTTCCATGGCCGATGAACGAAGCGGCAGGGAGTATGCGCCGCTGGCTGTCCGAATGCGGCCTGAATCATTGGATGACGTCTATGGCCAGGATGAATTGATAGGTCCGGGGAGTTTCCTTCGGATGATGATCGAACGGGATACGATCCCGTCGCTTTTGTTCTATGGCCCGTCCGGCGTCGGCAAGACGACGCTGGCCCATGTCATCGCAACGGAAACGGACAGCCGCTTTGTGACCTTGAATGCCGTAACCGCCGGGACGGCAGAGCTGCGAAAAGTGATTGCAGCTGCCAAGGAAGCGGTTCATTTATATCAAAAGCGGACGATTCTCTTTATCGATGAAATCCACCGCTTTAATAAGAGTCAGCAAGACGTGCTCCTGCCTTATGTCGAAGACGGGACGGTCATTTTGGTCGGGGCCACGACGGAAAATCCTTATTTTGAAGTCAACCGGCCTTTATTATCCCGGCTGCGGGTCATTTCCCTTCAGCCCCTGTCTGAACAGGCCGTCGTGTCTGTGCTGCGCAGAGCGCTGACCGATACAGTGAAGGGCTTGGGAAACCTCGGCATTGAAGGCAGTGATGAAATGCTGGGCACCATTGCCCGCCTGGCTGACCGCGATGCCCGCGTAGGCCTTAATCTGTTGGAACAGGTCGCCATGGTCGTTCCGGTCGGCGGGAAGCTGACACAGGAAGCCATCGAAAAAGTAGCCGGTCATAAGGTGTATACGTATGATAAGAAAGGCGATGCCCATTACGACACGGTATCGGCCTTTATAAAAAGCATGCGCGGTTCTGACCCCGATGCAGCTCTGCATTACCTGGCCCGCATGATCGAAGCCGGCGAGCAGCCGTCCTTTATTGCCCGCCGCTTGGTTATCTGTGCTGCCGAAGACGTCGGCCTTGCCGATCCCCAGGCCTTGGTCATCGCCAATGCAGCCGCTCAGGCCGTTCAATTTGTCGGCTGGCCTGAAGGACGGATCATCTTGTCGGAAGCCGTCATCTATGTGGCCTGTGCACCCAAGAGCAACAGTGCCTACCTTGCCGTCGATGCGGCCCTTCGTGATGTACGCCGTAAAGACTGCGGCGACATACCGGCTCATTTGCGGGACAGTCATTACAGCGGTGCCGCTGAACTGGGCCATGGCTTGACTTATCAGTATCCTCACGACTTTGAGGGCGCCTGGGTTGATCAGCAGTACCTGCCCGAGGCCCTGAAAGGGGCGTCATATTATCATGAAAGGCCTTACGGCCGTGAACAGGCGATAGCCGATGACTGGCATAAACGCCGGCGTGACAAGTAATCTATTAGTGGAAGGTGAACTATTTTGGCAAATGGAAGGACCCCTAAAAGCCCCCGCCGCAAGCGGACGACCCGGCGGACTCGGACTGCCAAACGGGCAGAGAAGTCGCCCCTTTTAAAATATGAGATTATCGGTATTTTCTGCATCTTATTCGGCGTCTTTGCGACCGTCGGGTTTATGGGCATCGATACCGGTCGTATCGGACATAATGTGGACAATGTCTTATCGTATATCTTTGGCTTGGGAAGGATTGTCGTCAGCCTGTCTTTGGTCGTTTTGGGGCTGAAGTATATCGTTGTTCGCAAGGCCTGCCCCGTATCGCGGTCCTGGCTTATCGGCACTTGGATCTATGTGCTCCTTTTAGGACTCATCCATTTATTGGTCATTCCGGAAGGGACGGAATTCCTGCCGTCCAGCTTGTCTGTCGGAGGAGGTATCATCGGGGCCGTCGTATCCTCGGTGCTGCAGCAGTTTCTCGGCTTTTTTGGGGCCTTTATGGCCATTGTGGGAGCGGCTATCGTTACCTTTCTGATTTGGAAGAATTGGTCGATTTCCCAGCCCGTAGCCGTCGTAGCCGATAAGGCCGGCCAGGAAGCGGCCCGCGTTTCCGGAAAAGCCGTCGAAGGCCTGCAGGATGCCTCCCAGTCCCTGCGTCAATGGCATGAAAAGCGGAAGATTTTCGATTTTCAAGCTCTTGATCAGGATCCCAAGGAAGAGCCGGACAAGGCCCCGGTTGCCGTTCCGGAAGAACATCCCGAGGGTATTCAGATTTCCGATGCCCGAGATCTTGGAAACGGCGTTGAAGAAGTCAGCTTTGATTCTCGTCCTATCGAGGAAAACTTGCCTTCCGAAAAGGCGGATGATTATTGGGATAACATCCTTGAACAGGGCGTAGACGATATGGAAGATGCTCCCGATTACACTCAGATTCATGAAACCGTCGTTTCCGATGCGGAACCGACGGCGCACGACGTTCAGCCGAAAGAGGCTCCGTCCTTAGCCGAAGAACGGGATGTCCTCCGTCATGATATGGATGATATCAAACCGATTGAAGTCGAACAGAGCAGTGTTGCTGTCGAACTCAGTGATGAAGGCAGCAGTGCCGTACCTAAGGCGGAGGGGCAGAAACTGTACCGTCTTCCGTCTGTTTCCATCTTGAAGCCGGGTCCTCAGCATACGGTCGGTCTCAGTGATGAAGTCCGGGAAAATGCCGCTATCTTAAAAGAAACCCTGCAGAGCTTCAACATCGATGCCAAGATTTTAAATGCCAGCCAGGGGCCGTCCATTACACGCTATGAATTGGAACCGGCTGCCGGTGTCAAGGTCAGTAAAATCGTTCATTTGGCCGATGACATTGCCCTTAAATTGGCTGCGACGGATATCCGTATCGAAGCGCCGATTCCCGGTAAGGCGGCCGTCGGCATTGAAGTTCCGAATAAGAAACTGACCGGCGTCAACCTGCGCGACGTCATCGAAAGTGAAACCTTCCAAAAGGCCGCCAGAGGCGTTCCTGTCTGCTTGGGGAAGGATATTGCCGGCAATCCCATCGTCGCCGATTTGACCAAGATGCCGCACCTTCTGGTGGCAGGGTCTACGGGCTCCGGTAAGAGTGTCTGCATCAACACCTTTATTGCCAGCATCCTCTTTAAGCAGCGGCCGGAAGATGTCAAATTGATTCTCATCGATCCCAAGGTCGTCGAATTGTCAAACTACAACGGAATTCCTCATTTACTGACACCGGTCGTTACCGATCCCAAGAAGGCCGCCAGTGTCCTGCGCTGGGCCGTTCGCGAAATGGATGACCGCTACAAGCGATTTGCCCTCACCCATACGAGGGATATTTCTCGTTATAACGAACTTCATCCTGAGGAAACGATGCCCTTTATCGTCATCATCATCGACGAATTGGCTGACCTCATGATGATGGCCTCCGATGACGTCGAAAAGTCGATCATCCGCCTGGGCCAGAAAGCCCGGGCCTGCGGCATGCACTTAGTCCTGGCCACGCAGCGTCCGTCTGTAGACGTCCTGACCGGCCTTATTAAGGCCAACGTGCCCAGCCGTATTGCCTTTGCCGTATCGAGTCAGGTCGATTCGCGGACGATTCTGGACATGGCCGGTGCCGATAAACTCATCGGTAAAGGGGATATGCTCTTTTATCCTCTCGGTGCTTCCAAACCGCTTCGCGTCCAAGGTGCCTTTATTTCCGACTCGGAAATCGACGAGATGGTCGAATTTATCAAGGGTCAGGACGGACCTCATTATGACGAGTCGGTCCAAAAGGCCCAGTCTGACAATGCCGAAGACAGCGTCGATTTTTTTGAAGACGACCTCATGCGTCAGGCCATCGATATGGTTCTCGAGACTGGCCAGGCTTCGACGTCTATGCTCCAGCGCCGCTTCCGCATCGGCTATACGCGGGCGGCCCGCATGATCGATATGATGGAAGCTATGCACATCGTCGGGCCCAATAACGGCAGTAAGCCGCGGGATATTTTGATGACTGCCGACGAAGTACAACAGAAGTATTTGGGCTGACCCCCTGTACCCTTTGTCGTATCTGTTATATAATAAAGGATACGATTATAGTAAATAGGGAGAGAAAGACAGTGAAGGAATCTTCGATCGGTGACGTATTACGATTAGCGAGAGAACAACAGGGCCTGACGTTACAAGACGTATCGGAGGCCCTCAATATAAAGCGGGAATACCTGGAAGCCTTGGAAGCCAATGAATATGATGCCATTCCCGGTGCCGTATTCGTCAAAGGCTTTATCCGAAACTACGGCAATTTTTTGGAACTGGACGGCATCGCCCTGGTCCAAGAATATAAGGCCTCCGTTGAAGAACGGACGCCCCGGCCGGAAGTGCGGACCATCGTTCCTGCCAAACATCAAAAAAATAGGAAAGACAGTAAGAAGAAAAAGACGCGGCAGGGAAATTGGCCGGAAATTACGATTGTGGCCGGCATCATTATTTTTCTGTTGCTCATCATTTGGATTTTAATGTAAATAAGGAGCCATATGCGCGAGAATTTCTTAGTAACCAGTCGCGACGATATGAAACGGCGCGGCTGGGATCAACTTGATTTTGTCTACATCAATGGCGACGCTTATGTCGATCACCCCGGTTTTGCCGCAGCCCTTATCGGCCGCGTCCTCGAAAGCCGGGGCTATCGTGTCGGCCTGATTTCCCAGCCTGACTGGCACAGTGCAGACGCCTTTAAAGCCTTAGGCCGTCCGCGACTGGCTGCTTTGATTACGGCAGGAAACCTCGATTCCATGCTCAATGAAAAGACGGCGGCTCGAAAGTTCCGCAGTCGCGACAGTTATTCACCGGGTGGTGAAACGGGACATCGGCCGGAACGGGCGACGATTGTCTATGCCAACCGCATGCGCGAGGCCTATAAAGATGTGCCCATCATCATCGGCGGCATCGAGGCCAGCCTGCGCCGCTTTGCCCATTATGACTATTGGTCCGATAAGGTGCGCCATTCGATACTCCTCGACAGCAAGGCCGATATCCTCAGTTATGGCATGGGGGAACATTCCATCGTAGAAATCGCCGATGCCCTGGCTGAAGGTAAGTCCGTCGCCGAAATGTACGACATCCGCGGCATCTGCTACGTAACCAGTAAACCGCCTATTTCGGACAAGACCGTCGTCTGCCCGTCGTATGAAGAGGTCCGGGCCGATAAGGCGGCCTTTGCCAAGGCTTTTAAGATGCAGTATGAAGAGCAGGATCCTTTTTACGGAAAGACCATCATCCAGCCGTCAGAAAACCGCTTCGTCGTCCAGACGCCGCCGGCTCTGCCCCTTTCGACGGAAGAGATGGATGCCATTTACGAGCTGCCCTTTCAGCGCCGCTGGCATCCTGATTACGATGCTGCCGGCGGGGTTCCGGCTTTGCAGGAAGTCCAGTTCAGCCTGACCAGCCAGCGCGGCTGTTTCGGCCACTGTCATTTCTGCGCCATTGCCAGCCACCAAGGACGCATCATTCAACACCGCAGCCAGGAATCCCTCGTTCGCGAGACCGAACGGATGACGAAGCTGCCGGGATTTAAAGGCTATATTCACGACGTCGGCGGTCCGACGGCCAACTTCCGTCACGTTGCCTGCCAAAAGCAGCTGACTGACGGCGTCTGCCGCAATCGTCACTGTATCGGCAGTGAGACTTGTCAAAACCTCAATACGTCCCACGACGATTATTTACAGCTCCTGCGGAAAATCCGTCGTGTAAAAGGGGTAAAGAAAGTCTTCGTCCGCTCCGGCCTTCGCTATGATTACGTATTGGCCGACGGCAACAAAGAATTCGTCAAAGAACTCTGTCAGTATCACGTCAGCGGTCAGCTGAAAGTTGCGCCGGAACACGTCGTCAAACACGTGACCGACCTCATGGGCAAGGCCGACGTCAACGCATTTCTGACCTTTAAGGAATGGTTCGATGAAGCCAATCGGGAACTGGGAAAGAAACAGTACTTGGTCCCCTATTTTATGTCCAGCCATCCGGGCTGTACCTTAAAAGATGCCGTTGCCCTGGCCGAATTTCTGCGGGACATGCATATGCAGCCCGAACAGGTGCAGGATTTTATTCCGACGCCGGGCAGTTTGTCGACGGCCATGTATTATACCGGGATCAACCCCTTGACCGGGCAAAAGGTCTACGTGGCTCGCAGGGCAGAAGAAAAGCAGATGCAGCGGGCCCTTATGCAGTATAAGAACCCGGCGAATTATGATATTGTCTATAAGGCCTTATGCCTGGCGGGCCGCCGTGACCTCATCGGTTACGGGCCGAAGTGCCTCATTGCACCACGGCGTCATCAAAGTCAGTCAGGCCGTCCGCTCGGAAGCGGCCGCCATGGCCGTTCGCCTGTCCGTTCCGGACAGAGGCGGAAGGATTTGAATCGAACTAGAAAATTCAGGTGAATACAATGAAGAAATACGTGCCTTTTGTCGTGCTCAGCGTCTTCGTCATCTTACTTTTGGGGCTGGCGTGGCCCATCTTGATGAAGCACCAGCAGGAAGAAGCACAACGGGCTTATGAAGCCGGCCGTCATCTCGTCATCTTTTCGGATTTGCCCCAGGATGTCAATGACGGTTTGGCCCGAGAATTTTATAAGCAGAAGCATTTGCGGGTGCAGATTTATTCTAAGACCGACAGCGATATGCGCCAGTCACTGGGGAATATCAACGGCCCTAAGCCGGATATCCTCATCGCTTCGGAAGATGATTTGCGCACGCAAAAGCAAAATGGTGTTC
This sequence comes from Megasphaera sp. UBA1696, assembly GCA_002319965.1. Classification (GTDB taxonomy): domain Bacteria; phylum Bacillota; class Negativicutes; order Veillonellales; family Megasphaeraceae; genus Megasphaera. Next base: position 53,992 of record DCJQ01000010.1, read on the forward strand.
TCCAGCCGTATGAGTCGGCCTATACCGACAATATCCCGTCGTCCATGAAAGACATTGATGGCATGTGGAGCGGTTTATGGTACAATCCAATGGTCTTTGTTGTCAGTCAGTCTTATTATGAACGGCGAGGCCAGCTCCTTTCTACCTGGGATGATCTGTTGACCGATCCGCAGATGCTGCTGGCCTTTCCGGACCTGGCTGCCATGGATATGGCCGGCGAATTCCTCTGTTCTTTCGTAGAGATGAAAGGGCTCGATGAAAGTGAACGCTACCTGCGTGCCTTGCAAAGTCACGTCGCTTCATATTCGAAATCGATGTCGGTCAACGTCCGCCGCGTTGCCAGCGGGGAAGCCGATATCGGCGTAGCCGATGCTTCGTCTGCCAAGCAGTATCGAAATGACGGAGCGCCTATTTATATCATCTACCCCCAAGACGGTACGTCGTACTGGCTGACGGGGATAGCCGTCACTAATTGGTGCGAGGACGGAGAATTAGCTAATGCTTTTGCCGATTGGATCTATTCTCCGGAGGCCAATGCCGTCTTACAGCAAAAGCACATTTTCATGAGCGATGCCCTGCCGCAGGCTCAGCCTGAGCTCGATGCCAACGGACGGGGACTCGTCTTATTCCCGGTAAAAAAACTATATTCTGATGAAGGCCGCCGCAGCTTACAGTCATGGTGGATCAAATCAATTCGCTTCGGAAAGGAAAAATAACGATACATGGAAAAGATCGGATTTGTCAGCTTAGGCTGTTCTAAAAATCTCATCGATACAGAAGTCATGCTGGGCATCCTCCGCGACCGCCACATGGAAATCACAGAGGATCTTGCACAGTCTGACATTATTATCGTCAATACCTGTACCTTTATTGAAAAGGCAAAGCAGGAATCCATCGATACTATCTTACAGGCAGCCCGCTATAAAACGGAGGGAAACTGCAAGATTCTCATCGTAACGGGCTGCCTCAGCCAGCAGTATAAAGAAGAACTGATGAAGGAAATGCCGGAAATCGACGCCCTCTTGGGTACCGGTTCATGGGACCGCATCTGGGAAGCCATCGATACCGTCAAAAAAGGCCGTAAAGCCTGCTTCATCGACGATGTCAGTCATTTATACGACCAGCATACGAGCCGCATGCGGACGACGCCGACGTACAGTGCCTATGTAAAAATCGGCGAAGGCTGCAATAACGGCTGCTCTTTCTGCATCATTCCTCACGTTCGGGGAAAATTGTACAGTCGTCCCATCGAATCGATTGTGGCTGAAGTGCAGCAGCTGGCTGCCGACGGCGTAAAGGAAATCAATCTCATCGCTCAGGATACGACGAGTTACGGCGTCGATATTGCCGGCCACTCCCTGCTGCCGGATCTCCTGCGCCAATTGGTTCCCATCGAGGGCATCCGCTGGATTCGCCTGTTCTACCTCTATCCCCATTACTTTACGGATGAATTGATGAATCTCATCGTAGAGGAAGACAAAATCTGTCCCTATGTAGACTTGCCGCTCCAACACATTGCCGAACCGGTCCTGCGCCGCATGAACCGCCGCGACTCGGAAGACGATGTGCGCCGCCTTATCAAAAAACTGTGCAGTCACGGCCGAAAACTCACGCTGCGCTCGACCTTTATCGTCGGCTTTCCCGGTGAAACGGAAGCCGAATTTCAGGCCCTCTGTGACTTTGTAAAAGAAACGGAGTTCGACGACGTCGGCGTCTTTACCTACTCTCAGGAAGAAGGGACGCCGGCTGCCACGATGGACGGTCAAATTCCGGAAGAAATAAAAGAAGAACGCTATCACCAGCTCATGGCCATTCTGGCTAAGGTGTCGGAGATCCGTAACCAAGAACTGGAAGGCTCGGTGCATACGATGTTAGTCGAAAAAGTAGAACAAGAAAAAGGTGTGACCCAAGCCGTCGGACGCATTGAAATCCAGGCACCCGATGTCGATGGCCTGACCTATTTGGAAGATGCGGAGGGTGTACAGCCCGGGGATATGATCCAGGTCCGCATTGCCCAGGGCTTTGCCTATGATCTCGTGGCTGAACGGCTCAATTAACCGAGGTGATTGGGAATGATAGTAGAACTTGTTACGACGGGCTCTGAATTATTGCTGGGTGAAATTACCAATTATAATTCGGCCTACTTATCGAAACAGCTCAATGAAATGGGATACTTCGTCGTCTATCATACGACGGTCGGCGATAACCCCAAGCGTATGAAAGACGTCTTGAAGACGGCCCTTTCCCGGGCCGATATCGTCATTACGACGGGCGGCCTCGGGCCGACTCAGGGCGACATGACCAAGATTATCGGTGCCGAACTGATGAATTGCCCCCTGGTTTATGACCCGGCCATTGCCGATGCAGTCCAGGCCTGGGTGACAGCCCATCACGGTACGGTGACGATGACCGAAAATCAGAAGCGCCAGGCCATGATTCCTGAAGGCGCCGATGTCTTTGACAACGAGGCCGGAACGGCGCCGGGCGTCGCCATGCAGGGCGGAGGCAAGACCTTGGTCCACTTGCCGGGACCACCCAGCGAAATGCGCTGGATGTATGAAAATCGGCTGAAACCCTGGCTTCTTCAAACCTTTGGCAGTCAAGGCTGTATCCGTTCGCTCTACATAAAGATTTATGATATGGGCGAAGCTTTTATTGAAGAACGGCTGATGGATCTCGTCAAAGACCAGTCGAATCCGACCTTGGCCATGTATGCCCGACCCGGATTCGTAGAAGTCCGACTGACGGCACGGGCCGACAATGAAGAACAGGCTGAGGCCCTCTTAGAACCCGTCGAAGAAGCAGTGCGTCATCGCCTCAATGACCAAATTGTCAGTTTTAATGACGAAACGATGGCTGACGTCCTGGGACGAGAAGTCCGTCAGGCGGGCTATATCGTCAGCGCGGCCGAATCCTGTACGGGAGGCCTGATTGGGTCCCTTATTACCGATGTCCCCGGTGCTTCCGACTATTTTCGCGGTTCGGCCGGAACGTACTGCAATGAAATGAAAGAGAAAATCCTCGGTGTCTCTCATGAGACACTGGAACGATATACCGCCGTCAGCGCGGAAACCGCTGCTGAAATGGCGGACGGAAGCCGACGCCTTTATGGGAGCGATATTGCTGTCAGTACGACGGGCATTGCCGGTCCCGGCGGCGGTACGGAAGAACAGCCCGTAGGACTTGTCTATACCGGCGTCAGCGGCCCTTGGGGTACTTTGGTTCACCGTGACGTCTATCACGGGGGCCGTGCTGAAATCAAGCGCCGAGCTGCCGTACGGGCCATCTATTATGTAGTGCGCTATCTTGTGAACCATAAAAACAAATAACCGTTAGGAGGAATGATTTTGGACGCGAAACAGACAGCACTTGAAAATGCAATGCGCAAGATTGAAAAAGACTTTGGTAAGGGCGCTATCATGCGCCTCGGCGACATTGCTGACAAGATGAACTTAGAAGTTATCTCCTCAGGTTCCCTGGCCGTCGACTTGGCCGTCGGCGTCGGTGGATATCCCCGGGGACGAGTCATTGAAATCTATGGCCCCGAATCGTCCGGGAAGACGACCCTGGCCTTGCACGCCATTGCGTCAGCCCAGAAGAACGGCGGTATTGCAGCCTTTATCGATGCCGAACACGCCCTCGATCCGGTCTATGCCCGCCATCTCGGCGTCGACACTAACGAGCTGCTCATTTCCCAGCCGGATAATGGCGAACAGGCTCTTGAAATCACGGAAGAACTCGTCCGCAGCGGTGCCGTTGACGTCATCGTCGTCGACTCCGTAGCCGCCTTGGTTCCGAAGGCCGAAATCGAAGGCGAAATGGGCGACTCTCACGTCGGCCTCCAGGCCCGCCTCATGAGCCAGGCCCTGCGTAAGCTGACGGGTATCATTTCTAAATCAAAGGCCATGGTCATCTTCATCAACCAGCTCCGTGAAAAAGTCGGCGTCATGTTCGGTAACCCGGAAACGACGACCGGCGGTCGGGCCTTGAAATTCTATGCTTCTATCCGCATGGAAATTCGTAAAGGGGAAGCCATCAAATCCGGCGGCGACGTCATCGGCAACCGAGCTCGGGTCAAAGTCGTCAAAAATAAAGTGGCACCGCCCTTTAAACACTGCGAATTCGATATCATGTACGGTCAGGGGATTTCCCGTGAAGGGACGGTCCTTGACTTGGGCACATCCATGGATATTATCGAAAAGAGCGGTACCTGGTACTCTTACAAAGGAGAACGACTGGGACAGGGCAAGGAAAATGTCAAGATTTTCATGAAGGAACATCCGGAAATTACGGATGAAGTCGAAAAGATCATTCGCGATACCCTGGCGGCAGAACCGGAAAAATTCGACGATGTCATGGATGAAGGCCTGATGGAATCAGACGCTGTGGCAGAAGCCGTACCGGAAAAGGACGAAGAAGAATAAATGACCTATAGCGAGGCCTATGAAAAGGCGCTGCAGCTGCTCAATGTCCGCTTCTTAAGTGAAGGCGAACTGCGTACGAAGCTGCGGCGGCGGGATGTCCGTGACGACGTTATCGACGAAGTAATGGCCATGTTAAAGGAAGAACACTTCATCGATGACGACCGCCTGGCTCGTCAGGTCTATGCCTACTACGTACGGAAAAAGCAGTACGGCCATCTGTATATCGCCAATTGCCTTCGACGCCGTCAACTGACGGTGCCGGACGATATTGAACGCCCTGATGAATACACCTTGGCAGAACACCTTGCCGAGCGAAAGTTTTCCCGCCGGCACGATGAAAAGAGGAAGGCGGCGCGATATCTCCAATACCGCGGTTTTTCTCCCTCTGTCATCGCCGAAGTCATCGCTTCCTTTACGGTTGGCGACGAGGGGTGACAATCGGTCGAAATAAGGGCGGAGACGCCAAGTCCATCTTGACATTGATATGAAAAAAAATTACAATTAAAGGAGCCGGTTTGATACACTGGTCCATATTTTGCATAATTGTAGGTTTTTTGAACATGAAGTAAATTTTACATACTCATAAAAAAAGCCGGACGGTAAGTTCGGCTTTTTTTTGTGAAGGGGAGGTGAATTTGTTGTTATGCTGACTACTGTTATTGTTGCGGCCATTGTCTGTGGTCTCATCGGCGGTGGTGCCGGTTATGTCTATCGCAAGAAGATTGCTGAAGGCAAAATCGGCCAGGCCGAAGTCGAAGCGCAGCGGATCATTGCCACAGCCCAGCAGAATGCGGAAGCCCGCAAAAAAGAACTGGTCCTCGAAGGCAAGGAAGAAATCCATAAACTGCGCAGTGACGCCGAACGGGAACACAAGGAACGCCGCACGGAATTACAGCGCTTTGAACGGCGTCTGTTACAAAAAGAAGAACATTTAGACAAGAAGTCCGATTCCATGGAAAAGAAAGAAGAAGGCTTGCAGCGCAAAGAAGAAGAAGTGACGCGCATGCAGGAAAAAATCGAATCCATCCATGAACAGAAGATGGCCGAATTGGAACGGATTTCCGGCTTGACATATGAAGATGCTAAAGAACTGCTTTTGAACAACGTTCAAAGTGAAGTGAAACATGAAACGGCACAGATGATCAAGATGCTTGAAGAACAGGCTCATGAAGAAGCTGAAAGCAAGGCTCGGGAAATTATTTCCGTGGCCATCCAGCGCTGTGCTGCCGACCATGTCGCTGAAACGACCGTGTCTGTCGTTTCCTTGCCAAACGATGAAATGAAGGGCCGTATCATCGGTCGTGAAGGGCGAAATATCCGGGCTATTGAAATGCTCACCGGTGTCGACCTCATCATCGACGATACGCCGGAAGCCGTCATCTTGTCGTGCTTCGATCCGATCCGTCGGGAAATCGCCCGCATTGCCTTAGAAAAACTGATTGCCGACGGCCGTATTCATCCGGCACGGATTGAAGAAATGGTCGAAAAGGCTCGTAAAGAAATCAACCAGAAGATCCGCGAAGCCGGTGAACAGGCGACGTATGAAGCCGGGGTTCACGGACTCCATCCGGAACTCATTAAGATTCTCGGCCGCTTGCGCTACCGTACCAGCTATGGCCAGAATGTACTGCGCCATTCCATCGAAGTTTCCCAGTTGGCAGGCATTATGGCTGCTGAATTGGGTGTCGATGAAAAGCTGGCTAAACGAGCCGGCTTGATTCACGATATCGGGAAAGCCCTGGACCACGAATTAGAAGGGACCCACGTCTCTATCGGTGTCGAAATCGCCAAGAAATACGGCGAATCGAAGCTGGTTGTCAACGGCATTGCCGCCCATCACGGCGATGAAGAAGCACAGAGTGTGGAAGCCGTCTTGGTCGCTGCTGCTGACGCCGTATCGGCGGCTCGCCCGGGTGCCCGTCGGGAAACGTTGGAAAACTATCTGAAACGCCTGACGAAGCTCGAAGAAATTGCTGAGTCCTTTGATGGTGTCGAAGACTGCTTTGCCATCCAGGCCGGACGTGAAATCCGGGTCATGGTCAAACCGGATAAATTGGATGAATCCGATTGTGTCCTCTTGACCCATGACATCATTAAACGTATTGAAGCTGAACTGGAATATCCGGGACAGATTAAAGTCGTCGTCATTCGCGAAACGCGGATGGTCGATTATGCAAAATAACCTTATATGACTTGCAGGGCCGCCGTACAGGCGGCCTTTTGCATGATGCGGCAGGGGCGTATCAGGGTGCATCGAAATTTCAAATCGTATGGTCTCGCCCGTCTTAATGGGTATGGCAATTCCCACCCTTTGAAAAAATATTATTGAATTTAAAAAATAATACTTGCCAAAGTCATCGTTTTGTAGTAGAATAGTTTTTGTTCGAGGCACTAAGAAATACCGAGACAGCCCCGAATTATGAAAGCAAATGGCCCCGTGGTGTAGCGGTTTAACATGTCGCCCTGTCACGGCGAAGATCGTCAGTTCAAATCTGATCGGGGTCGCCATACGCTCAGGTAGCTCAGTCGGTAGAGCAGGGGACTGAAAATCCCCGTGTCGGCGGTTCAATTCCGTCCCTGAGCACCACCAATGCGGAAGTAGCTCAGTGGTAGAGCACCACCTTGCCAAGGTGGGGGTCGCGAGTTCGAGCCTCGTTTTCCGCTCCATATATGGCGGCATAGCCAAGCGGTAAGGCAGAGGTCTGCAAAACCTTCATCCCCAGTTCGATTCTGGGTGCCGCCTCCATATTTTTTTCTTTCGTCATGCCGAGGTGGCGGAACTGGCAGACGCAACGGACTTAAAATCCGTCGGATAGAAATATCCGTACCGGTTCGATTCCGGTCCCCGGCACCAAATCAACAACGTGTAAGCGGCGTTGGCCGTGGCCGAAGTCCTTGCAAAACAAAGGAGCTGTCTTTGGACAGCTCCTTTTCGCAGTCCGTTTAAATTATCTGAAAAATGGGTTATAATGAATCATGACTGAATACAAGTATAGAGTATCCGATTTTGAAGGACCGCTGGATCTGTTGCTCTATTTGATTGAAAAGAACAAAGTCGATATTTATAACATTCCCATCGTTGACATTGCCGATCAGTTCAATGCTTATGTAGCGGACATCGACACCTTTGATGTCGACTATGCCAGCAAGTTTTTTGTCATGGCAGCAACCCTTTTACAGATAAAATCCCGGCTGCTTCTGCCGAAACAGCCTAAAACGGTTGACGACGAAGAAGACCCGCAGGAAGTCTTGGTCCGGCAGCTCGTCGAGTACAAAAAGATGAAGGCCCTATCTCAGGCCATGGGCAGCTTGTGGGATGCCCGCAGCCTGATGATGGGACGCCTGCCGGCGCCGATGCCTTATGAAGTCCGCTTCGAAGGCCATATCGACACCAAGGCTCTCTACGAGGCCTTCCGGCAGGTATGTCAGTCTTTGCCGGAACCGGAGGCCGTAGAAATACGGATTCAAAAAGAAATCTACAGCGTCGGCGAATGCATGCGCCGCGTCACCTATGCCCTGCGCCGAGCCAAGGGGACGATGACGGCAGCTGCCATTTTTCAGGCTTGCCGCTCTCGCGTCGAACTTGTCGTGACCTTTTTGGCAGTTTTAGAATTGCTCAAGGTTGGTCAATGTGTGACCGTCGCTGAGGGAAAGGATGGGAATACCATTGCCTTACGATACACGCCAAATGGATAACCGCGAGCCGACGGCGCTCCTGGAAGCCCTCCTCTTTTTGAGTGGTGATGCCATGACCGAAGCGGACATCAGTGAACACCTGGGATGGCCGTTAGCGGACGTCGAGAAAATCGCCGTCCGCCTGCAGCATCTTTTAGAAGATCAGCGGCGGGGGCTGCGGCTCATCCGCGTTGCCGGCGGTTATCAGTTGGTGACCCGGCCGGATCTTCACGATGCCCTGCAGTGGGTCCGAACGGGGAAGAAGGAACTGTCGCCTATGGCCCTTGAAGTACTGGCCATCATCGCCTTCAAGCAGCCTGTGACGCGGGCTGATATTGAAAAGCTGCGCGGCGTTTCGTCAGAAAGGGTTCTGACCTCTCTGGTGCAGCAGGGATTGGTCGTCGACCTCGGTCGTAAGGACAGTCCGGGACGGCCGATTTTATACGGGACGTCTGCTTATTTTTTGGAATGTATCGGCATGGATTCCCTTGCTGAATTAGCCGGCCGCTTGTCGGTAGATACTACGGAGGATGGACTTGATGGAAGAACGGTTGCAGAAAGTAATGAGTAACTGCGGAGTCGCTTCACGGCGTGCTTCGGAAAAGCTGATATTAGAAGGGCGAGTCCGCGTAAACGGTGTCGTCGTCCGGGAATTAGGCACCAAGGTCAATCCTGATAAGGACCGCATTGCTGTCGACGGCAAGACCCTTGAAGTACAGGCCAAGCATTATTATCTGTTTAATAAGCCCAAGGGCGTCATTACGACGTCGAGTGACGACCAGGGGCGGACGACGGTTATGGACTATTTCAAGAAGGAAAAAGACCGTATCTATGCCGTCGGCCGTTTGGACCAGAATACAGAAGGCTTGCTGCTCATGACCAATGACGGCGAACTGGCTAATATTCTGATGCATCCCAGCCGCCTCGTCGATAAGACTTATGAAGTCAAGGTCAAGGGGCAAGTTGCCGATTCGATTCTGCAGCATTTAGCCGACGGCGTCGAACTGAAAGACGGGATGACGGCACCGGCTGATGTCGTCTACGTCGACTACGACCCGCGGACGAACCTGACCAGTCTGGAAATCACCATTCACGAAGGCCGCAATCGCCAGGTCCGCCGCATGCTGGAATATTTTGGCTTTCAGATTCACAACCTGCGCCGTATCCAGTATGCCTTTTTGACCCTGAGCGGCGTCAAGCGCGGAGCCTATCGCTCCTTGACCCGTGAAGAAGTGGCTGAACTCTATAAATATAAATAATAGGAGTCTTTATGAAGGAAATACTCGTCATCGGTGCCGGTGCGGCCGGCATCATGGCTGCGCTGGCTGCTGCCGAATCGGGCGCCAGGGTACATTTATTTGAAAAAAATGATATTGTCGGTAAGAAGATGGGAATCACCGGTAAAGGACGCTGCAACTTGACCAACTCCTGCAGTATGGCCGATTTCATCGCCCACACACCGGGACACGGAAAATTCCTGTTCAGTGCTTATCAGCAGTTTACGAACCTCGATTTATTGGATAAACTGAACGGTTGGGGGCTTCTGACAAAAGAAGAACGAGGCGGCCGTATTTTTCCCCAGTCCGACAGCGCCATCGAAGTGCGAAAGCTCTTTTACCACAAACTGTGCCGCAAGAGCATCGAACTGCATTTAAAAGAAGGCGTTAAAGCCGTTAAATCTTGGGGCCATCGCTTCGTCGTCCAAACGGATTCGAGGACGTATGAGGGCGATGCCTGTATCATCACGACAGGAGGCATGTCCTATCCTGTAACCGGCTCTACCGGCGACGGCTACGGCTTTGCAAAGTCGCTGGGGCACGAGGTGACGGAACTCAAACCGTCGCTCATCCCCTTTACGACAGCCGAAGCCTGGCCGCATGACTTGTCGGGACTGTCTCTGAAAAACGTCGAAGGCTCGCTGTGGCGCCGAGGGAAAAAAATCGACGCTCATTTTGGGGAAATGCTGTTTACACACTTTGGCGTTTCCGGGCCGATTATCCTGATGCTCAGTACGGCAGCGGCTCACAAAAAGAGCGCTGCCTTTCCCTTAGAACTTCGCATCGATTTAAAACCGGCCTTATCGAAGGAAAAACTCGATGCCCGCCTGCGTCGGGATTTTGAAAAATATATCCGAAAAGAAGCCGTAAACGGCTTGAAGGATCTGTTGCCCCAGCGGCTCATTCCCGTCGTCCTTCACGAGGCGGGGATAGCGAAAGAATGCCCGGTCAATCAGATTTCCCGCGAACAGCGCCAGCGCCTGGTCGAAGCCCTTAAGTCCCTGCCCCTTACGGTGACCGGAACGAGACCTATCAGCGAAGCTATCGTCACGGCCGGCGGCGTATCGGTCAAGGAAATCGACCCTAAGACGATGGAGTCGAAAATCGTTCCGGGCCTTTATTTTGCAGGGGAAGTCATCGATATCGATGCCTTTACGGGCGGATATAATTTACAGGCAGCCTTTTCGACAGGGTTCGTAGCCGGAACGGCCGCTGCTAAGGAGGGCTGACTATGAAAAAGTTAACGATTGCCATCGATGGCCCGGCAGGAGCCGGAAAAAGCAGTGTGGCTAAGCTTTTGGCCAATAAAGTCGGCTATTTATACATTGATACCGGAGCCATGTACCGGGCCTTTACCTGGGCGGTGCTGGAAAAGGGCGTCGACATTTCCGATGAAAATGCCGTCAAGGCCTTGGTGGACAGCGTCAATATCCGCCTTGAACCGATGGCGGACCTGTGTCGGGTCTACGTCGGGACGACGGAAGTTACCGAGTCCATTCGGACACAACGAGTATCATCACATGTTTCTTCCGTCGCAGCTCTTGCAGTTGTACGGCAAAAACTGGTAAAATTACAAAAGGCCATGGCCAAAGAAGGCGGCGTCATCCTCGACGGCCGCGATATCGGGACCGTCGTCCTACCCGATGCGGATCTAAAAATATTCCTTACGGCGTCTGTCGCATCCCGAGCTCAGCGCCGCTATTTGGAAGTAAAGGCCAAAGGCGGCAGCGAATCGTATGACGACATCGCTGCCAGCATCGCTGCTCGCGATGACATGGATTCCCACCGCCAGGTGGCCCCTTTGAAAAAAGCCGATGACGCTGTCGTCGTCGACAACAGTGATCTCGATTTACAACAGACGGCCGACGTCATTCTCGGCCTTATGAAGGAGCGAGGCTGATGCATGAATTTATGTATAATACGATCCGCAGGATCTTCAATGTCGCAACGTACGGCTTCTTGAACATGGAAGTCATCGGCGAAGAAAATATACCCGAAAAAGGGCCTTTTATCGTAGCCTGTAATCATGCCAGCAACTTTGATCCGCCCCTTTTGGGAACGGCTATGCGTCATCATCTCATCCACTTCATGGCCAAGGAGGAACTCTTCCGCAATCCGGTCATGGGCTGGTTCCTGCGTTACGTCCATACCTTCCCGGTCCACCGCGGCCGCATCGACCGCAAGGCGGTTATGGAATCCTTTAAGGTCTTGAAAAATGGTGCGGTTTTGGGGATTTTCCCGGAAGGGAAGCGGACTCGAGGCGGTTTCGTCGGCCCCTTTCATGAAGGCTTTGCCGGCATCGCCATCAAGGCCAAGGTTCCCGTTTTGCCGGCAGCTATCGTCAATTCGGAATTTCTGCCGAAAAAGACGGGGCCCGTTCGAGTCATTTTTGGGAAACCGATCATGGCTCCGGCCGGAAAAGCCTCAGATCACGACGTAGTCACGGCCTTTTCCGAAGAAATTCGCGATTCCATCGTGACTATGCAAAATCAGTATAAAGGGGACGAAAAATGAAAGTAACTCTCGCCGCAGCCTGTGGCTTCTGCTATGGTGTCCGACGAGCCGTTGAACTGGCCGAGCAGGCTGAAAAAGGAACACATACCTTAGGCCCCATCATCCATAATCCGCAAGTTGTCGGGCGTCTCGCCGACCAGGGCGTGTCGCCGGTAGACTCTTTGGATGAGGTGGAAAAGGGGGCTGTCGTCTTGATCCGGTCGCATGGAGTCGGACCGGACATCTATGAAAAAGCCGATAAACAAGAACTAAAAGTCATAGATGCCACGTGTCCGCACGTTAAAAAGGCCCAACAAGACGCCAAAAATATCATCGAAAAAGGTGAAAAGCTTATAATAGTAGGCGAAAAGGCCCATCCCGAAGTAATTAGTATTTCACAATGGGGGGCAAATCGTGCTATTATAATAGACAGGGAAGAAGAGGCTCAACAAATTCCCTTTTGCGATTCTATGGGAGTCGTCGTGCAAACGACGTTCTCTCAAGAGCAATTCAAGCGTATCGCCGCTATCCTGCAACAAAAGACTAATCATCTCGATGTGCATATGACCATATGCACGGCGACGCAGCAGCGTCAGCAGGCAGCGATAGAATTGGCAGGTCAGGTGGACGCCATGATCGTCATTGGCGGCAAGAACAGCGCCAACACCGGCCGCCTCGCGCAGGTATGCCGTGAACAGGATTGCCCGACATACCACATTGAAACAGCAGCCGAATTGGATACGGACTGGTTCAGTGGTATGAATCATATAGGCATTACAGCCGGCGCTTCTACGCCGGATTGGATAATACAGGAGGTTGTTAAGATTATGGAAAATTTGCAAGCTGAAGGCACAGAAGTAATGAGTGAAGAATTGTTGGACAAGTATGACTATGAAGAAAATCCAAAGAAAGGTGACGTGGTCAAAGGCACGGTTATTTCTGTGAATGATGATGCTGCCTATGTTTCCATCGGTACGAAAGCGGAAGCAATTCTGCCGAAAAAGGAAATGGCTGTTCCCGCTCCGGAAAAGGCGAGTGACTTTGTCAAAGTCGGCGATGAACTGACTGTTGAAATTGCCAACAATATCAAAGAAGAAGGAGCTATTGTCGTTTCCCTCGTCAAGATGAAGAAAGTCGAAGACTGGAAAGAAGTTCGCGAAGCTTTCGAAAATGATCAGCTCGTCGAATGTGTTGGGAAAGAAACGAATAAGGCAGGCCTTGTCGTTTCTATCAAATCCCTCCGCGGATTTATTCCCCTTTCCCAGGGCGATATCAAATTCGTGAAGTCTTTGGACTACCTCGTCGGTGAAACCTTCCAGGTCAAAGTCATCGACATTGACGAACACAAAAACCGTCTGGTCCTGTCCCGTAAGGCTGTACTTGAAGCAGAACGCGAAGCAAAACGCGAAGAAGCCCTCAAACACATTGAAGAAGGGGCCGTCATCAAGGGTACTGTCGTTAAGATCATGCCCTATGGTGCATTCATCGATCTCGGCGGCGTAGAAGGCCTGCTTCACATTTCTGATATTTCTTGGAAGCGCATCAATGCTGTCGAAGACGTTCTCCAGGCCGGAGAAGAACTCGAAGTCCTCGTTCAGAAGTTCGATCAGGAACGGAATCGTATTTCCCTCTCCTTGAAGGCACTTCAGAAGAACCCCTGGATTGCGGCTATCGAAAAATTTGAAGTCGGCGATATCGTAAAAGGCGAAGTTAAGAAACTCTTGCCGTTTGGCGCTATCTTAGCCATCGATCCGGAACTGCAGGGCTTGCTCCATATTTCTGAATTAACTGAAAAACGCGGCGTGGCTGTCAAAGACCTGGTCGACATCGGCGATGTCATGAACGTTAAGATCATCGGCATCGATACAGATAAGAAGAAGATTTCTCTCAGCGTTCTGGCTATTCAGAAAGATGAAGAAGAACAGGAAGTTCGCGACTACCTCGCTAACCAGGATAACGAAGAAGAAAACAACTAAGGCTTTGTAAAAAGAGGATAGCCGGGCTGTACCGGTTATCCTTTTTTCGTTTATAGAAAGGATAATGCCATGTATAAACCCTTAGTCGCCGTCGTCGGTCGGCCGAATGTCGGCAAATCGACGCTGTTTAACGCAATTGTCAAGAAACGAATTTCCATCGTTGAAGATATTCCCGGCGTTACGCGCGACAGAATTTACTTTGATGCCGAATGGCTCGGTCGGGAATTTACCATGATCGATACGGGGGGCATTGAATTCGTTGATTCGAATGACCACATCTTTACCAGTATGCGCTACCAGGCGGAACTGGCCATTCGCGAAGCCGACGTCATCTTGTACGTCGTCGACGGGAAAGTCGGGATTCAGCCGCAGGACGAAGAAATTGCCCATATCCTGCGTTCCTGCGGGAAACCGGTCATCTTGGTCGTCAACAAAATCGACAGCGTTGAACAGGAAATGAACATTTATGAATTTTATAATCTCGGCTTAGGCGACCCCATCGGGATTTCGGCCGTCAACTTGATGAATCTCGGCGACCTCCTCGATGAAGTCCTGAAGAACATCAAAGAAGTACCGGCCCTTGAAGAAGATGACGATACGATTCACATCTCCCTCGTCGGCCGTCCGAACGTCGGCAAATCGTCCCTTACCAATGCCCTTTTAGGACAGGATCGGGTCATCGTCAGCAACGTGCCCGGCACGACCCGTGACTCTATCGATACACACTGGTCTTATGAAGGAACGGATTTCGTCCTCATCGATACGGCCGGCATGCGCCGCAAGGCCAAAATCGACATGCCTGTCGAACGGTACAGTGTCGTCAGGGCTCTGCGGGCCGTCGACCGGTCGGACATCGCCGTCTTGGTCATCGATGCGACGGAAGGCGTCACCGAACAGGATACGAAGATCGCAGGCTATGTTCACGAAGCGGGTAAGGGCTGCATCATCGTCGTCAACAAGTGGGACCTCGTTGAAAAGGACAGCAAGACGAGCCATAAGTTTGAAGAAGATATCCGTCGGGAACTGGCCTTCCTCCAATATGCACCCATCCTCTTTGCGTCGGCCCTTACCAAGCAGCGTATCAACCGCCTGGCCGATATGGTCAAATTCGTATCGGAACAGCAGCATATGCGCGTATCGACGAGCGTCTTAAACGAACTCATCGAAGATGCCCAGCTTACCAATCCGCCGCCGGCTAAAGGCGGAAGACTGCTGAAAATCTATTACATGACCCAGGCTTCGGTCCAGCCGCCGACCTTTATCTTGTTCGTCAATGAGCCACAGCTCATGCATTTTTCGTATCTGCGCTTTTTGGAAAACCGACTGCGCGAAACCTTTGGTTTTGAAGGCACTCCCATCCGGCTTATCCTGCGTGGTAAGAAGGATGGTGACCGCTTATGATGACCGGTATCCTCTTCTTGGTTCTGGCCTATCTCGCAGGCTCCATTCCGAGCGGCCTTATCATCGGCAAGGTCCTGTATCAGACCGATCCTCGTGAGTATGGCAGCCATAATACGGGGGCGACCAACGCCTACCGCGTCTTTGGCGCCGTCGGCGGCCTTTTGGTCCTCCTCTGTGACGTCGCCAAGGGCATGCTCGGTGTCTACCTGGGGCAGCTTGCTTCCCAGGCCGGCATCGGCACGCCGGCAGATCAGATTTATCTCATGATTGCCGGCGGATTGCTTTCTATCATCGGCCATTCATGCTCTATTTTTCTGAAATTCAAAGGCGGTAAAGGCGTTGCCACAGGCCTTGGCATCATTTTGTTCCTGGCTCCTTGGGAAACGCTCATCGTCTTTGCCGTCTGGGTCGTCATCGTCGCCATTACGCGCATCGTCTCCCTCGGCTCCATCGTAGCCGCTGTTTTGGTGCCGATTCTGATGTACGTCTTTGGCGAGCCGCTGCCGCTGACGATTTTCGGTCTCCTGGCGGCCATTCTCGTCGTCGTCCGTCATAAGGATAATATTATCCGCTTGATACAGGGGCGGGAACTGAAGGTCGAACGAATTCAGAAAAAATAGATTGATATGTACTAAAAAACGTGTATAATTGATTATGTACGAGCAGGTGATCTTATGAGAATCATATCGGGTAGTGCCAGAGGGCGAATTTTGAAGTCGCCGAAAGGAATGCTGACCCGGCCGACCTTAGACCGCACGCGGGAAAGTCTTTTTAATATGCTTGAAAGCAGAGGCAGTCTGGCCGGGGCAAGGGTTCTCGATATCTTTGCGGGTACAGGTGCCTTGGGATTAGAAGCTTTGAGCCGCGGTGCCGATTCTGCCGTCTTCATCGACCATTATACGCAGGCCCTCATTCGCCAGAATGCATCGCTCTGCGGATTTGATGAACGGTCTGAAGTTCTGCGTCTCCCGTCGGCAAAAGCTTTGGCACGGCTGAAAGGGCGGCAGTTTGATTATATCTTTGCCGACCCGCCGTATAACAAAAATTTGGTGAACGATACAATTGTTTTGATAGGTCAATACGATTTGTTGGCTCCTGGTGGATTGATTCTGATGGAATACAGCCGGAATGAAGGCATAACGGAGAACACATTGTATGAGGTCATCAGAGAAAAATCCTATGGAAATGACACGCGGATTGCTTTTATCCGTCATCGCCGGGAAGGAGTTTAAAAGAAGTGCGAATCGGTATTTGTCCAGGCAGTTTTGATCCTGTTACCAATGGACACATTGATATTTTTGAACGAGGGAGCAAACTAGTCGATAAACTTATCGTCGCTGTTTTTGAAAATCCCGTAAAGAAGCCGTTGTTTACGATGGCCGAACGAGAAGAGATGCTGAGAGAAACGACGCAGCATATTCCCAATATTG
Organism: Megasphaera sp. UBA1696; assembly: GCA_002319965.1. Lineage (GTDB taxonomy): Bacteria > Bacillota > Negativicutes > Veillonellales > Megasphaeraceae > Megasphaera. The sequence goes on from DCJQ01000010.1 coordinate 70,668, forward strand.
AGGTCGTCAGCTTTCACGGCCTTCTCAATGAATACGCTATCGACCACGGTGCGACCGTCATTATTCGCGGCCTTCGGGCCCTGAGCGATTTTGAGTATGAATTCCAAAGGGCCTTGCTCATGAAAAAAGTGGAGCCCCGCATCGAAACGGTATTCATCATGACGAGTACCCAGTATTCATATATCAGCTCGACGGGCATCCGCGAACTGGCCTGCTTTGGCGGCAAGCTCGATGATATGGTTCCCGATTACGTTGAAAAGAAACTAAAAGTGAAGTTTGCAGACAAGTACAATGCTTAGGAGTGGAGACTACATGAATTCGGATAAACTGTTAGAAGATTTGGAAAGCTTAGTAATGAACGCTTCAAAAGTTCCCTTTACTAACAAAAAAATGGTAGAAGAAGAAGAAATCCTTCAGATCATCGACGATTTGAAAGAATCCATGCCGGCTGAATTGGAACAATCCAAAAAGATATTGGCCGAAAGAGACAAGGTCATTGCCGATGCCCAGCATCACGCTGACGGTATGGTAGCTCAGGCGAAAGATTACATCGCTAAATTGACCGAAGAAAGTGAACTGGTACGGCAGGCTCAGGAACGTGCCAACCAGGTTATCCAGACTGCCAATGACTCGTCGGAACAGCTGAAAAATAGCTCCATCACCTATGCCGGCGACGTCCTCAAATACGTTGAATCGACATTGGAAAAGACCTTATCCAGCATTCAGCAGAATCGCGAAAGCCTGCTGAAGAACAATGGACATCAGGATACGCCGGATCAGCAGTAATGATGGCTTATGAGGTCCTGTCGCTCGTGCGGCAGGGCCTTTTTTTCCATGTTGATGACAGGAGGTACTATGAACGAAATTGTATCCCGCGATAACCAGTGGGTGAAGATGGCCTGCTCTTTGAAGCAGAAAAAGGGCCGTCAAGCCCATCAGCGCGTCTTTGTCGAAGGCCTGCGGGTCATCGGTGATGCCGCTGCCATGGGGATTCCCGATGCCATTTGCTTTGTGTCGCCTAAGGGACGAGACCTTTCAGGCTTTGACGAAGTCTATGCCAGAGGCCTTGAATTAGGCTGGACTTTTTATGCCGTCACCGACAGCGTCTACGATAAATTGAAGGATACCAAGACGCCTCAAGGACTGGCTGCCATGCTGCCCTTTTTTGCCTATACCTTTGACGCATTGCCGGCTATTGCTCCGGAAAAGGCCGTCCTCTATCTGCGTTCCGTCCAGGATCCCGGCAATTTAGGGACTATCCTTAGGACGGCGGCAGCGGCCAATGTCGGTGCTGTCCTCCTCAGTGAAGGCTGTGTCGACGTCTATAACGATAAGACGGTCCGCAGCGCCATGGGGGCGATTTTTAAAGTACCCGTCGTACAGGATGTAACCGATGAACAGCTCGACCAATTCTGCAGCGATGAGGACCGGAACATCTACGGAACGGCCGCCGAAGGGACCGTGTCGTATGTCGAAGCCGATTACGATCGACCGGTTATTTTGGCGTTTGGCAACGAAGGAAATGGCTTGCCCGATGAATTTTTGGAATGCTGTGACGACGTACTGACCATTCCCATGCGGCCTGATACGGAATCACTTAACTTATCTATGGCCGTCGGCATCGTCCTGTATAAGGCCTGGGAAAAAAATGGTTTTCACGTATAGTCTGGAGGCGTAATAATGGAAGAAAATAAGGACACCCTTGATCTCGGTTTTGCAAAGCTCGATTTACAGCGTCAAGAGCGATGCGGCTTTCCGGAAGTCGTCTATTGTGCGGGAAAGACGACGGACCAGTCCGTGCGGATTTTAGAAATTTTGATGGAAAAATATGACAACGTCATCGGCACGAGGGCTTCGAAAGATATTTTTGACATCTTATCGGCTAAATTCCCGGCTGTCCAATACGATGAGTTGGCCAAGATGGTCTATCAGCACAAGGATAAGACCCTCATCAACGGCGACCGCCTCATTTCGGTCATTACGGCCGGAACCAGCGATATCCCCGTCGCGGAAGAAGCGGCCCTTACGGCAGAAATCATGGGCAATCAAGTTGAACGAATTTACGATGTCGGTGTTGCCGGCATCCACCGCTTGCTGGCGCGGGTCGACGATATCCGAAAAGCCAACGTCAACATCGTCGTTGCCGGTATGGAAGGGGCCTTGGCCAGCGTCGTCGGCGGCCTGGTAGACAAACCGGTTATCGCCGTACCGACCAGTATCGGATACGGTGCCAATTTCCATGGCCTTTCGGCCCTTCTGGCTATGCTCAACAGTTGTGCTGCCGGAATATCCGTCGTTAACATCGACAATGGCTTCGGCGCCGGCAGACTGGCCGATACGATGAACAGTCTGAGGTGAGCCGATGGAAACCTTATGGCAATTGGAAGCCAATATCGATGATATGAATCCTCAGAATATGGAATACGTCTTTTCGCAGATTCTCGACAAGGGGGCGAATGACGTCTGGGCTATGCCGATGATGATGAAAAAAGGGCGGATGGCGTCGATGCTCTGCGTCCTTTGTCGAAAAGAAATCCTCGACGATATGATTGAAACGATCGTTAAAGAGACGACGTCCATCGGCGTTCGCTTCTTTCCCGTGAGCCGCATGGCCTGCGACCGGGTCATCACGACGGTTTGTATTGACGGCAGGGACCTTCACTGTAAAATCTGCCGTTACGGCGGACAGATCGTCAACATTTCTGCTGAATACGACGACTGCCGAGCGGCGGCAGACGCGACGGGCATCCCGCTGAAAGACTGGCAGCGCAAGGTGAAGGAAGCGGCATACCGCCAATTTGCCGAATAGTCCCGGAGAGGATATTGTCAAAATACGATTGTCCGTGTATAATAGTCATTAAGCCGATGTACAGTGCATCCTGAAAGGACAGGGAGCGTAAAAGATGAACAGAGTCATTATTAATGCCGATGATTTCGGAATCCATACGGAAGTTAATCATGCCATTATTGAAGCTTGTGAGCAAGGTGTTCTGACCAGTACGTCCTTATTGCCAACGGGGCCTGCCTTTGAGGAAGCCGTCTCGCTGGCTCGGACTTGTCCCCGCCTTGGTATCGGGATTCACTTATGCCTCGTCGGGTCGTTGCCTACTGTTTTGTCCCCGCAGGAAGTACCTACGCTGGTGACTGACAGTGGACGGGTGCCGGACAGTTATCCTGAAGTCATTAAACGGGCCTGCCAGGGCCGACTCGATTACGGTCAGGTGTACCGGGAGCTCGATGCCCAGATGGAAAAAATCATGGCTACGGGTCTTCCTATCGATCACATCGACAGCCATCAGCATCTGCACGTCCTGCCGCAGATTTGGAACATCGTCCAGTCGCTGATGATGAAGTACGGTATCCACCGAGTACGCATTCCGAGAGAAGCTTATTCGTATAAGTTGTTTTCGGCCAATCCCGTGCGCATCGCCGGCCGCGACGGCCTGACCTACTTGTCCCAGAAGGCGATGGATGCTGTGAAGCGCCTTCATTTTACGACGACGGATTTCTTTTGGGGGATGGTCGACGGCGGTAATATGAACGAAGGAAACCTGAAGTACCTCATCGACCGGCTGCCCTTCGGGGTCCATGAAATCATGATGCATCCGGGACGCAGTACGACTGTTCTCAGCCGGAGCTTTTCCTGGGAGTATCATTGGCAGGATGAATTTCAGGCACTCTTGTCGCCGGCGATTCGCCGTCAAATCGAAAAAAGAGAGATTCAACTCATTACCTACGGCGATCTGCCGTAAGGCCCGGGAGGACTTGCCTTGCATATTTTAGTTACGGGAGGCGCCGGCTTTATCGGGTCCCGCCTTGTCAAAGCCCTGCTTGAAGCAGGCCATGAGGTCACGGCCTTTGATAACCTTTCCAAAGGGACCTTTGCTCAGGTTCCCGACGAAGCCCGCTGCATCGAGGGCGACGTCAGTGATGAAAAGGCCGTTGCTTCGGTGTTTGCCGAAACGCCTTTCGATATCGTCTTTCATGAAGCGCCGCAGCGGAAGCTCTTCGATTCGCAGGACTTTTCTGAAGACGATGTCGCAGGGAGCCTTACAGGCCTTACGGTCGTCCTTGACCAGTGTTGTCGTCACGGTGTGAAAAAATTCATTTTTTCCTCGTCAGCTGCCGTTTACGGTGAGCCCGTCCGCGTTCCCATTCGCGAAGAAGACGATCTTCGTCCCATTTCCTTTGACGGACAGACTAAGGCGGCTGCTGAAGACTGCATCCGCCGATATCATGAGCAGTATGGCCTGCCGTATGTCATTTTGCGCTATGCCAATGTATATGGCGAAGGGGAGGAAGACAGCGTTGTCAGTCGTTTTACCCGGGCGGTTGCTTACGGCGAAGATTTGACCATTTATGGTGACGGTGAGCAGTCCCGCGATTTCATTTACGTCGACGACGTCGTCCGGGCCAATCTGGCAGCTATGGCGGATGAAGGCTCGGCTGAGACGTATAATATCGGCACGCAGATGGAGACGACCATCAATGCGTTGAAAGTCATCTTGCTGTATTTTACCCATGCCGGTATTTCTATCTCTTATGAAGATGCACGCCCAGGCGATGTACACTGCTCGGCACTGCATAGTGAAAAAGTCGAGAAAAGACTCAACTGGCGTCCCAAAATGAAACTGATGCCCGGCCTTATGGCGATGTATCAATATTTTTGCGAAAGGGAAGATGCCAAGTGAAAGACGATAAGGAGCACAAGTTTTACTTAGTCCGCGAAGATATTTTGCCGGAAGCGATCAAGAAGACCATCAAGGTCAAAGAGATCCTCAAGCGCCATCAGACGCGGACCATCAATGAAGCCGTCCAGATGATGGATTTAAGCCGCAGTGCGTACTATAAATATAAGGATTACGTCTCGCCTTTTTATGACGTTACGCAGGGAAAAATCGTCACCTTGTCGGTCATGATCTTTGACCGTCCCGGCGAATTGTCTCAGGTTCTCAATACGGTTGCGGCCAACAATGGCAGTATCCTGACCATCAATCAGGGCATTCCCCTGCAGGGCATGGCAGCGGTCAGCTTGTCCATTGAAACCAAGGATATGACCGTATCGGTCGAGGACTTGATGAAAACGTTGGAAAAACTGTCCGGTGTCAGCAAGGTAAATATTATCGGACAAGCGTAAGTAAAAAGAGGGGGTAGGTCCATGAAAAGCGTTTCTATTGCTCTGTTAGGCTGCGGTACTGTTGGGAAAGGTGTCGTCGATTTATTGGCGATGAACGGTCCGCTTATTGAAGAACAGCTCGATACCAAAATCAATATCAAGCGTATCCTTATCCGTGATTTGAACAAGTATGAAAAGATGGAAGGCCTGCCCGATTCTATTCGGCTCACGACCGATTTTAACGACATCATCAATGATGATGAAATCGAGATCGTCGTCGAAGTCATGGGCAGCGCCGATTTTGCAAAAGGCTGCATTGAACAGTGCTTTCGGCGCGGAAAGAGCGTTATCAGCGCCAATAAAGACCTCATCGCAGACTATGGGATCCCCTTATTGACCTTATCCTATGAGCATGACGTCGACTTCCAGTTTGAAGCCAGCGTCGCCGGCGGTATCCCTATCGTTCGTCCCATGTATTCATCGCTTAACAGCAACCGCATCGAAGAAATCATTGGCATCATGAACGGGACGACCAATTTTATTTTATCGAATATGACGGCTCACGGTTCGTCATATGAAGAAGTATTGAAAGAAGCCCAGGAAAAAGGTTATGCCGAAGCCGATCCGACCAATGACGTCAGCGGCTATGATGCAGCCCGTAAAATCGCTATTTTGGCAACCTTAGGCTTCCATTCAGCCGTTACCTTTGACGATGTTGCCGTTGAAGGCATTGAAAATATCTCCAAGGAAGATATTGCACATGCGACAGAAATGGGATACGTCATCAAGCTCTTGGCCATTGCCCGCCAAGCTGACGACGGTATTTCACTCAACGTCCATCCGGCCTTTATTCGCGAAGACCATCCCCTGGCCCATGTCGACGGAGCCTATAATGCCGTTTGCGTCCGCGGCAACGGTGTTGGCAACGTCATGTTCTACGGACCGGGTGCCGGATCCCTCCCGACGGCCAGTGCCGTCGTCAGCGACGTCATGAACGTCATCCTCCATCGCAACCTGAAGATGACCGGTAAGCGCGGTTATGTATGGCATGAAGCGAAATTGAAGCCTCAGGCAGAAATCAGTTCGCCGTACTACCTGCGGATGATCGTCAACAATGCGCCCGGCGTCTTGTCTTCGGTATCGAAGGTCTTGGCTGAACACAACATCAGTATCCGTTCTTTGATTCAAAAGGATGAAACGACAGAAATCGCTGAAATCGTCATCCTTATCGACAAATCTGCCGATGGTCTGGTTCAGGCATCGCTCCGGAAAATCGAAGGATTGTCATGCGTTCGCAAAATTGAAAATGCCATTCGTGTAATTGAGGTGTAAGAAATGACAAAAACATTGCATGCACAGATTCCTGCAACATCCGCTAACGTCGGCTCCGGCTTCGATGCCGTCGGTATTGCGCTGAACTTGTACAATGACATTTATTTTACGGAAGAACCGGGCAAAGACACGATTACCGTGGAAATTGAAGGACTCGGAGCCAACAAGCTGCCCAAGGTTTTTGACGAAAATATGGTAGGTCATGCTATGAAGGCTGTCGCCGTCAAGAAGCGCCAGTCCCTTCCTAAGGGCGGCACGCTGAAACTGGTCAATGCCATTCCGCCGGCCCGCGGCCTCGGAAGCAGCTCGGCAGCCCTCGTCGGCGGTATCCTCATCGGTGATGCTTTGACCGGCAGTACCATGAGCCGCGACGAAATGCTGTCCCTGGCAACGGTCCTCGAAGGCCATCCGGACAATGTGGCTCCTGCCATTTATGGCGGTTTGGCCGTTTCCGTCATGGTCGACGGGAAAACATTGACCAATTCGATTCCCCTTGATGATGAATTGTCTTTTGTGACGGTCAGCCCGGAAATCGAAATTTCTACAGAAGAAGCGAGAAAAGCCCTGCCCAAGACGATTGATTACCAAAACGCCGTCTTTAATGTCAGCCGCGTCAGCTTCCTGGTATCGTCCTTATTTACGAAGCAATACGACCGCATCGCTTATGGCCTGCAGGATAAGCTCCACGTACCTTATCGGTTGAGCCTCATTCCCAGCGGTGATTTGGTCTTGAAGAAGGCTGTGGAAGCCGGTGCCCTTGGGGCTACGATCAGCGGCTCCGGCTCGACGCTCATCGCTTTTGCTACGGGAAATGAAGCGGCCATTATGGAATCGATGATTAATTGCTTTAACGACCATGGCATTGAGGCCACGGGCCACGTTTTGAAATGCAGCAATGAAGGGGCGAAGCTCGTCTGATGATTCAAGATATCGGAGATCATACGTATCATGTTGAATACCGTCCGGTGCCGTTGGCACGGGATGGTATTCTCTTGTCTTATCGCGGTCGGGAGGTACTGGTAAAGCTGACCGGCGAAAAATCTTTCACCTATCCGACGTATGGTGATTATGCCGACGTTGAGGCAGACCGTTTTCGCTGGCTCTTTGCCGAAGACCGTCAGCAGTTCTATTTGGCGGAGGAATCCTTGCCGGAAAAAGATGGCTTTGCTTATGTCAATATCTTCTTTATGAGGGGGGCGTCACCGCGTCACTTGGCCTTTGCCGGCGTCGTCGGCCTGTCCCTGTCCGTCTGGTACAGCAACCATCGCTTCTGCGGCCACTGCGGCCGCCCGATGAAACACAGCGACAAGGAACGGATGGTTCATTGCGACGCCTGCCATACCATGATTTACCCGCGCATCTGCCCGGCTGTCATCGTAGCCGTCCGCCACGGCGATAAACTCCTGGTCTCGAAATATGCCGGTCGGGAATATAAGAATGTCGCCCTTTTGGCGGGATTTGCCGAAATCGGTGAGACTATCGAAAACACGGTTCACCGCGAAGTCATGGAAGAAGTGGGCATTAAAGTCAAGAACCTGACCTTTTATAAGAGTCAGCCCTGGTGCTTTACGGATACCCTGCTCTTGGGCTTTTTCTGTGACCTTGACGGCGATGATACGCTGAAAGTGGATCATCGAGAACTGGCAACGGCTGAATGGATCGACCGACAGGATATTCCTGATGACTTAGAAAAAGCCAGCCTGACCATGGAAATGATGACCCTCTTTAAACAGGGAATCTATTAATGAGAACCTTGGATGACGGTATTGCCGTCATTCAAGGTTCTTTTTTTGGCGCCGAATAGGCAT
>DCJQ01000005.1 GCA_002319965.1 Megasphaera sp. UBA1696
CGACAGCTTCGATAAGATTACGACCGTCGAAAGCTTCTACTTCTGGCCCGATCCGCCGGAAAACCTGAAAGAAGTCAGCCGGGTCCTCAAAAAAGGCGGCACCTTCCTGCTCATCGCCGAAATCTACGAACGGCCCGACCTCAGCCCGGCCACCCGGGAAAACATCAACCACTACAACCTCTACAACCCGACGCCGGAAACCTTTGAAACCATTTTCCGCAAGGCCGGCTTCACGGCCGTCACTGTCCACATCGAGCCCAACGAAGGCTGGATCTGCGTCGAAGGAAGAAAATAGAACCATCAAAAAAAAGAGAGTATCCGTCTGCCTGATGGATACTCTCTTTTTCATGTCAGCCTACCATTCTTCGATGAGGCATTCATGATCCTTCGTTTTTTTATCGTAATTGATGCCGACAAGGAGAACTTTTCCGCCATAGTGCTGAAGCGTCCCGGCATACTCTTTTTCTTTGATTTGGCGGATAGCTGTCTCAGCATCATGATTCCATTTAAGTTCAACGACGAAAGCCGGTTTATCCCCATGCTGCGGCCGCGGCACGAAAACCAGGTCGGCAAAGCCCTTTCCGGCAGGCATTTCACGAATGATATTGTAATACCTTCTGGCACTGTAAAAGGCAAGAGACAACGTGTAGCTGAGGGCATTTTCATCGTTGTACTGAATCTGACTCGTTTCCACATGGGCTGCCGCCACGCCGGAAGCCACGTCATCGGCCCTGCCGTCAAATACAGCTTGAAGCAGCTCATCTGACGCTCTGACGGCCTGACTGACCAATTGCCAGTCATCGCCCTGCTTCGTGGCATTGACGTATTCCTGCAAGACTTCATTGTTGGGAATAAAGACTTCCTCCAGCTCGCCATCATAGCCGAGGTAGCCGAGATGAACGAGGAGGGTCATGACGTCGTCAGCCGAAGTAAAACTCGTCATGTCATTCTGGAAGGTCCCCGTATCGATTTTCTGGCGGCCGCCGCCCATCATGCGGACGACAGCATCGCGAAGGCCGTCTTCATTCAAATCGATATAGACCTGCAGGGCTTCATAGGTCTCGGTCTTGTTCCAATAGCTGCCGAAACGGCCCTTGACCATGGCATCGACGACGCTTTTCGGACTGTACACATGAGGACAATTCGGGAAGGAATAGCCGTCGTACCAAGCCCGGCATTCTTCAAAATCCATGCCGTAACGCACGCAGAGATTCTTCGTTTCGTCTTCCGTAAAGCCGACGAACTGTGCCATCTGATCGGGATGCTCCATGGAAAATTCCGTAAACATGTTGAGAGCCGAATGCGTCCCATACTTCTTAATCGGCAAAATCCCCGTCATATAGGCCAAGGCCACGTACTCCTTATCCTTTAACAGGTTGCGCAAAAAATCGAGATACAGCCGCTGTGCCCCTTCATCGTGGGGATATTCCCGAAAGATGCAGTCCCATTCGTCCAAGATGATGACAAACTGCCGTCCCACAGCGGAAAAGACATCGCCTAAGGTATCGGCCAAATGGGTTTTGTCAAAGTAATCAATATCGGGATAGGCCCGGCAGATTTCCCTGATAACGCGCAGCTGCAGCCGCTCCAACATAGACGCCATGGACAGGCCGGCGCTCAAAAATTCTTGTACATTCACTTTGATGACATCGTATCGTCCGCACTCAGCCAAACCGTCAGGCAGTTTTCCGAGTTTTAAATCGCGAAATAAAGGGCTTCCGTCTTCAGAGCCGTCGTAATAGGCTGCCAGCATATTTGCCGTCAATGACTTCCCGAAACGCCGCGGCCGACTGACGCAGACGAAACGTTGTTCTGTATTGACCATACGGTTCAAGACAGCGATCATATCTGATTTATCGACGTAAATTTCCGAATTCAAAGCCATGCGAAACAGCCCTGCCCCGGGATTCAAATACATGCCCATCGTCTGCCCTCCTTTCCTCAATCATATCCGATGCACACTAATTCAATGATAATCGGTAAAAGTTTCCTATAGTACACTATATAATTTTATTTTACCATCTTTCAGAACTTTATACTCACTTTTTTCAGATTTCCATATTAACATTCCATATTTTATATTAATTTTCATATTTTATATTAACTTTATCATCTCTTTTTTATTTTCTTTTATATTATACATAGTAAGATATGTTTAACTAGTTTATCTTCCTAGAATTATATTTAAATAATAAATCCAAAAATCGGTACCGACAAATCCGTCGCATACCGATTTTTTTCATTCTTCTATATGAACTTTTCATCAAAAATCAGACTGCATCCTAAACGTTACAGGGTCCCCCGTCTTGCCGTTCGCTGAATCTGTTCGTGGCTGGCATTTGTTATAGCGTCTTCCAAAATGGCAATCATCTTCTGTTTATCCTTTTTCAAGACGCCGTCGATGCGGACGGAATCTAAGGGATGGAGGGCCCAGAAGTAGGTATCGGGGAGTTCCAGGTGTTCCAGGAAGGTCTTTTCTTCTTCGAGATTTTCTCTCTCTTTGGCCGGGATGAAGAGGCCTTTTTTTATGTCGTCGTCGAGTTTGGTTCCGGCAAAGGCCGACATGGTGTTGACCAAAATTTGAGTCGGCTTGATTTCGTTTTCAAGCTTTGCCATGGCCAAGGCGTTTTCCTGTCCCCGACCGCGGCCGCCCGTTCCCAGCATCAACAAGTCAGAGTGGCGGATGCCGACGGCGTTGAGGCGCAGACACTGCCTTCGGATTTCTTCGATGGTATAGCCCTTATTTAAATAGTCGAGGATGTCCGTCAGGCCGCTTTCGATGCCGATATAGAGGTCATTGACGCCGGCTGCCTTCAAGGCCTTCAAATCGTCATCGCTCTTATGGGCGATATTTTCGATGCGGGCATACATGGTAACGACCTTGACCTTGGGAAGATATTTTTTGATGACGTCGATGCGCTCGATCAAATTCTTTGCCGACAGGACGAAGGGATCGGCGCCGATGAGATAGACCCGTTCCAAGTCTTCCAGCTGCCAACCGTAGCGTTCTTTGGCACCTTTCACATAGGCTTCGACGTCGGCCGTCGGCCACATGCGAAAGGGAACATCCTTATACATGCTGCAAAAATGACAGCTGTTATGACTGCACCCTTCCGTCAGGGGAATCAAAAAAGTATTGGCCTCAATAGGCGGCCGGTAGACAGTTCCGTTATATTCCATCTTCTTCTCCTCCTATCAATATTCACCGGGAGCGCGGTAGCCTTGGGAGGCGTACTCCGTCCGGAAACGGCGCAGGGCCGCTTCTCCCTGATTATCAATGATATCTTGAATCCCGTCGATGAGCTCCTGTTTATGGGCCGGAATCTCCGTCCGCACGTGGAAGGGCACAGAAATATGGCTGGACTGAAAAATCGTGTCGTTGGTCAGGGCTTTCAAGAATTCCTGCATTTCCTGCAGCCGCTCGACTTCGCCGGCTTCTTCATATTTCCCGGCACGGGCCAAATTCCACAGCCCGGTCTTGGGGATCAGGACCAGCGACGAAATGTCGATCATGGACGGATGGAGGCCGTCGTAGAGAGACGCCGTCTGAAGGGCATGCGTAAGGCCATAGCCCTTGCCGCCGAGGCCGTTGATCCAGTTGACGACATAAGAGAGGCCGGCGCTATCCAATTTTTCCAATTGCTCCCTTGCCATCGCCCGATCGTAGCCCTTGTGCATGAATTTCAACAAGTGATCGTCCCCTGATTCGACGCCGATATAGGGATCGGCAAAACCGGCGTCCTTCATGCTGCGAAGCTGTGCTTCCGTCTTGTCGACGAAGTTATGATGCGAGCGTAGCCGCCAATGGTTTCCACTGACGGCACGTAACGGTGAAGGAGTTCTGCCGTCTTCATCAGGACATCGTAATCGGCAGAAAAAGCATCGGCCGACTGAAGGAAAATCCGCTTCGGTGCGCCAAAATACTTGGGGATTTCCTTGATATCGGCTTCGATTTCTTCCATGGGCGACCGCTTAAATCGATCGGTCTTATAGTAACTGCAAAAATAACAGCCGTTATGAGAACAGCCGCTCGTCAGCTGAAGGAAGGCAGAATCGCCTTCATAGGGCGGCCGGTTTATGCCACTGGTAAAATGCATGATGGCTTCCTCCTGTATGATAAATCTTATGATTCAAAAATCGAGTGCCTCATATCCGGCACCAAATCCGGCAGGCATCCTTTGTCCCCTGCCCTTACTTCTTACGACAAGAGATGCTTGCTCATTCTCATCGTATGATGTATTATAACCATGAAGTAAGATAATGACAAGTACACACATTTTTGGTACCTGAAAGGACAGGCTTATGACTCAAAAAAAGAAGGACTACGAAAACCCTTATGACGGCCAATGCGCCATTCTCTACGCCATGAATCTCATCGGCGCCAAGTGGAAGATTCCCATTCTCTGGCATCTGACCCATTACGGCATCCTCCACTACAACGAGCTGAAGCGCCATTTAGGCGGCGTGACCAATACGGTTCTGGCCCACAATTTAAAAGAGCTCGAGGCTGACGGCCTCATCATCCGCAAGTCGAAGGGGACCGTCCCGCCATCGGTGACGTACGAACTGTCCGACGAAGGAAAGAAATTAATCGAGCCCCTCGACGGACTCTACCGCTGGGGCGAAGAACACCGCCGCCACCGGGAAATGGCAGCGCCTTAACCGTTTCCGGGCATGCAAAAAACGCCTTCCGTGACGACAGCCACAGAAGACGCTTATGCTAAGGCTTATATATCATTTTCAATCGTTTGAATCACTTTTGACGGCACGCCGCCGACGACGCAGTTGTCGGGAACGTCTTTCGTTACGACGGCTCCGGCTGCGACGACGACGTTATTGCCGATGGTCACACCGGGCAGGATGGTCACATTGCCGCCGACCCAGACGTCGTTTCCGATGGTGACGGGCTTCATAATCCCCAAATGCTGCCGCCGTCCCCGCGGCGACAAGGGATGGTTGACCGTCGTAATCAGCGTCCCCGGGCCGATCATGACGTGGTCGCCGATATGGACCGGACCGATGTCCAAGATAGTGACGTTGAAGTTGGCCAAAAAGTTGTCGCCTACATGGATGTTGCTGCCGCTGTCACAGCGAAAGCCCGGCGCCGTCCAGGGATGGCTGCCGCAGGAACCGAAGAGACGGCGCAGGCAGGCTTCGATAGCTTCTTCATCGCCCGAGTCGATGGCACTGAGCTTCTGTACTTCGGCGATGGCCTTCAGTTTCCGATCGTTGACGCCTTTATCCCAAAAATTATAGGCCAGACCGGCATCGAGTTTTTCGCATTCCGTCATGTCTTCAATCGCTTTCATAGGTCCCCCTTATTTATACGCTTTTTCGTAGATTTCAAGATAATCGGCTTCCGACAAAGGCAGCGGATCGGCCGTAATGTCGCCGCCCAATACGTCGTGTATCCGCTGAGGGTAGGTCTTCAATTCGTCTCTCGTAATGCCGACGTCGCTCATGCGCAAATCATGGCAGTCTACGGAAGCGATCAGGTCATCTAAGGCCTTGATGAAGTCCTTCCCCGACGTCGGATTGGCGACGCCCATGGCTTTGGCCATCTTGATCATCGGTTCTTCGGCGGCCTTCCGTTCGGCAAAGAAATCGTAGTAGGCATGGGAAAGCATGATCAGCCCGGCGCCATGGACGAGGTCTTCATGATAGGAGCCCATGACGTGTTCCATCGTGTGTTCCGACGTGCAGAGCATGTAGTAGCCGGCCAAGGTGTTGGCCAAGGCCATGTAGGCCCGCGCTTCCTTGTCGCTGCCGTCACGGTAGGCCCGGGGCAGGTATTTAGCGACCAGTTCAATGGCTTTCAAGGCAAACATTTCCCCCATGGGATGTTCGTTCTTGCAGATCATCGATTCGGCGGCGTGGAAAAAGGCATCCATCCCCTGATAAGCCGTAAACTTCGGCGGCACGCTCATCATCAGATTGGCGTCGACGACGGCCAGGACCGGGAACATGGACGGGAAGAAGATGCCCGTCTTTTCCTGAACGTCATCTTTACTGATGACCGATGCCATGTCGACTTCACTGCCCGTTCCGGCCGACGTCGTAATGGCAACCGTCGGAGCTGCCGGATTAGCCGGCTGTTTCTTGCCGCCTTTTTCAGAAAGGCTGTAATCCCAAATATCGCCGTCGTTGGTCATCATCAAGGCGATGCACTTGGCGCAGTCCATGACCGAGCCGCCGCCGAGGGCGACGACGAAGTCACAGCCCGTATCCCGGGCCATCTTAGCACCGTCCATGACGTTGTAATCCGTCGGATTAGGACGGATCTCGTCGAAGACTTCATAGCCGATGCCGGCCAAATCCAATTCTTTCTTTACAGCATCCAAATACCCGAAACGCTTGGCCGACGAGCCATTTGACGTGACGATCAGAGCTTTCTTGCCCGGAAGCTGTTCATTATGCAAGTCCTGAAGCCGACCGGGGCCGAACAAAACCTTCGTCGGCATATAAAAGTTAAAGTTATACATCAAAAAAACCTCCTCAGTCAATAGATACCCTTGCGATTGGGATCTTGTGACCCCGCCGCTGTTGTTATCAGTGTACCCTGTTTGACACTCGGAAACAGCGCCATATGATAACTTATATAGTGGCATATATTAACCTGAAGGAGGCTGCAGCAACTGACAGACCCTTTATTTTTTGACAGCAGGTGATTCTCTTGAACGACAGAAAAGAACAGTTGGAACAGGCCCTGACCGTGCTGGGGACGGAATTTCCCCTTCTCAACTGGGACTTTCGCCCCGACCCGTCGTCGGGCAAAACGGAGCTCATCTCCCAGTGGCTCGGCGATGCGGCCGATGAAATCATGCTCTGCGCCTTTACGGGCAGTCATATCGACGAGCGTTTCCACCGCCAGGACTTCTTCTTCGTAAACTTCGCCTACCGGGGAAATTACGAAGCCCTCAGCGCTTCCAGCCAAAACCGGATTTCCATGAAAGAAGGCGACTGCTACCTTGGCCAGCCTTACAGCGGCTACGCCCTAAAAAAAGACGGCGATGAAACGATCGTCATCGTCGGCATCCTCATCAAGAAGGAAACCTTCCTTCGGGAATACCTCTCCGTCCTCGGTGCCGATACGGACCTGCTCCACTTCTTTTTAGAGCCTGCCGTCAACCGCTACGCCGACGGCATCATCCGCTTCACACCGGAAGCCGACTCACCGATCTGGCCCATCCTCGACTTGATGGTACTGGAATACGTCCGCCGCTCGGATCAGAGCCAATCCATCTTGAAAGCCCTCTTCCTCTCCATGGCCATGTACATGTCCGAAGCCGTCCGCGCCCAAAACAAGCCTTCCCGAAAGCCGTCTATCACGGAAGAAATCATGGCCTACATCGAATACCATTCCGACACGGCAACCCTCAAGAGCACGGCGGCCCGCTTCGGCTACCATCCGGTCTACCTCTCCCGCCTCTTGTCCGAAAAAGAAGGCCGCACCTTTTCCGAGATTCTCCTGTCCATTCGCATGAAAAAGGCGGCCATTCTCTTACAATCGACGGATCTCTCCATCGAAAAAATTGCTGCCATGCTGGGCTACAGCAATAACAGCAATTTCTACAAAGCTTTTAAAGAATATTACGGAACCTCACCGAAGGCCCGCTTCCGATAAAAGTCCCCAGCTCACACGCTGGACGAAGTCAAAGAGCAGCTTCAAGCCGTAAAAACAGATGACAGATCCGCAGACGATGTTGATGGCCCGCAGGATGCGCGGACTGAAGCGGCTGCGGAACAAAGAAACGAGGCCGCTCAAGAAGATAAACCATACGCACGAAGCGAAGAGGACGCCGCTGAGAAAGGGCGTCTGCTGAGATGCGCTCAAGGTAACCTGAAAGGAGCCGAGGAGCATCGTCCCGTCGAGGATGGCCTGGGGGTTGATCCAAGTGACGATGCCCGCTTCAGAAATCGTCTTGCGAATCGTCATGGGACGATACTCGCCTTGCGTCTCCGCCTTGGCCCGCATGAGGCCGACGCCGATATAGAGGACCAGCAAGCTGCCGGCACCTAAGATGAACATTTCTACCGTAGGAAAGAGTTCCATCAATCGGCCGATGCCGAAGAAACAGGCCAGGGATAAGGTAATATCGAAAAAGAGGACGATGAGGGCCGTTAAAAAAGCCCGCCGCCGCGTATTATTCAGTGCCGAATTGATGATAAACATATTTTGCATGCCAATGGGAGCCACATAGGCTAAGCCCAAGGTCAGGCCCTGCAGAAAAAAGCTCATTACAAAAACTCCCTTGCCAATATACAGAAGAATAAGGTCATTGAACGTGTCAATTCGTGCCGATTGTCTTATTATACAGTACAAAAAAGGGGCGGACAACCAAAAAAACAGCGGCCATTATCGTACGGTAAAACACATATTGTATACGCTATCCTTGACAATGATTGGTTCATGCGCCATTGTCTGTTCCAATATATTTTCCATAAAAGCTGCGACGCCTACTATAGCCACATCAAAAAATGCCATATGGTTCCCCTTGCATCAAACAGCAAAAATGGCTGACTACTTGCTATCGCAAATAGTCAGCCGTAAAAAACGCCTTAGCGATCACCGCTCGGGACCAAAAAGTATTTATTCTTTGATATCGTAAAATGTAAATCCCTGTGCTTCTGCTTGTTGTATTAATTTTTGCCGTAACGGAATTGCCTTCTTACCGGCAATCTGTTTCGTAAAGGAATCTACACGTCGATTCGTATCACGCAGATCGTAATACTCTTCCATTTCCGCATCGTAATCTTTCAACAATTCCAAATAAGAATCAAATACCCGATAGGAGTCCTCAAATACATTGGCTTCACGAGGCATACGCGGTTTTAACTGCGGTTCCTGATTCGGTATCCCAATGCCGACCCCCACTACCGGGAATGTTAATTCCGGCAATTTCAGAAGTTCAATCATCTTAGGTGCATTATTTAAGATACTGCCAAAATAAACCGTACCGAAACCACCGAGTTCAGCAGCGGCCACCATATTTTGAGCGGCTATAGCAGCATCCGTCCAGCCTTGGAAGAAACGATCGCTATCGCGTTCACCAACACTTTCTACCCCTCGTTCGCGAGCGATACGGGAGTTGCGGTACGCATCGACGATGAAAATAAACAACTCCGGTACCCGTGCTACATATTCCTGGTTACAAACTTCTGCAATAGCCGCTTTCAGTTCCGGATTAACAATGTGGATAATACTGAAACTTTGCATCCCCATGCTGGTAGCCGTTCTTTTTGCTATATCCAATAATAGGCTCAATTGCTGCGGCGGCACAGGGCTGGATTTAAACTCACGAATAGTACGATGATTTAATAACACGTCAATAGGATTCATGGAATCATCTCCTTTACTAAAATACGTTGAGTACACTATTCTATTCACCACATACTTCCTTGCACATAATATCGAACTTTTTCTTTCTACAGTAGCACTAAATCTACACCTTGTCTAGTCATTACAATTGTCCGGCTTCAATAGCTTACGCAAATTGGTCCCCCCTATTCAATGAAATTCCTACCGATTCAAAACCGGATAACAAACCAAGTAAGAGGTATATTCCTTGGTGCTTGACACAAAAAACAGCGGCCATTACCGTACTTTTTCGGATGGTCGCTGTTTCATTATCACATGTCTCTTATAAGTTGCGTTTTGCCCAGTCTTTGATCGTCCCTTCAGAGGCGACCGTTTCGGCGCCGTGAATGGCCAGGCCTTCACCGACGACAGCACCGGGGCAGTATTTTTTAAGGGCTGCCGCACTTCCGCCAAGGCCGCTCCCTTCATGGGTCATGAGGAGAAATACCTTCTTGCCCTGAAAATCAAGGGCTTTGAGCTGGGTAAAGACGGCCATGGGATAGGTCCCCCACCAGCAGGGTCCGGCGACGACGATGTTGTCATAGGCGCCAACCGATTCGAGCTGCTCTGTAAGTTCCTGGAACACCTTGTTTCGCAGTTCCTCTTTGGCTTCTTCCGTGCACTTCGTATAATCTTCGGCATAGGCCTTTCGGGTCCGCACTTCAAAGAGGTCGGCGCCGACGGCCTGCTGAATATATTCGGCAGCGATTTCCGTATTTCCCTTGGCCAGGTTTTCAATGCTGCCATTGACGTAATTCTGACCGCGGCGGGAATAATAGATGACTAAAGTTTTGCTCATCCGCTTCTCCTTTCTCAATCTAAGGTCTTTATAATTTCAGCCGCATCCATCCCGGCGTCTCCATCACGCCCAGCTTCGGCTTCCATAATCAAGCCTTCCTCAATGATGAGCTGGACATCCTCTTTGCCATGGAGCATGAAATGAAGCGCGTCCCCGACGTCGTCGAGCACCACCTCTTTGACAGCCGCTTCTATCTCATCAGCGAAAAAGACGATCCTCTGGCCCAACAAGAAAAAGTGACGACACCTGACCTTACGGGCCGCACCCTCATGGTCGGCGGCGGCTCTCCGCCCGTCCTTAGGGCTCTGCAGCAGACGATCATTCAAGAAATACAAGTCTCCTATTTCAACAGCTACGACCACGATACGACCTTGACCAACGTCGCTGCCCACCGCGGCGTCTGCATCGCCCCGGGATTTCTCAACGACCACTGCGGCGCCTTTGCCTGGACGCCTTTCGATACGGAAAAAAATATTCCCTGCGCCCTCTATACCCATAAAGGAGAGTCGCGAAAACACGTACAAGAATTCGTCGATATCATCCAAAAGATCTATCGCGATAATCCCGACTTTCCCGTTTAATTCTTTCATACAAGCAAAAAAGCCGCTCCGCCGGGCATAGCCTCCTTTATCATTACGTCAATAAAGGAGATTATGTCAGGAGAGCGGCTTTTTCGTCATGCTCTAAGAGTTGTCGTAACCGTTACTTATCCGTTCAAACGGTTCATGATATCCTGCATCTGTTTTTCAAGGGCTTCGATGCGTTTGTCCTTAGCTTCGTTTTCCGCCTTCATGGTGTCGATTTCCTGCTGCTGCTCGGAAATGACGCCGACCAAAGCATCTTTCGAGTAGCCGGCATAAGGACTGCCCTGGCCAAACTTGAAGCTGACGCCGGCGTTGAACATGTTTTCCCCGCCGCCGAGGCTGGTTCCGATGGAGAACAGGACGTCATTCGTCGGCCGATAGAAGGCGCCGATAGCAACGGCATTCGCCGAATTGTAGTTGCCGTAGCCGGCAGCAAAGTCCCACTTCGCCGTCGGATCGTAGTCCTGGGGATGAAGGGCCGCTAAGGCTGCGGCACCGGCACCGACGCGGTTGATGCGCGTATCGAGCTTGCTGACGCGGCTGTTCAAGTTGGTCACGCTGCCGGAAATATCCGTTACCTGATTCGAAAGATTGGTAATATTGGCCGTATTGGTCGTGATCTGCGTCGTATTCGAAGCTACCTGACTGTCCAAGGCCGTCAAGTTGTCCCCGGCCGATTTCGATTTCTTCACATACGTGCCGTCTTCAGCGACCCGTGTTTCATTGTATACGGTACCACCGGTGACGATGCCCGTGTTACCCGAAGCTACCTT
The DNA here is from genome assembly GCA_002319965.1 of Megasphaera sp. UBA1696. Taxonomy (GTDB): domain Bacteria; phylum Bacillota; class Negativicutes; order Veillonellales; family Megasphaeraceae; genus Megasphaera. Next base: position 11,515 of record DCJQ01000005.1, read on the forward strand.
GCCGTCCGTATTGACCTTGATCTTATAATTCGTTCCTCCGATATTATTCTTTTCCGTGCTGTCAATGGTGATGGTCGTATCGCCGTCGGCATTGGCAATGGTATTTCTCGTGTCGACAGCAGCGGCAATGGTCGATAAGTTAACGCTGCCTGAAATAATTTCCGTCCCTTCCGAGTTCTTAATGGACAGGCCTAATTTATTGTCATTGAACGTTAAGGCCTCATCACTTTCCTGTAAGCCCGTGCCGGCTGCGTCGACGGCTGCTTTGAGCTGAGCCACGTTGACGGCATCGGTGTCATTGGTGCCGGCTGCGACGTTGGTAATTTGACGAGTTAACCCCGTTTCACTGTCACCGACAGAAACAGCTGCCGCACCGGACTGCCAAGCCGATGTAATCTGTGTCTTTTCCGACACAGCTGCCGTGTAGGCCTTATTGGCATCGTTCATGGCGGTTTCAGAAGTATTCAGGGCTGTTTCAGCGGCATCCAAAGCAGCTTTAGCCAATTCAGTTTCCGCCAAATCCCCCGATTGAACTTTCTGAGTATATTCCGCACTCTTTATCAGATAATCATTGAATTTACTTTCATAATCAGCTTTGGCCGTTGAAAGAGCCGATTCCAAATCAGGGATACTGCTATTTAATTCAGCAAACCTATCTTCTTTGCCGGCGAAAGCCACAATAGCCGCTTCACTTTCAAAGGCTTTGCCGGTAATCGGGTTATACCCAAGGGCGCCTTTGTCGACAGAAGATACAGAGTTGCTGCCGATAGCCACGCCGCCATCATTCTGTACATCTGTATTGTAGCCGACCATGACAGCATTGCTAATGTTCTCCGTATGAATCTTTACCGGTATTTTTACTTTTGTCGTATAAGGAATAGATATGCCAGAAGGACCTGCCTCTGGAGTAAATAATTGTGTCGTAACTCCATCTTTTGTTTCCATTGATCCGAGAATAATGTTATTACTCCCGCCAGACAATGTATGATAATCGCCGATGACGACATCCGTCGCTGCATCACTCAGTTTATTTCCGGTCCCCATGACAGAAACATGATTCACATTAGTTCCTGTATTTTGATAACCTGCAAAGGTGTTGTAATCACTTGCCGCATTTTCAGTCCCGTTCAAAGTATTATCCGATCCAATGATAGAAGATCTTCTAGCATAATCCAATCTGTTGCTATTCCCCATGGCAAAAACAGATCCTCCATAAAGAGAAGCATAATAACTATATATCTCGGACATATGGTCTGAGTATCCATCATTCTGACTGCCATGCATCATGAACTCTAGAAAACGGTAATCACTAGTAACATCCATGTTTAATATATCACCCATACTGCCGTTAGAATTCGTCACCCAATTTCCTGCGCCCCAAACCATAGAATTCGACGAAAAATCGACCTTGTTCATGGTACCAAAAGTCCCGTTTTCCATAGTTAGCCCATATTCTAAACCAGTAATTCTATTATCAACACCATAAATAGTTGACCAATTAGCATTTATCGTACTAACAGAGTTAAACCCTGTAATCGTACCATAGGCCCCTGAACTAATGGCTCTATTTCCGACTACAGTACTTCCGGATGCACCCTGTGCATGATTACCAATGACAGTCATACTCAATCCTCTAATACTATTATTGACAGCGTTCTTTTCTTCTGGTGTTAAGGAACCAATAATAATTGAATCATTAAAATCATCTTTTGTCTGATTATCGCCAATGACAATACCGTTAGTCGGAGCGATAAAAGTATTATTATTACCAATAACAGTCAACGACTCCCACGCTTTAGGCCAACTAGTTGTACGATTAATAATATTGCCACTACCAATAGTTAAATCTATAATATTTTCATTTCTACCCTTATTCGTTCTATTGGTAACTTTGTTATTATCACCTATCACAATCTGATCCGTACTGTTGGTTACTGTATTCCCGGTTCCTACCACACGGGCCGTCGTATCATCAGTTACGGTATTGGTTGTTCCCGTCGCCGTACCGCTGTCTACGACGATGTTGTCCGCTGCATAGGCCGACAGCCCCATTCCGGACAGGCTCAAACCGGCTAAAACCATGGCTGCCATGGCCGTCTTTTTCACGATGCGACTGCCATTGCTTTTCGTACGGCTTTTGGCCATTTCCGACACGACGACATAGCAGTTCTTTACCCGACTCCAAATAACCCGATAAATCCTGTTCATCAAAGAATCTCCTTTCTAATCCATTAACCATTCGCTTTCACCTTACAATATAATTATACATTTATTTTATATAACCGTAAAGTTAGTCATTTTATGGCCAGTATTATGTATTTTTATAGTCAGTTTAGACAGCACGGCGCAGTTTTATCCTGCCGTCGATGATTCGCCGTTAAATATGATACAATAACCCTAGAATACATGGAAAGGAGAGGATGCTTATGAAGTTCAGCTCCACTTATATAAGGCCTGTAAAATGGGCATTTTTAAGCGCCTGTCTGCTCTCGTTGATTCACGTCATCAGTGCCCTGGCCGTGCCGACTTTAACGGCCAGCATCATCAACGAAGGCGTTCTACACGGCGATATCGACGCCATCAGCCGCCTCAGCATCGCCATGCTGGCAGCGTCTCTGGTGACCGTAACCGGCTCGTTAGGTGCCGTCTATTTGAGCTCCCACATCGCCTCCCGGGTCAGCCTTACCATGCGCCAACAACTGGTACTGGCCCTGCAGGACTTTTCCCTCTCCGATTTTTCTAAATACGGGACGGGTACCCTGCTCATGCGGGCCACGCGAGACGTCGAAAAAATCCAGTCCGTCCTCGCTGAAGGCATCAACATGATTCTTCCCATGCCCCTCATGATCCTCGTCGGCTTGGGACTCACCTTTTATAAAAGTTTTGAAATGGGGCTCATCATCTTGAGTCTGATGATTCTCATGGTCGGCCTCATGATTTCCATTCAAAAATCAAAACCACCAGTTTA
>DCJQ01000002.1 GCA_002319965.1 Megasphaera sp. UBA1696
TGGTCGACGCCGGCCCAGTCGATATCTCCTAAATCAGCCGGCTGAAAATGAGAGAATGCCGTATGCTTGCGGATATTGGCGACAAAAGGATCGCCTTCGACGACCTTTTCCTTCATCTGAAAACCCGTCATATGGTCGTCATCGGTCCAGACATACTGTTCGTGAATATTATTTTCTTTCAGAAAATTGACGATGCAGCGACCAAATGGGTCGATGCCGACTTTAGAAATATAGGATACGTCATTACCCAAACGAGCCATGCCGACGGCATAGTTCAATTCAGCCCCGCAGACGTGGCGGGAAAAATGTTCGACCGATTCCAACGGACCCGTTTCTTTGGCGATGAGAAGCCCCATCGCTTCACCAATAGTAAGCACATTTTTCATGATAAACTCCTTTTAAAAAGATAGAGCCGCTTTAAACAGCGGCTCATCAATGATGTTTTTCAATTATTTTAAAGGCAAGGGTTCAACTCGACCAACGAGGAACAAATAAGACAAGGCACCAAGTATGCACAAGACACCAGCCGCTGCAAGGGGAACCAAGAAAGAGCCTTCAGTAATCGTCAGCATGACGCCGGTAAATGTCGTAATGAAAATACCTGCTAAGTTGCCGGCAAAGTTCATGATGCCGCCGATGGAAGCAACGTGTTTAGGCGTAGGCGCAATTTCACCGACGATGACCCAGGTGTTGGAACCGGCGAAAGACAAGCTTGCATAAGACAAAGCGAAGAGGGCCAGGCAAATATAGATGTTATCTACAAAGGCACAAAGGGCAATGCAGGAAGAAAGAAGCATACCGCCAACTAAACAAAGTTTACGGGAAAACGTAGCCGAATGACCGCGTCGCAAGAGATAGTCAGACGTAAGGCCGCCAAGCCATCCGCCGGGAATGGCCAACAGTGCCGGCAGCATCCCTAAGGTACCCAATGCTTTCAGTGAAAATCCACGAGTTTCCATTAAATAGCTGGGGAACCAGGTGATAAAGAAGTAGATGGCAAAATTCAGGCAGAACAGGCCGATCATAAGGCCCCAAACGGTCTTATAGCGGAACAAATCAGCCCAGGAAACCTTACCTTCACCGGCTTCTTTAGATTCCGAAGCCTGATTTTCACCGCGTTCAGCTAATAAAGCTTCTACTTGTTCCGGTGCAATATCGCGGTATTTTTCCGGATCACGATAAATGAACCACCAGGCGAGGGCCCAACCAATACCGATAAGGCCTGTGATAATAAAGGAGCCTCGCCAGCCCATTACAGAAATGATCCAAGCAATCAACGGCAGCGATAAGGCAGAGCCTACACGGGACCCACTGTCAAAAATACTGCAGGCAATGCCGCGTTCTTTCCGGGGAAACCAGTTGTATGCCGCTTTTGCAAAAGAAGGCATAGCCGCCGATTCACCGACGCCTAACAAGAGTCTGGATCCGACCATATGACCGAAAGTATGAACCATACCGGTCACGGCCGTAAAGACAGACCACCAGGCAACAGCAAAGGCCAAGCTCAGACGAACACCGACTTTATCGATAAACCAACCGGCCGGCATCTGGCACAAGGCATAGGTCCAAAAGAAAGCACTCATGATGACGCCCATCGTAGCCGGATCCAATGCCAGTTCAGCTCGGATATGAGGAGCTGCAATCGCCAAATTTGCACGGTCAATGTAGTTAATGGCATTGGCCAAGAAGCAGAGACCGATAATAACCCATCTCATGTTTTTAAAGTTTGATTTTGTCATAATAACGCTCCTTTATAACTGCCCGCATGTGCGGTTAATTGCATCCCACAAGCCGCAGAGATAGTTAGCACCAAGGGCGCGGTCATATAAACCATAGCCCGGACGGCCTTCTTCGCCCCAAATCATACGACCGTGGTCAGGACGGACGGGGCCTTCAAAACCGATATCGTAAGCAGCTTTCATAATTTCATACATATCTAAGTTCCCAATTTGCGATTTATGAGCTACTTCATTGAATACCCACGGTTCATGAACCTGGATGTTGCGGACATGAAGGAAGTTGATACGACCCATTTTACCAAATTTACGAATGATGTGAGGAATATCGTTTTGACGGTTCGAGCCGAGAGAGCCCGTGCAAATCGTAAAGCCGTTGCTTTCGCTGTCGACCATCTTGGCAATCTTCATGAGGTCACTTTCGTTTTTGACGATGCGGGGCAGGCCAAAAACAGAAATGGGGGGATCATCGGGATGAATCGCCATTTTGATGCCCACTTCTTCAGCAACGGGAACAATGGCTTTCAAGAAATATTCGAGATTTTTGCGCAGGCCGTCTTCATCCATGCCCTGGTACTGTTCAATCAGGTGGGACAGTTCTTTAAGCCGTTCCGGTTCCCATCCGGGAAGGACAAAACCATTCGTATTATCGAGGATTTCCCGAGTCATGTCTTCCGGCGTCTTACCGGCAATGAGATGGTAGTCATAAGCGAGAACCGTCGAGCCATCATACAGCAGTTTTGCCAGTTCTGTTCGCGTCCAGTCAAAGACAGGCATGAAATTATAGCAGACCATTTCGATACCGGCCTTGGCAGCATTGCGAAGGGACGTAATATAATTTTCGATGTACTGGTCGCGGCTCGGAAGGCCTAACTTAATGTCTTCATGGACATTGATGCTTTCCAAATCCTTGAAGACCAAATTATTGGCTTCAGCCTGCTGTTTGATATGCATCAGCGGTTCCACCGGCCATACTTCGCCGACAGGAATATCAAATAAGGCACCGACGATACCATCCATGCCTGGAATTTGATCGATTTGCTGCAGTGTAATTTTGTCATCTTTCTCTCCGTACCAACGGAATGTCATTCTCATAGGTTAATTCCTCCTAATAGTAACTAAAAAATAAACTTTTTATTTTTATTGTTTTTCTATTTATCTTTGCTACGAACATATACTACCATACTAGTATCCCTAATGCAATATAAAGACCACATTTTGAACAAATAGAATAATTGATTCGTGACGATGATTTTTACACATAAAAAATAGAGATCTCCTCATAGAGGAGATCTCTATTTCCGTTAACTGATAGTATCGTATTTATTATAAAACAATGTTTTTCTGATTTCCGGCAAGATAGGCGTCGATATTATCAAAGACGATGACGGCGCGTTTGGCCATCGATTCAGCCGTCGCAAAGGCGACGTGCGGCGTGACGATGGTGTTCTTCGAATGGAGAAGGGGATGGTCCGTATCGAGAGGCGGTTCTTTTTCAAAGACGTCGATGCCGGCACCGGCGATTTTACCACTGTTGAGGGCGTCCGCCAGGTCCTGGGAAACGACGACGGGGCCGCGGGCTTCATTGATAAGGAAGGCGGTCGGCTTCATATAAGACAGGGTTTCTGCGTTAATCATGCCCTTAGACTGTTCTGTTACCGGGCAGTGAAGGCTGACGATGTCAGCCTGCGCCATCAGTTCTTTCAGCGGCAAATACTTAATCAATTCCGTATCTTCTTTATGGGAGAAGCCGTTATAAGCGATGACTTTAGCTCCGAAAGCATGGACCAATTCGGCTACGCGATGGCCGATATGACCGGTCCCGATAAGGCCGACGGTCTTCCCTTCTAATTCATTTCCCACCAGACCGGCTTTGGTACCTCCGGCCCGGCAGGCAGCGTCGACTTGAGGAACGCGGCGCAGTAAATCAAGGATCATAGCAATGGTCAGTTCTGCAACGGCAACGGTCGAGTAGCCGGATGCATTACTGACTTTAATACCTCTGGCCTTGGCAGCATCGAGGGCTACGTGATCGACGCCGGTAAAGGCGACATCGATATATTTTAAATTCGGGCAGGCGTTGATGACCTCTGCCTTAAGAGGCATATTGGCAATGATGAGGATATCGGCATCTTTCGCTTCTTCGATTTGAACAGCGACGTCATCATTTCTTTCATAGGCTGCAAATTCATAGCCCTTTTCCGTAAGCGGCTTTACATAGGAGTCAAGTAATTCCTGACTGATACCTAACGATTCTAATAAGACGATTTTCATATTAAAAAGCTCCTTTCAGGATAGTAATCACTGTCTTAATTATACGCAGATAGTAGGGATTTGTAATCCTCTATGGAAAATAAGCATATAAAATTCGTTGCTATACAAAAAACAGATAGCATACATCAAAAATAAAGAAAAAAATACTGCCGGCAATCGGGAGGGACTGCCAACAGTAAGTTATAGCTGTTTTAATTTTAAATTCGTTTTCCACAGCAGTTCTTCCATCGAGGAAGCGCCTACGGCTTCGGCCGCTTTTAATACGATGTGAGCACAAGCTCTAGCATCATCAAGGGCTTGATGGTGCTGGAAAGAATAGCCCAAATAACCGGCAACCGTATCGAGTTTATGGTTGGGCAGATCCGGCCACACGCGACGCGATATTTCTACCGTGCAGGCATACGAAGCCTGTGGCTTTTCTAAATGGTAATACTTCAGCAGACTGCGCAGGACGCGCGTATCGAAAACGGCGTAATGGGCCACTAAGATTCGCCCTTCTAAGTGCGTCCGGATATTGCCCCATAAGGCATCGAATTTCGGTTTATGAGCGACTTGTTCCGGCTGAATCCCGTGAATTTCAATGTTTCCGGGATCGAATACCATAAAGGGCGGCCGAATCAGTGTATAGCCCTGGCGGACACACTGGTCGTCATTCATGGTGACCGCCGCCAGTGAGCAGGCACTGTTGGCATATTTATTAGCCGTTTCAAAATCAAATGCCGTAAAATCAAGCATACGATACCATCCTTTTGACAAAAATCTAAAATCTACTTACAATAAAATCTGCATTCTGATTACGTTATCCGTACGAGGTATTTCTATGAATCGTGAACAATATAGCTTTGCGGCTCAGGACCGGACATTTTCCGTAACGGTCGTCCGCAAAAAAGTAAAGAACATCAATCTCCATATCCGAAATGATGGGAATCTATTTATTTCAGCCTCGCCCCATGTTCCCTGGGCGTATATCGAGGCCTTCTTACAAAAAAAGAGCGACCTTATCTGCCGAGCCATACAGAAGTTACAGGAACAGCAGCAAAATTCTCCCTTCCTGACACTGCGTGACGGCGAAACCCTCTTGATTACAGGTAAGCCTTACCGTCTCGACGTCCGTCTGGGCCTTCGCAATTCCATCCGACGAAACCGTGACACGGTGTTTATGGAACTCAAGGAAGATACGCCGCAGACGAGACAGAAGCTGTATCATCAGCTTTTGCATCGCATCGGAGCGCCCCTTTTTTCAGACAGTCTCCAACGAATGCTGCCCTTATTTAAAGAATATGACCTCAAAGAACCGATCCTCAAACAACGAATCATGCGCTCTCGCTGGGGCTCGTGCATGCCCCTAAAAGGCATCGTGACCATGAACACCTACTTGGCCATTATGCCGGAAGCCATCATTGACCACGTCATGCTCCATGAGCTCTGCCACTTCATCCACCCCAACCACTCCCGCCATTTTTATGACGTCATGACCGTCCGCATGCCGGACTGGAAAGAGCGCCGCAAGGCCATGAACCGCTATCTGCCCTACTGCATCTGATAATCAGGCGGAATCGTCGCCGCAAGTTCCGGCTCTCCGTCTTTGAAAGTCAGGATGAACACATCTTTAATAGCATCGTGATTCGCGTCAAGGGAAATCGTCCCGGTCGCCCCTTGGTAGTCAATCGTCTTGACCAGTTCCTTAGCGACCTCTGTCGGATCCCCGGACTGACAGCGCGAAATGGCAGCTGCCGTCATCATAAAGGCATCGTAGCCAAGGGCTGCATAGCCATCGGGCCAAACGCCGTATTTTTCATAATAGGCATGAGAGAACTGACGAGCCGCCTCATTCGACTCGTTCCCGGCATAGTGATCGGTATAATAAAGATTCGTCAGATATTGAGGCTCAATATCTTTTTCCATTTTGAGGCTGTTCCAGCCGTCAGGCCCCAACAGCGGCACGGAGATACCTTGGCTTCTCAATACTTTAATAGCCGGAATCGTCCAATCGTCGTATCCCGGCAGATAAATGACATCGATGCCGTCGGCTTTTAATTCAGATACGGCCTGAACGAGTTCTCCCGGATCCGATACGGCTCGAAAGATAGGGACCTCGCCTCCGCCGGCAAGAAAAGCACTGCGAAAGTATTCGGCAAGGCCCTGCGCATACATCTTATCAGGATAATAAAAGACAGCCGCCCTGCCGGCATGAAGGTTATGGCGGGCATAATCTACCATAGCACGGCCTTGAGAGGCGTCGATAAAGGCTGCCCGGAACATGTATTGATAGACTTCATTGGCCCGAATATCGACAGTAATATCGGGCTGTGTCCCGGCCGGACTGATGAGGGGAATCTTGACGGCTTCCACATTTGGAATGACGGCTCTCGTACAGTCGGTAATATCAGGACCGATGATGGCCGACACGTGTCGTACATTCAGCTGCTGAATAGCTGCCACGGCATCTTCGGGCTTGCCGTGATTATCTACCGCCACGAGCTGTACCGGTTTGCCCAGCAGGCCGCCGCGTTCATTGACAATATCTTTCGCTAATTCGATGCCTCGTTCGGTTGATGCCGAATAGGACATCCCTTTTCCGCTCAGGGCCAGATTGGTTCCGATGAGAACCCCTGTATACTGACGAACAAAGGTACATCCGCCCAGCAAAAAGGCAGACAAGAATACAAACAGGACAAGGAACTGAACATTTTTTTTCATGAAAGTCCTCCTTCCTTATTTGAAAAAAGTCTGCCAACATATTTAAAAATCAAGGTAAAAACAGCAAGGGATTGGTCGGTGATCCATTGACTCGAACTTCATAATGGACGTGAGGTCCCGTACTTCGTCCGGTGCTGCCGGCCAGCGAAATAATCGAGCCTGCCTGGACTTCCTGTCCGACCGTAACGAGAAGCATGGAATTATGCCCATAGCGGGTAACAAAACCGTTGCCATGGTCGATTTCAACCAAGTTACCGTAGCCATCGACCCAGCCGGCCATGGTAACCTTACCGGCTGCCGTTGCCCGAACGGGAACGCCGTAGTCGACGCCGATATCGATTCCTTCATGGAAGCCGGAACCCCCGCCAATAGGATTACCTCGATATCCGAATTCAGACGTAACGGTCCCGGTAACCGGCCAAATAGACGGCACGGTAGATGCGCTGTTGGGACTGCCTGAATTGCCGCCGACCTGGTACATACGACTGTTTTGCTGCATTTGCAGTACTTGTTGACCGGCCGTATCGCTAAGGACGGTCTTTAAGGTAATAAAGCTGATAATACGGGCATTGCTGCGCGTTTCCAAACGGGAGGTGGCCAATAACAGGTCATTGTAGCTGGCATTCGAAAGGTCCGGAGATTTCTTCTGTCCCCCTGCTACGCCACCGTCACCTTTTGGGCTGTCACCAGCCCCCGATCCCTTGACCATTTGCCGCAGCTCCTGGTCGAGTGCATCCATTTTATCCATTTTTTCTTGGAGCGATGCCGTCTTATCCCGCATCAGCTCCAGCTGCTGTTCATGCAGCGTTTCTTGGTCTTTAGCCTGTTGGAGCGAAACGAATTCATAGATACCGATGCCGACAACAATTACAATGAAAATTGCTGCCGCGACTCCGATGCGAATGAATTTTTTATACTGCTCCGGCGTTACCACCAATGGTTCGGTCCGGTCAACCTGCAAAGAGGCAGGCCACCAAGCCGGCATCTTCGTCGGCTTTACTCGCTGCCACCAATTTTGCAGAGCCTTCATCCATGGATAGTCCTTAAGTTGGAACTTCACCTTTTTCCCCTCTTTATTCTTCCATATCCTTCTGAACAGCCTGCATGTCACCGCTGTAATTCAAAGCGTTGTCCAAGCTTTCTTTTTCTTCTTCACTCATGCCATAAAGACACTTTCCGTCGACAATTGGTTTTGCAAAAATACGGGATTCATTGCGGCCATACACACTGGAAAGACAGAATCCGTCATTTTTCCCATCGAGAACCGTAAAGGCAAAGCTTAAATTATTACCGATATTGTCAAAGGCATTGTATTTTACGAAACCGATTTTACGGAAACAGTGATTCTGTACAGCCATGATATCTTTTTGTGTCTGATGAATCAAATCCAGGGTCCCCTGCAGATTGTGCAGTTTATCAACATCATCCCGCAGTTTCACTTCAATGCTGGTTCCCGTTTCATCCTGCATAAAAAAGGTATACTTCGTTTCTAATTTTTTGATTTTCCAGTGTAAAAAGGCAATATAGACGAGCAAAATCAATAAAAGCAAACCGCCTATACCGGCAAGCGCCATCGCAGCAACCTGCATGTCAACATTAAACATTTTGTTCCTCCCGTAGATATACCAATAGATTATATATGAAACGAAGAAAAGGTCGACCGCCCACGGCCGTCGTTTTCTTCGGTGAGTATCGACATCAGCCGTTCAAACTCCGCTTCTGATGAAAATGAAATTTCAATTTTTCCTCGTCCCGGTCCGGACCGCATCTGAATAGAAACATCCGTTCCCAAAGCCATCTTCAGCCTATCTTGTAAGAGCGCCAGATGGGCATCGGGCTCCGGTTTCGGACCGTTCTCAGCCAGTAGTCGCCGTACGAAAGCTTCGGCCTTTCGGGCTGACAACTCGTATTTCAAGATGTAAAGAGCCGCTTCACACTGCTGTTTCTCCGTCGGAAGCTGCAATAAGGGACGGGTCTGGCCCATAGACAGTTTGCCTTCGACAATCAAACTTTTAATCGCTTCCGGCAGCTGCAGCAGCCGCACCATATTGGCGACATGAGAGCGACTTTTTCCAACTTTCTGCGCCGTCTGCTCTTGGGTCAAACCAAACTCAGTCATCAAGCGATCGTAAGCCAGACCTTCTTCAATCGCATCCAAGTCTTCGCGCTGCAAGTTTTCAATAAGCGCAATTTCAGCGGCTTCTGCAAGGGTATACCGACGAATAATCGCCGGAATCAGTTTCAGCCCGCATCGCTGGGCGGCCCGCAGCCTTCGCTCGCCGGCAATGAGTTCGTACTGACCGGGTCCTGACTTTTGGACGACAATGGGCTGAACCAAACCATGCTGGCGGATAGACTCGGCTAAGGCATCTAAAGCCGCTTCATCAAAGGAGCGACGCGGCTGCCTGGGGTTGGGTACAATACATTCGACAGCAATTTCAGTGATTCCTTCCTTTTTCGCAGAATGACCGTCGCCTGCCACCATGGCCACCTCATTTCTCTCATAATTATTTTTAGGTCTATATTATAGTATATAGTCTATCACTCATTTAATCAAATATTTATTCTCTCATCTTTTCTCCAATTTTATGAAAGTTATATGATATAATAAGGAAAAAAATACCTCATTCAGAAAGGATGTAACATATGCCATTATTTACAGATCCCTTAAAGGAAATAGACGCTGCCAGCGTCAAAGAATATGCCCAGCAGCGCGGCGCTCAAGAGCTGTCCGATGATATTGTAAACGAAGCCTGCCAACGCGTCATGGAACTGGCAAAACCACAGGCCTCGTGCCAGCAGTGCTTCTACGATAATACGTCGCACATGGTACTCTGCGACAGTCCTTTTACCGTCAACAGTCAAGCGGCTCGCCAGCTCATCGAAGACTCGGCCATCGTATTGATGTATGCCGTCACCCTCGGCGAAGCCGTAGAGCAGGAAATCGACAAGCTGTTCATGGATAAAGAAATCACCCGAGGCTTAGCCCTCGATTCGGCCGCAGCCGTTGCCACGGCAGGCTACACCAAGCAGCTCGTCGATACGCTCGACGAAGCGAGTGCCGAGAAGGGTTATAAAGCAGTATGGGCCATGAGCCCCGGAACGGGTGACTGGCCGGCCGGACAGACCGCCAACATCGCCCAGGCCGTCCACGCCGAACAGATGGGAGTTTCGCTCCTGCCCAGCGGCATGCTCATGCCTCGCAAAACGGTTGCCGGCATGATTGGTCTCAACTTTGCCGAAGCGGGCGGATGCAGTTCCTGCGGTGGTTCCTGCGGCGGCTGCGCCATGGCCGGTCACTGCGGAGAATAAATCACCAGCCGTCTAATGACAATCACACGAATATCTACGTTAAAGGACCTGCCATGTAAATGGCAGGTCCTTTATGTTATGGTGTAATTCAGTTTATTTAAAAAATGGTTTTAAGAATGATGGTCTGACTGCGGTTCGGACCGACAGAAACGATTCCCAGAGGTACACCGACGAGTTCGCTGATTCGTTCGACGTAGTGACGGGCAGCTTCCGGCAGTTCATCATAGGACTTGCAGTCGGAAATAGACGTTTTCCAACCCGGCATATCTTCGTAAATCGGTTCGACATTTTCAAGGACATCGAGGCTGGCCGGATATTCTTTCAGCTGCTGGCCTTTATATTTATAGCCCGTGCAGATTTTAATCGTATCCAAATCGTCGAGGATGTCGAGGCGGGTAATAGCCAAATAATCGAGGCTGTTCAACATGGCTGCGTATTTTACAACAGCCGTATCGAGCCAGCCGCAGCGGCGGGGACGACCGGTAACGGTACCGAATTCGTGACCCGTATTGCGCAGGTAGTCACCGATTTCATTGAGCTGTTCAGCCGGGAACGGGCCGGCACCGACACGCGTCGTATAGGCTTTGACGACACCGACGATGTTTTCCATGCGGCGCGGACCGACACCGGAACCGGTGCAGGCACCGCCGGCCGTCGGGTTCGAGCTGGTAACGAAAGGATACGTACCGTGATCCAAATCGAGCATCGCAGCCTGAGCCCCTTCAAAGAGGACCTTCTTGCCTTCACTGACGTAGAGGTTGGCCGAGTAGTTCGTATCCTTTACATACTGGCGGATTTGATCGGCATAGCCGAGGTATTCCTGGAGGACTTCATCGTAATCGAAGCCTTGGCAGCCGTAATATTTTTCAAAGAGACGATTTTTCAATTCAATATTGCTACGCAATTTTTCCGCAAAAACATCACGGTCCATGAGATCACCGATGCGAATGCCGACACGGTTGATCTTATCGGCATAGCAGGGGCCGATACCATTTTTCGTCGTGCCGATTTTAGCATCGCCCTTGATTTTTTCATCTTCTTCGTCGATACGGACGTGATACGGCATGATGACGTGTGCCCGCGTAGAAATTTCCAGCTTACTGATGGTTACCCCTTTTGAAGTCATGCTTTCAATTTCTTCGAGGAGGACTTTCGGGTTGACAACGACGCCGCTGCCGATGATGCAGGTTTTGTCGGAAAAGAGAATTCCCGACGGCAAAAGGCGCAGTGCAAAGGACTTATCGTCGACGACGACCGTATGGCCGGCATTATTCCCACCTTGGGAGCGGATGACGACGTCGGCTTTTTGGGCCAAATAATCTACAATTTTACCTTTTCCTTCGTCGCCCCACTGGGTTCCGATTACCATTGCTGTAGCCATGTATTCAACATCCCTTCATGAGTTGCAAAATTAACAAACACTTACATTATATCATAGGCCTCGTGGTTATGCCACTAAAAAGGCCGGACCTTTTACTCCTTTTTTACGTTTTTTCGCCTTACTTAAACATAATTTTCACATTTACAGCGGGCTTAGCGTAACAAGGAAGTCAGAATGAGGACTTGAATCAACAATGCATTTGCTTATTTCAATAAATATTGTATAATATGAAAATACCAAAGAAAAAACTGAAATTCAATTTTTATTACCAAGGAGAGATTTTTACCATGTTATTTGATACCTGTCGCATCGGCCGTATTGAAACGAAGTGCCGTATTATCCGTTCAGCAACGTTCGAAGGAATGGGACGTTATGGTTTGCCGACAGAAAATCTGACCAAAATGTATGAAAAGTTGGCAGACGGCGGCGCCGGTATCATCATCACAGGTATGATGGCTACCAATAAGATGGAGCCGCGGCAACACTGCCAAATTCGCATCGACGACGATGAATGCATCGAACCCCTTGCGAAAGTCGTCGGCCACGTCCACGACCACGGCAGCAAAGTCGTCGCCCAGCTCGTCGTCATGGGCTCGGCCATTCTCCTGCCGGAAGTTCCCGAAGGAGAAAGCCGCATCATCTTCAGCCCCAGCGGCGTTACCGAAAAGGTCGCCAAGTGGACCCAAGAATCGAAGGCCTTGACAATCGATCAGATTCACGAACTGATTGAAGCCGTTGCCCAGGCAGCCAAACGAGCCCAAAAAGCAGGCTTTGACGGCGTCCAGTTCCATGGAGCCCACGGCTATTTGGCCAGCAAATTCTTATCGCCCCGCTTTAACACCCGTACCGATGAATACGGAGGCAGCTTAGAAAACCGGGCCCGCTTCCTCTTAGAAACCGTCGCGGCTATAAGAAAGGCCGTCGGTCCTGACTACCCCATTTGGGTCAAGCTGAACTGTGCCGACTTCATGAAAGACGGCAGCCTGACCTTTGAAGAAAGCAAACAGGTCATGACCTGGCTTGCTGAAGCCAGTGTCGATGCCATCGAAGTCAGCGGAGGCAATACGTCGTCCCTTCCGCGTAAAGGGCCGATTCGAGCCATTAAGCGCACGAAGGAACCGATGTATTTTAAAAACTATGCAGCCGAAGCCGCATCCTTATTAAAAGGCAAGATCGATATCGGCGTCGTCGGCGGCTTCCGCAGTGCCGAAGAAATGGAACAAGCCCTTAACGAGACGGACCTGTCCTTTATTTCCATGAGCCGCCCCTTCCTGCGCCAGCCCGACCTCCCCAAACGGTGGCGCGAAGGCGATACCGAACCGTCCTTATGCATTTCTTGTTCACGCTGCTTCGGCGCTGAAAACGTTGACTGCATCTTCAATAAGCGGGAAAAAGAACATCAAGAAGTCTGAGATTCTATACTGAAATAAAGAGATTCGTTACGTGTTGATTTTGTACGCATGGAAGAGGAGGGCTGGTCATGACGCTTATCGCCATTGCCGTCATACTATTCAGCACGATCCTGCTCATTTTATGTCTGCCTGTCACTTATGAAATCAAAGTCCATATCGGCCCGCCCTTCCACCTGGCTTTCAGTGCCGGTTGGGGACGGCAGCTGATTCGAAAATCCTGGTCCTATACCGTAGGCGAAGAGTTTAAGGATGAACTCTATATCCTCGGGAAAAAGGACAGCCCGCCCCCGGAAAAAGAGTCAACCTCGATTGAAGAATCCCAAGAAAAACCGTTGCAGGACGCCGCTGAGGAAATCAAAAAAGCGGCCGATGAGGACCTTCCTTCTAAGAAAGATATCGAAAAAGAAGTCGAAAAGGCCGTTGAACAAGAGGTTGAAAAAGAATCTGACCCGGAAGGCGATACGAAGACCGATCCTGAAAAGAAGAAGGGCAGTCCCGGAGAGTGGATTCCCCTCATCGTCAACACCGACTTCTTGGCCGCCCTTTTCACTTGGCTGTCCCGCCTCATCGGCCACGGTCAAATTCGTCACCTGTCCTTATGCGGAAGCCTAGGCCTTCCGGAACCCCATAAGACGGGGATCCTGGCCGGCTCTCTCTATGCCTTTTGCCCCGGTAATCTCGAAAACCTGCAATTCAACTTTTTAGAAGAACAGTACGACTGCACCGCCCATGCTTCAGGTCGCCTCTATCCGGCAATGCTCCTCTTGTTCACCTTGATGTTTGCCTTGTCGCGACCTGTACGCCATATATTAATTCATTGGTTTGCTGTGAATAAGGAGACGCGCTATGGATAACTCGAATATCAAAAACAATTTAGAGCAAATTTTTGAAAGTTTCAGAGAAATGATCAAAGTTGAAACTGTCGTAGGCCAGGCAGTCCATATCGGAGACGCCATCTTGGTTCCTTTCGTCGACGTGACCTTCGGCTTTGGTTCCGGCGGGCTGAACGGCAAGACGGACAACGGCAATAACAGTATCGGCAGCGGCGGTGGGGCCAGACTCGAACCGGCAGCCATCCTGGTCATCAAAGGCGACCGCGTCGAAATGTTCTCCATCAAAAAAGGCGGTTATCAGGCCTCGGCTTTTGAAAAGCTCATCGCCATGGCACCGGAAATCATCGACAAGATGAAGAAGGATAAATATATTTATATCCACGACGATGCAGAAGATGAAGGCCCTGCAAAAGCGGAAAAATAAGCTTGCCCTTTTGCTCATTATTGTAATTCTTAACTAGATTTGTTATAATATAATAATAATCATATTTAGTATTTGAACCGCACCGCGGTATAGGAGGAATAAATTATGAAATTAAAAAAACAATTGGCATCTCTCGCCGTTATGGGTATGATGAGTCTTGCAGCTGCATCGTCAGCCTTTGCTGCCGGTGTCGGTTACGTTAATTTCGACGCCCTCGTCCAGGCGCACAAAGACTTCCCGAAAGTCAGCGCCCAGATGCAGTCGGCTATTAAAGACGCTAACGACAAGTTCTCTAAACAGGCCCCGAAACTGAAGACCGATCAGGAAAGACAGAACCTCGGCCGTGAACTGGCACAGAACCTCAGCCAGCTTGAAACGAAGCTCGTCGTTCCTATCGAAAAAGACGTCGTCTCTAAAGTCGAACAGGTCCGCAAAGAAAAAGGCCTCGACAGCATCGTCGCTCAGGGCGCTATCATCGCCGGCGCTGAAAATGCTACCGACGAAACGGATGCCGTCAAAGCCTTGTTAAAATAAAATCCTCGATTTCTCTGAAGACTGTCACTGATGTGACCCCAAAAAGTTAGACTTTTATTTCCGAGCAACCCGAAATAGTTGCTCGGAATTTTTTTTATGCAGTTTGATTGGCT
>DCJQ01000022.1 GCA_002319965.1 Megasphaera sp. UBA1696
AGGCCGCTGTCAATCTGAGTGTACCGGCCGTTTCTCAGCGTGATGACATTCGCGGCTACAGCGAAAACCGTGATTATAATGCCGCCATTAACCTTGATGTACCGGCTGCTGTAAAGCGCGTCGATTCCGTCCAGTACAGTGAAAATCGTGACTACGCCGCAGCTTCAGCTTTTGAAAATAACTAATTAGTATCGCAACAACGATGTGTAGATAGATTAAGAAAATTCCAACCATGTGAATGACGATGGTTTTTATATAAAAGGAGAGACTCAATCATGAAAAAGAACATCTTTAAACAAGTATTATCGGCAGCCGTATTGACCATGTCCTTGGCCGGCGGTGCCGCCTTCGTTTCGGCTGATTCCGTCCAGTTCAGTGAAAACGGCGACTACAAGGCTGCTGTCAATCTGAGTGTACCGGCCGTTTCTCAACGTGATGACATTCGCGGCTACAGCGAAAACAGAGACTATAATGCCGCCATTAACCTTGATGTACCGGCTGCTGTAAAGAGCGTCGATTCCGTTCAGTACAGCGAAAATCGTGACTTCGAGGCCGCTTCAGGTTTTGACAATTAATAACAGGTAGTGTACAGTTAAGGTACACCTTTGAAATTGTTCTAACCATCGGCCTCAGCCCTTGGTTTCGACATACAGCATCAGGATTTTTGTGCAGTGGGAATGATGCCCCTTATTGATGACAATTATGGTTTTTCGTAAGGTACAAAGGAGGAAAAAACATGTTAGGAAATTTTGCTTACCACAATCCGACGAAACTTTATTTTGGCGACGAATCCTTAGACTTTTTAAATAAAGAATTGCCGAACTACGGGAAAAATGTCGTCCTGGTCTATGGCGGCGGTTCGATTAAAAAGAACGGCGTCTACCAAGATATTTTGGATATTTTGCAGAAAAATAGTAAGAATGTTGCTGAAATTTCCGGGGTCATGCCCAACCCGACCCTTGAAAAGTTGTACGAAGGCATTGAAATTGCCCGCAGCCATAAGGCTGATTTCCTCTTGGCCGTCGGCGGCGGTTCCGTCTGCGACTATACGAAGGCCGTAGCCGTTTCGGTTCACTGCGACGAAGATCCGTGGGATAAATACTTTATCCGCTTTGAAGAACCGTCCTGTCCCATCGTGCCCCTCGGCTGTGTGCTCACTATGGCCGGCACGGGCTCGGAAATGAATGCCGGTTCGGTTATTACCAATACGGAAACGAAACAGAAAATCGGTCATGTCTTTGCCAGCTCCGACGTCATGCCGAAATTCTCCATCCTCAATCCGCGGTATACCATGACCGTACCGGATTATCAGATGAAGGCCGGCATGTTCGATATCTTCAGCCATATTTGTGAACAGTATTTCTCCGGAAACGACGATGTAACCAGTGATTATCTCAGCGAAGGCCTGCTTCGCTCGGTCATCCATTCCAGCCGCATTGCCGTCAAGGATGCTCAGGACTATGAAGCCCGCAGCAATATCATGTGGTCGGCTACGTGGGCTTTGAATACTCTCTTGTCCTGCGGCAAGCCCGGAGACTGGATGGTTCACATGATGGGCCAGGCTGTCGGCGGCTATACCAATGCAACGCACGGCATGACCTTGTCGGCTGTTTCCTTGCCGTATTACCGCTATATCCTTCCGTATGGCCTGCCGAAGTTCAAACGTTTCGCTGAAAATGTATGGGGTGTACAGCCTGAAGGCAAAACGGATGAACAGATTGCCCGCGAAGGCCTTGACCGGATGGAAGACTGGATGAAAGAAATCGGCGTCGTCTTGTCCATTAAGGATTTGGGCGCCGATGAATCGATGCTCGACGGCATTGTCGATGCTACGATGATTCTCCGCGGCGGCTACAAAGCGCTCGACCGGCAGGAACTCATTGATATTTTCAAAGCCAGCCTGAATCGAAAAGCATAATAAGTACGATCCGTATGACAGATTAAAAAAGGGTTCGCATGATATTGTTTCATGCGAACCCTTTCTGGACGTCTTTATTTGGTTGTGTCCTGTACGAGGCTTTGGCCTATATCATAGGCCTGTTTCAGACAGATGGGGCCGGCTTTTTCTTGGTAGGCTTTCTTGTCGCTTTCCGAAAAGACCGATGATTCATATTTCGAGTAATCGTTGAACTGCAGCGTATTGTAGGCCCAAAGTGTCTTTGGTGGAACGCCGAGGATGCGGTTGGCAAAGTCTTCCTGGGCTTCTATGTTTTGAGGCAGGTGGAACTCTTTTGCCTGTTTTTCCGTGACGTTCATGGTGTAGATAAAGGCTGACGGAATCTTTTTGCCGAAGACGGACGGGATTTCTTCACTGTAAATATAGTTTGAAAAGAAGAGCCGTTCTAACAAGGCGTGCATGCCGGATGTGAGGCTCATAAAGTAGATAGGCGAGCCGAAAATCAGGGCATCGGCTTCTTTGGCTCGGGTGAGGAGAGGCGACAAGTCGTCTTTTACGATGCACGTGCCATGGTCCTTGTCTTTTCGCTTACAGTAAAAACAGCTGATACAGCCTTTGTAATTCAAGGAATAGAGGTCGACGTATTCCGTGTCGGCCCCGGCAGTTGCGGCTCCCCGAAGGGCTTCTTTTAAGAGTTTTGCCGTGTTGCCATTGCGGCGGGGACTGCCGTTAAAAGCCATAATTTTCATCGTTCATCATCCTTTCTAAATAGTGTTATATCATTATATCGCGTTATATAGATTTATTCAAGGCCACTTTGTAAAGTTTCTGTTTGACCGGATTCGCTTTTTGCCGTATTATCGTTAAAGGAAAATAGGGGGTATATCATGAAGAAAAGAATCATTATGTCTATTATAGGGGCCGCTTTTATGGCCGTCACGTTATCGGCCTGCAGCAGTGTTCGCACTCAAGCCGACGGTCAGGCCGGGGCTACGGAACAGACGTCGCAGACGACGAAGCCCAAGGTCGATGCCGATGCCAGTGCTTCAATCAAAGGGGCCGCATCGGATCAAAAAGAAGGACAGCATACAGACAGTCATCGAGCCGTCATTTATTTTTCCTCTCCTGACAGCAGCGATATGAATGCGCTGGAAGGAAGTACTCAGTACTTGGGCCGCATCATTGCCGAAAAGACCGGGGCCGACGTCTTCCGTATCGTACCGATCAAGGCCTATCCGACCGATTACAGTGCCCATACGGCTCAGGCTAAGATGGAACAAGGAGAGAACGCCCGTCCGGCCATTAAGGATGACTTCGGCGATCTCAGCCAGTACGATACCATTTTCTTAGGCTATCCGATTTGGTGGGGGGACCTGCCCATGCCGGTCTATACCTTCCTGGAAAGTCACGATTTGAGCGGTAAAAAAATTGTCATCTTCTCGACCTATGGCAGCAGCGGGCTGGGGGATACGGTTGAACACGTGCAGTCCGTCGAAAAGGGAGCCGATGTTGAAACGAAGGCATACGGCGTTGCAGCCGGTGACGTCGGCAGTGCCAAAGACAAAGTCTTGTCCTGGCTGAGTGAATTAGGATATTAAACCGTTCCATAAGACCTATCGTGTGACGGCTGCAGGAACGGTACACAGTCTATTCGGAATCGAATGAAAACATTATTAGAAATAAGGTGTATATATGGAGCATAAACGAGAGAATCAGCGCCGCGGCATCGACATGCTGCACGGATCGATTGCCGACAAACTCTTCCTGTTTGCCATGCCAATCGGTCTCATGGGCCTGTTTGAACAGCTGTTTAACAGTGCCGACGTCTTTTTATTAGGTCGCTTTGTTGGGAAAAGCGCTATGGCTGCCGTCGGCAACAATATGCCCGTCATCGGCATGATGGTCATGCTGCTCATGGGGATTTCCCTGGGGGCCAACGTGACCATCGCCCAGTACCTCGGGGCCAAGCACGATGAAAAAGTATCCCAGACGGTACAGACGGCCATCATCTTGTCCGTAGCCTTGGGCGTGTTGTTGACCGTCATCGGTGAACTTATTGTCTATCCGGCTTTTCTGATCTTGGATGTACCTCTTGATGTCTATGACATGGCCGAAAGTTATTTGCGCATCTTCTTACTGGGCCTGCCCTTCCTGTCGCTGTACAACTTTGAAGCGGCCATTTTCCGAAGCTGCGGCGACAGCAAGACGCCTCTTTACAGTCTGGTCATTGCCAACGGTCTCAATATTGCCTTGGGCTTCCTGTCCGTCGCCGTCTTTGATTTTGGCGTCATCGGCGTCGCCTGGGCAACGGTCATCGCTTATGCGGCGAACTCACTGATCCTTTTGGTACTGCTCTGTCGGACGAAGGATCGTATCCGTGTCAATTTGCGGGACCTCCATTTTTCGAAAGATGAATTGGGCCGCATTATCCGCATCGGCCTGCCGGCCGGGGTTCAGGGCATGATTTTTGCCTTGTCCAACGTCCTCATCCAGTCGGCCATCAACAGCTTGGGGACGGAAGCCATGGCCGCTTCGGCGGCGGGCTTTATCATTGAAGCCAACACCTACTGCTTCGTCAATGGCTTCAGTCAGGCGACGACGACCTTTGTCGGTCAAAACTACGGGGCCCGCAACCTGCGCCGCTGCTTCCGCATTACGAAAGTTACCTTTGGCGTCGAAGCGGCCTTCCTCTTCGTCGTCACGGCGCTCATCCTCTTCTTTTCACCGGAGCTCATCGGCTTGTTCAACGATGACGCCTCTGTCGTAGCCCTGGGGACGACGCGGTTGTTCTTTGTGCTCGGTACTTTTTACCTGAACGGCATGGTCGACATCTTGTCCGGTTCCCTTCGCGGTTACGGTTATTCGTTGCCGCCGGCCATCGTGGCCCTCATCGGGATCTGCGGCGTCCGAATCCTTTGGCTCTACACGGTCTTTGCGGCTCGTCCAGATTTTTCGGTCCTCATGGCGACCTATCCGGTCAGCTGGCTGTTTACGATTATCGTATTAGCCGTCGTCTATAATATGTGTCGCAAGCATATTGTCGCCGGTTTTGCCCACCGTGAAGCTTGATGAATCCCCGGTTATATGCTATAATGAATTGTAACAAAGAATAATTATTAGTTATTGTTTTAAAGGGGGGGCGTAACACATGCGTATTGGTGAAGGTTTCATTGAAGAAATCAAAGAAAATGGCTTAGCCAAAGTGAGGGTTAGCCGCGACTCTCTTTATGTCGCCTGCAGTGCTTGTGCGGCGGCAGATCACGTTAAGATTGTAGCTTACAATTACCTCGGCGCTGATGAAGGCGACCGTGTTCGTTACCAAGTCGATGACTCCCATCTCATTTCCGGAGCTTTCGTCTGCTTCGTCGTACCGGTCTTCTTGATCCTGGCAGCTGCGGTACTCGGATATTTCGTCAGCAGTGACGAAGTCGGTGCCCTGATTGGTGCCGCCATCGGTGCAGCTGTTTCAGCGGCCATCCTTCGGACTTATGACAACGTGCTGGGACGTATCATTGATACCAAGGCTACGATCATCAGTATTGTCTGCGACGATGAGGATGAAAAATAGAAACTGTATAATGTTTTATTTGCGTAAAAACCAGGGGACCGGTCTGTACCAGTCCCCTGGTTTCGTGTTATAATAAACACTAGTCTGTTATGATAGGAGGTTTGAAAGATGCGTGCCATGGGAATCGATCCGGGGACGGCTATCTGCGGTTTTGGCGTCGTCGACAGTGACGGAAGCCGACTGAAACCGGTGACGTATGGAACGATTCAGACGCCATCGAAATCGAGTGATGCAGAACGTCTGGTCATGCTCTTTGACGGCCTCAATGAACTTTATCGGAAATATCAGCCCGACCTCATCGGCGTCGAACAGCTTTTCTTCAACCGCAACGTTACGACGGCCATTACGGTCGGCCAAGCCCGCGGCGTCATTTTGCTGACGGCTCAGCAGGCGGGCATCCCGATTCTGGAGTTTTCCCCCCTTCAAGTCAAGCAGGGGGTTACCGGCTACGGCCGAGCGACAAAGGAACAAGTCATCGATATGACCATGCGCCTCTTAGGCATTCGTCAGAAAATTAAGCCCGACGATGCTGCTGATGGCCTGGCCATGGCTATCTATGCCATTTATTCCAGTCACTCCATGAGTCTGAAACGGAAGGTACAGTTATGATCGGATATGTAAAAGGCGTTGTCAGCCATATTTTTTCGAATTCCTGCTTTATCGACGTCCACGGCGTCGGCTATCGGACCTATGCGCCGGCTTCGACGCTGGATACGCTGACCGTCGGTCAAGAGGCCTTGCTCTATACCTATATGAGCGTTCGGGAAGATGCCATTCTCCTCTATGGCTTTGCCACCCAGGACGAATACGATCTTTTCATGCTCCTCATCGGCGTCAACGGCGTCGGGCCCAAGGTAGCTCTTGGCATTTTGAGTGCCGATAAGGCTGACGACTTCCGCCTTGCCGTCCATCAGAAGGATATTAAGAGCCTGACTAAGATGCCCGGCGTCGGAAAGAAGACGGCCGAACGGATCGTCTTGGAATTACAGGATAAAATCGGTCTCGAAGGAACGGTTCCTGCGGCTGAAACGGGAGCTTCATCGGCGCCGACAGGCCTTTCGGGGATGGTGGCTGAAACGGTTTCGGCTCTCACCGGTCTCGGTTACAGCGAGCAGGAAGTCCTGCCCGTAGCAGAAGCTCATGCAGGGGAATGCAAGTCCGTAGAAGATCTGTTGAGAGCGACCTTGAAGTCCTTAGGGAGCGGGAGGTAAGACATGGGAGAAAATCGCGTCATCGAGACTGCAGATTTGCCCGGTGATTCCTGGCAGTACAGTCTGCGGCCCCATTACTTTCGAGAATATATCGGTCAGACCAAGGCCAAAGAAAACCTGGAAATCTTTATCAAAGCGGCCAAGCTTCGCAAGGAAGCCTTAGACCACGTCCTGTTGTACGGCCCGCCGGGCCTCGGCAAGACGACCATGGCCGGCATCGTCGCCAATGAACTCGGCGTCAACCTGCGTATTACGTCGGGACCGGCTATCGAGCGTCCCGGCGATTTGGCAGCCTTATTGACCAATTTGCAGGAACGGGATCTGTTGTTCATCGACGAAATCCACCGCCTGTCTCACAGTGTCGAAGAAGTCCTCTATGCAGCCATGGAAGACTATGCCCTCGATATCGTCATCGGCAAAGGACCCAGTGCCCGGTCGGTGCGCATCGATCTGCCGCCCTTTACCTTGGTCGGAGCGACGACCCAGGTCGGGCGCTTGGCACCGCCTCTTCGCGACCGCTTCGGCGTCATCTGCCGCCTGGAATTTTATAAGCCCGAAGACTTGGTGCTCATCATCAAGCGGACGGCCGATATTCTGGCTATGGATATCGACGACGACGGGGCCTTTGAAATCGCCCGCCGTTCGCGGGGGACGCCGCGTATTGCTAACCGCTTATTGAAGCGGGTCCGTGACTTTGCCCAGGTCGCCGACGTCGAGACGATTACGGCTGACCTTGCCAATCATGCCCTCAATCGACTGGAAGTCGATTCGTGCGGCCTCGATCGGACGGACCGCAAGGTTCTGCAGGTCATCATTGAGAAATTCGGCGGCGGCCCCGTCGGCCTGGATACGATTGCAGCTGCCATCAGCGAGTCCGTCGATGCCGTAGAAGACGTATACGAGCCCTTCTTGATGCAGCAGGGCTTTTTGAATCGCACGCCCCGCGGCCGCGTCGTTACCGATGCTGCCTATCGGCATTTGGGTCTGCCCGTGCCGACCGGGGAATGAGGAGGAACAGCATGGGAAAATTATTGCTCCTGATCGGCGTTTTTTTCATCCTTGCCGGCCTCATCTGGATGGCCGGTGATGCCTTGGGAATCGGGAAATTTTTGGGCCATCTGCCCGGCGATATTTCCTTTACCAGAGGGAATACATCCTTTTCCTTTCCCATCGTCACCTGTATTCTCATCAGCGTTATCTTGACGATTGTATTGAATTTATTCTTTCGTTTATGAGGTGCGTTTTTATGAATAAACGAAGTCGATTGGCTTTTATTTGTACGGTAGCTGCCGTCTGCACACTCCTTACGACCAGTGCCTGGGCAGCTTCTGCTAAAGATAAAAAAACGGTTTCGCGCCAGCCTGTAAAGACGGTTCAGACAAAATCTGTCCGGTCGTCCAAAACGACGGCGCCCCAGCCGAAGCCCGTTGAGGAAAGTACCGATACGGTACGCATCGGTATCCGCGAAGGGCAGGGCCGCGTATCCCTTACCAGTCCGCAAGGGCTTGGCATTTATCGCGGCAATTCTCTTTGGAAAAAATCGGCAGCCAATGTGCCGGTTACGGTGACCCTGTCGGGGACGGATTTGGCCCTTAACGGAACGGCCGGCAAGGGGAACCTTCGCGTCCGCTCCTTAGGGAAAGACGGCGTGATTAAGATTACCGACGGTTATACCTACCGCGGCGACTTGGAACTGATGAAGTCTCCCGGTCGCTGGGGAATTACCGTCGTCAATGTTCTCCCCGTCGAACAGTATCTCTACGGTGTCGTCGGCAAAGAAATGTCGCCG
Source organism: Megasphaera sp. UBA1696 (assembly GCA_002319965.1). Classification (GTDB taxonomy): domain Bacteria; phylum Bacillota; class Negativicutes; order Veillonellales; family Megasphaeraceae; genus Megasphaera. The sequence goes on from DCJQ01000022.1 coordinate 8,466, forward strand.
TCGTGGAGTGAAGAAGCCTTGAAGGCCCAGGCCGTCGCCGCCCGTACCTATGCCATTGCCCATAAGCGCCGTTTCAGTCAGCGCGGCTTCGATTTGACCGACGATACGTCGAGTCAGGTCTATGCCGGTGTCGGCGGTGAATCGCCGGCAGTCATCAAGGCGGTCAATGCGACTAAGGGCGAAATCCTGACCTACCAGGGAAAGCCCATCGATGCCTTCTTCTTTTCGACGGCCGGCGGCTGGACTGAAAACAGCGAGAATGTATGGGGAACCTACATCCCCTACCTGCGGGGCGTCAGTGATACCAGCAATAAGATGCCGGGCTATCGCTGGTCGGTGACGACGACGCCGGAAAAGATGGAAACCAAGCTGGCAGCTGCCGGAAAGGGCGTAGGGAAAATCAAGTCGATTACCTTGTCGCCCTTGGCAAAAAGGCCCATGACCGAATCCGACCGCGGTGTTTCCGGTCGGGTCCAGTCGCTGATCATCCACGGCACCAAGGGCAATGTCACTGTAAAAGGGTTGGCATTCCAATCCATTTTCGGTCTGCGCAGCACCCTCTTTGATTTTTACAGCGGCAAGGGGACGGCACCGGATCCCGACACGGGGAAGGTCGCCCGCAAGCGCGACTTTACGGTCAAAGCGGGACAGCCCTTGACGATCTACGGTTTTGGCTGGGGCCACGGACTGGGAATGAGCCAGTACGGGGCGTACCAGATGGCGCAGGAGCACGCCGGGGAAAGAGATTACTACCGCAAAATTTTGACCCATTACTACACGGGTACGGAAATAAAAAAGCTCTATTAATGCATTAAAAGAGGAAGGTCTTATTGTGAAACTGACAGATTTTTATTATGATTTACCGAAAGAACTCATTGCCCAGCATCCGGCAGAACCGCGGGATCATGCCCGGCTCATGCTGTATGACAGAAAGAGCGGCGATGTAGCCCATAAATACTTTTATGACCTCGTCGATGAACTCCATGAAGGCGACGTCCTGGTCTTTAACGATTCCCGCGTCATTCCGGCCCGGATTTACGGGAAACGGATCCCGACGGGCGGCAAGGTCGAAGTCCTGCTGCTGACCCCCGTCGGTGACGACCGCTGGGAAGTCCTGGTAAAACCGGGCAAGAAAGCCCTGCCGGGAACGACCCTTGAATTTGCCGAAGGCCTTACGGGTACCGTTGAAGATCGGACCGATTTTGGCGGCCGTATCATCAAATTTGCCTACGACGGCAATTTCGACGACATCATCGATTCTATCGGGGAAATGCCCTTGCCGCCGTATATTCATGAAAAGATGGAAGACCCTAATCAGTATCAGACGGTCTACGCCAATGAACGCGGCTCGGCGGCAGCGCCGACGGCAGGCCTTCATTTTACGGAAGAATTGCTGCAGAAAATCCGCGATAAGGGCGTGGAAGAAGTCTTCATCACCCTGCACGTCGGCCTCGGGACCTTCCGCCCTGTCGAAGAAGAAAACATCGAAGACCACGAAATGCACAGCGAATTTTACAGCATTACCGAAGAAGCGGCTGCGACGATCAACAAGGCCAAGGCCGAAGGCCGGCGGGTCATCGCCGTCGGCACGACCAGTATCCGGACCCTTGAAAGCGCCGGTACGACGGGGACCTTGAAGGCCGGTTCCGGCTGGACCAATATCTTCATCTATCCGGGCTTTACCTTCCACATCGTCGATGCCCTGGTCACGAATTTCCACCTTCCTGAATCGACACTGCTCATGCTCATCAGTGCCTTGTCGACGCGGGAAAAAATCTTAAAAGCTTATGAAACGGCCGTAAAGGAAAAATACCGTTTCTTCAGTTTTGGCGATGCCATGTTCATTCACTAGGGAGGAATCTATGGTTATTACCTACGAACAACAGGCCGAATGCGACGGCGCCCGTGCCGGAATTCTGCGTACGCCTCACGGTACGTTCAAGACGCCCATGTTCATGCCTGTCGGTACGCAGGCGACGGTCAAGACGCTGACGCCGGAAGAGCTCTACGATATGGGGGCTCAGGTCATCCTCAGCAATACGTATCACTTGTTCCTCCGCCCGGGCCACGATTTGGTCAAGGAAGCGGGGGGCCTTCATAAATTCATGAACTGGAAGCAGGCGATTCTCACCGACAGCGGCGGCTTTCAGGTCTTCAGCCTCGGTCAGATGCGAAAGATCACCGAAGAAGGGGTCACCTTCCGTTCCCACTTGGACGGCTCGAAAAAATTCTTGTCGCCGGAAGTGTCGATGGACATTCAGATGGCCCTCGATTCCGATATTGCCATGGCCTTTGACGAATGCATTCCCTATCCGTCCGACTACGAATACACCCGCTTGTCGACGGAACGGACCAGCCGCTGGGCAAAGCGCTGCCTCGACCATCACCACAGTGATACCCAAGGGTTGTTTGGCATCGTCCAGGGCGGGATGTACAAGGATCTTCGTCAGCAGAGCTGCCGCGATCTGGTCGACATGGACTTTGACGGCTATGGAATCGGCGGCTTGAGTGTTGGCGAATCTAAGGATATAATGTATGATATATTAGAGCATACAACACCGTATCTGCCCAAGACCAAGGCCCGTTATCTGATGGGCGTCGGTACGCCCGATTGTCTCCTTGAAGGCATTGCCCGCGGCGTCGACATGTTTGACTGCGTCTTCCCGACCCGCGTCGCCCGCAACGGCATGGCCATGACCCATGAAGGGCGTCTGACCGTGCGCAATGCCAAGTATGCCCATGATTTTCATCCCATTGAAGAAGGCTGTCAGTGTTATACGTGCCGCAATTATTCGCGGGCCTATATCCGCCACCTCTTCAAGGCGGAAGAACTCCTGGCATACCGCTTGGTCAGTATTCACAATCTCTACTTCCTGCTGCAGTTCATGCGGGATATGCGCCAGTCGATCTTCGACGGGACGTTCCGCGAGTTCCGCCGGGATTTTTGGAAACGGTATCAAGACGCGTAAGCGCTTGCACATAAAATATTTTAATTCTTTTAGTTGATGGAGGTGTTTGACATGGATATGACTGAACAGCTTACTGCTTTTTGGCCCATAATCCTCATGGTCGTCATTTTTTATTTTCTGCTGTGGCGGCCGCAGAAGAAACAGCAGAAGAGACGGCAGGAAATGCTGGACAGCCTGAAACCCGGTGCTAAAATCGTCACCGTCGGCGGCGTCATGGGTACCATCGTGTCTTTGCACGACGATTACCTCGTTATCCGCGTAGCCGATAAGGTTGAAATCCGCGTTACCCGCGCAGCCGTTGCTCAGGTCCTCAGCAAAGGCAGTGAAGGCAAGAAAGCGGCTAAGAAGGCCGAAAAGCCGGAAGTTGTTGAAGAAAACAATGACGTAAAAGCAGAAGCCGCGCAGCCGGCTGACGATAACCAGAAAGATGCTCAGTAAAAAGGAACTGCGCAGCGCCATGTATGACCGCCTCCATCGCTTGACGGAAGCCGAAAAAGATTCGGCCAGTGCGGCTGTCTGTGCCCGGCTTATGGCCCACCCGGCCTATGTTCGGGCACGGCGCATCATGGCCTTTCTCAATATGCCTGATGAAGTCAGCCTCGACGCCTTGATTGCCCGGGCTGTTCGAGACGGGAAAGAGGTCTACGTTCCGGTTTGCGTCAGTCGGACCGAAATCGAGGCAGCCCGCCTCGAAGGACTGGACCAGGCTGTCGTCGGGGCCTATGGCATCCGTACGGCGCCCGAAGACAGTCCGCACATTGCGGCATCCGACCTCGATGTCATCCTGGTCCCGGGCCTTGCCTTCGATGAAAAAGGCGGCCGTTTGGGCCACGGCGCGGCTTATTACGATCGTTTCCTCAGCGGGAAAGGGAAGGCAGCTGCCATTGCCGTTTCCTGGGATGTCCAGCTGGTTCCGGAAATTCCCATGGAAGCCCACGACGTCATCATGACTGAACTCGTCACGGATCAACGCCATCTCGTGATTCACCAATAAAACCATAGATTTACCTAGAGGGGGGAGTATCGTTGCGGACTCGTAACATGATAAAATTTTTTGGGGCCGTCATCATCATCGTGGCAGCCTTTGTTACTTTGATCAATCCGCTTGCCAACTCCATTAAACAGGGCCTGGACTTACAGGGCGGTACGCATATCGTCCTGGAAGCCGAAGATACGCCGGACGCACCGGTTACGGAAGACTCCTTGAGCCGTGCCGTTACCATCGTCGAACGCCGTATCAATGAAATGGGCTTGACCGAACCGCTTGTTCAGAAAGAAGGGGCTCGGCGAATCATCGTCGAACTGCCGGGAGAAAAGAACCCGGAAAAAGCCATCGAAACAATCGGTAAAACGGCGGTCATGGAGTTTAAAGATGAAAGCGGCACGACGCGGATGACCGGGAGCGATTTGAAAACGGCAAAAGAACAAATCGACCAGGGTCATAAAAATGTCGTCGGCATTGAATTTACCGATGAAGGGGCTAAAAAATTCGCTGACCTTACGGCATCGAATGTAGGCCATAAAATCGGCATCTACCTCGACGGCGAACTCTTGACCAACCCCGTCGTCAACGAACCGATTACCGGGGGCAAAGCGGTCATCACGGGCAGCCAGACTTTGGAAGATGCCAAGAACCTCGCCATCCTCCTTCGTTCGGGGGCCCTGCCTGTTAAATTGAAAGTCATGGAAGTCCGCACCATTGGTCCGAGCCTGGGTCTTGACTCGAAGCTAAAGAGTGAAAAGGCCTTTGCCATCGGCATCCTGTTGATCATGGTCTTTTTAATCGTCATTTACCGTATGTCCGGTATCGTAGCCAATATCGCCCTCTTGGTATACGTCCTCATCCTGCTGGGTATTCTGAAGTACCTCGATGCGACGCTGACCCTGCCGGGGATTGCCGGTGTTATCCTGTCTATGGGCTTCGCCGTCGATGCCAACATCCTCATCTTTGAACGATTTAAAGAAGAAGTCCTGGTCGGCAAGACCCTGCGAACGTCGATGGAAGCCGGTTTCCGCCGGGCTTTCAATACCATCCTCGACGCCAACGTATCGGTCATGATCGCCGCCATCGTCCTCATCGTCATGGGCAGCGGCACGGTCAAAGGCTTTGCCGTTAACTTGGCCTTGGGCTTGGTCGTCAGCATGTTCACGGCGATTGTCGTCAGTCGTTCGCTGTTGACCTGGTTCATCAATACGGGATTGATCACCAATCCCTGGTTCTACGGGTTAAACCGTAAACCGCCTGAACATATGCTGAAAAAGGGGGGACAGAAATGAGTTTTGATATTATCAAACATCGCACGTGGTGGTTCATCTTATCGTCTGTCCTGGTCCTTGCCAGCCTTATTTCCATCTTTATCAATGGATTTAACTTCGGTATCGATTATACCGGTGGTACCATCCTCGACATGCAGTTCAACAAGGCCGTCAGCGTTTCTGAAGTCCGTCAGGTCATCGACCAATCGAATATGGACCTGGGGAATACGGTCATCCAGCTGACGGGCGTTACCGACCAGGATTCGTCGACCGATGTCATGCTGCGCATGCGCAACCTGTCCAGTGATGAAACCAAGGCGGTATCTGAAAAATTGAGCACCTCTTTGGGCGGTGCCGAAATCAAACGGACCGAATCGGTCGGCGCCGTCATCGGCTCGGAAGTCACGAAAAATGCCGTTACCAGCCTGGCTGTGGCCTTCATTGCCTTAGCGGCCTATATTTCCTTCCGTTTCGAGTATAAGATCGCCATTTCGGCCCTCATTTCCATCGTACACGATTTGATCATGGTCTTAGGTGTTTTCTCTTTCTTCCACTTGGAAATCGACGCCACCTTCTTAGCGGCCATCTTGACCGTCGTCGGCTATTCCATGAACGAAGCCGTCGTCATCTTTGACCGCGTCCGTGAAAACACGCGGACCCACCGGCGGACCGACTCTTATGAAAAACTGGCTCATGACAGTATTTCTCAGAGTATCCACCGCAGTATCTACACCTTGTCGACGGTTCTCTTTGCCTGCGGCGCCCTCCATTTCTTCGGCGGCGAATCGACAAAGAACTTCTCCCTGGTCATGCTCATCGGCTTTATCAGCGGGGCTTACTCGTCCATCTGTGTCGATACGTCCATCTGGGTCGTATGGAAAAACCATACGTCGAACCGGCGCGGCCTGAAATCTTCTGACGATGAATCGGAAGAAGACGAAGAAGCTGCCGAAACACAAAAAGGATAAGAATAAGGGGATGTCCCATGGAGTTTTGCCTTCATGGAACAGCCCTTTTTCATTTGATTTGATAGTAGAAAGCCCATACGGGAGTACGGGCGCGAGGAGGAATCACGATGTTTAAAATCGATGCATTGGGCAAAGCCTGCCCCTTACCGGTCATTGAAGCCCATAAGGCTTTGAAGGATCATGACGCCATTGAAATTACCGTCGATAATGAAATCGCAACGGAAAATCTCAAAAACTTATCAGAACAGATGAATTGTGCCTATACGATGACTAAAGAGTCAGATACTCATTATACGGTCACCTTGGTCAAAGAAGGGGCCGTTCCTGTTGAAGACGCACCGGCTGTGTCGGGCTCGGATTATATCGTCGTCCTCAATGCGCCGGTCATGGGGCTTGGCGACGATACGCTTGGCAAGAATCTCTTGAAGACCTTCATCTATACGCTCACCGAACAGGACGTGCTGCCGAAACAGATTATCTGCTACAACGGCGGGGTATCCTTAGTGACGGAAGATTCGGAATCGCTTGAAGATTTGAAGAACCTTGAAGAAAAAGGCGTTGAAGTCTACGCCTGTGGTGCCTGCCTCAACTACTACGGCCTGAGCGATAAAGTCGCCGTCGGCTCTATTACCAACATGTTCCGCATTGTTGAAATGATGCGTACGGCCAACCGCATCGTCAAACCGTAAACGATGGAACAGACGATCATAAAAGCGGCCATTCTCGTGTCGTTTATCCTTTGCGGATATATTTTAAAGCAGCTGCGCCTTTTTGGGCGCAGCACTTTTCATACCATATCGACGATTGTCTTTAATATAACCCTGCCGTCGGTCATCATTGCCAACCTCAACGGCATCCACTTCGAGGTACATTACCTTTTCATCAGCCTCTTGGCCATCGCCTTCAACCTGCTCATGGTCGGCCTTGGCTACGGTGTCGGGAGGACGAAGGACGAAAAGGCCTTTTATATGCTCAATATGAACGGTTATAATATCGGCAATTTTGCCCTGCCCTTCGTATCGTACTTCTTCGACAGTGCTGCCGTCCTCATCGTCTGCATCTTTGACGCCGGCAACTCCCTCATGTGCCTCGGCGGCGGTTATGGCCTGGCCCGCTACGTCCGCGGTGAAAAAGGGGACAATATCTTTTATATTTTGGCCAAGACGATTTTTTCGTCCCTGCCGGTCCTGTCCTATATCCTGATGCTTATCCTGGCCTTGGGGGGATTCTCCCTGCCCCAAGTAGTCGTTGACTGGGTCAAGGTGCCGGCTTCGGCCAATACCTTCTTGTCGATGCTGATGATCGGCGTTGCCCTGGGCCTGTCCTTAAAGAAGGAATATCTGCACCTCATCTATACCGATATCGGTCTGCGCCTGCTTATTTCCGTCGTCTTTGCCGCCTTTATTTATGTCGGCCTCGACTATTCCATGGACATCAAGCGGGTCCTCATGGTCCTGGTCTTTGCCCCGGTTGCCGGCATGGCCTGCTACTATACGGCGAAATTGAAGTTAAAAATCGAAGTGGCAGCCTGCATCAGTTCCTTATATATCCTCATTTCCATCGTTGTCATGTCGACGCTCATCGTTGTCTTGGAAACGATATGACCGATCGGCCAAGAGCTCTTCTTCTAAGGCCGCCGGTACCGTCGACGGACTGCGGGTGATGTAGTAGCTGTCGACCTTTGGCGGTTCGAAATCGAGGAGGGGAATGGCCCGCAGCCGCTTGGAGGCTAAGTCGTCTTCAATGAGGCTTTTCGGCAAAAAGGTATAGCCGATGCCTTCGGCGACGTACTGCGGGAGTTTGGTGCTGTTGTCGATTTCTAAGGGGAAGCGGTGATGGCGCGGAAAGAGGTCCTGTATATAGAGTCCGACGCCTTGGAGGGCAAAGTTACAGAATAAGTAATCGATTTTTTGCAGATCATCCTTATAGATGCCTTGGGCGTACGAGGTATCGGATTCCTTACAGACCAGGACCAGCGAGTCGGTCCGGTAGGGCTGGCAGACGAAGCCGCTTTTGAACATGGCACTGAAGGAAAAGATGGCGTCGAGGGTCCCTTCTTGGAGCTGGCGCATCATGTCGGCCGTATGGCTGATGGTGACGTGGAGAGAGACGTCTTTCTGCTTCTTTAAGTAGCTGCGGATGCGGCGCTGAAGGTGGCTTTCGTAAATCGTATTGGTCGTGCCGATGTTTACCTTTTGGGCGTACGTCGGCGAGGATTGGATATCCTGGAGTGCCGTCAACTCGAGGGAAACGAAGCGTTGGGCGTAATCGAGGAATTTTTGACCCGATGCCGTCAGGTCGACCTGTTTGTGGCTGCGGATGAAGAGGGGGACGCCCAGTTCCATCTCCAAGTCGCGGATGCGGTTGGTTACCGTCGACTGAGCGACGAAGAGCTGCTGCGCCGTTTTCGTAAAGTTCTTTATTTGTGCCAGGGCAATGAATGTCCGGAGTGTCGTCGTATCCATAGCCGGACCTCCTTTTCTTGCAATTTGATTATCGAATGGAATGAATTGAAATAATCTATTTCACAAATTATCTCTTTGTATTATATAATAATCATTGTAGAGAAACAATGAAATGCAAGTTTGTTTTGTAGTTTAGATTATGCATCTTGCTGTATTATAAGAAATTGGAGCTGAATCAGATGAACAAGAAAACTGTCCCCTTTAATGAAGAACAGATTCGTTCTATCATTGCCAAGTACCCGACACCTTTTCATATTTATGATGAAAAAGCCATCGTCGATAACGTTCGAAAATTGATAAAGGCTTTTGATTGGGCCCATGATTTCAAAGAGTATTTTGCCGTTAAGGCTGCACCGAATCCGTATCTCATGCGTCTCTTGCAGAAAGAAGGCGTCGGTGCTGACTGCAGCTCCATGGCAGAATTGGAACTATGTGATAAAGTTGGCATTACCGGCCATGACATCGTCTTTTCCTCAAATGACACGCCCTATGAAGAATTTAAAAGAGCCATGGAACTCGGCGCTTTGATCAACCTCGACGACATTTCCATGATCGACTTCATGGAACAGCGCGGTCCTTTGCCGGATTGGATTTGTGCCCGTTATAATCCGGGCCCCCTCCTTCAGGGCGGCAACGATATTATCGGTACGCCGGAAGAAGCTAAATACGGCATGACTCGTGAACAGATCTTCGACGCCTTCCGCATCCTGAAAGAAAAAGGCGTATCCCACTTCGGCCTGCACACTATGGTCGTATCCAATGAACTCCAGGTAACGGGCCTCATTCATACGGCTAAGATGATGTTTGAATTGGCTGCCGAAGTCCAGGAACTCCTCGGCATCGACATCGAATTCCTCGATTTTGGCGGCGGTATCGGCCTCCCGTACCGTCCGGAAGAATCGTTCATCGATTACGATGAATTGAGTGCCGGCATTAAACAGTACTTTGAAGCCATCATGGTACCGAGAGGCCTCGGCAAATGCCGCCTTTCCTTCGAATGCGGCCGTGCCATCACCGGCCCTTACGGCTACTTGGTCACGACGGCCATCCATCACAAACATATTTGGAAAGAATATATCGGCGTCGATGCCAGCATGGCCAACCTCATGCGTCCCGGCATGTACGGTTCGTACCACTACCTGTCGGTCATGGGCAAGGAAGACGCTCCCAAGGATCACGTCTACGACGTCGTCGGCTCGCTCTGCGAAAACTGCGACAAGTTTGCCGTCGACCGCAGCCTGCCGGAAATAAAAGACGGCGACATCCTGGTCATTCATGACGCAGGGGCTCACGGTCACTCCATGGGCTTTAATTACAACGGCAAGCTTCGCTCGGCCGAACTCCTCCTTCATGCCGATGGAACGGTTACTCAGATCCGCCGGGCGGAAACGTTAGATGACCTCTTTGCTACCCTCGATTTTTCAAACTTATAAATGAAAGAAAATCATCCTCCTTACATACTGTAAGGGGGATTTTTTTTCAATTTATTTTAAATTTTAATATATTTTTAATCTTTATCGAGTATAATACAGATATAACATACCGTCATTCATCTGAATATTGAGAAAGGAGGCATCTTGGCTGATGGGGGCTTATGATATCTTGACCGGGACCCAGCTTTGCATGGCTGTGGCCATGATTGCCTATGGCTTTTACTTTAAAAAGAAACGAACGTGCCGCGTGTGGTATTTCTCCGGTCCGGCCTGGCTGATTGCCATTTGGTCGGCTGTTGTATTATACTACTATTCAGAATATCCGTTTTTAACGATACTCTGCTTCCTCATGGGCTTTTTCTTAGGCATGGGAATCGGATTGTGGGTGAAAAAAGGCCTGCCGGAACTGACCTACTGCCGGGAACGGCGCCGTCTCCAATGTCCGCCGATGAAGAAGGCCATGCCGGCCTATCTGATCGTCTGCATCGTATTTGCCTCCTTCCAGATTGTAGGCTATCACTTTTCTTTCATTACGCACTCCTGGTTCTTTAATGAAGTACTGGGCTTTGCGCCGGGACTCTGTACGGGGTTGTTGTGGGGAAGGGGCATTGCCATGCTGCTCGATATCCCTGTGCGGGGACAGCAGGTATATAAAGACATTTAGGAGGGACTTTTCATGGACAATACACAGCGGAGAGAACAAATCCTTCAGATGCTGCACGAATCGACGACTGCCGTTACCGGTACGGCTTTAGCCAAGGCCTGCAAGGTCAGTCGGCAGATCATCGTCGGCGACGTCGCCATTTTGCGTGCCCAAGGTATCGGCATCATTTCAACGCCTCGGGGCTACCAGCTGGTTACGCCATTAAAGAAGGGCTGTACGCGAGTCTTCGTCTGCTGCCACGGCATGGATTTGATGGAAGCCGAGCTCGAAGCCATCGTTGACAACGGCGGCATCGTCCACAACGTCGTCATCGAACACGAGGTCTACGGTAATTTGGAAGGGACCTTGAATCTTCATTCCCGCCGCGACGTCCAGCAATACATCAAGCGGATGAAAGACTCAAAGGCTGAATTGCTGAGCACCATCAGCGGCGGCATCCATACGCATTTGGTCGAAGCCAATACCGAAGAAGAACTCGATGCCATCGGCCAGGCTTTGCATGACTTAAAGGTCTTATACGGCGATTGACTTTTTCCTTCCATATGCTACAATGATGTCATGTCAAATTATGTGTCATGACAGTTGTACAGATAGGAGGAAACATCTCATGTTGTTAGACCGCTTGGAAGCCTTGCCTGTGGGCCGGTTCCATTATAAATTACTCTTGGTCACCGGTCTGGGCTGGCTTTTTGATTCCATGGATACGGGGCTCATCGCCTTTATCCTGCCCGTCCTGGCCAAAGAATGGGGATTGGCCCCGGGTCAGATGGGCCTCATCGGCAGCATCGGACTCATTGGTATGGCCCTTGGCGCCGTCGTATCCGGTACGGCTGCCGACCGCATGGGCCGCAAGAAAGTCTTTACGATTACGGTATTAATTTATAGTATTGCTTCGGCTTTCTGTGCCTTGTCCTGGAGTTATGAATCGCTGCTCATCTTTCGCTTCCTCGTAGGTTTCGGTCTCGGCGGGGAACTGCCCGTGGCGGCGACGTTGGTCTCTGAATATGCTCCTTCTCGGGTGCGCGGCCGGTTCATCGTCCTGTTGGAAAGCTTTTGGGGTCTCGGCTGGATTGCCGCTGCCTGCATCGCCTACTTCTTTATCCCCGTCTATGGCTGGCGCATGGCTTTCTTGATCGGGGCTCTGCCGGCGCTGTATGTCTGCCTCATTCGCCTTCATATGCCGGAATCGGTCCGCTATCTCTTGGCTCACGGCCGCGTAGCGGAAGCCCGGAATATCGTCGCTTCCATCGAAAAAACGCTGCATGTGCCCGTCGCACCCTTTTCCGATGCCGATGAACGGATACCGACCGTAACCAAGGCTTCGTTCCACGAATTGTGGAAAAAGCCCTTTATCTCACGGACGGTCATGCTGTGGCTGGTTTGGTTCGGCATTAACTTCAGTTACTACGGCATTTTCATGTGGCTGCCGTCCCTCGTTTTCCAACAGGGGTTCACTGTCGTCAAGACCTTTGAATACGTCCTCGTCATGACCTTGGCCCAGCTTCCGGGCTATTACTGTGCCGCCTGGCTGGTCGACAAGATCGGGCGCAAGTATACCTTGTCGTCGTTCCTCTTATTCAGCGGCGTTGCCAGCTATTTCTTCGGTCACGCTTCGACGGCGTCGATGCTCATGATCTGGGGCGCCATCATGTCCTTCTTTAACCTCGGTGCCTGGGGCGTACTCTATACCTATACGCCGGAACAGTATCCGACGGCCATTCGGGCTCTCGGAAGCGGCTGGGCTGCCGGTTTCGGACGCTTCGGCGGCATGGCGGCACCGGTCATGGTAGGGGTGCTGCTCGGACAGCACTTTGATTTCGGCGGTGTCTTCTATATGTTTGCCTTCGTATTCATCGCTATTGCCGTCGTCGTCATGGGCCTAGGCATGGAAAGCAAGCAAAAGAACTTAGAAAGCATGACCGAACAATTTGCCGACGTCAAGTGATGTAAATTTTGTAAAAAAGCTGTCAAAACCGTCTTGACAGCTTTTTTTTTCAATGATAAAATTATCTATGTCGCACGGCTTGAACCGATTCGATTTCGGCTCGGCAGACGAAAATCAAACGACGGATACGCTTTGAAAGACTTCATAAAAATGCTTGACAAGCTGACCTGAGTTTGGTAGAATAAACAAGTCGCCGCTGAGGCGGCACGATGACCTTTGAAAACTGAACAATGATTGAATGAACGCCAGTAAATAAATCTTTAGATTTGTTTATGCCGAGTTTTACTCGGGAGTGCAGGTCATTTTCGTAAGAAAATAACCGAATCAATTCAAACGTCCGGTGTAAACCGGACACCAAAAACAATAAGTTGAGCTGGTAAGCTCTTCCATACTATCATGG
>DCJQ01000045.1 GCA_002319965.1 Megasphaera sp. UBA1696
TTATCATGCCTATTCGGCGCCAAACAAAAGGGACTGCCGCTGATGCAGCAATCCCTTATCGGTCATACAAAACTATTCAATTAATGAAAAACAGCGCAGGCGGTCTTCAAGAAAGGCAGATGTTTGCCAATCCCCGTCCGTGACGGTTGAATCCATCGAAGATCATACGGTTCAAAGACGACGTTACGGTAAGCTTCAAGATCAAGAGGTGTCCCATCCCAATCGGAATGAATGGCACCATTCTGCTTGATCAGGATATCGTAGAGAATATCGTAGTTCTTTCCGTCTTTTTCATCCCGTTCAATGACCGTGCTGTATGGCAGGGTCTTATGATAGGTCAATTCCATCCCTTGGTAATCGAAATGAAAGCCGCAGCGCATACGGCAGCCATCCAGGCCTGTATACTCGGCAATATTTTTTAAGTCGTGAAGAATCTGATCATTTTCTTCTTCGTACAAGTTTTCCGGCGTCGTTTCCGTATAGTCAAAGCGGAACTGAATCGACGCGCCTTCGAGTTTAATAAACCGGTCTAAATACGGTTTTATCTGATCGACGGGGTACTTCTTATACAGGACGCAGTTAATGCGGAAAGGAACGGCCAATCGCGTCAGAAGCTGATCATTCGATTCTTCCACATAATGCTGCATATGACGCGAAACGTTGATGCACGTAATTTTATGACGATTCCGCTGTGTAAAAGCGACGATATCGTCTTCCGTCTGTGTTTCAAAAACCGGAAGGGTAGTGTTGATATATACCTTATGTGTCACGGGAATGCAGTCCAGCATGCGCTGCAGGGATTCCATATCCGCAAAAGGTTCTCCTCCTGTAAAAACAAAATCACAAGAAGGCGTAATGCTGTCCATCAAGCGAATACTCCGGCAGATGGCTTCTTCCGAAAAACCGGTCATGTCTTCATATTCAGCCTTATTGATACAAAAAGGACAATGATTATGGCAATTGTAAGGCACAAAAATGGTAACCGTAGCGCCCCCATTGCGCGTTTTATATGGGTAGGCCACACGTGGCACTGTCGTTGCAGCCATACTGATTGTAGTTTGCATTCTTTTTCGCCTCGAATCATGGATAAGATCCCAAGCTGTTCCCACACTGCTGCAATTGAAAAGGAAAGATTTTTTCATTTCACAACAGACAATCTTGTGACCCGAATGTAGTATCCATGCCTATTGTACCATAAAAGTCTATTTCTGCAAATGCATGTAGTATATTCCCGTTTTGCATGATTTTTATACCAAACAATTCACATCGAAGAGCATTTTACATTTACGCAAGGGAAATGACTCCGTCCTCAGTCCAAGGCCTGGCTGATATCGCCGGCCGTCTTGACCACAGCCTGAATCGTAGTCTCCCGATTCGCATCTGCCACTCGTTCGGCCGGTCCGGAAACACTGATAGCCGCTATGATGCGACCGCTGCGAAAGATAGGTGCCGCCACACAGGCCATGCCGAGCTCGACTTCTTCCCGTTCGATGGCATAGCCGCGACTGCGGATTTCGTCCAATGCCGGCAAGAGTTCTTTCCAGTCAGTAACGGTATACTCCGTAAATTTTTTCAAGGTACAGCCCGTATAAGCCTTTCGGTAGTCCTCTGAAAAGGCCAGCAAACACTTGCCCGATGCCGAGCAGTAGGCCGGGCGGACGGCTCCGATAGGCGGTGCCGTATCGATGGTCCTGGGAGACTTAATCTTTTCCAAGATGATGTGCTGCGGATAAGCAGCTCCATTATGGGCAAAGGTCGTGATATGGACACCTTCATTGCATTGCAGGGATAAGGCCTTGGCATACGGATAGGCCACCTTATGAAATTTATCCTTTTCGCGAAACAGCATTCCCAAGGCGTAAGCCTGCAGTCCCAGCCAGTACTTGCCCGTTTCTTCATCCTTTTGAATAAATCCGCGGTGTTCCAGCGTCTCCAGCGTACGGCTTACCGTACTTTTATGGAGTTCCATGACTTTGCTGATACGCGTTACACTGAGGGGCCGCTCTTCTTTTAAAAAGAGCTGTAAAACGGCCAAGGCCCGGTCAATGGATTCAATCATAAGCGCTCCCCCGATCCGGCATCATCGCGACGCCAAGAATAATAATCTCATTATATGGGATGCACACATAATGTCAAGAAAAAAAGACTTCCGACGAAGGATCAGTGGCTGACAGCTTCGCCTTCAACCTGCTGCAGCCGATTGTGTTCATAAAGGCACTGCGACAATCTCCGAATCAGGACATCGCATTCCAAATTGCAGCTCCAGCTCTTGGGGATAGCCTTATCGCCAAAGATGGTTCCCATAATGTTCCCGCAGATAGCCCCGCAGGTATCGCTGTCACCGTCCTGGTTGCAGGCCATGAGGACCGCTTCTTTCAAGGTTCCCGTCTTGAGTACGCAGTAAATGGACAAAGCCAAAGCCTCATCGGCTTTTTTTCCGAGACCGATTTTCTTCATAGACCGGACGGGGTTACGGTCCGTAACGGCTTCATCAATGGATCGCAGGAGCAATTTTAAAAGACGCGTCCCCTCCGGATCACGCTGCAGAATATGGAGGGCCCCGCCGAGAGCCGTACTGATATCCTTGCCCGCGGCCAAAGAAGCGATGATGGCGCTTATCGTCGCTGTCGACAGGAATGCTTTGGGATTGCCGTGGGTCAGACTGGCAGCCTGAGAGCCGACAAAAAAGGCCTTCTCCGGATCGCCTTCATAAAAGAGCCCGATAGGAGCTGCCCGCATGACCGTACTGTTGCCGCTGCTGTGGTTGATGGTTTCATCGCGGGACAATTTTTTCCCTGACGCCAAGGCCGTCAAACAGGTCTTCCCGGGAGAGCGACGGGCAAATAAAGCCTGTTCCCCCATCATGTCATATTCCAGTGTGACTTCATGGGACTGACGATTCATCCATTTTTCCTGTTCCGGGCGGATGATGCGCTCCGTCTGCGTATAGTACCAGCGCATATAAGACCGGTACAAGCCTTCAGTCGGTTCCAGTCCGTCGTGGTCGGCCCAAAGCATCCCGTCCGCCGTAAATAAGGACAACTGTGTATCGTCAGAAATGATACTCTTATTGCCGTTCTTAGCCGACTTTAAAACCGTACGCAGCCCATAAGGGCCGTATTTCTTATGAATCGTCTTTAAATCGTCTTTACCAATGACAAAGCCCAAAGCATCGCCGACGGCTCCGCCCAACATACAACCCATAAATCGATTCAATCCATCCATGCAGCTCACTGCTGCTAAAAACACAGAATACAGGAGAGCTTTTGTCCTATAACAAGATGTTCGCAACGAAGGCAGATGTATCCTCCATATGCAGTTGTTTCCCCCGAAGTAAAAAGACTTATCTATCCTTATACGGACGCGGTCTTCCGATCTATGTCTGCAGAGGCAGCAGCAGTTGTCCCACCTTTCTCAATTTATAAAGTCACACGCAGCTCAAGGGCCTCTGCCTATGCTTGAACTTTGCTCCATATGGAATAAAAAAAGTTGCTCCGATGTTCCATATGCCGTGCCAATAACGCTGCCCTCTGTAGAGAGGACCCCGTCCGTTACCCGTTCTACTCACAATCTTTACAACTTCATATAAATAGTATATAATTATAAATTTATACTTACATTATACAGGTTCTGAGAGAATTTTGCAAATAAAAAGGATGACCAACACAAAAATTTTGGTCATCCTTTTGTCTTTTATTGTAAAAAATTATTTACCGACCATGGAGAGGTTATTCATTTCCTCAAGACCCCCGACAGCCTTCTTGATTCTCCCTGCCAGCCCCGTCATCTTGCTTTCAGCAATGGAGCAAATGCCCAGGCGCACGCCTTCGGCTAAGGGAACGGCAAAAATAAGATCATCTTGAAGGGCCTGACAAAGGGCCGCCGATCGATCTGTCGGAACGGAAATGAAGAAACCGCCCTGATAAGGAACGTGCTGCAGACCGCAGCGTCGGGCTTCCTCAACGAAAACGGCTCCGCGGCGGTGAAGCTTATCGGCAAAAGCCAGGCGTTCGGCATCGAGGCGGGCTTTCAAATCCCGGTCACCGCGAATTTCCGTCAACAGCGTCATAGCCGCCCGGTTGACATTGGACCAGGCCGTCCTGGCTGAATACTTGCCGAGATCGGCAAATTCATCGATAACAGCCTTGCTTGACGACACGCCGATAAGAGCGCCGGCCCGCTGACCATACAGCGTATAGCCCTTTGACATGCTGAAAGCAAACATCGTAAAGATATGGGCCGGGAGGTTCGAGAACTGCTTCATAAAGGAGCGCACTTTATTCTTTTCACCGGCATAGGCAATGTAGGCGATGTCAACGAGCAGACTCAGTCGTTTTCCGCGCTTTTCATGGAAGCGACAAACGTCGAGAACCTGATTCCATTCTTCATCGGCCAAGGCAAAGCCCGTCGGGTTATTAGCCGGCGTGTTGAGAATGATCAGCAGCGAGTCTTGTTTTTCAAAGGCCTGTGATACAGCGTCTGAAAAAGCAGAAATATTAAAATGCCCTTCTGAATCAATCATGGAAAAAGGCCGGAGACGACGGCCGATTTCCTGGCACAAGGCATCATAAATATTCCAGCGCCAGTTCGTCGTAAGGACGACATCCCCCACTTCAGAATAGTTGGCGATAGCAATGTGAATGGCTCCGGTACCGCCGGCCGTAGCCACGGCATCGGCATACCCTTGCGGACGGCAGTCTTCAAAAGCCTCATCGATAGCCCCCTGACGGTAGGATTCTAAGCCCAAAGGCGGCGCATACGTGATAAAATCGCGCATTGGCAAGGCGCGGTAGAGTTCTTCTACAACAGGCAGACAGGCCAGTTTCTCATCATCACCGGCATAACAGCCGATAGCTGCATTAATGACGCGCTCTTCCCCATACCGAGCAGCCGCTTCCCGGGCGGCGGCACTGGCGGAAAATACGACGTCGCGCAAAACCTTTCCTTCTCTACTTGCTGCTGCCATAATCGTCATAGTAAAAACCCCTCTCTCTATCCATTACCCCTTTAGCACATCTAAAGGTTTCAACGCTCTGCATTATAGCACCGGAACGGCTATTTTTATATAGAAAAGGGCGCAAAATACTGTATACACACGAAGTATATTGTATACAGTATCGCTAAGGGCCGACAACGGCTTTTTTCTGACCGTCGTCGGCATAAAAATCCGCTTCCTTTATGCCTTTCACGGCCAAGAGCTCACTGATGATTTCCGGCGCATCCAGATGGGTCAGGGCCGTCAATTCCAACTCTATTTCCGAAAAAGGGGCCTCATCGTCACTGTAATTGTGAAACTTTTTAATATGGAGCTGATGGTCGCGGACAAAATTAGCCAATCGACGAGCTTGGCCGATATTGTTTTTCATGACGACGTGCATGATGTATTTTTTCCGGAACTGCCCTTCCAGTCTGGCATCTAAGCGGACGAAGACGGTCAGTACTAAAAAGATAAGGGCTGTCGCTACGATGGCTACCACCAGGTAACCGGCACCGACGACAAGGCCGATAGCCGATACGGCCCAAATGCCGGCTGCCGTCGTAAGCCCGCGGACACTGCGTTCTTTCTGATTCGCTAAAATCGTTCCGGCACCGATAAAGCCGACCCCTGATACGACCTGTGCGGCAATACGCCCGGGATCGGCATTGCGGTAGCCGAACTCAAAATAATACTCCATGGCAATGTTAATCGATATAATCATGCACAGGCAAGAACCGACACACACCAAGGTATGGGTTCTGAGTCCGGCCGACTTGCTTTGAGACTGCCGTTCATAGCCGATAATGGCGCCGAGGATTAGGGATATTATCAATCGAATAATACTGTCTTCCGTAGAAATCATAAGTACTTCACTTCTTTCAAAACATTATTTTCATCCGTCAATAAAGCAGAACTATGGTATGATGAGTCCATAGAAATATAAATACTATCAACATTGATGTTCCTATCGTTGCCTTCATGGGTCATAGCATTAGTGCCTTACGCCCATTTTCTCGAACAAAAAGGACGTGTCCTTGACAGCGCCGGAAGCAGGGCAAAGAGTCTCTATCAAGATTTTGGCGGTAAAGAAGGCACTGATCGGCAACACAGGTTTCTTCCAACAGTGTATCATATCGATAGTCCCTTCGTCAGGTCCATTATAAATCCGCAAAGAAAGGTATTTTCAGAATATTTTTTACATCCGTTAAGAAAACGTTATAATATCACTATAGTATATAGAAGCAGTTCGAAGCAAGCGTTTCGTTTTTACTGCCGCTAAGAAAGAAGGTCACGAACTATGAATCGACTCATTTATTTCGATAACCTGCGCAGCTCATCGATTATATTGACCCTGGCTGCCCTATTGCTGCCATTGGGAACGGTCTTTTATGAAGAAAGCACGACCATTGCCATTGCCGTCATCTTTTTTATCAGTGCCTATTTCGGAGCCTCAAAACTTCGGATACGCACGATTACATTCTTTCTCAAAGATCGATGGCACCGCTTGGGTCTGCCCCTCATCGTACTGGTCCTCTTTGGCATTGAGGAAAAAATAGTGACCGGCACCCTCCCTGTCGTATCTTGGGCCTTGGCCTGG
The DNA here is from genome assembly GCA_002319965.1 of Megasphaera sp. UBA1696. Taxonomy (GTDB): domain Bacteria; phylum Bacillota; class Negativicutes; order Veillonellales; family Megasphaeraceae; genus Megasphaera. Next base: position 6,576 of record DCJQ01000045.1, read on the forward strand.
CTGCTGTTGTTATTTGCCTTATTAAGCCTGGTAAAACGGGGCGCTCATAGTTTCCTCCAGCAGCGAAAGCTGGCGCCTCCCTCAATTTCTTTTCTGACGTTGTTTTTTCTTTTATTCGCAGCGGCCTTATACGGCTGCCGGCTCTTCCTGCCGCAGTCGCTGGTCATTCCCTTCATCGCTGTCATCCGGCCCGACTGGCTGATTCTGTCCACATTTTCCTTTATCATGGGACTTCATGCCTTTCGCAGCCGCTGGTTTACAGCCAATGGCTACCATCCTTCACTGAGAATCTTCATCGCCTTTATCGTCATCCTGATTGTCAACAGTCTGATGCTGGCCGGTACGATTCCCTCCCTTCCCTGGCTGACCGCTCTTTTGTCCGCAGCCCTTCCCATAACGGCCATGTTGGGACTGACGGCTTTCTTTCATCGGTATTTCAACGCCCATCGACCGTGGTCGCATACCCTTCATCGACTGGGATACGGCTTGTTCTTCATCAGTGAACCGATTATCCTCCATACGGCCTGGTTTCTCCATCCCCTGGCAGCTGCTTCCTGGCTGAAGACGCTTCTGACCGTGCTGATTCTTGTCGTTTACAGTTACCTCCTTTGCCGATACGCCCTGCTCCATCTATCATGCTTTAAAAGCAAGGGTTAATTCGCATAATTACTAGCCCGCACAGACCATCTATGCTATGATATATCGTAAAGTTTATTTTTTAGTCACCCTAAGGAGAGTGCCTCATTGGATACGCTATTACAACTCATGGAATCGTATGGCTATATCGCCCTTTTCGTCGCTATGGTCTTAGAAAACGCCAACATCCCCATCCCCAGTGAAGTCGTACTGGGCTTCGCCGGATTTCTCATTTCTCAACAAATTTTCTCTTTTTGGACGACCTTCATCGTCGCCTGTCTGGCCGGCCTCGTCGGCTCGGTCTTAAGCTATTGGCTCGGCTCGTACGGCGGCCGGCCCTTACTCTTAAAGTACGGCAAGTACATCTTCTTTAACGAGCACAAATTCCAAATGGCAGAAAACATGTTCAATAAGTATGGCGGTGCTGCCGTCCTCATTTGCCGCTGCCTGCCCGGCGTCCGGACCTTTATCTCGTTCCCGGCCGGGGTTGCTCGCTATCCATTCTGGAAATTTACGATTTTCACCATCATCGGCACCATCCCCTGGACGCTGCTTCTCGTCTGGGCCGGTTCGATGCTGGGAAGTCATTGGCGCGACCTTATCCAGTACAATCACATCTTCCTCATCGTCATCGCCGTCGTCTGTGTCATCGCAGCCGCCGCCTATATCTGGCATAAGCGCCGCCGGAGAAATGCCGCATGAAACAATGGCTATATGACAATCGCTACGGCCTTATCGTCGCCTTGGTGGCAGCAATTATCTTGCTGCCATTTTTAGGTGCGGTGCCACTCATGAATCCGGACGAACCCGTATACGGTGAAACGGCCCGGGAAATGCTGGCTGCCGGAGACTGGCTCTCCCCCCGCATATTCGGCAGCTACTGGTATGATAAACCGCCCTTTTTTTACTGGCTGGAAATGATTTCATACAGTCTCTTCGGGGCTACGGACGTTGCTTCCCGTCTTCCCAGCGCCCTGGCTGCCATGGCAACGACGATCTACGTCTATGCCGCCGGTCGCGACATTTTCAATAAGCCTATTGCAGCCTTATCGGCATTGCTTTTGGTAACAAGCTTCGGTTTCATGTATATCGGCAAGGCCGCCGTCACCGATATGACCCTGGTCCTGACCTTGACCGTCGCCATGACATCCTTTTACCGAAAAAAGTATTATACGGCTTATCTCTTCTGCGGCCTGTCGCTATTGGTCAAAGGCCCGGTAGGATACGCCTTTCCGGCCCTCATCATGCTGATTTATATCGGCTGGACCCGGCAATGGCAGCTGCTCAAAGAAATGAAGATTCCCCAGGGGATTCTCTTGGCTTTTGCCGTCGGACTGCCTTGGTACGTCCTCATGTATAAGGTTCATGGTGAAGTCTTCTTAGACACCTTCATCGGCTATCACAACCTCACCCGCTTTGCCGCCCCGGAACACCCCGGTCAGAACAGCCTGGTTTTCTTCATTCCGGTCTTATTGGCCGCCATGATGCCTTGGACGGTCTATCTCGGGCCGGCCCTTCGGCGGCTGTTTAAAAAGAGGGATCCTTTTCGCGACGCGCTCCGGTTCTGTCTCGTATGGGCCGGGTTCATCTTTCTCTTTTTCTCCCTTTCAAAGACGCAGCTCGTCACCTATATCGCCCCCATGTTTCCGCCAACGGCGTATCTCATCGGCTGGTACTGGTACCGATCTTATATTGAACGCAGTTTTTCCCGCACGCTCCTGGCCGCCTCCTATGTCCTGGGCCTCTTACTGCTCGCCTGCAACGCCCTTCCCTTGAGCCCCGGCGCGGCGTTCTTCCGCCCGGCCATCGTCTGGGTATCGGTTGGCCTTGCCGCCGCCCTCTTTCTGCCGACATACTTTTTATGGCGCCGCCGCTTCCGAGCCTCCTTTATCGTCGCCACAGCTGCTATGATCTGCTTCTCTTGGGCAATTTTCGGACACGTAATCCCCCAGCTCAAAAGCTACGTCACGTCTTATGATACAGCCCAAATCCTGCCGGATGTCTACGACGGCCACTCTCAATTATACGTTGAAAAATTTCTCCGCCCCGGCATCACGTACTACAGCGGGATGTACGGGGAAGAATGGGACCCCGTAAAAAATCCGGAACTGGAATCCCTGCTTACGCAGGACGATAAAATTTTTCTCATCATGTCTAAAGCGACCTTTCATAAACTGGCCCGCTCAAAACCGTTGATCGACCACTTCGGCATTGCCGGAGAAACGCCGTCACAAGTCATCCTCATCAATCACCCATAGGAGGTACGTATGAAACAGTCATCCCTGCTCACGCTCGTCTTTGCAGCAACCTTTCTGTTTCTGGCTGCCGGGATATCGACACTGGCCGTCACCGACCCGGTCGAATCCAATTACGCCCTGACAGCCCTCGAGATGGTCCGCAGCGGCAACTGGATTTCGCCGCAGATTTACGGCACCTATTGGTATGACAAGCCCATTTTTCTCTACTGGCTCCTGAGCCTGTCCTACAGCATCTTCGGAGCTACGGACTTTGCGTCCCGCCTGCCGGCCGTCCTATTCGGGGCCATGTCCTGCACGCTGGCCGCCTGGTTCGCCCTGCGGCAAACCGGACGGACGGCGACGGCCCTTCTCTTTTCAGCCATGACGGCGACGTCCCTGGTATTTTGGCTCATCAGCCGGTCCGTCATTACGGATCAGCCTCTCTATTTCTTTAGCGGAGCTACCTTATTTTTTGCGTATATCGGAGTGACGGAAGCCAAAAAAAACTACATGATCGCCGCCTACGTCATGGCTGCCGGCGCAGTTCTCACCAAGGGTCCCGTCGGTCTCGTCCTGCCCGGTTTATTTCTCCTGATTTTTGCCCTCGTTCAGCGAAGGACAGCCTACGCCAAGCGGCTCTTTCCACCGGTCGGCATCGTCCTGTTCCTCCTTCTCTGTCTGAGCTGGTACGGTTCGATGTACAGTGTACACGGAAAGGATTTCATCGACGGATTCTTGGGCTTTAACAACGTCACACGGGCCACCGTATCGGAACATCCGGAATACGACGTCTGGTACTACTATCTGGTCCTCGTCCCGGTCAGTCTCCTGCCCTGGACCGGTCCCTGCCTATACGGCCTATGGAAGCGCCGCCGTCATGACGATACCTACGTTTTCATGGCCATTTGGGCTGTCGGAACGATTTTATTCTACAGCCTCATGGCCACGAAATACCCGACCTATGCCTATATCGCCAATTGGCCTTTACTCTATCTCGGAACTTGGGCCATCGATTCTTTCCACGAAAGAGACAGTCATCGACTGTGGCTCACGGTCATCATTCCGACCCTGCTTTTCGGTCTGCTTTTTGCCTCCTTGACCTTCTTTACCGATAAAGCGCCATTCCCCGTCGACAGCCTCATGATGCTGACCGTCTTCATCGCCGTCATGGCCGCCCTGATTCTCATCGCCTGGTGGCAAAAGGCTTACATCGCCCTGCCGATTCTCATCACGGCGCTGACAGCCGTCACCTACCTCATGGTGACCTTCCAGGTTTTGACGCCCTTTTATCAGTACCGTTCAGCGAAAAACCTGATCACGGCAAACCTCTCGGGACAGGCCTACTTCTTTGAAGAATACCGGACCTCGTATCCTTATTACACAGGGAAAACAGCCATCTGGACAGCGCCGGCATCCTACGATGAAAATGCTCGTCTTAAGCGCGATGAAGTCTGGTCTAAAAAACATCTCTACCCGACAGAAGAAGAAGCCTCGGTCATCAACCGCCTGAAAAACCATCAGCCCTTGACCATCATCGTTCCCAAGAGCCGTTACCGAGATTATCTGGCCTCGAATTTCTTCCCCCTGACTCGTGAATCCGCTCAAATCGGCTCGTACTATATCTTTACGCCGGCACCATAGCCGAAAAGGAGTATCATGAAAAATCTTATCCAGTCACTTTGCGCTTACCATGAACCGGACGTCTTCAATCCCTGGTCAGACTACGACGAGCTGTGCGACATCGGTCCGGAAGCGCCGGATATCCGCTGTCGTCAACTTCAAGATTACTTGGAACCCCGTCTGAACCGCGCCCGCATTTTACTCATTGCCGAAGCTGCCGGTTACCAAGGATGCCGCTTTACGGGAATTCCCATCACCTGTGAGCGGATGCTTCTCGATGAGCATAAACAGATATCCTCAGCCATCATCCTCGGCCGTCGCGGCGAGCGCACGAGCCGCCCGGACTGCCCTTTCATGACCAGTCGCCCCCAACAGGAAAAGGGCATGAACGAACCGACTGACACCTACGTTTGGGGAGCCATCGTTGACAATGGCCTCGATCCTCAGGACGTCCTGCTGTGGAATATCTTCCCTTTCCATCCCCATAAAAAGTCGCCCTTCTCCAACCGCACACCGAGCGATGCCGAACTGGCGGCAGGCCTTTCTTATGCCAAAGCTCTGCTCAGTCTCTGCCGACCGGATATCCGCGTCGCTGCCATCGGCCGAAAGTCGGCAGAAACGCTGGAAGCATCCGGTATTCCGGCAGTCGCCATGCGTCATCCGGCCAACGGCGGCGCCTCTCTCTTCAGAAATCAGTTTTCACGTTTTTCTCTTTGATGTCTTTTAAAAATAACGATAAATTCGATTTTTACATTAAAATTATCAGTATTTTCGTTCATTTATTCAAAAAAGTCATTGCATCCCCCCTATAAATCGTCTATAATCATAAGTGCACCACAGTATCCACGAGCCCTCTCTCATACAGTGACGGCTCGTTTTTATATACGCAAAGGGGGACTTGGCTATGAATAAAAAAATGCGCGATCTGCCGGAGCCGCAAGGCCTGTATGATCCGTCATACGAACACGATGCCTGCGGTATCGGCATCGTTGCCAATATAAAAGGGATAAAATCATACAGCATCATCGACGACGCCCTTACGATTTTAGAAAATCTCCGCCATCGCGGCGCCGAAGGGGCCGATGCCAACAGCGGTGACGGCGCCGGGATCTTAGTTCAGATACCGCACCAATTCTTCTGCCGTGAATGTGACGTCCTCGGCTTTTCGTTACCTGACGAGGGCGACTATGGCGTCGGCATGATTTTTGCACATCGTTATAAAACATTTCGTAAGGAACAAATGGATGCCTTTGAAGACATCGTCCGTGCCGAAGGCCTTTCTATCCTCGGTTGGCGCGACGTGCCTGTCGACGAAAGTTTGATCGGCAATATCGCCAAAAAAACGTGTCCCCATTTTCTGCAAGTCTTTATTCGCAAAGACCCGGCCATGAAGACCCCGATGGACTTCGAACGGAAACTGTACGTCATCCGAAAATTAGCCGAAAAAGCCATCGTTCCCAAAAGCCAGGAACAAGGAACTGATTTCTATATCGCCAGCCTGTCCTCGAAGACCATCGTCTATAAGGGCATGCTGACGTCGGTGCAGTTGCGCCACTTCTTCCTCGATTTATCAGACCTGGACTTCATCACATCCATGGCCCTCATCCACTCTCGCTTCAGCACCAATACCTTCCCCAGTTGGGCCAGAGCTCATCCGAACCGCTATATCGTCCACAACGGAGAAATCAATACCATTCAGGGTAATATCAACTGGCTCAATGCCCGGGAAGGCAAATCGAAATCGGACTTCTTCCCGGATCTGGAAAAGGTATTTCCCGTCGTCGACGACACGGGCAGCGATTCTTCCATGTTCGACAACTGCCTGGAATACCTCTACATGACCGGCCATTCTCTGCCCCATGCCATGATGATGATGATTCCGGAACCGTGGGAACGGGACCCCTTGATGAGCCCCGAAAAACGCGACTTCTACCGCTACCACAACTTCATGCTCGAACCTTGGGACGGACCGGCAGCCATCGGCTTCTGCGACGGCACGGTCATCGGCGGCATGCTCGACCGAAACGGCCTGCGGCCGGGACGCTATTACGTCACCCGTGACGACCGGGTCATCGTCAGTTCCGAAGTCGGCGTCGTCACCGTCCCGCCGGAAGACATTCTCTATAAAGGGCGCCTCGAACCGGGTAAGATGCTCCTCGTCGATACGAAAAAACAACGCATCATCGGCGACGACGAAATAAAGCACGAAATCGCTGCCGAACATCCTTATGCAGACTGGTACAAAGAACATATCACCGACCTCGACGACCTCATGGACACCCAGGCCCTTCCCCACAGCGAAGCCATCATTCCCTACGACCTAAAGGAACAGGAAAAAGTATTCGGCTATACCCAAGAAGACATGGATAAGGTAATCCTGCCCATGGCCCGCGACGGACACCATGCCATCGATTCCATGGGTGTCGACGTACCGCTGGCCGTCCTGAACGACAGGCCCCAGCTCTTATATGACTATTTTAAAGAAAATTTCGCCCAAGTCACCAATCCGGCCATCGACGGCGTCCGCGAAAAGACCGTCATGTCGTCATCGATTATGGTCGGCAACGTAGCCAACATCATGGACCCGAACGAAGCGTCGACGGCAGCCTTATACTTGAAGACGCCCATTCTGACCAATGAACAACTGGGAGTCATCAAGTCGCTCATGACGCCGAAGCTGCACACGGCGACCTTATCCATGCTCTATCCCGTAAACAACGGGGCGGAAGGGATGGAAACCGCCATTGAATCGCTGTGTATCGACGCCTTGAAGGCCATCAAGAACGGGGCCAACATCCTGGTCTTATCAGACCGAGGCATCAACTCCCGCATGGCCGCCATTCCGGCCCTCTTGGCTTCGGCAGCCCTGCATCACTACCTCATCGACAAAGCCGTCCGTTCCGACGTCGGACTGGTCCTGGAATCGGGAGAACCGCGCGAAGTCCATCACTTCTGCACCCTCATCGGCTACGGCATTACGGCCATCAATCCCTACATCGCCTTGGAATCGATCAAAGAACTGATTGCCGGCAAAAAGCTGCCCCGCCTCGATTATGAACAGGCTCGACAAAACTATATCGACGCCTCCGTAAAAGGCATCTTAGCCGTCATGTCTAAGATGGGGATTTCAACCATCCACAGCTATCACGGCGCCCAGATTTTTGAAGCCGTCGGCATCAGCCGAGACCTCATCGACAAGTATTTCTGCAACACCCCGTCACCCATCGAAGGCTTGGGCATTGCCGAAATCGCAGCCGAAAACGCCCTGCGCCATAAAGAAGCCTACCACTCGGGAGACACCCTGGACCGCGGTGATTTCTACCAATACCACAAAGGCGGCCAGCCCCATATCATCGACCCGGAAACGGTACAGCTTTTGCAGAAAGCCGTCCAGACCAATGACTATGCAGCGTATAAAAAGTACGCCGCTCATGTCAACAGAGAGACGATTTTCCGCCTTCGCGATCTCCTCGAATTTGAATATCCTGCCGGCTGCAGCATCCCGATCGAAGAAGTCGAATCGGCCGATTCCATCGTCAAGCGCTTCCGTACCGGCGCCATGAGTTACGGCGCCCTCAGCAAAGAAGCCCACGAATGTATCGCTACGGCTATGAACCGCCTGGGCAGCATGAGCAATACCGGCGAAGGCGGCGAAGATGCCGCCCGCTTCCATACCGAAAAGAACGACGGCATCAAACAGGTCGCATCGGCCCGATTCGGCGTGACCAGCGACTACCTCATCCACGCCGACGAACTGCAGATTAAATGCTCCCAAGGGGCAAAACCGGGAGAAGGCGGCCATCTGCCGGGCAATAAGGTCTACCCGGACATCGCCAAGACCCGTCACGCCACGACGGGTGTCGCCCTCATCTCACCGCCGCCTCATCACGACATCTACTCCATTGAAGACTTAGCGGAACTCATCTTCGATTTGAAGAATGCCAATCGCCATGCCTCCATCGGCGTAAAACTGACGTCCGGCGCCGGCATCGGCACTATTTCTGCCGGCGTCGTCAAGGCTAAGGCTGATTCCATCGTCGTCAGCGGCTACGATGGCGGTACCGGAGCCTCACCGCGGACGAGCCTGCGCCATGCCGGCCTGCCCTGGGAAATCGGCTTGGCCGAAGTCCAGCAAACGCTCCTCCTCAACAGCCTACGAGACCGGGTCACCTTAGAAGTAGACGGAAAGCTCCTCACCGGCCGCGACGTCGCCATTGCCGCCTTATTCGGCGCCGAACGGTTCGGCTTCGGCACGGCACCTTTACTTGCCATCGGCTGCCACATGCTTCGCGTCTGCCACCTCAACACCTGCCCGTACGGCGTCTGCACGCAAGACGAAAAACTGCGCAAACGCTTCAAAGGCAAACCGGAATACATTATCAACTTCATGCATTTCGTCGCCGAAGACCTGCGGGAAATCATGGCCCGCCTGGGCTTCCATACCGTAGAAGAAATGATCGGCCGCTACGACTGCTTAAAACAGCGGGACCATATAAGCCATTGGAAGGCCCGGACGGTCAATTTGAAGAACCTCCTGTACCGGCCGTATACGGATGCCTCCGTGGGCCATCACTTCACGACGCCTCAAGACCATAAAATCAATACGACCCTCGATATGTCCAAACTGGTCCGCATGTGCCGACCGGCCCTGGAACAGCAGAAACATATCCGGGCCCGCCTGCGTATAAAAAATACAGACCGCGTCACCGGGACCATCCTCGGCAGCGAAATCACCAAAGCCTACGGCGAAAAGGGCCTGCCGGAAGATACGATTATCCTATCCTTCGTCGGCTCAGCCGGCCAGAGCTTCGGAGCCTTCATTCCCCACGGCCTGACCCTGACCCTCGAAGGGGATGCCAACGACTACTTGGGCAAGGGCCTGTCCGGCGGCAAGATCATCGTATCGCCGCCGCGGGAATCGATTTTCCCGGCAGAAGACAACATCATCATCGGCAACGTCGCCTTTTATGGAGCGACCGCCGGTGAAGCCTACATCAACGGCACGGCCGGCGAACGGTTCTGTGTCCGCAACAGCGGCATCGACGCCGTCGTCGAAGGCGTCGGCAACCACGGCTGTGAATATATGACCGGCGGCCGGGTCCTCATCCTCGGCCAGACGGGACATAACTTTGCCGCCGGCATGTCCGGCGGTGTCGCCTACATCTATGACTTAGATCCGCAGAAGTGCAATACCGACCTGGTAAAACTGGAGCCCCTGACGGATGAAGCAGAAAAAGCCTCCGTCAAAACGATGCTGGAAAACCACGTCCGCTTCACAGACAGCAACTTAGGACATATCCTCTTAGAAAATTGGGACGACACGGTAAATCACCTGACCAAAGTCATTCCCGAAGCCTATGAAGAAATGGTTTCCCTCATCGAAAAGGCCAAAGCCGACGGCCATTCCGACGAAGAAGCCCATATGATTGCCTTCGAAAAGAAACACGGCAAAAACGGTAAGAAATAAGGAAAAAGAGCTGCCTCAGCAGCTCTTTTTTCTATGCACGACGGGCCTGCCTCGCGGGAAACGGACTCCCCTTGCCCCTCTATTAGCTCTCGTGTATACTTAAAGAATAACATACACGGCAAAGGAGGTCTTAGCATGACTAAAGCGCAGCATGGTATCATAGCTTGTGTCATCGGAGCGGTGACGTGGGGCGTTAACGGCGTCGCCAGTCAGTTTTTGCTCTCCAATTATCCCGTAGAACCCTCATGGGTGGCATCGATTCGCATGGCCCTGGCCGGCCTGCTCCTAACGATCATGATCATCCCGAAAAAAAGCCATTTAATTCGACAGATGCTGCATGACCCGATCAGTCTGCGGCATTTGATCATTTTTGCAATCTTCGGTCTCACCCTAAGCCAATTTTCCTATTTATCAGCCATAAAAAACTCCAACGCCGGCACGGCAACGGTCCTGCAGACTCTCTGCGTCGTCTTCATGTCCTTCTACTTAGCCGTTCGCTTCCATAAGCGGCCGACGACGAGGGAAATCATCTCCGTTTTCCTGGCCTTTGGCGGCGTATACTTGTCAGCAACCCAGGGCAACCCGTCGACGATGGTCCTCTCGCCCCTTGGCCTTACCTGGGGTCTCATGGGCGCCGTCGCCGGTGTCGCCTATCCCGTTTTATCTCAAGGCCTGGCCGCCCACTGGGGGGCCCTCATCACCAACGGCCTGGGCATGATTACCGGCAGTATCATCTTAGGCCTGTCGACACAGGTTTGGACCCACTGGCCGGCCCTCGACGCGATGGGGTGGTTTGCCGTAGCCTTCATTGTCATCGTCGGAACGGCCATTTCCTTTACGGCCTTTGTCACCGGCATCAGTGAAATCGGCCCCATGAAGGCTACTTTAATAGGAACCTTGGAACCGGTCATCGCCTCGGTGACCTCAGCCATCGTCCTGGGAACGACCTTCCATCCCGTCGAACTCGTCGGCTACGCCTGTATCATCGCCACGGTATTCATCATCATCCTGCAGAAAAAAACGCCGGCTGAATCTATTTCGTAATACGTATTTTTCGTGTATAATAGACCATGTATTAATAATCTATCTGCTTTCTTTTGAAAGGTGTGATTTATATGATCATTGACGACGCCGGCGGCCTCGTTTTTCGTCCGCCCAGTGAAGCCCGCAGCTTTATCCTGCGCGTAACCATCGGCTGTTCCCATAATACCTGTCGTTTCTGCAATATGTATAAAGCCTCGAAATTCCGCATCCGTCCCCTCGAAGAAATCGAAGGGATCATCGAACGCGGTGCCGAAGCCCTGCCTTTTATTCGGCGCATCTTCCTGGCCGACGGCGATGCACTGGTGCTGCCGACCGATACCTTAATCACGATCATGGAAAAATGTTACGAAAAGTTCCCCAAGCTCACCCGTATCGGCGCCTATGCGACGCCGGCCGATTTAATCCGCAAGACGCCGGAAGAATTGAAGCGCCTCCGCGAAGCGGGCCTTGCCATCGTATACATGGGCATCGAAAGCGGTGACGACGACGTCCTGACCTATGTCGACAAGGGAACGACGGCAGACCTTACCATCGAAGCCGGCAAAAAAGCCTTAGCCGCCGGCATGAAGCTGTCGACGATGATTCTCCTCGGCCTCGGCGGTCAGGAACGGACAAAAGAGCATGCCCTCCATACGGCCAAAGTCGTCTCGGCAATCAACCCGACCATGCTCAGTGCCCTGTCCCTCATCATTCCCCATGAAGTTCCCCTCTACGACGACGTCGTCAGCGGTACATTCACGCCGCTCACGGCCCGGGGATTTCTCAAAGAATTGGACATGATCCTGCGCCATACGGAAATGACCAATCCCTGTATCTTCCGCAGCAATCACGTATCGAACCTATTCCCCGTCGGCGGCACCCTGCCCATGGACAAAGACAAGATGCTGGCCGCCTTGGAACAATACATTCCCCGGGCCGACGATACGCGTCCTCTCTTAAACGATAACGGCAATTTCTAATCTGACGGGAGGTGCCTCCATGAAAAAATTTTTTTTCCTTCTCCTGTTCTTCCTGCTGACCCTTACGGTTGCCAACGCCGACAACGTTCGCTTCGACAATATGCGTACCGTCGTCATCGCCAATACGACCCAAAACAATTACCCTGCCCGCTATATGAAACGGGCCCTGATACAGCCTTTCCGCATCCCCTATTGGGACCGCATCGAATCGTCGGCCATCCTGTCTCCTTCGGACGTAACCGAAGAAAACCTGCGGGCAATTTCCGCGCAGTATAACGCCGATGTCGTCCTGGTCCCGGTCGTACAGACCTGGTACTGGCGCCAGTTCATGGGAAGCTATCGCTTCCGCGACGGCGGCGAAACGTACACCGAATACCGCTACCGTCTGACGGTCTATGCCTACGACAAGCGCACCGACCGGATGAACAGTTATTCCGACAGCGGCTACGACATCGAGTCGACGTCGATTCTAAACAATCCCGACGACGTCCTCTATCCGGCCATGACCCGGATCTTACGAAAGCTCCCGTATAAACGCATTCCGACGGACATCGAAACGACGGGAAATACCATTCCTGGCCTGCAAACCAAGACGACTGACGGCGGAGCAAGGATTCTGACCAACGCCTTCCCCCAAGCCATTTGAGATCGGTTCCATCGGACTCGATTCTTTTCAATCACCACTCCATACCATCGGAGTGGTGATTTTTTCATGCCCAAAAAGATACTCGCCTTTAACCAAATCAAAACCACCAGTTTAACT
>DCJQ01000028.1:0-1814 GCA_002319965.1 Megasphaera sp. UBA1696
GTTAAACTGGTGGTTTTGATTTGTTTAACCATTGGCCTTGATTCATTTCAGAAGATTGGTTTTGTTAATTAAAAATGTTGTGAACGACTGTATAGGTGTATAATAAAAATGCGTTGTATCTATTTATAAAAATAATAATGACAAACAAAGTGAGTGAAAATGGAAGATTATTATTTATTTTTTTACTGGATATCTTACTTATAATTTCCTTGGCGTCAAAAAGTTCTGATAAGAACTTTCTGTCCAATAAAAATTATTGATCGATTTACAACTATATATTAGGAAGGCCGTGCATTATGAATACTTTTGGTAAATGTAGAACGTTTTTTAGGGTGTTGATGCTATTAGTTATCGTGATTGTAGGTATATCGAGTAATGTTGCGTATGCTAATGATGGGGCTGATCGGTGGATGGTATTTAATCAAAACTCATATTGGAAGATGTCACTTGATACGCAAACCATTAAGTATGATAAGGAACGAGATATCGTTACTTATTGGACAAAGTATGAACGTTCTGTTAATCGAAATGGTGTATATGTACCGACGCATTTGAATCATGAAATGATTGATTTTAAAAATCGAACCGTCACCAAAATAGGCGAGTCAAAATATATTAATGGTTCACCGAGTGCAGAGACTACAGATTTTGAATCCCCGGAGGGAGTTACTTTTAATCTGTTTCCGGGAGATACACTGACTGATATGGTTTCACGACTTTGTGGCAGACAACCACTGTATGCTAAGCCTTTATGGAAGGTCATTTACACGCAAGGTCAATGGGACAAATATTCTATTGATTTGAATAATATTGAAGTCGATAAATTAAATCATAGAGCACTGGTCTATGTCTTAATAGGTAATTCTAATCATTGTAGCTATATCTGTGATTTTGATAAGGGGACTATATCCGGACGTGATGCATACGATCGTTATTGGGGGCGGGAGGAAATACCGGTTCCGGAATCATATCTGGAAGCCATTTATAATGAAGCTTATAGACAATATGAAGCTCAGTTATCCAGAGAACTATAAGTTTTATGAAAGAACAATAACCACGTGGTACATCGCCGCGTGGTTCTTTCTATTTTGGGGAGGTGGTTAGGGCAAGATACTCAATCCTGACGATATTCACTGCGGTGATGCTTTGGGGCTCTCTTAGCCGTGTAGGGAGTAGAAAATAACTCTCAATTTGTTGCAAATGCAACGGAACTCCTTTCGTTTCTATCGTATAGTAAAGGTATAGAAAAAGACCCTTATTCTAGCGAAAGGAGATAGATATTATGAAAGCTTTAGTCTTGTACTCCTCCGAAACGGGAAGAACGAAAAAATTAGCCGAAGCGGTCCGTTCTGTTTTGCCGGCGAATACGGACTTTCTGCCTATGGAACAGGCTCCGGAACGCTTCGATGACTATGATATTGTCTTTGTCGGCGTTTGGTTCTTGAACCTTAAGCTTGACGAAAAGTCTCGGGCCGTGTTGCCGTTCCTGAAGGCTAAAAAAGCAGCCATCTTTGCTACGATGCACCGCGACCTATTCTCGGACGATATCTCGAAGAATCTGCGTCAGGCCGTCGAACTTTTGCCGCAAGGCGTCTGGGTCGCCGGCACGCACGTCACCTATGTCGACGAAGGTATGGCAAAGCTTCCCTTAGGCGTTGACGAACTGCTCAACACGGAAAGCGTGCAGAACTTCGCCGAAAACACATACAGTCGTCTGGAAAATGATCCGGCTGCTTAAAAATGCTTGACAGTAACCGGCTGTTAATGCTATAATCTCTTTTGTAGCCAATACATGGGGGTATAGCTCAGCTGGG
>DCJQ01000028.1:1829-14216 GCA_002319965.1 Megasphaera sp. UBA1696
GAGGTCAGGAGTTCGATCCTCCTTATCTCCACCATAAGAAATGTGATAACCACGCAGTTTGCGAACTGCGTGGTTATTTTTATAATCTCCCTAATACTAAGGTATAGTCATTTGTGGGGGCAATTTAAAAGATTCCCCATAAAGATGCGTGTGCAGACAGGATATGCTCTGTCCTGAGGCTGTCCTTCGGACTTCCTTCGTTGAGGCATCGGCTTTTTCATGATATAATTATTACTTATGATGAGACTGGATTTTTATTTCTTGCAGGAGGGTAAGGTTACTATATATGGGCAGTATTAAGGTACAGAAGTTGGGCAAATCTTTTGGAGTGCGTTCCGTATTCCACGACGTCAGTTTTGAAATCCGCCGCGGCGAACGGATTGGCCTTATCGGGGCTAATGGGGCCGGGAAGTCGACCCTCCTCAAGTGTCTGATCGGAGAAGAAGAGTATGATGACGGAGCCTTTATCGTGTCGGAAGGGGAGTCCATCGGCTACTTGCAGCAGGATGTGACTTATGCTGACGATATTACCCTGGGACAGCTGATTACCGAGGCTTGGCAAGACGTCATGCGCCTGGAAAGGGATTTAAAGGACCTTGAAAGGGAGATGCAGTCCCGTCCTGACGACGAAGGGCTGATGAATCGTTATGCTCGGATGCAGGAGCGGTTTGAATGGCTCGGCGGTTATGAGTACGAATCGATGTCCCGTAAAATCGTTCGCGGCCTCGGTTTTTCTGAAGCCGATATGGAGCGGCCTGTCCAAAGTTTTTCCGGCGGCCAGAAGACGCGCATCAATTTGGCGAAAGCCCTGGTGCGTCGTCCCGATTATCTCTTCCTTGACGAACCGACGAACCATCTCGATATGGATATGCTGGAATGGCTCGAAGGCTATCTCCTGTCTTATGGCGGCGGCATCCTCATCGTTTCTCATGACCGCTATTTTCTAGACCGGGTAGCCACGGGCATCTTAGAACTTTCTCACGGTAAGGTGACCAAGTACAAGGGGAATTATTCGCGTTACGTCGAACAGCACGATCAGCAGCAAAAAGCGCTCGAACGGGCTTATAAGAAGCAGCAGGAACATATTCACGAGACGGAAGAATATATCCGCAAATACAAGGCCGGCATCAAGGCCAAACAGGCCCGAGGCCGTCAGTCTCAGCTTGATCGGTTGGAACGAATTGAATGGCAGCCTGATGAAGCGTCCCTTCGGTTTAATTTTAAGCCTGTCGAAGAGTGCGGCCAAAAGGTACTGACCCTCGATAAGGTCAGCGGCGGTTTTGCTGACCGACAGCTCTTTGACCATTTGTCGCTCCTCCTGCGCCGCGGTGAAGCGGCAGCCCTCATCGGTCCTAACGGGGCCGGGAAGACGACCCTTATCCGCATGATTATGGGTGAAAAAGAACCGACGGACGGCCATATCACACTCGGCAGCAAGGTCCATATCGGTTATTTTGCCCAGGAGCATACGGAACTTCACGGGGCTTGGACCGTTCTCGATGAAATCATGAATGCCTTCAGTTACGGCGAAGATGAAGCCCGGTCGGCTTTAGGGCACTTCCTTTTCCGAGGCGATGACGTCTTTAAAGTCATCGACAGCCTTAGCGGCGGGGAACAGGCCCGAGTAGCCTTGCTCAAGCTCTTTTTGCAGGGACCTAATTTCCTCATTCTTGACGAACCGACCAATCATTTGGATATTCCGACGCGAGAAGTCCTCGAACAGGCCCTTCTCGATTTTGGCGGGACCTATCTCGTTATCTCTCATGACCGTTACTTCCTCGATAAAATCACTCAGCGGACTTTGGTCCTTGAAAATAAGCAGCTGACGGACTACGTCGGAAACTATAGTTATTATCGGGAAAAAGTCCGGGAGTCCGAGGCCTTGGCTGCTGAAAACAATCCGCAGTCTCTGCCTGAGAAAGATACTGCGGCCAAGAAGCCGTCAACCCCGGCGCCGGCCGTAAAGGTGCAAAAAGCGCCCGTGTACGGGCAAGAAGCGAAGCTTCAAAAGTTAGAGCTGAAGATTGCCGAGCTTGAAGCGACCCTAAAAATGTATGAAGTCAAGATGAATATGCCTGAAAATCAGACCGATGCCGAGGCCATGATGAGCCTGACGGCGGAATATGAAGCGGCTCAGGCTGAACTTGACGAGGCCTACGAAAAATGGGAAACGTTAGCTGAATCTTAATCAAGCATAGAAGATATAAAAAATAAATATAATCGGTAAAAACGATGCTGCCGTAAAACGTAAAACTTTATGTAAAAATCACGTTCTTTCGTTTCAAGATTAGAAGATAAACCGGGATAATCCTAAGAAATGAAGAAAAAAGTGACTTTACAAGTCTTTGGTATATGGTATACTATGTTCAACTTCCATGAAGAAGTGAATTTACTATAGCTTTTTGGAATACTAAAATCCAGACTGACAGAGGGGAAGCGTTTATATATGGCAGCATCTTTTAATTCCGTTACACCAGATTTATTAGCCGAATTACGTAATGTCCTGGGGGATAAATTCGTCAAGACTGACGAAGATTATTTGGAACGGTACCAGACCGATGAAGAAGGGAACTCTCATTATTTCCACAAGCCGGAAGTCGTCGTATTTCCGGGATCGACGGAAGAAGTAGCCGAAGTCGTTAAACTGGCCAACAAATACCTTGTTCCCATTACACCGCGTTCGGCCGGTTCCGGCGTTGCCTGCGGCGCCATCCCCGTCTATCACGGTATCGTCGTCGAATTGGAACGGATGAATCAGATTCTGACCTTTGATGCCGATAACATGTATGCCGTCTGCCAGACCGGGGTCATCACCGGAGACTTGCAGCGCGAAGCCGCCAAACACGGCCTCCTCTACGCCGGTGATCCGTCCAGTGCCGACAGCAGCATGATCGGCGGCAACGTAGCCAACAATGCCGGCGGCAATAAAGCTGTTAAATACGGTACGACGCGCAATCAGATTTACAGCCTGAAAGTCGTTACGCCGACGGGCGATATCCTCGATGCCGGTGCCCGCTTAAAGAAATGCTCTACCGGTCTTTGTTTGGAACAGCTCTTTGCCGGTTCTGAAGGCGTTCTCGGTATCATCACCGAAGTCACAGTAAAGCTTCGTCCTATGCCGCCGTACACTTTTAATATGGTCTGTGTCTTTAAGACTGACGAAGAAGCCTTTGCCCTGCCTAATAAAATTTTGAAGGCCGGCATTGACCCGACGAGTATCGAATTCATGGACAATGAAGCCCTGCGCATGACCTGCAAGTTCTTGGACATGAAGATGCCTCATGTCGATGAAGGCTGCGACTACGTCATCGTTACGGTAGAATCGTTCAGCGAAGACGATTCGGACCGCAAGATGGAACAGCTCTGCGACTTGGCTGAAGAAAACGGTTCTATCGATGAATTTGAAGCCGATAAGCGCATCTGGAAGCTGCGCAAGCAGTTTGCCGAAGCGGCCCGCGACGTCGACAAGATGTTCCAGACAGAAGACTTCGTCGTTCCCCTCGATAAGATTCCCGACATCACCAAGCAGATTCCGGAACTTCGCGAAAAGTACGACCTCTACTGCGTCACCGTCGCCCATATCGGTGATGGGAATATCCACGTCCTTCCTTTGAATGCCAAGGGATTGTCGCCGGAAGAATGGTTTGAAAAGATCAAGGCCTTCCACCGCGACCTCTTCCCGCGGGTCTATGCCCTCGGCGGTAAGATGTCCGGCGAACACGGCGTCGGTTTTAAGAAGCTGGAAGAATTTGCGCTCTGTACTCCGGAAGCAGAACTAAATGTCATCAAAGCCATCAAGAAGGCTTTAGATCCCAATAATATCATGAATCCCGGTAAATTGGTACAAATTTGTTAAGTATTTCATAAAAGATTGTCTAAATTGCAAAGACGGCAACGATTATATGCAGATAATCATTGCCGTCTTTTTATATATTTACTATAATAGTATAAAGGACATTACTAATGTACTTCTGGAATACGATAATGATGAAAACAGGTGATGACATGAAATACTACAGCCGTTTGAAGACGCTCCGATTGGAGGCGAGACTTTCTCAAGCTGATGTAGCCAAAATTTTAAAATGTTCTCAAGTTGGATATGGCATGTATGAATTGGGAAAACGAAAGATTCCCGTAGAAAAGCTGATTCAACTGGCGAAGTTGTATCATACGTCCTTAGATTACATTGCCGGTCTGACCGATGAACGGACGCCTCGACCCAATCTAAAGAGCGAAGAAGAAGTACAAGTCTTATGAAAAAGGCTCATCCCATGGCAGTAAGCTGCTGTCACGGGATGAGCTTTTTTCGTATTTCAGAGGCTGTTCGATTTTATCGGTTGATCAGACGTTGAAGCGGAAGTAGGTTACATCGCCGTCTTTCATGATGTAATCCTTTCCTTCCAGGCGAACGAGGCCCTTTTCTTTGGCACCTTGTTCGCTGCCGCAGGCGATGAGGTCGTCGTAGGAAACGATTTCAGCGCGGATAAAGCCCCGTTCGATGTCGGTATGGATTTTACCGGCCGCCTTCTGGGCTTTCGTGCCGTTGACGATGGTCCAGGCCCGGACTTCGTCGGCACCGGCCGTGAAGAAGTTAATCAGGCCCAGGAGGGCATAGCTGGCTTTGATGAGCTTATCGAGACCCGATTCGGGGAGTCCCAGTTCTTCTAAGAAGACGGCGGCTTCGTCGGCCGGAAGTTCGGCGATTTCGGCTTCGATCTTAGCCGAGACGGCGACGACCTGAGCCCCTTCTTGGGCGGCATATTCTTCGACGCGCTTGACGTTGGGATTGGCGTCAGGATTGCCGGCTTCATCTTCAGCGACGTTGGCGATATAGATGATGGGCTTTAAGGTCAGGAGGTTAAGATCCTTGACCTGAGGCAGGTCGTCTTTGGTAAGGCCGGCTTTGCGGGCCGGTTCTCCGTTTTCAAGGCATGCGAGAACTTTTTTCAGGACGTCGTATTCGGCCTTGGCATCTTTATCGCCGCACTGGGCGACTTTGGCGATGCGGTCGGCCCGTTTCTGCACCGTTTCCAGGTCTGCCAGGCAGAGTTCGGTGTTGATCGTTTCGATGTCGCGAATGGGGTCGATGGAGCCGTCGACGTGGGTAATGTTTGAATCTTCAAAGCAGCGGACGACTTCGGCGATGGCGTCGGTTTCACGGATATGGCTGAGGAACTTATTACCCAGGCCTTCGCCCTTCGATGCGCCGGCGACAAGACCAGCAATATCGACGAAACGCATGACGGCAGGAATCGTTTTTTTAGGGTTGTACATGTCGGTCAGGACCTGGATGCGCGGATCCGGTACTTCTACGATACCGACGTTCGGTTCAATCGTGCAGAAGGGATAGTTTGCCGCTTCTGCGCCGGCTTTGGTAATGGCATTGAAAAGGGTGCTCTTACCGACATTCGGCAAGCCGACGATGCCTACTTCCAAATTTGTACTCAATGGTTAAACCACCTTTATTTGAATAAATTTAAATTAGCGATGCGGTTGACGGCTTCAATCGTATTTTCTTTGGTACCGAAGGCCGTCAGGCGGAGGTAGCCTTCGCCGTGGGGGCCAAAGCCCGAACCCGGTGTCGTTACGACGTGAGCTTTTTCGAGGAGGAGGTCAAAGAAGTCCCAGCTCTTCATGCCGTTCGGCGTCTGTACCCAGGCGTAGGGCGAGTTGGTTGCGCCGTAGACGGTGAAGCCGGCTTTGGTCAGGCCGTCGCGGATGATGTGGGCATTTTCCATGTAGTATTTGACGTCGGCCAAGCACTGTTTCTGTCCTTCCGGGCTGTAGTAGGCTTCGGCAGCACGCTGGACGATGTACGGCGTGCCGTTGAAGAAGGTGCACTGGCGGCGGTTCCACAGCGGGTTGAGTTCGACGGCCGTGCCGTCTTTTTTATAAGCCGTGCAGGCGTGGGGAACGACGACGTAGGAGCAGCGAGTGCCCGTGAAACCGGCACATTTGGAGTAGGAGCGCAGTTCGATGGCGACTTCTTTGGCCCCTTCGACTTCAAAGATGCTGTGAGGAACGTCCGGTTCGGTGATGTACGTTTCATAAGCCGAGTCATAGATGATGATGAAGTTGTTTTTCTTAGCTGCTGCGACCCAGTTTGCCAGTTCTTCTTTGCTCATGGCCGTGCCCGTCGGGTTGGAAGGGTTGCAGAGGTAGACGATGTCGACTTTTTCCGTCGGCGGTACGGCTTTGAAGCCGTTTTCCGGCGTGCAGGGAAGGTAGACGACGCCGTCATAAATTCCCTTTTCGGCGTTCCATTCGCCTGTATGGCCGCACATGACGTTGGAGTCGAGATAGACCGGGTAAACGGGATCGGCTACGGCGAATTTGAGGTCGCTGCCGAAGATTTCCTGGATGCAGGCGACGTCTGTTTTCGCACCGTCACCGACGAAGACTTCGTCAAGATCGAGGTCGATGCCTCGCGTTTTATAGTCACCGTCGATGATGGCCTGGCGGAGGAAGTCATAGCCCTGTTCCGGACCGTAGCCGCGGAAGGTTTCGGCTTTGCCCATTTCGTCGACGGCTTTATGCATGGCGTCGATGATGGCCGATGCCAAGGGACGGGTGACGTCACCGATGCCGAGACGGATGATATTCGCTTCCGGATGTGCTTTGGAGTAAGCTTCTACTTTTTTTGCAATGGTTGCAAAGAGGTAGTTTCCGGGGAGTTTCAAGTAGTTTTCATTTACGTGAGCCATAAATGGACCTCCTTATGTTCGTTGATAGTAAAAATCTGTTAGCTCCTTTATTTTACTACATTATATGGACCTTGGAAAGGTAAGGGGACGGCGGCAGGCATGAGAAAATGAAATGGCTTCCATTTATGATAGTGATTGAACAGCTTATCGTTTTGCCGTATAATGAAATTATAATCAGTATTTTTAGGCCTATCGAGCCGGGAGGAGTGACCTGTCTATGGATTATAAGGGGAAAAAATGTCTCATTGCTTATTTTTCACATGCCGGTATGAATTATGTCAGCGGTAAGATTGTCAATCTTAAGGTCGGCAATACGGAGCAGGCGGCTAAGATGATCGGCCGCATGACCGGCGGGGACCTCTTTCATATTCGGGCAGCAGCCGTCTATCCTCATGAGTATAAAGAAACGGTCTCCCTGGCTCGCCATGAATGGGAAAAAAGGCTTCGGCCGGCCCTGTCAAAGGATCTCGACGACATCAGCGGTTATGACCTCATTTTTCTCGGCTATCCCAATTGGTGCGGAACCATGCCTATGGCCATGTGGACCTTCTTAGAAAATCACGATTTTTCCGGCAAAACCATCTATCCTTTCTGCACCCATGAAGGGAGCGGTATCGGCCGCAGCCTGGAAGACATCCATGAACTTTGCCCCAAGGCAAAGCTTGGAACACATCTCGTCATTTTGGGGTCGACCGTCCAAGACGCCGAAGACGATGTGCGCCGCTGGCTGAACGAATAAATTTTTGCATATAAAAAGCACTGTTCCTCGGAACAGTGCTTCTTTTTATTCATAGCGCAAGGCTTCGATTGGATCGAGTTTGGCAGCTTTTCGTGCCGGATAGATGCCGAAGAAGAGGCCGATGCCGACGGAGAAGCTGAAGGAAATAATGATGGGAGCTGCCGTAATGACCGTCTCAAAGAGGCCGGACTCGGCAATGGCCAAGGCGATGCCAACGCCGCAGGCGACGCCCAAGAGCCCCCCTATGACGCCGATGACGACGGACTCGATGAGAAACTGCATCATGATGTTCTGGAAGGTTGCCCCCAAGGCTTTGCGGATGCCGATTTCACGGGTTCGTTCGGTAACGGATACCATCATGATATTCATGATGCCGATACCGCCGACGACGAGGGAGATGGCGGCGATGCTGCCTAAGAAGAGGGTCAGCATGGTCGTCGTCTGGGTCATCGTTTCCATGAGGCTGGTCAGGTTGCGGACGTTGAAGTCATCTTCCTTGCCGTTGGTAATGTGATGACGCTGGCGCAGAAGGGCTTCGACTTCCGATTGGACCTGTTCAATCTTATCGGCACTGGATACCTGGATGTTGATGGACTTGATGTAGGTAATGCCCAGCAGTCGTTCTTGCGCCGTCGTCAAAGGTACGATGACCATGTCGTCCTGGTCCTGACCGACGGAAGACTGACCCTTGCTTTCGAGGACGCCGATGACTTTATACGGCTGGTTATTGATGCGGATCGTCTTGCCGACAGGATTGGTTTCATCAAAGAGGTTTGTGGCGACCGTCGTCCCGATGACGGCGACGCGGTTGCGGGAATTTAAATCGGATTGGGTGATGAAAGAACCTGATTGGACGGTGAGAGAGCGGATGTGCAGGTATTCCGGCGTAACGCCGTAGACGGACGTGTTCCAGTTCTGGTTGCCGTTGACGACTTGATACGAACTGTTGACCGTCGGCGATACATAATCGATGTTCTTGATCTGCTTCTTGATGGCTAAGGCGTCGTCGTATTTTAACTTTTTATTGGAACCGGCTGCCGAGCGGACGCCGCCGCTGTTGGCCGAGCCCGGCATGACGATGAGCATGTTGCTGCCCAAGCTGGCAATGGAGTTGGTAACGTTTTGGCGGACGCCCATGCCGATGGAAATCATGGCGATGACGGCGCCGACGCCGATGATGATGCCCAGCATGGTCAGAATGGAGCGCAGCTTATTTGACAAGAGCGCCGTAATGGCGATCTGGACGCTTTCACTAAATAACATCCATGACGACCCCCTTTCCGGCATCTTTGGTTATCTTGCCGTCTGACAAGAGGAGCTGACGGGTCGCACAGGCGGCGATTTCCGGTTCGTGTGTGACTAAGATGATCGTCTTGTGGTCTTCGTGAAGTTCTTCAAAGAGGCGCATAATGTCTTTGGTCGACTTCGTATCGAGGTTGCCCGTCGGTTCGTCAGCCATGATGATGTGCGGGTTGTTGACCAAGGCTCTGGCGATGGCAACGCGCTGGCGCTGGCCGCCGGAGAGTTCATTTGGCTTGTGGTGAGCCCACGTTTCAAGACCGACGGATTTCAGTTTATCCATGGCCCGTTCAGTCCGCTCTTTGCGGCCGACACCGGCATAGACCAGGGGCAGGGCGACGTTGTCGAGGGCCGTGATTCGCGACAGGAGGTTGAAGTTTTGGAAGACGAAGCCGATGTGCTGGTTGCGGACGACGGCGAGTTCATCGTCATTGAGGTGGGCAACTTCCTTTCCTCCCAGCTGGTACGATCCGGCTGTCGGTCTGTCGAGGCAGCCGAGGATGTTCATCAGCGTCGACTTCCCCGAGCCGGAAGGCCCCATGAGGGCGGCAAATTCCCCTTCTTCAATGTTGAGGGTAATGCCGGCTAAGGCGGCGAAGTCTTCTCCGCCGATATGGTATATTTTTTGGATACCTTGGAGTTCAATGATGGGATTCATAGCCAAGACCTCCCTTACATGGGCGGCGGCCCTTGACGGCTGCTGCTCTTCGAGGAAGATGAAGAAGACTTGCTGGCCGTATAGGAAATGGAAACCTTATCGCCCTCGGTGAGCCCTGACAGGATTTCGACGTAGTCACTGCTGTAGATGCCGGTCTTGACCGGAACCTGTTCGGTCGTGCCGTCGTCCTTGACGCGAAGGACGTAAGAGCCGGAATCATTGGTCTTCAAGGCGGCGATGGGGACGACCAAGGCGTCTTGTTTTTCCGACGTCGTGATGTCGACGCGGGCCGTCATGCCCAGTTTTAAGACGTCATCAGGATCACTGACATCGAGGGTGACGTAATAGTAGATGACACTGGCCGAGGAGCTGGAGGAACTCGACGAGGAGGACGACGAGCTGTTCGTATCCCAGGTGTTGCTGGTATCGGTCTTAGAAATCTTCGAGACCCGGGCGGTAAAGGTGCGGTCCGTATAGGCGTCGACAGTAAAGGTTGCTTCCTGGCCGACTTGGACTTTTCCGATATCTGTTTCGTCGACTTGGGCTAAAATCTGTTTGCTTGACGTATCGGCAATGCGCATGATGACCGTCGGGTTGCTGTTGCCTTGAACGGCCATGGTGCCGACCGTTTTCGGTTCGCCGACGACGACGCCGTCCATGGGAGCGGTGATGACCGTTTCAGCTACGTCCGATTCAGCTTCCGACAAGGTACTGAGGGCCGTGTCGTAATTGAATTTGGCTGTGTCGAGGTCCTGTTTGGTCCCGGCGCCGAGCTCGTACAGTTTTTCGGCTCGTTCATATTCTACCTTTGTGTTGGTGACCTTATACTGAGCTTGGTCGCGCTGGGCTTCGTAATCCTTGCCGTCTAAGATGGCAACGGTCTGTCCGGCTGTGACCGTATCATTTTCTTTGACCAGGACCTGGCTGATACGGGCCGTAATCTTCGGCGATACTTCGACGGAATCGACAGGACTGATGGTCCCGGTGGCCGATACGGTCGACTTCAAATCTTTGCGGACGGCCTCTGCCGTTTCAACGGTCGAGGCTTGTTTTGCCTGCTGCTGACCTTGGTAGTAGGTGTATCCGCCAAAGGCAAGGGCGGCAATGACGACAGCGGCAATGGCGATTTTCAGGCGCTTGTCTATTTTCATGATATCACTCCAAACGTATAATTCTCGAAATTTGCTGCCAATAGTAATTGTTAGTTTATAATCAGTACCAGTATAGCATGGTACTGGTCGAAGGATAAAGAAAAAGCGCGCAGTTATCGTAAAGTGAGTTAAAACTGTGATAAATCTTCGCTTCTCCATAGGGTTTTTCAAAAGAATATGGTATACTGAGATAGGTTATTATTTATAACAGTATTTATGATAGAAAGGTTTGATACTATATGGTAAATGAACGAAAGACCTCAGCCTTTTCCAACGGCCTATTGTGGTTTGGCGCAGGGATTTCCATCGCTGAAATCTTGACCGGCATGCTCCTGGCCCCCTTAGGTTTTGTCCGGGCCTTGGAAGCGATTATCCTCGGTCATATCATCGGCGGCATCATCATGTACCTGGCCGGCCTCATCGGCGGCCGGACGGGAGGCAGTGCCATGGAAACGGTGCGCATCTCCTTTGGTACGCAGGGGGCAAAGCTCTTCGCCGGCTTGAACGTCATTCAGCTCGTCGGCTGGACAGCCGTCATGGTAGGCAGTGCGGCTTTGGCTGCTAACACCATCGCCGCCATCGGCATGTCCTGGTGGAGTGTCATTATCGGTGCTTTCATTGCTTTGTGGATTATCATGGGCCTCAAGAATCTCAGCAAGGTCAATGTCGTCGTCATGGCAGCTTTGTTTATTTTGACGATTATGCTCAGTATGGTCGTTTTCCAAAATGGTACGCCAACCGTTCCGGCCGGTGAACTCACCTTCGGCGGCGCCGTCGAACTGGCTGTCGCCATGCCTTTGTCGTGGCTGCCGATTATTTCAGACTATACGAGAACGGCTAAGAAACCGGTCTTGGCAACCGCCGCCAGCTGCGGTGCTTACTTCGTGGCCAGCTCGTGGATGTTCATCATCGGCATGGGAGCGGCCCTCTTTACGGGGCAGGACGATATTGCCGCCATCATGCTCCGGGCCGGGATGGGGATCGCCGGTATCCTCGTCGTCTTGCTGTCGACGGTTACGACGACCTTCCTCGATGCCTTTTCGGCCGGTGTCAGCTTCCAGAGTTTGGCTCCCAAGGCCTCTGATAAGATTATGGCTCTCGCCGCGACGGTTCTCGGTGTTGTCCTGGCTGTTTTTGCAGCTCCCGATCAGTTCCAAGACTTCCTCTATCTTATCGGTTCCGTCTTTGCACCGATGACGGCCATCCTCTTGGCAGATTTCTTTATTTTAAAGAGAGACCATACGGCAGAAAGCGTCAACTGGCTCAATATCGTTTTATGGGTCCTCGGCGTCATTTTGTACCGTTACTTACTCAGCGTCGATACGCCGGTCGGTATTACCGTTCCCGTCGTCGTCATCATCATGATTCTCAGCACGATCATCCATAAGATCATCAGAACGTGACTATGAATCCTTTTAACGAATAGTTAGGTTGCCGAATTAAACTGGCGATTCGGTTGACGCAGGGGAGAGAAACGTGTAAACTTATAATCAACAACTGATAATTGTTATTGAAGTCTTTTGAAGGAGGCTTTCATTATGAATAAAGGATACACGTTCGACGATATGATTAACACCATGATGCCCTTGCCTTTCGATGGCTCTGCCAATGGTGAAGGTATTTACTGCCGCGGTCAGGCTCTCGTCGCTTCTATGAGCGAACAGAAACAGGCCGTCCGTCAGGAAAAAGATAAACACGGCTTTACCCTCAAGGGGATTTTCTCCCGTTACTGCATCGACTAACATCTCTCCATAATCTCATAAAAAGGTTTGTGTGACTTAAAAGCAGCTCCGTTTAGGGGCTGCTTTTTTCTGTTGGCGCCGAATAGGCATGATA
>DCJQ01000037.1 GCA_002319965.1 Megasphaera sp. UBA1696
TGCCAATTCAATGGCCGTGACGCCGCCTTTGATGCAGGCTTCCGACATGGCTACGGCTTCTTCCGGGTTGTTGCCGCGAATGACGGCGACGACACCGATTTCCTTAATTTTATTGACGACTTCGATTTTATCCATTGTGTAAACTCCTCTCACACGCTCAAAAAGATATCTCTATACAAGGCATTACGAATGGCTTTGCTGAAAGGCTTCCAATTTTTCTCTCGTCGGCAGGCCTTCATTGTCTCCGGCTACCTGAATGGCCATGGCCCCGATAGCGGCGCCTCTGCGGGCAGCATCTTCCAAGGTTAACCCATCGAGGAGCCCGCTGGTAAAGCCGACGGCAAAGCCGTCACCGGCACCGACCGTATCGACGATGTGCTTGACGTGATAGCTCGGTACGTACAATTCTTCTTTTTCCGTACGGATATAAGTACCATTGCTTCCGCCGAGCTTGATGACGACAGTCTGAACGCCTCGCTGGAGGTAATACTGGGCAATATCCTGTTCACTTTCCCGACCGGTCAAAATTTTGCCTTCACCGAGGCCAGGCATGACGATGTCCGCGTACTGAGCAGCATCATTGATGACCCGGGCCATGGCTTCCTCTGATTTCCAGAGCATGGGCCGCAGGTTGGGATCGAAGGAAATGCGCACGCCCTTACTGTGAGCCCGCATCATCAGCGTATAAATCGTTTCCCGGCACGATTCCGACAAGGCCAGGGGAATCCCCGTCACATGAAGGTGATCGACACCAGTCCAGTCGATACCGGCCAAGTCAGCCGGCTGAAAATGAGAGAATGCCGTATGCTTACGAATATTGGCTACGAAAGGATCGCCTTCGACGACCTTTTCCTTCATCTGAAAACCCGTCATATGATCATCATCGGTCCAGACATACTGTTCGTGAATATTATTTTCTTTCAGAAAATTGACGATGCAGCGGCCAAAGGGGTCGATGCCAACCTTGGAGATATACGATACATTATTTCCCAAACGGGCCATGCCGACGGCATAGTTCAATTCAGCCCCGCAGACGTGGCGGGAAAAATGTTCGACCGATTCCAACGGACCCGTTTCTTCAGCGATGAGAAGGCCCATCGCTTCACCAATAGTAAGCACATTCTTCATTTTGATTCCTCCATGAGATAAGATGGGACTGTCGCAGCAGACAGTCCCCGGTTACTTAGTTTTACAATTGTTTCTTTATTTTATCAATCATATCTTCATACTCTGCATCTGTCAAGTAAACGCGATCAGGATTCATGACAAAGGTGCTGTTCCATTCAAATTCATCTTTATACTTCGGAACTAAGTGGATATGCAGGTGGTGTCCTGAATCAGCATAAGCCCCGTAGTTTACTTTATCCGGATGAAAGGCAGCATGAATGGCTTTCGAAGCACGAGCTACGTCGGCAAAGAAGGCATTTCGGTCTTCATCACTTAATTCTGTCATTTCGTTGACATGATCTTTATAAGCGACGATGCAGCGGCCGGGATGACTCTGTTCTTTGAATAAAACCAACATACTGACCGATAAATCGCAGACGTAGATGCCAAACTTAGCCAGCGGTTCACCTTTGACGCAGTAGCCGCAGTTCTGATCTTTCATGTGAAAGCCTCCTTATTCGATGGTACCGTGTTCCCACTTGCCGTTATTCAAATCTTCAGCGATTTGTTTAAATTTATCATCCGTCAAACCGTAGAAGAAGTACAAGATGATAGCAGCAATACCAAGGGCAACGCCGGGGTACAAGGTCATAGCCGCTTTAATGCCCAAGAGGGTCATTTCGCTCTGTACGGCATTGGCAACATACCCCGTCATTACCAAGATACCGGAACTTACGACAGCAGCCAGGGCCTGTGCGATTTTACGGGAGAAGTTGAAAGCAGCATAGGTGATGCCTTCTTTACGGATACCGTTATGCCATTCACTGTAGTCGATAACGTCGGAGACAAACGCCCAGGTAACGCCGTTAGGAATAGCCAGGGCAACGTAGCCGATAGTAACCAACACGATGAACGAGTAAATATTGGTCGGAATGACGAAGTTGAGCAAGTCGGCTGCACAGCCGATGAGCAAACCGCCGATGGCTGTCTTCTTCTTACCAAACTTTTTAACGAGTTTCGGAATGAGCAGAATCCCGATGACGGAGCAACCCATCATGATGCCGTTTACAATCGGCTGGAAGCCCATGTAACCCAGATTATACTGACAGAAGAAAATCATCATCTGGTTGTTGGTATTCATGGCCGAAATGGTAAACAAAGTCATTAAAATGATGCATAAGAGCGGTTTGTTGGTAAACACGAGTTTAACATAGTCGGACGCTTTGGCTTTCTGTTCGTTAGCCGTATTGCGCTTAACAGGGACGTGTTCACGGCAGTTCAGATAACAAATAGCAAAACCAATGACACCAACGATAGACATGACAGCCGCGGCGATAAAGAAGCCGTGGTGAGGCGAAGCAAACATCATGACGATTGGTACGAAAGCCATGCCGGTGATGAGCTGAGCCCCAATGGATCCGGCCTGACGGGTCGTAGCCATCTGACTTCGTTCTTCAACGTCTCGAGTCATAACACTGGCCAGGGAGGAGTAAGGAATATTAGTAAAGGAATAAACAAGGCCCCAAGCCATATAAGCACCGTAAGCAAAGATGATTTTACCTGTTGCCGATATTTCCGGCATCGTAAAAGTAATGACCGTCAAGATAGCCAGGATGACGGCAGAAAACATCATGACCGGACGGAACTTACCGCGAGGACCGATATTCTTTCGGCCGTCGATAACGGAACCGGCAATGGGATCCATAAAGGCGTCGAAGATTTTGGTAAAGGCGAAAATACCGGCAACAGCCGCAGCTGGGATGGTACAAACGTCAATCCAGTATTTCGTCAAGTAGGCCTGCCCGAGGTCAAACATAAAACCATTGCCAAAGTCACCAAACCCATAACAAATCTTTTCACGCCAAGACAGCTTTACATGGCCGTCTTTGGCAGAATTCCCTTCAACCGGAGCGTTCGGCTTCGGCAAGGTTCCTTCTTGTGTGCTCATTGCACTCCCTCCTTATAAGGTAACACCGTTTTTAAATATAGCCAGTTCGTGTTTATCCAAAGCTTCCGATTTTGCCAAAACACGTCCCGACGCTACATCGAGTATGTATTGGAACAGGCGGTCAGCCGCTGCTTCCCGCGATTCGCCTTCAGCAATCGTGCCGGCATTGAAATCGATCCAGTTCTTTTTGAATTCGGCCAGCTTGCTGTTGCTGGAAATCTTAATCGTCGGTACCGGGCAGGCAAAAGGCGTTCCCCGACCCGTCGTAAAGAGGACCATGTGGGCACCGGCTGCGGCTAAGGCATTGGCCGCTACCAAGTCGTTGCCCGGTGCCTGCAAGAGATTCAGCCCTTTCTTTTGGACTCTGTCGCCATAAGAGAGGACATCTTCTACCAGAGCCTGGCCGCCTTTTTGTACGCAGCCGAGGGATTTATCTTCCAGGGTCGTAATGCCGCCGGCTTTATTGCCAGGTGACGGGTTTTCATTGATCTTTTCGCCATAGTTCATGAAGTATTCTTTAAAGTTGTTTACCAGGGCCACGGTCTTATCGAAGACTTCTTCATTCCGAGCCCGGTTCATGAGCAGCGTTTCAGCACCGAACATTTCCGGCACTTCCGTCAGGATCGACGTGCCGCCGGCAGCGATGAGACGGTTCGAGATTTCCCCGACCAAGGGATTGGCCGTGATTCCCGAAAATCCGTCGGAACCGCCGCACTTCAGGCCGATCGTCAACAGGGAGGCATCGCAGGGTTCCCGATGGGATTTAGCCGCATAGTCGCACAGTTCTTTCACAATCGCCGTGCCGGCTTCGATTTCATCTTCTACGTCCTGACAGATGAGGAACTTGACGCGGTCCGGGTCATAGTCGCCGATGACGTCCTTCATCAGGCTGATCTGGTTGTTTTCACAGCCAAGGCCCAGTACCAAAACGGCACCGGCATTCGGATTGTGAATAAGGCCACTTAATACTTTCTGCGTATGGAGCTGGTCGTCACCGAGCTGGGAGCATCCATGGGGATGGCTGTACGAATAGATTCCGTCGATGTTGTCCGTCTTATAGACCTGGGCCGCCGTTTCAATGGCCCGGGCAATGTTATTGACGCAGCCTACGGTCGGGATGATCCAAACTTCATTGCGGATGCCGGCCTGGCCGTCTGTCCGTTTATATCCGAGGAACTCGTATTTTTTTTCACTTTCCTTAGGAGGGCGCTGCGCCTTTCCCGGTTCATAGGTGTAATCCAGGAGGTCGCCCAGTTTACTTTGGACGTTGTGGGTATGGACCCAGGATCCTTGAGGAATATCCATTTTGGCGGTCCCGATGGGGAAACCGTATTTTATGACATCTTCGCCTTTTTTAATCTCTTTAATGGCGATTTTATGGCCTGCCGGGATGTCCTGGCAGACGGCGAAAGACGCTCCGCCGACGGTAACGCTGCTGCCCTTGGCAACAGCGTCGACAGCGACGGCAACATTATCATCAGCGTGTATCTGGAATACGTTCATCATAATCTCCTTATGCAGTCAATTCAGCAAGATGAGCTTTGACACCAATCTCAGCCATGCGGTCCATATGAGCCGTTACAGCGTCCGTGAGGCCGTCAACAGCATTCAGATCTTCGCCCCACCAAGCGGGCTGTCCGAGGACAGCCTTGACATAGTCGGCAGTCGCGAGGGCGGCATGATCTTTAATGAAAGCTAATTTATCTTCATCATCGTGAATTTCATAGGTGTTGCCGGTCCGGGAACCCATGAGGCATTGGTCGCCGGCTTCCGTCGTCCGGTAGAAGGTAAGGAGAGCTGCCAGGGAGTAGGTCAGGAACTTCGGCAGTTTTCCCGTCGCTGCCAAACTGTCCTTAAAGGTCGGCAGGATACGGGCTCTCCACTTCGAGATGGAGTTCAGAGAAATGGCTAATAAGGCGTGTTTTACGAAGGGATTTTCGAATCGTTCGTAGACGGCACGGGCAAAGGCAATGGCCTTTTCTTCCGGCAAATCGACGGTCGGCACGATTTCGCCAAAAACTGTCTGGTCCAGGGATTTGCGGATGATCGGGTCTTCCATGCACTGACCGACGTAGTCGAGGCCGGCGAGATAAGCCCCGAGGACCATCGACGTATGAGCG
>DCJQ01000040.1 GCA_002319965.1 Megasphaera sp. UBA1696
GCGAAAAATATTTGACAGTACCAAGAAAAGCCAATATTCATACAAGAGAGCCACATTTTTCGACTCACCTTCATAAATCAAATCTTTACCTTTCCACTCAAGTTGCAGTGCTAAATCAACCATAGAATATACAAAGAAAATTTGAGAATACCCTTCTCGCTTTTGAAGAACTTGATTATTTTGAGGCATGATTTCCAGTTTTCCAATTTCATCAAAAAATCGATCACATAAAATATCGCTCAAAATTTGTTGAATATATAAGGCTTCTCGGAGACATTCAGATTGCGTCGAATCACCATTCAGTCCTAAAGAATCAATTAAATTATCACAAATACTCTTAAATCGCTCTAATGCAAACTTTAAAAATTTATTAGCCACTGTATCAATGCTATTTTTTTTATGAATAACAGCGATTTTAGATGGAGCATAAAAACAATGCGAATCTTCATTCTTATATTTTTTCCACTGACGACCATAGCTAAAGGGATGCGTATAAAAATGTTTTGAAGGCCTGCTGCATCCGTTAGGTTTAAGCTCCGAATACTCTGTCAATAGATGGTCTGGATTTCTTTTTATTGCTTCAAATAAGCCCAAAAGGTTTTCACTGAAACAAAATTTCCGCAAAAAGATAAACTGTTCCATTAAAGTTTTGGGATTCTCATGCGATACATTGAAGATATTGGACGTAGATCCAGTATACTCTAACAATAAGGCAGAACATCGCTCAGCTAAAGATTCCGTAAGCTTTATATAGTCATCTTCATAATCTATCTTCTTGGGAACTACTTCAAATATGATTTTTTTTTGACAATCACAATTGAAAAATACAACTTTAGTCCTACCTAAGTAGTTTATGAACTGAAAAATAACCGAATTTTTATCTTTATCAAGTTTCAAATATTTATTGTTTTCATTTTGAAAAATAGGTAATGAAATTGTCCCATGCCTATTGTCAACTTTAAAGATATATCGTTTTGTCTCAATTATTCGCAAAATAGGTTTCC
Source organism: Megasphaera sp. UBA1696 (assembly GCA_002319965.1). Taxonomy (GTDB): domain Bacteria; phylum Bacillota; class Negativicutes; order Veillonellales; family Megasphaeraceae; genus Megasphaera. Next base: position 1,005 of record DCJQ01000040.1, read on the forward strand.
CGTCTATACTTTTTTCGATTTTAATATCATCAGTAATAGGTTTCACTATAGAGGGATATACAGAGTAGTCAGCTCCCAATTCACAAGGTAATTCATTTTTCCAATCAATATCTCTATATGTTCCAACAGAATACAGATAAGCATCCTGGTTCTCATTTACTTTAAAACGTAATGCAGCAACCATTGTATTATATAAAACTTGCATACTGGTTATCTGCAAGTTTTCCTTTCATTCTTTTAATTTTTTCACTACTTAAAATCAAATTATTTTCCGAACACAAGATATCCAATTGCTCTAATAATTCACCAAGCTCTTTTTTATTTCCATGTATCTTTGGAAATATTTTCTGTACCAACTGTTCATCAATTACAGAATAAAAATCAAAATTCACTTTATCTTCTGCCAAGCTATATGCAGCAGAAATATACTGGCGAATCTCACGAACAGTTCTGTAAGCAAACTCAAAATTACTATTTTCAACAACTTCATAAATAGTTTTGAAAATATTTTGAATTTGAACCATTTTATCAGAATTTAAGTCACAATTGCCCTCTCTAATAAAAATGGCTAATCGTTTAAAAGCCTCTGCAGTCCCATAAGGGGCGGACTGAATATTTTCATTATCTTTTGGATTCATAAATAAATCCAAAACAGCATCTTTACTTGGCTTAAATTCAATTACATTAGCACGGTCAAGTACTTTAGGACTGAACATATATGTAGTTTCATCAATATTAACAGTCCCAACAATAAATAAATTTTGAGGATATTTAACCGACTTCGAATAGCCCTCCAATATGAATTCTAAGGTTGGAGTTTCCATGTGACTAAGAAAATCTGCAAAGTATCGTTCTACATAACTTAAGTTCATTTCATCGAGAATAATAAAAAATGGAATATCACTATTTTGAGGAAGGTTTGCTCTTTCAATCAACTCCAGTATAGCCGTCTTTTCATATTTTCCTTTACCATCGTTCGCTAAGGGATTATAAAAACCAAGAATTTTAGTATTATCCGTCCAATCAGCACCAACAGGAACTAATAACCAATTTTTCGCCCCATTCTCAAAGTTAACTTCAAGATATTCTGCAAATTGCTTAGAAATTCTAGTTTTTCCAGTCCCACTACATCCAGTTAAAATGACAAAAGGTTTCGCTAAAAGTGAGCGAATATACCGTTGCGCAAATGGAGTTTTGAAGCATTCGGGTAACTCACGAATAGTAAAAGATCCCTTCGAGTACTGCAAATACCACTTCCCATCCTCTTTGTAGATTTTTATTATGGGTGAATACATTGAGTTAATAATACAGATTAACGCATACAGATAGTTTGTACTTGCAATCGTCTCACCAAGTTCAATACTCACCCATTCAGTGGATAGTCTACACCGTTCAGTTTCCCCATTAAGTGTAATTTTATAGTCTCTATCAATAAAGACTCTACTCTTACCACCACTACGCTCATTAAAAAAATTGGAAGTGGACTTTACAAACATATATCTTAGATAATTCCCTCCGAGATTATCTGTATCTATTTTAATAGTTTTATCATTACTTTTAAGGACATTCGAAAGTCTTTCAAAATTATCTATGTTATAAATATAATCCACTAACATTCGCGCACAATCTTTACTTTGGTTAAATGGCAACTCCATGCGGACAAATTCTTCCGTTTCATGTACCCTCGAATCTTCAATGGTATCATTAATTTCTTTTCTATAGAATTTACAAAAATTCAGATAGTCAAATCTTTTAAAAAATTCAGCCTTTGATTTTGGATCAGTTATTGGAAAAGACTTTTTTATGAAATCAATTTCCTTCTTTACCAATTCAACATTATCATCAACAATATAGAGAATAGTATCATCCCCATTGAGTTTATATTGTATCGGATTCGCATATTTCTTTATTGCATTAAGAAGGATATCATCACTTTCTCCGCCTATATTTTCTTCCATGAAATCAGAAAAATTAATCGAATGATTTGCACTTTTAAGTATCACTTCACAAAGTCTACAATAAATGAGAAATGGAGAATCATTTGACTTAACGTATGGATTGGGAGCAAAATATATCTTAAACCAAAAGGTTAAATAATTTTCAAGATTTTCATCATCAAATGTATATAAATAGTTATGTATACGAAAAGAATCTGTTGACCTATCTTCCAATCCAAGCTGACAGGCTTGCTGATATGCAGTCCTCTTATACCCCCTCATTTTTGTTTCTGCAAAGTCTCTTGCTTCATCCCAAGACATTCTATGCATATCAGGATATACCTCAAGTAAAGCTTTGAGATTATCTACTGTAAAATTTCTAAACCTTGCCAATGGTGTAAATGACATAATCTATGGGCCTCCTTCATAAAATCATCGATCGAGGTCAGGATAGCTTTTTAATATTTTCTGCATTATGTGGATAAGTACATCAACAACAATGCTATTGCCTGCCTGTTGATACATTGCTGTATTTGAAACGACAATTCTAAACTTATCAGAAAATCCCATTAGTCGCAGACATTCTCTTGGAGTAAGTTTTCTTAATCGCCCATCAGTTGTAACATAATTATCAACTCCAGCACGATGCATTTTATGCATCGTTGTAAGTAATGGGCGTGCAACATCTAAATCAGTCTCAGGCCTACTATAAAAATTTTTTGTACCAGGTGACAGCACATATTTTTTCACTTTTTCTGAAAGATAATATTTTTCTAAATCTTCTATATGATTCCTTTCAGCATCTTCTTCGCTTTGAAAAACAAAATCCCCATGCCAATTAAATTGTTGATTTTTCTTTTGACAAAGCTGTATATCCCCATCAATCTGAGTAAAACGCTTAGATAAATTTTTCTCACTGGTAACAAAATCGACCCCTTTTTTCGGTAAAAAATAGCCGCCAGGGGCATTATCCAATAAAAAATCCTTCATCTTCTTTTTAAGTGGAATTGCTCTAGGGAATTCAAAAGTGGCAGACAAATGCAAGTCATTTCTAAAACCAACAACAAACAGCCGTTCTCGATTTTGTGGTATCCCATAATCTCTCGCATTAAGAACTTTCCAACTAAAATTATATTCTAATTCACTAAATACTTGCTGCATCTTTTTCCAGGTTTTACCTTTATCATGAGAAATTACAGCTCGAACATTTTCATAGATAAATACCTTAGGCCTGATTTCATTAATTAAACGTGCATACTCATAAAATAAAGTCCCACGAGTATCATCAAGACCTCTTTGTTTTCCAACAAAACTGAATGACTGACAAGGACTTCCGCCAACGAATAAATCAACCTTTCCAGTGTATTGTTTACCATCTAAAAACGCAACATTCCAATGGTAATTTTCTTCATCGACTTCATAGTTAGCTGTATAACTTACCTTAACCTTATTACGCTTTTCCTGACCAGCATATAAAGAATCGACATATTCTTTTTTAGATTTCCAATCGTGCCCCATGGAATTTAAATGTTCCTGTACACGAAGATAATTAATTTTTTCATAAAGCATACTTGTTCTCTGAGCTAAATCAATAACTCGACGGATGAGTTTTCTTCCATTATCGCTCTCAAATCTGTCAAGAAGCTCTACAACACTCTGCAAAAGCCCTTCCTTTTCAAGTACATCTTTATTATCTCGGAAATCATTTGAGAAAGTCAGTAGAAGTAAAAATTCTGTAAGACGAATATTAGCATAGGATCCTTTATCTAAATTTTTCAGTCTATTAGCATATTCCTTTTTTCTATTTGTTTTTAATATTGCCGAATCTAAAAGAGCCCTTGTTGTATCTTTAAGTAGTTTATTGTCCTTTACTACAATATTTCTCAGATAACTATCAACATTCTGAAATTCAGCGATTGAAGCAGAAAGCATCCCTTCTAATTGTTCTTTATATAACTCTTCAACTCCATCCTTAAAACTAATTAACTTTATCCGCTTATCAAGTTCTGACAGTGCATTTTTAATACTATCAATATCTACATCTATTTTTTTATTCAGAATATTTACATCACCATTATCACACGCAAAAATTATTTTATTGCCGATTTCCATTCTATTTAAAGCATGTTCAATTGCTCCGATACCGCTAAATGCAGTCGCAAGTCTAATCATATAGCTCTCACCCAATTATATTATATTCTCTTGCCTTATATATATTTAATTTAATCCCGAAAGAGTTAATACAAATAAATTCATTTTTATAATTCGCGAAGAGATTAAGTGCTAAAATTAATATAAAAGCCCTCTTATTAATCAATATATTCAACCTATTTTTATAGTATTTTTTATTATAACATCAAATAACCACGCTGCCTATAAAAAGATAGATGTTTTACTTCCGAACAGCGCCTAAATATGGCAACCCTTCAAACGCTTCAGCAACATCTACATAAGGCAAGGTTCCAAATAAAGTCGGCGCCTCACTATGTGTTGGACGAGGTATATCAATCTTTCCTATGCGTCTATCCGTCCCTATAAAAATTGCTCGCTTTCTCTTTTGCGGCGCTCCATAATCTGCAGCACATAAAATTTTTTCTGAAACATTATACCCTAAAGCATCCATCTTATTTAAGATTGATTTATATAACCTCCCCTTGTTTACGGATTTTATATTCGAAACATTTTCCATCACAAAATATTTTGGATTGATTTCCTCTATAAATCGCAGAAACTGAAAAATTAATCGTCCTCTCGGATCCTCAATTGATTTTTGCTTCCCAGCTTGTGAAAAAGCTTGGCAAGGCGGCCCACCATATATCAAATCCGGTTTATCGGCTAGGCCGGTATTTTTTTTCCAATATTCCAAAGGATTGCTGATTTCGCAAATATCTTGAACTAATATTTTAGTTTTATCTCCTAAGTACCCATCTAAAGTATTGCAGGCATCCCGCCAACAATCAATCGCCAATTTAGTATGAATTACAGTCTCATCGTACTTAGCTTGATATGCCCCTATATCCATACCACCAGCTCCGCAAAACAGAGAAAAGGCCGTCAATGTTTTCTTTGAACGACTATTCTCAAACAGACAAATCTGATTAAATATGTTTTTTGCGAGTTGCACTGGAACAGCATTTCCAACCTGTTGCTGGGTACTTGTTAAAGTCCCTTTAAATTCCAAATCATCAGGAAATCCTTGTAAACGAGCGGCTTCTCTCACAGTAATATATCTGTTTTCATACGGATGCTCAAATTTATTAAAAATAAACCCGGTAACAGTTAAAGACGGTTTATTAGGATCAAGTCGTATTAACCGCATATTAGGACCTCCTTTTCTACTTTTATCTTCTTTCACATAATATTTAAAACTGTCATGCCAAAGATTTTCAGGCAAATCCTGCATTTTTTGCCCAATTTTCAAAGTATCTAGTCTTTTCTGCACAATGCAACTAACGCGTCGCGCGACGTGATTATACACCATGTACCGCTCCTCCAAAATCAAATAAATGCTTCATCCAAGGATCCCTTATATCTGACTTAGTAAAGGACAAAATGCCGTCAAAAAGATTGTACATTGGGGTGTCGGAATCAAGTTGTCCTGCTCTTATAATACTGTGAGAAGAATCCAATGTCCATATAATATCCCGAACAGTGAGTAAATATGCATCATAATGTCTTACGGCGTGAATATTAGAAATAACTGCCGTCTTGATATTTGAATCATTCGGCTTATACTCACTTCCAAGTTTCAGTACTTGATAAATAGCTTTTTTTATATCATCGGTTCTATCCATACCTACGCTTGTTTTCCCATCGGAAACCGATTCAAACCCTTTGCCTCTGCGGTTAGGCCAATCGTCCGGCCGACGCTCATCCGGTTGTCCACAACCATTAGTAAGCCAAAATAATGACACATTCTTGTCTTTATTAGAGTATGCAATAAACGCTTTTTTCCAATATTTATAATATATATCAAAAAAACCATCTTTTTTATTCAAAAGTCTCAACAAGGCATTATAAAAAGGTTTATTGTCTTCCGTCCATTGAATTTCAAGAGGAAAAAATCGTTCAGGAAGTTCCTTTTTTACGGCTGGAATAAAAATTCCAATTTCGGATTTTTTTAAAGATGGATTATCTGCTAAAGAATGGTTAACATAAGCCAAATCTCCATCCACGTTATTCGTAAGACGGTCACACTCCATTGCTAAAGGCAGTGTGAGCATGGGGGCAGATTTTACCTCAGCTATAATCACTTTTTGGCTGTCTTTATCATATATAACAGCATCAATAGGTTCTGACGCTTTAGAGATTTCAACATTTCGTCCATTTCTCTTTAAAACATATTCTAACATATGGCAGAGTAATTCTGATGTAATCATACCAATGTGGCCAGATTTAGGCTTATGAGCCTTCGTATATTTAAATTCATTATGCCCTATACAACGAGGACACGTATTAGTATAAGGATAAATCAGCATTTGAGGTGTCTCATCACAATACGTCCAGCCTTTATTGGCAACTGAATTATAGTATTCAGTAGATGCCAATAAATCGAAAGCAGCTGCTAATCTATGTCCTCTCTCATTTTGTTGTAAAGTATCTAATGCCATCTCTGTAACAGTATCTATTACTCGAATAATTTCCTGCGACAATTCACTAGGCCTTCTCAAATTCAAAATATCCATAAGGTTTCCCGCCCCTTTTATTTCAAAAAATATCAGGAGATAGTTTGATTATTCTCTACTCCTACATCCATTTTTATCATTTATTTAATTGGCTGACGTTCATGATTATGATTTCCCATTTCCCTTGGCAATCACTGGTAAGCAGCTAATACACCATCTAGAGAGACCTCTGTCTCCTTGTTCCTTCTTAGCCACAATAATTGGTATATCCAAACAAATTAAACTTGCTAAAAGGAATAATCGTTTCTTCTCGTACGCGCCAACCATCATCATTTCGAAGAAAAAATTTCCATTTAAAAAGCTCCGCCCCGTGTTGAAGCACAGGTTTGGAGCTCGCCAAATAACACTTTTATTATATCAAATTTTTGTAGAAAAGTATATTTTATGCTGGGCATGCTCCTTCTTTTTTATTTACTGCATTAAAATTTCCCCACAACTATTTTGCACTATCCCGGCGAAAATGGCTCGACTTCTAAATTCTCTACAAGAGGCTTCTAATCGGGCGCAGGAAGGCTTTTGGAGTCTTGGCCGTCTATTTATACCGTCTGCCTTATGAGGCCTTTTAACTTGCGTTTACAGCGTGTTTTCCTTATGAAAAAAGACGTCCCATGAAAAATCATGGAACGCCCCTTTATTCGGAGTCAAACGATGATATTATTTGCCTTCAAAGGTCGGTTTACGTTTTTCGACGAAAGCAGCCATGCCTTCTTTCTGGTCGTTCGTGGAGAAGCAGAGACCGAAGACTTCAGCTTCGTAAGCGATGCCGGTTACGACGTCGCAGTTGATGCCGCGGTTGATGGCAGCTTTGGAGAGCTGTACGGCAACGGGAGCGTTCTTAGCGATTTTGCCTGCCAATTTGAGGACAGCCGGCATTAATTCTTCCTGAGGAACGACTTTATTTACGAGGCCGATAGCTTTTGCATCTTCAGCACCGATCATGCCGCCGGTGTAGATGAGTTCTTTAGCCTGGCCGCGGCCGACAACACGAGTCAGACGCTGGGTGCCGCCGAAGCCCGGGGTAATGCCGAGGCCGACTTCAGGCTGGCCGAATTTTGCGTTTTCCGATGCATAGCGGATGTCGCAAGCGCAGGAAAGTTCGCAGCCGCCGCCGAGGCAGAAGCCGTTGATAGCAGCGATAACAGGCTGAGGCATGTTTTCGATTTCCGTGAAGACGTTCTGACCGAACTGGCCCCATTCGCGGCCTTCTGCCGGAGTCTTGGTAGCCATTTCTTTGATGTCTGCGCCGGCAACGAAGGATTTTTCACCGGCACCGGTGATGACGACGACTTTAACGGCTTTGTCGACAGCGATCTTTTCGATAGCGTCTTTTAATTCCGTAACCGTGTCGAGGTTCAAAGCGTTCAGGGCTTTCGGACGATTGATGGTAATCGTTGCGATACCATTTTCTACTGCACAAAGAATGTTCTGGTAATCCATGAGATAAACCTCCTAAAACAACTGATATAGAGAATAGTATAGAATGAGTATAGAAAGCGACGGATCTTTTCCATGATGGAATCCAACAGGCCGGACCGCCCCCGGGATGCTGGCGAGATACGCCGTTTTTATGACCGCAAATCTTTAAAAATAATACGGGGTGTGATAGTCACGCCCCGTATTCAATTAGCACAATGCTAACTTATTTCGCGTAGTCGTAGAAGCCTTTGCCGGTCTTACGGCCGAGGTAACCGGCCTGGACGTATTTCTTGAGCAGCGGGCACGGACGATATTTGGGATCGCCGAAGCCTTCGTAAAGAACTTCCATAACGTGGAGAACAACGTCGTTACCGATAAGGTCGCAGAGAGCCAAAGGTCCCATGGGATGGTTGAAGCCGAGTTTGCAGACGTTATCGATGTCTTCTTTGGAAGCAACGCCTTCCATCAAAGCCTGAATAGCTTCGTTGAGCATCGGGATTACGATACGGTTGCCGGCGAAGCCCGGGAAGTCGTTAACTTTAACCGGAGTTTTGCCGAGGTCTTTCGACAACTGTTCGATCTTAGCGTAAGTTTCGTCAGACGTAGCGATGCCGTTGATGAGTTCGAGCAACTTCATGACCGGAGCCGGGTTGAAGAAGTGCATGCCGATAACTTTGTCCGGGCGTTTCGTAGCAGCGCCGATCTGAGTGATAGCCAAGGACGACGTGTTGGAAGCGAGGATCGTGTGTTCCGGGCAGAGTTCGTCGAGTTCTTTGAAGATAGCCGATTTGATCTTCAAGTCTTCGATAGCAGCTTCGACGACGAGGTCGATGTCGCTCATATTTTCAGCCGTACGGGTAACGAAACCGGAAATGCGAGCCATGGTTGCGTCTTTGTCAGCCTGGGTCATTTTTTCTTTAGCAACTAATTTGGTCAGAGATTTGTCGATTTTGGCCTGGCCGCCGGCGATAAATTCGTCTTTAATATCGTTCAGGACAACGTCCCAGCCGTGCGTAGCGAAAACCTGTGCAATGCCGGAACCCATCGTACCAGCGCCAATAACCATTACTTTACTCATGTTTAACTCCTCCTTCGTCGCGTGATTTTTTTCACTAGATTAGTTTAAAAAAAAGTCACACGCCTCATAAATAAGATTCACTGCTTACATTGATAGTATACCACACACACCAAAAAAATCCACTAAAAAACGGCACTTTTTTCATTTTTTCACATTTATTACATGCATTTTATGCAAGTCGTTTTAAGTCAAGTTACTTATTATCATTCTTTGATATAATTATGTCATGGAAATACGTTACGTTATGAATTTATGTTATAAAAGTTACGTCGTTTTTTCACAAAGTGAATAGAGTTTCATAACCAAAGAGAATCGGAAGCGATGGAGACAGGGCTCTTTCGGTGGCACCGAGGCAAAAAAAAAGTGCCGCAGCAGGCAGAACCTGTACGGCACGTGAGGCACTTATTCTCCCCCATTGAGGGCTTTTAAGAGGGCTCCCCGTTTTTCATAGGAAGCGCGGTACATCTTGGTATTTTCTTCGTCGGGAACGTAGGTGGCCTTGACTTCCAACTGGCGTTCGAGGGCTTTTTTCAGGTCCTTGATATCGCCGGCCGCGTAGGCTGCGACGATGCAGTTGGTCGGTACGGCTCCGCCGGCGACTTTCAAGGTGACGACCGTCGTATCGAGCATGTCGGCCTTGATTTGGTTCCACAGTTCGTCCCGGCTGCCGCCTTCGGTAATGGTCAGGTGCTTCAAGCCGATGCCGGCTGCCCGGTACTGATCGGTGACTTCCATGTAGTCGTAGCCGATGCCTTCGAGGACGCAGCGCCACATGGCACCCTGGTCGGAATCGAGGGTAAGGCCCGTAAAGGTCCCGCGGACGTTGGGATAGGCGCTGTCGCCGCCCGTAAGGTAGGGCAGGAACATGGCCCCTTCGCAGCCCGGTTTGTGGCGCTTGGCCAGTTCGTCGAGGGTACCGTAGTAGTCGTCCCCTTCTTCGCGGGCGATGCTGTCTTTGAACCAGCGAAGGGCCAGTCCCCCCGTGCGGACCATGCCCCAGTAGAAGTACGTTCCCGGAAGTGTCCCGGAGTTAAAGATGAGGTTGCTGCCGGGGACGGACAGTTCCGGCATGATGCCGTCCGTTGCGGCGCAGAACATGGCACAGGTCCCGGCGACGTCGACGGCGTTGCCCGCTTCCAAAATGCCGCTGCCCATCATGGATTCCATCGTATCGCCGGCTCCGGCGCAGATGGGAATGCCTGCGGGAAAGCCCGTTTCCATGGCGTCTTCTTCACAGAGATGACCGATGATGTCCCAAGGCTTTACGATGCGCGGCATGGCCGATTCGGGAATGCCCAGGATGTCGAGTTGTTCCTCGGACCATTCTTTTTTGACGACGTCGTAGCCGAGGCCCCAACCGGACATGGTTCCCCAGTCGATGAAGGCGTCCTTGGCCTTAAGGCCGGCCAGGTGCATTAAGACGTAGGGGCAGTTGTGAACGAATTTGACGCCCTTTTCCTTCCAGGCCGGGATGTTTTTCATGAACCAGCGGGCGAACATGGCCGGGAACATCATGTTCGGTTCGGCGTTGCCCGTTTCCCGTCCCCAAATCTCGAGTTTCTTTGCTTTCAGGGCTTCGACGTCGTCGCGGGTGCGGCTGTCGAGGTAGTTGACGTAGGGCGTAATGGCCTTGCCGTCTTCGTCGATGCCGGCGATGCCGCAGATGATGCCGTCGCCCATGATGGCCCGGACTTTGCTGACGTCCCAGCCTTTTTCTTCCATCTGACGGCTGCACGAGGCCATGCACTGTTTGATGAGGCGGTAATATTCATCGACATCCATCTGGACCCAGCCGGGCTGGGGATAGGACAGATGGGTCTTGGCCGTATCCATGGCCAGGCAGTGCTGTTCGTCGTCGTAAACGGCTACTTTGACGCTCTGTGTACCGGCGTCGAATCCGATATAATACTTATCACTCATTGAAACCACAATCCTTTCTTATCAGCCGTGGCAGTCCTTGACCAGGCCGCCGATGCGTCCGACCAGGCCCGTCGTCGATTGGTTGGGCTTGGGCAGGCGTTTGAGGCCGGTCAGGGCTTCGACGTAACAGAAATACTCGTCCATCGCCGTTTCGATGGCGTCGAGGGTCTGTCCGTCGATATGTTCAATGAGGGCCAAATCGTGCTGTTCATAGCGGTTGATGTAGCCGTAGAGCGAGGTAAAGGTACCGGTATGCTTGGTATACGAACAGAAGAAACAGTATTCGATGACGGCGTCGCATTTTTTCAGCGTCTGCTGCTCCGCTGTACCGGAAAATTCCGGTCGGTCCTGGATGATGGTCTTGATCCAGTTGTTGATAACGCCTTCAAAAAAAGTAAATAACGACAACAATGCCGCCCGATAGTACCGGCGGGATAAAAAGATGCCTTTCTTCGTTTCCTTTTCTTGCTGCATGACAGCCCGTTGTTTAAATGTACAGTAATCCTTCCACAGTTCTTCATAGATCGAAGCCTGCAGTATATCCATATCACCGTTCTTGAAGATGGTGACGTCAATCTTGGCCTTCATGAAATCGGCTGTCCTCCTACTTGGATAATTTTAAAAAATCTGGTTCTTTCTCGGCCATGCGGCTGAGGATCTTTTCGTACCCGCCGCTGCCATATACGAGACAGCGCTTGATACGGCTGATGGTCGCCGTGCTGGCGCCGGTCTTTTGGACGATATCTTCGTAAATGTCGCCGGCTTTGAGCATGCGGGCCACTTCGAGCCGGGCTGAAATGGCTTTCATTTCTTGAATGGTGCAGATGTCTTCGAAAAATTCATAGCATTCATCGACGCTCTTGAGTTCCAGTATGGCCCGAAACAGCTGGTCGTGCAGGTGATCCCGTAGTTTTTCATTCACTGCCACGATATATCCCTTCCTTCCCTTACAGATTTATCTTGCTGAGGCCGTTCCTTTAGTCGGCTAAATACAAGAATTATTATACGGCAATAACGGCAATCTGTCGAGAGAAAAAGCCCCTCCGAAGGGAGAGGCTCTGACTCCTGTATGATCTTTTACATGGCAAAGAGATCAATCTGCTCGTCTTCCGGAAGGTCGCCTAAGCAGCCGCCTTCGCTCATGGTGTCGATGAGGGATTGGGAGACTTTGCCGCGCATCTTGAGGTCGGCTTTGGAACTGAAGGGGGCAATGGCCCGTTCGGCGACGATCTGTTCGGCCACGCTTTCCCCCAGGCCGTCGATGGCCGTAAAGGGCGGCAGGATCTTGCCGTCACAGATGGTGAATTTCGTCGCTGCCGAGCGGTTGATGTCGACGTTCAGGAAGGAGAAGCCGCGAAGGCTCATTTCCTTGGCCAATTCCAAGGCCGAATAGAGGTCCTGTTCGATTTTGGAGGCGCTCTTGCCCTTGGCGGCGATTTCCTTCATGGCCCGTTCCTGCCCTTCGAGGCCGTGGATCATGGCCGACAGTTTGAAGGCCTTGGCCCGGATGGTGAAGTAGGCGCAGTAATACGCCAGGGGCTGGTTGATCTTATACCAGGCGATGCGGAAGGCCATCATGACGTAGGCCACGGCGTGGGCTCTCGGGAAGAGGTAGCCGATTTTCTGGCACGATTCGATGAACCACTGAGGAATGTGCCCTTCTTTTAATTCGCCTTCGTAATCGGTCGTCTTCTGGCCGAGTTTGTTGGGCTTGTCGATGCCCTTGCCCTTACGGACGTTTTCCATGACCTTGAAGCTGGTCTTGGGTTTGATGCCGTGTTCGATGAGATAGTTCATGATGTCGTCACGGGTCGAGACTGCTTCCTTCAGGGGGACCGTTCCCGATGTGATGAGGTCCTGGGCGTTGTTCAACCAGACGTCGGTACCGTGGGAGAAACCGGAAATACGGACCAGTTCCGAGAAGGTCTTGGGTTTGGTATCGACCAGCATCTGGCGGACGAAGTTGGTCCCGAATTCGGGGATGCCCAAGCTTCCGACTTTGGAACCCAGTTCTTCCGGCGTTACGCCCAGAGCCTTCGTCGAGCTGAAGAGGCTCATCGTGGCCGGGTCGTCGAATGGAATGGTCGTGGCCTTGATATGGGTCATGTCTTCGAGCATACGGATGACCGTCGGATCATCGTGGCCGAGGATGTCGAGCTTGACCAGCCGGCCTTCGATGGAGTGGTAGTCGAAGTGAGTCGTAATGATGCCGCTGTCTTTCTTGTTGGCCGGGTACTGGACGGGGGTAAAGTGATGGACGTCCATGTCGCGGGGGATAACCATGACGCCGCCCGGATGCTGGCCCGTCGTATTCTTGATGCCCGTGCAGCCCGACACGAGGCTGTTGACGTAGGCTTCGTTGACTTTGATGCCCTTGGCTTCGGCCCATTTCATGACGTAGCCGTAGGCCGTCTTATCCTTGACGGCACCGATGGTACCGGCACGGAAGACGTTGTCTTTCCCGAAGAGTTCTTCCGTATATTTATGAGCCTTGGGATGGTATTCGCCGGAGAAGTTAAGGTCGATATCGGGGACCTTGTCGCCGTCGAAACCGAGGAAGATGGCAAAAGGAATGTTGTGGCCGTTCTTTAAGAGCGGTTCGCCGCATTCGGGGCAGGTCTTGTCGGGCAGGTCGAAGCCGCCGCCGTATTCCCCTTTCGTATAGAAGTGGCTCCAATGGCACTTGGGGCAGACGTAGTGCGGGGGCAGCGGGTTGACTTCGGTAATGCCGGACATGGTGGCTACGAAGGACGAGCCGACAGAGCCTCGAGAACCTACGAGGTAGCCGTCGTCGTTGGAGTGTTTTACCAGTTTATGGGCGATGTAATAGAGGACGCCGAAACCGTGGCCGAGGATGGACGTAAATTCTTCTTCCAGCCGGTCTTCGACGATCTTCGGCAAGGGCGTGCCGTAGACTTCATGAGCCTTTTCGTAACACATGTGTTTCAAGGCTTCCGACGAGCCTGCGATCTGCGGGAAGTACAGCGTTTCCTTCGGGATCGGCCGGCAGTCGTCGATCATGTCGTTGATCTTATTGGGGTTGGTAATGACCACTTCCCGGGCCCGGTCTTCGCCGAGGTAGGCAAATTCTTCCAGCATTTCATCCGTCGTGCGCAGGTAGAGGTCGGGCTGGAATTCGGCATCTTTGAAGCCCTTGCCGGTCATGAGGATTTCCCGATAAATCTTGTCTTCGGGATTCATGAAGTGAGCATCGCAGGTGGCAACGGTCAGTTTTCCCAGTTCGTCGCCGATTTTCAAGATCGTCCGGTTGATGTCGCGCAGCCCTTCTTCGTCGGCGACATACCCTTCGCGGACTAAGAAGCCGTTGTTGGTCAGGGGCTGGATTTCCAAGTAGTCGTAGTAATCGGCGATCTTCTTCAATTCTTCGTAAGGCAGTTTCTTCTGGACCATGGAGCGGACCAGTTCGCCCGCTTCACAAGCCGAGCCCAGGACGAGTCCTTCGCGGTATTCGTCGAGGACGGCCCGGGGAATGCGGGGACGGCCGCGGTAGATGTATTTCAGGTGAGAGATGCTGACCAGTTTGTACAGGTTGCGGATGCCCGTCTGATTCTGCGCCAGGATGATGATGTGGTACGACTGGTCGATCTTATCGTCAAAGAGGTAGCCTTCCATGCCGTAGATGACCTTGACGCCGTTGGTCTTATCCGTCGAGATTTCCTGCAGGAGCGGGAAGGACTGGACGACGCCGTGGTCGGTGACGGCAATGGCCGGGTGATGCCATTTTTTGATGGTCTTGATGAGCTGTTTGACCGTAATCAGGGCGTCCATGTCGCTCATGACCGTATGGAGGTGGAGTTCGACACGGGGCGTCGGGTTATGATCTTCCCGTTCGACCGTCCCGCCGTCGGCTGCCATCATGTCGTAGGCCATGAAGACGTAGTCGTTCTGGTAATTGTCATACTGGATATTGCCGTGGATGCGGACGTAGGCGCCGGGCTGCAGTTTTGTCTTGAGGCAGTCGTATTCTTCCGGCGTCAGGGTATTCTTGCGGCGGAACTTGCCGCTGCCGCCCTGGTTGCTGACGTCGAGGAACTTTTTGGCCGAAATGCCGTTGGTGCTGTCGGCCATCTGGAAAGTCAAGAGGATGCGCTTGGACTTCAATTCCCGGAACTCGACTTTGACGACCTTGCCCTGAAGGACGACGTCGTTCTGCTCTTCGCCGAGGACGTCGTTGATGGGGACCGGCTGGCCGCCAAAGGCCCGGCCCATCCAAACCCGGCTGTCGCCGCCGGTCTTGGTGCCGCTGTTCCCCTTCTCGCCTTTGCTGACGCTGCACGACGAGACGGAAGCACACTGGCAGGCTTTTTTATAGTCTTCATCCTGATATAATTCTTCGTCGACGTCGTAGAGGGATTCGTACGAATCTTCGTGAGGAATGCCGTAGCCTTCGAGGTCATCCGTCGAGATGTCGGCAATCTGCCGCAGGGGATCGTTTTCCGGTACGGAAAGGGACATGTCGCCGCCGTGAAAGACAGACGTCACCTGGTGTTCGACGGACACGTTGCCGTCGATGCCCAATTTCCGGCAGACCCGGTCGCGGAGGAGGTCCATATCGCCGGGCGCATAGGCCGACTCGGTCTTGACCTTCCACCAGTGGCCTTCGAGGTCGGCTGCAATGGAGGCGACGGCGACGGTCTGACCGCCGTCGACGGGAATCAAAATATCATTTTTAGGAACAATATGCCAAACTTTCATCGATTATCCTTTCTTTCAGGCACGATAGCAGGCTACTCTTCGTCCGAATAGTCCTCTTCATCGTAAGCGTCTTCGTCATCGCCGGCAGGGGCTGCCGAGACGTTGAATTCCATCATGTCATGGGGTGCGTTGAGGAGCGGATTCTGAGGCTGGAGATCGGCCGTGCTGACCACTTCTTCACTGTCTCCGTCAGGCGTCAAGACGATGGCGTCGTTGGGATCGTAGTGCGACGTGATGAGGTCGATATGACGGTCGCCGTCGCTGTAGGTCACGGTCCGGCGGATGGTGATGTCGTGGCCGTCGTAGCCAAACTGCTTCAGCGTATCGTCAGTGACGCTGTCATCGTGCTTCTTTATGATCTTGTGCGGTAAATTCTGGAGATGGGTCGTTTCAAAGGTGACCGTACTGGTATCGGCGTGGTTGCCTAAGATATACGTCGTCACCGTGTTGGCCCCGACGACGGTATAGACGGCGACGGGGTGCTGGAAGGGGTTGGTAAAGGCAAAATCAAGGCCGTCATCGGCAACGGTGGCATCCATGCCGACCGGAACGTAGGCTGCCGGAGCAAAGTGCGGTTCCCGACTGGCGATGAAGAGGCCGGCCCGAAGGGCTGCGTTGAACAAGGTCGTGCTGACCTGGCAGACGCCGCCGCCGACGGATTGTTCTAGTCTGTTTTCAAAATAGGACGGGGCCTGTTTATAGCCCTTATCTGCCGTTCGCGTGCCGACGTATTTATTGAATGAAAGGTCCTGTTGGCTGGCGACGAAGGCATGATTCAGCCGTTCCTGGGCCAATTTGATATTCGTATTGCGGTCCGGATTGCTGTTGTCGAAATGGGTCGTGTAATAAGACAGGACCGTATCGATGTCCTTTAAGTCATCGCTCTTGATATCGGCCTGCTGCCGACTGTCGACGGGCACGTCGATATCGCCGGTCTGCCCTCTATGAAGGCTGTCGGCAATGGAATCCTTGAGGCTTGCCGTATTGATGACGATGCGGTCTTTTTCCGGTTC
Organism: Megasphaera sp. UBA1696; assembly: GCA_002319965.1. Lineage (GTDB taxonomy): Bacteria > Bacillota > Negativicutes > Veillonellales > Megasphaeraceae > Megasphaera. The sequence continues at coordinate 17,770 of DCJQ01000040.1, forward strand.
GACGGCAACGGTCTTATTGTCTTCCTTGACATAGGCAAAGGCATTTTCCGGATCCTTGTCGTGTTTATCGTGGAGATCGCTCAGAGCCTTGTCGAGTTTTTCTTCATCGACGGCAATGGCCAAGGGGATGTCCTTGCCATGCATCAAGGTCCCGGCGACATCGGCCACGCGCTCCCAAGGCATGCCCTGCCGTCCGATGAGGTGGAGTTCATCGTCGATGTACTGCCGGTCGAGTTTGGCCCCGAGGTCATCGAGGTTCAGTGTCGTATCGACGCCTTCCGCTGCCAGATGGAGCTTGCGCCCTTCGATATCTTTGGCATGGATGTCGAGATAATTGGCAATATCTTCATCCGTCATGCCCTGCACGGGATGACCGTCGAGGGTCACCATCTGTTCGGCCCTCGTCTGGGCGGCAAAGAATCCGCCGAAGCCCAAGATGCACAGGGCTGCGACGACACCGCCTATTTTTTTCCATGACCGAGACTTGGGAGCCGGCAGTCCGTGCTTTTCACGATACCGGCGGCGGTATTCCTTCATTCTCTCTTTTCGTTCCTTTTCTGCTTCCGTCACGCTCTAACCTACCTTTTCACACTACAATAGAGACAAATAAGGGCTCCCATATCGGCCGGCGACGCCTTCCCGCTGCGGATATGGAGCTGTAAGGTAAAAATATTGCAAATACAACGTTCTAACTCTTCTATTGTCCAATAAGATGCGACTTTTTGCAAGTGATATATGACATATTTCGCACTTCGTCCCTTATTGACGGCCGTCAAAACCTGTTCACGCTGGGTCTTTCCGGCATGGGCCTTCAACAGTTCTTTATACGACAAGAGGAGCCGCAGCCGCGACAGCATGTATCCCGTGTTCTTCAAAAAGGCATCTTGCTTGCTGAACAACCCTTCCACAAAGGGAAGGGTCTTTTCCCCATTGCGGCGGAGGAAGGCATCCATGAAGGTGAAGAGGTTCTTTTCCATGGTGCCGGCAAAGAGATCGGCCAAGTCGTCCGGTCCGATGCTCTGTTTCCCATCGGGCAAGGTGATGCACAATTTATCGAGTTCGGAAAAGACGTAGAGCAGGGAGATGCTGCCCCAGGTCTGGAACAAGTCCTGCAAAAAGACGACGCCGTCGCGGCTGAGACTCTTGCCCTGTTTCTTCAGATAAGCAGTCACGTAGGGCATGACATTTTTTTCGCTCACGGCTTCGGCAGCGACGACCTGGGCCATGGGCTTCAAGGCCTTAAAGAAAGCGCTTCCCGTATCGACGTTGCCCTTGCTGTAAAACAAAAGGCTGTTGCCGTCGTCAAGGCGTCCCGCTTCGTCGAGGAACCACTGTTCTTCTTTGCTCAGCTTGCTCCGCGACCGGCCGCCCCGCTTTAAGGGTAAAAAGGGACAGTCGTACCAGACGGTGATCGTGCCGCTGCTAAAGAGGCTCGTCCCCTGAAAGGATTCGACGACCGTTGCCGCCGCCGCATCTTTTTGAAAGGTCTGAACCTCGGCGTCGCCGCCGGATCGTTTCCGGGCCGCTTCAAAAAACTGTCTCCGCCCCTCTTCCATGAGGTAGGCTTCGGATCCGTAAATAATCATTATATTCTTGGTGTTGTTCATGAATGTTCCTCGACAAATGTAGATAGGCGCCACCTTCCCCGCCGGCGGGCCAGGCGCAGTTGTCCGTCCCGAGACGGAAGGTAGGCGGGAACGCCGAAACTGTCGGCGACTTCTCCCCACTCAGAAAAGGCTCCGTCCCCGCGGCGTCCTTCATAGACGACGGTGGCTATGGCCGAGGCCGGAAAGGCCTTTCCGTCCCAACCGTCAAGGGAACGAAACTCCCAAAGGAGGGGCTCGTCGGAAAAGGACTCGGGCACGGCCCGTACGCCGCTGTAGGGAATATCCCCTGTCCCCGACCCCTTAAGGAAGGTGAATTCTTTTTGAAACAAGGCTTCTGTGTAAGCCCTTTCCTCCCCTTCGACGACGCACCGGCGAAGGGTGAAGATGCCGTTGGCCCGAAGGGCCGGGATGACGACGACCGCCGCCTGGTCGGGATGGGAGAATCTCGATTTATTATACCATAAATCGGCCGATCTATCTTCATAAATAATGGCCGTCGCCTGATCTCGGCCGCCATCAAAAATCAGCACGCCCGGTCCGGACGGCCGCACCATCCAGCTGACAGTCAGGGAGACCATCAGGGGCAGGAACAACGCCTTTCGAAGGAGCCGAAAAAAGACGACGGCCACCAAAAGATACCAGGCCAGCCAGGCCCACAGCGACGGCTGTCCGGCCCACAGGCGGCTCCCCGGAAGGGCGGCGATAAAGGCATTGCCCTTGAGTGCCAGGGCCAGAAAGGGCTTCAATCCCCAGAGGATCAAGTCGGCACCGGCTCCATAGAAGAGGGACAGGACGGACGCGCCCAGGCCGAGGACCATGACCAAGTCGAGGACCGGCGCCACGACGGCGTTGGCCAAGAGGGAATAGACGGGAAAGGAAAAGAAGGCCGAAAAGAGGATGGGCACGACGAGGACCTGAGCGGCCAGAGATACAGACAGGCAGTTTCGCAAAAATTCCGGCAAAAACGAAAGGCCTCTTGCAATCCGTTCATAGAACAGCACGATCCCCGCCGATGCGCTGCACGACAGGCGAAAACTCAAGTCGAAGAAGAGGTACGGGCTGTAGAGCAGCATTCCCGCGACGGCCAAGGCCAGGGCGTGTCCTGCCCCATAGTCGCGGCGGGCCGTCAGGCTGAAGGCACTGAGGGAGCCCATGATGGACGCCCGCACGACAGGCGACGTAAAATCAGCCAAGGCGCTGTACAGGAGGAGAAAGGCTGCCGACAAGATAAAAAGGGGCGGCCCCCGAAGGCCGAAAGCCCGGCCGATGACCTGCAAAACGGCTAAGAGCAGGGCCACGTGCGAGCCGGATACGGAGAGGATATGAATGAGGCCCGTCGTACTGAAGGATTCAAGAAGGCCCGGCGGCAGTTCATCGTAGTGGCCGCCGAAGAGAAGGCTCGACAAGACCGGCCCATAATCCTCCCCGAGGACAGCATCATATCGCCGGGTTAAGGCCTTTCGCAAGTCCTGCAGAAAAGCCCGGACGCCCGCAGGTTCTTCCAAGAGCCGGACGTCCCTTCCCTCCTTGGCGAAGAGGCGCAGCCACACATTCTTTTCCCGATCGCGACGGCGGGCATCGTACATGCCGTCGTTTTTGTAATACGTCAGTGGCCTGCTCTGACCGGTGATCTGAAGAGTTTCTCCGACAGCCGGCCCGTCGGGAACGGTCACATAGGCCTTGCCGGCACCAGGATACGTCTGAGGCTCATCGCCGTAGGCATAGGCGGCAACATCCAGGACGTAGCGCCCCATCGGCCCTTCCTCGCTCGTAAAGGTGCCCCGTTTTTCAGAGATCATCCCTTCGACGACGAGATCCGCTCCGGCTGCCTGATGAGGCAAGGCATCGTAGGCGTCAGAGGCCAGTTGAAGCCGGCCGGCACCGAGGCAAAAAAAGACGGGAATCAACAAGAAGAAGAAAGCCTTTCGCCGATATCGAGCGCACAGTCCCGATCCCAAGAGGGCGAAAAGAAAAAAGGCCCCCCACCAAGGAAGGGGCAGCGAAAGGCCGTCGGCAGCTGCAATGCCGGCACACAGGGCCGATACCAGCGACAGGCTGAGCCAAAGAGGACGCAGGGCCGGAAGGGTCATAAGCCGACCTTGTCCTTTAATTTTTGGAATTTAGCCGGTCCGATACCCTTGACCTTCTGCAGCTCGTCGATGCGGGTAAAGGCGCCGTGCTCCCGCCGGTAGGCGATGATATGGTCGGCCATGGAAGGTCCGATACCGGGCAGGGTCATGAGCTTTTCGGCGTCGGCCTGATTCAAAGACACCTTGCCCTCGTCGATCGGTGCCGGCGGTACGCCGTTCCAGTCATAAGGGATGTGGACGTGCATGCCGTCAGCTGCCCTATCGGCCAGGTTCACCGCAGCCGTATCGGCATAGGCCGCCATGCCCCCTGCTGTTTCGACGGCTTCGCCGACGGTCTGTTCCCCGTCCAGGGCATAAAGTCCGGGCTGATGGACGGCGCCCGTGACATAGATAAAGGCCTTGTCGGGCAAGGCCTCTTCGACGATCGGCACCGGTTCAGCCACGACCGGAAAGAGATATTCACTAAATTGGCTCACGGCCAAAAAAGCGGCGATGGCGCCAACGACGATGATTTTCTTCATGATTCGTCCCTCCTCGATGGTAAGCTATACGTACAGTTTGCCTTATGGGGACGAGATGAAGGGAAAGTTTAATCGATTTTTAACCGGAAATCCCCTGTTTCAGGAAAGATTTATGTTACCAGCTGCCCTTGGATTTCCAGAAGTTCTTTTGGAGCATGACCAGGAGGGTGAACATTTCAAGACGCCCTAAGAGCATGGACAGGCAGAGGATGGACTTTGAAAAGAGGGACAGTTCGGCATAGGTCGACGTGGCCCCGGTGATGCCGAAGGCCGGGCCGATGCAGCCCATGGTCGAGACGCTGATGCCGATGGCGTCGAAGACGTCGATGCCGTCAAAGGTCAGGAGGAGGGCCCAAAGGGCGATGAACATGACGTAGAGGAAGCAGAACTGAGCGACGCGAACGACCGTATCGTCGCCGATGCGGTGGCCGTTGATGGTCATGCCCAGGACCTGATTGGGGTGCAGCTTCGTTTTCGCCGCATGCCAAATGTACTGGGCCATGATGACCACGCGCGACACCTTAAGGCCGGCCGCTGTCGAGCCGGCACAGCCGCCGGAAATCATGAGCATCAATAGGATGCCCTTGGAAAAGGTCGGCCAGCGGTCGAAATCAGCCGAGACGAAGCCCGTCGTGGCGATGGACGCTGCCTGGAAGGACGAGTAGCGAAGGGCCGTCGAAGGGCCGATACCGAAGGCACTCATGAGGTTGAGGCCGATGAGAACCGTCGCCGCCGCTACGATCAGGAGATAGACCCGAAATTCCATATTCTCCCAAAGGACGCTCCAGCCCTTTTGCCAGGCCCGGTAATACAAGGCGTAGTTGCCGCCGGTGAGGATCATGAAAAAGGTCATCCAGCCTTCGACGGCCGGGCTTTCAAAGTGGGCCGCACTGGCATTATACGTCGAAAAGCCGCCGGCCGAGACCGTCGACAAGGCGTGATTGGCCGCGTCGAGAAAGTCCATGCCGCAGATGAGGAAGATGAAAAAGGCGATGGCCGTAAAGGCCATGTAGATGCGAAAGAGGACCTTGGTCATGTCGTGCAGCCTGGGCAGGACGCGCTCTCTCGTAGGGCCCGTCGATTCGGCATTATACATATAAAAGACCGCCGACTGGCCGGCTTCGGGCAAGAGGGCGATGAAGATGACGATGATACCGAGGCCGCCGAGCCAGTGGGTCATGCTGCGCCACAGAAGCAGGCTCTGGGGCAGGATTTCAAGGTCCGTAATGACCGTCGCCCCGGTCCCGGTAAAGCCGGACACGCTCTCAAAGAGGCCGTCGAAATACGACAGGTAGCCGCCGAGACAGTACGGAAGCATGCCCAAAAACGTAGCCAGCATCCAGCCGATGCCGGTAATGGCAATGCCCTCGCGCATGGTCAGTTTCTGCGTCCGCACGCGGCCGTAGTGCAGACAGCTCATGCCGACGAGTCCGCAGAGAATGATGCTGCCCACAAAAGGCAGCCAGCTCGATTCCCCCATGATGACGGCCATAGCCAGGGGCAAAAACAGGACGCCGCCCTGGGCCAAGGCTATTTTTCCTAAAAATCGAGAAATGACGCGTAAATCCATATGATCCCCTTCATGAAAATTAATTTTTCTCTATTATACCATGCGGACTTCAGAAAACAAAAAGTAGGCGCCCTCGGTGATTTTCTGGCGCCCAAGCCCTCCCTTCCGGAAGCGCAAGTGGCCGACCTATGATATAATAACAGGATCACAAAATTTATCCCCAAGAAAGGATGATCGTCATGTCCCATGACTCTATCGATACCTTACTCACCTTCATCGCCCAAAGCCCGTCGCCGTACCACACCGCCGCCGCTTCGCGGGACCTTCTCGATAAGGCCGGCTTTACGGCCCTGATGCCGGATGCGGCGCCCTGGCAGCTTGAAGCCGACGGCGCCTACTACGTTCCCGTCTACGGCTCGGGCCTCATCGCCTTTCGGACGGGCCGCCATATCCGCCGCCACCTGCGCCTCAGTGCGGCCCACACCGATTTTCCCGGCCTGCGCATCAAGCAGCGTCCGGAAATCCGAGAATCAGGCTACCTTAAAGTCAACGCCGAAACGTACGGCGGCCTCCTGCGCGAATCGTGGCTCGACCGCCCCCTGTCCCTGGCCGGTGCCGTGGCCATCGAAACGGAGGACCCCTTCCGGCCCAACCTGCGCCTCATCGACCTCAAAAGGCCGGTCCTGACCATTCCCCGCCTGGCCATCCACATGAACCGCAAGGCCAATCAAGGCATCGAACTCAATCCCCAAAAGGACCTCCTGCCGGTCATGGGCCTCGACGAAAAGGCCGTAACCAAACACTTCTTCCTCGACTTCTTGTCGGAAACGTGCCGCTGCCTGCCCGAAGCGATCCTGTCGTACGAACTGACGGTCTATCCGACAGAACCGGGCTGCCGCCTCGGCTGGCACGACGAATTCGTCTCGTCGCCCCGCCTCGACAACCTGACGTCGGTCCTGGCCTCCCTATCGGCCCTGATAAACGCTGCCGACGCCGACGGCTTGAGCGTCGTCGCCCTCTTTGACAACGAAGAAGTCGGCAGCCATACGAAACAAGGCGCCGATTCCGTCATCCTGTCCCGGATCCTCTCCCGCATCTATCACGCCTTCGAGCTCACCGACGACGACCTGTCGGCCGACCTGTCTAAAGGCTTCATGCTGTCCGTCGACGTCGCCCATGCCATTCATCCCAACGTCCCGGAAAAATGCGACATCACCAACCGACCCCAAATGGGACACGGCGTCGCCCTCAAGATTGCCGCCAGCCAATCCTATGCCGGAGACGCCGAAGCCGTCGCCGTCCTGAAAGGCCTGTGCCGCAAAGCCGACATCCCCTATCAGATCTTCATGAACCGCTCCGACCTTCCCGGCGGCTCGACCTTGGGCTCCCTCTTATCGGCCAACCTCCCCATCCGGACCATGGATATCGGCATTCCCATTACGGCCATGCATTCGTGCCGTGAATTGATGGGCGCCGCTGACCAACAGGCCCTGACCGACCTCATTACGACCTTCTTCAGCCATTCCTAATATCCCGTTTTTTTTTTATTCTGTATGACAGATGCCGCCATTGACACATTTTGTTTTACATCTTATAATGAAAAGTGTATATTACAGCATACTGTATAGTATACAGAAAGAGTGGATATGAATGACTCTAGGACAAGAAATTAAGTACTATCGCAAGAAAAACGGCTTAACCCAGACGGCTTTCGGCGACCTCTTCGGTATGTCAAAGCAAGCCGTCTACTCTTGGGAAACAGGTCTTTATTCACCAGATATTTCAGTATTGCTGAAAATGGCTGATTTTTTCCAAATTCCCATCTGTGTCCTTGTCGACCGCCCCGGCATGTACTGCCAAAAGAGCGATGACACCCGCAGCAACTGCGACTACTGTGCGCCCATTACGGACGAAGACTGTCTCGTCATCCGGGCCCTTCACGCCTTGCCACCGGAAAAACAGCAAGCCGTCAAGACACTCCTCAATATCAAACCGAAAAAGAACGGAAACTCCGAATCAGGGGACAACTGACAATGCGGTATTGATATATAAAAAATCGGACCCGATCCATGGAGGGTCCGATTTTTTATGCCCTTTTCTTGCCAGGGACTGACAAATACGCTATGATGAGAAAAAACGAAAAGGAACGATATGCTATGGAATCTCTTCTCCGCTCGGTCTATGGCCGGGCCGAAGCCGAATATGTCATCAAAAAATCCCGCTTCATCGCCACCGTCTGTGAAGTCAAGACGGAAGACGAGGCGGCAGCCTTCATCGAAAGCGTGCGCAAGCACTATTGGGACGCCCGGCACAACTGCTCGGCCTTCCAAATCGGAGCCGGCGGTCAGATCCAGCGCTCCAGCGACGACGGCGAACCGTCGGGAACGGCCGGCCGCCCGATCTTAGAAGTCTTAAAGAAACGGGACCTGACCAATACGGCCGTCGTCGTCACCCGCTATTTCGGCGGCATCAAACTGGGCGCCAGCGGCCTCATCCGGGCTTACAGCCACGCAGCGACCCTGGCCCTCGACGAAGCGTCCGTCGTCGTCTACACTCCCTTCACCCTCCTTACGGCGACCGTCGCCTACCCCTTGGTCAGCACCCTCGAGCGCTTTGCCGAAAGTCACGGCGTCCTCATCGCCGACCGGGCCTTTGCCGCCGACGTGACCTTCACCTTTGAAGTCCCCGAAGGCGCCAGCGACGCCTTCATCGCCGACTTGACCAATACGGCCAACGGCCGCGTCAGCTGTAAAAAAACGGGTACCGTCGTAAAACCGGTACCCGTCACAGAGACGTAACAGCTTCGATCAGGCCTTATAGCCTGTTTCCATATCGACCATATTTTCAAGTTTTTCGCCGGCGAGGAACCGTTCCAGGTTATCGACGGCAATGCGGGCGATGTAGTCGTGCGTCGCCTGCAGGTGGTAGCCGCCGGAAATGTGCGGCGTAATGTAGATGCCCTTCGTCTGCCACAGGGGATCGTCCTTGGGCAGCGGTTCCGGATCGGTAACGTCCAAAGCGGCCCCGGCCAGATGACCGGAAAGGACGGCTTCGCGCAGGGCTTCCTGATCGACGTTGCTGCCGCGGCCGACGTTGACGAAGTAGGCCCCTTTCTTCATGGCCATGAAGCGGTCCTTATTGTAGATCCGATACGTTTCCGGCGTATCGGGCAGGCAGGACGCGACGATGTCCGCCCGGGAGAGATAGTCTTCGAAATGAGCCATATCCCCCATTTCATCGGCTTCCGGCGGAACCTCGCCCTTACGGCGGCGCAGGCCGATGACATAAGCGCCCAAGGCCTTTACGCGGCGGCCGAAATTGCGGCCGATATCGCCGAACCCGACGACGACGACCGTAGCCCCATAAAAGGACGTGACCGGTCCTTCATCCCGCCACAAGGATTGCTGCTGATTGTCATGATACAGATAAAGCTTCTTCATCATAGCCAGGCTCTGGGCCAGCATGTGCTCGGACAAAGCCAGGCCATAGGCACCGGTCGCATTGGTGAGGGCCACGCCGTCGGGCAGGATACCGGGCTTGCAGTAGCTGCCGGCACCGGCACTGTTGAGCTGGAGCCATTTCAAATGCTTGGCCTTGCGGACCAGATTCGGGTCGATGTTGCCGATAATGACGTCGGCTTCTTCAAGGGCCGCACCGGCCTCGCTTCCATCGCCGGGACAGAAGGTCACCTTGGCCCCTTTCGCAGCCGTTTCAAACCACTGGCGCTGTTTTTCATCCGTATCCATGACAACGAGAATATTCAACAGAATCACTCCTTATTATATTTTGTGTTGGCGGCAATTTCTTTTACCGTTTCTAATGGGCATTTCGCGATGTGAGCAATGAATTCATAGGTTACATCTTCCTGCAAGAGCGCCGTAACCAGACGAACCACGCTGCCCTCTTCGCCGTCCACGTTGACGAATTGTCCCATGTCCGCCTCCTCTGCACTGTCTGCACAACCAAAAGGCCCCATTTACACGGGGAAACAAGACCTTTTTCGTAAAAATAAACGCTGTATTTACGTTTTAATTATAGCTTGTATGTACTGAAAAAGATAGGCGGCAGCGGTACTTGTGACAAAACTGTTCATCCGTAGTCTAAATATATCAACTATCTGTTAATGATAGTCCTAAAAAAATAATTATTGTCACTAAAAAGACAACCGCTGTCATCAAGAGATATAAATCTGACGACAGCGGCCGTTTTAGTTAGACATTTTTTATTAGCCTTATTTCGCCATGAGCGAGGCGACTTTATTGGCAAAGGCTACGGGATCATCGGGCATGATGCCTTCGAGAAGGAGGGCCTGATCGTAGAGCAGGTGGCAGTAATCCTTGAAATCAGCCGTGTCCTTGCCGGCCTGATGAACGGCTGCCAGTTTGCCGAACAATTCGTGATCCGGGTTGATTTCCAAGATGCGGCGCGCCTTGAACATGGGGTTGTTGGCGGCGGCAAAGGCCTGTTCCATGGCCAAAGACGGACCTGCCGCATCGGCAACGAGGCAGACGGCGCCGCTCTTTAAGCGGTTCGACAGGCGAACGTCGGCGACCTTATCGCCTAAGAGGCTCTTCATATCCGAGAGGAGGCCTTCATTGTCCTTGGCGAGGTCTTCGTTCTTCTTCTTTTCGGCCTTAAAGGCGTCGTCTTCGAGGTCCAAATCGCCGCGGCTGACGGAATGGAAACGGTGGCCTTCGTATTCACCGATGGCTTCGACGGCAAATTCATCGACGGGGTCGGTCATGTACAGGACTTCGATGTCCCGGTCGCGGAGGAGTTCCATCTGGGGCAGGCCTTCGATGGCTTCCTTATCTTTACCGGTAGCATAATAAATCTTCTGCTGGCCGTCTTTCATGTTGTCGACGTATTCCTTGATGGTACGGAGTTTTCCGTCTTTCGAGGACATGAACAACAAGAGATCCTTCAATTTTTCGACGTTGTTTTCACCGGTCATCATGCCGCTGTAGACGCCGATTTTCAGGGATTTGCCGTATTCGGCCCAGAATTTTTCGTATTTTTCACGGTTCTTTTCGAGGTCCCGCTTGAGGGATTTCAAAATCGTCTTTTCCAGGTTGCGGCCGATGAGGTTCAGTTCACGGCTCTTTTGCAGCAGTTCACGGGAAATGTTGAGGGACAGGTCCGGCGAATCGACGAGGCCTTTGACGAAGCGCAGGTAGTCCGGCAGGAGGTCCTTGCATTTATCCATGATGAAGATGTGCCGCGAATAGAGCTGGATGCCCGGTTCATAGTCGGCATAGTAGAGGTTGAACGGAGCTTTTCCCGGGATGAACAAGAGGGCCGTGTAGTCGACGGCACCTTCGGCACGGTTGTGGAAGATGTCCATCGGTTCGTCCCATTCATAGAACTGATGCTGGAAAAATTCGTGGTATTCTTCCGGTTTGATATCCGATTTATTCCGCGTCCACAAGGGCTGCATGGAGTTCAAGGTCCGCGTTTCCGTATGTTCTTCTTCCGGTGCATCTTCGATCGTCTTGCCGTCGGCATCCTTTGGCTTTTCCTTGGTCGTAAAGTCCATGGTGATCGGGTAGCGGATGTAGTCGGAATACTTCTTGACCAGGCTCTGGAGGGTCATCTGATCGGTGTAGTTTTCTTCGCTGCTGTCACCGTAAAAATCGCTGTTCAAATGGAGGATGATCGTCGTCCCGTGCTTCGGTTTCTGGCATTCTTCGAGGGTGTATTCGCCGCTGCCCGTCGATTCCCACTTGTAAGCCTGAGTTTCGCCGGCCTTACGGGTGACGACGGTAACCGTATCGGCGACCATGAAGGCCGAATAGAAGCCGACGCCGAACTGGCCGATGAGGTCCTTATTCGTATCGCCGCCGTCTTGAGATTCCTTCAGCTTTTCGAGGAAGGCTTTCGTCCCCGACTGGGCAATGGTGCCGAGGTTGTCCATCAAATCCTGCTTGTCCATGCCAAGGCCGTTGTCGGAAATGGTCAGGGTATGGCCGTCGGCATCGGGCGTCAGGTGGATTTCAAAGCCCGTGTCCCCTTCGAGGAGATCGCCGTTGGTCAGGGACTGATAATGGAGCTTATCGATCGCATCGGAGGCGTTGGAAATGAGTTCGCGCAGGAAAATCTCGTGATTTGTATAAATAGAGTGGACCATCAGGTCCAATAACTGCTTCGTTTCAGCTTGAAATTCATGGGTTTCTTTTGCCATGGTAAAACACTCCTTTGTATCCGTTTTCCGTACCGTCAGTGGCATCTGAGGTACCTTCACATCACTATCATACCGCAAAAAGTCAAATAGTCAAGTATTTTTTCGGCATAAGCCTGCCCCATGGCAAAAGACAAGGCTGCGCCCTCATTCGAGACTTTGACGAGGACCGAGTTTTACCGAGCCGCCCATAAAAATCTGCTGCAGCTTGCCGTCGTCATCGACACTGGCGGCAATGGCAATGGTGCCGCCGGGCTGCTTCATATAAGCGGCCACTCGTTTGCCCGTCGTACAGGCCAGGGCCGCGGCCACGGCAGCCGATCCGCTGCCGCAGCTGTTTTCCCAGTAAAGGGTGTCGGTCCGGCTGACGTAGACGGCAGGGATCATCTCCTGCGTTTTGGTGTCGCAGAGGATGAGGCCGTACGCCGGGAAATCTTCGCCGTCGACGTAGTCTTTCAAGGCCTGCCAATAGACGTCCTTATCGAGGCCGTCAAAGGTCTCGACGAAGTGGACAAAGTGCGTAATCCCCGGCAGGTCGACGCGAAAGAAACGAGCCGGCATACCGCCGACGTCTACCAAAATACCGCTGACGTCGTCGGGATAGGGCATTTCGATAAACGCCTCGTAGTCCTCGCCTCCCGTATGATTGACCTTGACCGGCAGGATTTCGTCACAGCCCGAACAGGACACGCCGTAGACGCCCTGATCTTTCCCCTCGCAGGACAAGGCGTAGGCTGCCGCTGCCCGCGAGGCATTGCCGCAAAATTCCCCGCCCATCATATCGACGCGAAGGGGTTTGCCTTCGACACAGGTCACATAGCCGACCTGTTCGGCATCGATGTCCGGCCTTGCCAGTAAGGCCGCCGCCAGGGTACTGTGCTCCTCCTTGGGAACAGGCGTCAGCACCAAAATCGTCTTATTGCCGCTGGGATCGGCCAACATATATTCTATCTTCATGATCATGCTCCTTTTTCACGCGGACAGTCTCCGCCGCGATATAATGTCTCTCCTGCTATTTTAGCACGACACTTCTCATCATAGAATACGAAGTCGCCCTTTTTATTCCTTTAGTAAGGAAAATTCTTCTCCACACTATCCTTTTAGGTACTATAGCACTTAAAAGTGCATTCTTCCCCTTCCGGCCTGTTTAGGCTACAATAAGGTCATCAGCTGATACAGAAAGTTTCGATAAAAAAATTCCACCGGGCAGCCCATTCCCATCCATCTGTGTTATCATAAAGGAGATATACTATGCTGAACGAAATAAACTGGCCCCATGAATACCTGCCGGGGACGACCGACAATTTTGCTTCCAACGAAGTCATCCTCCAAGGCGTCTCGGCCAAAGAAGCCTTTGAGAACCTAACCGACACGGCCATTTGGCCGACCTATTATGACAACGTATCGGACGTCGAATTCGACAACACGAAAGGGACTAAGCTTGAAGCAAATACCCGCTTTCGCTTCAAGACCTTCGGCTTTCCCATCGAAGCGGAAATCACGGAATTCGTCGCCCCTAACGGCGGTCAGCCCGGAAGACTTTCGTGGCACGGCTGGGCCGAAGGCGATGCTAATCACCGCCTGGACGTCATCCACGCCTGGCTTCTTGAAGATTTGTCAGAAAACCGCCTGCGCATCCTGACCCAGGAATCGCAAATCGGAAAACCGGCCGCCGCTCTTCACGAAGATCCGGCAGACCCGATGAACGTCGGCCATCAAAACTGGCTCCGCGGCCTGGCCAAAACCCTGCTCGAGGCGAAAAAGAGCCGTTGATTCACACCTTGTCTTTTAAGGGAGGAAAAGCTTATGGCTGCTAAAAATACGATGTTTCAATGTCCCGTCGAGGCGGCCTTAAGCCTCCTTGGCGGCAAATACAAGTGCATCATCCTCTGGCATCTCTTGGAGGGTCCCCATCGCTACAGCGAGCTCCAACACGCCATCCCCCAGGCGACGCCGAAAATGCTGACCCAGCAGCTGCGCGAACTGGAAAATACGGGCGTCATCTCCCGAAAAGTCTACCCCGTCGTCCCGCCTAAGACCGAATACAGCCTGACCGACTTCGGCCGTACCCTGTCGCCCATCATCGAATCCATGTGCGACTGGGGAAAAACCTATATGTCCGACCGGATTGTGCCAAAAGATTCTTCAGATACATAAATATAACTCGATAAAATATAAATGTAAAATCGACAACGGCTTATGACAAGCGACTTAAGAGTTTAAACCAAGCTCTAAGTCGCTTTTTTGTAAACTCATATAGTCAGATACCTTATGGTATCAAGAAAAGAGGAATATTTCTCATTTCCTTCATCCTCATAAAGAGGCCGTCATCTTCAAAGGCCGAAGGAATCAGCCGAGCCCGAGCACGCACAAGGGCCTCAAACCTTCTGCAGCCCTGTAGCCCCCTTCCGATACGTCAGCCCATATTCGGCTGGAAATTCGGCGGTTCATCTCCCCCCTTGACACAGACGGCACAGCCCGTCATCGAACGACAACAACATAACGCCATCATCAAAAACGGTACCAGACATCCTTCACCGATGTCGGTACCGTTTTTTCATGCCATCTTCAATTTTACGCGCCCACCGACGCGTCAACAAACCTCCGTCAAAGGTATTTAGAAACCGCGTTTCAGTCCCCCTATGGCACAAACTCTTTTTCTAAAAGGAGTCCATTTGGCTCCGGGGATTTTGGTACGCCGACGGATGCCGAAAAAACAAATAACGACGATAGCGGATTGTTTCAGTCCCCCATGGTACAAACTCCTTTTTCTAAAAGGAGCCTATGTAACTCCGGGGATTTTGGTACGCTGACCCGACATTGCCGAGGCGATCGGTCCTTGGTTTGAGGTTTCAGTCCCCCTATGGTACAAACTCCTTTTCCTAAAAGGAGTCTATGTAACTCCGGGGATTTTGGTACGCTGACTTTTATATTTAGATTTACCTGTATAAGAATGGAGGATGTTTCAGTCCCCCTATGGTACAAACTCCTTTTTCTAAAAGGAGTCCATTTAACTCCGGGGATTTTGGTACGCTGACTGAATCAGGCGGTTAACGAAGAATGTGTATATGGGTACGTTTCAGTCCCCCATGGTACAAACTCCTTTTTCTAAAAGGAGCCTATGTAACTCCGGGGATTTTGGTACTCTGACCCGGAAACGAAAGTCATCTCCGGCGATGCCGCGAAAGCGTTTCAGTCCCCCTATGGTACAAACTCCTTTTCCTAAAAGGAGTCCATTTAACTCCGGGGATTTTGGTACGCTGACTGGTGTTACATCAAAACTTTTAACACAAAATGGCTTGGTTTCAGTCCCCTTACGGGGATTTTGGTACGCTGACTTGACCGGAATATGTCGCACGAAGCGCCGCGATTTCGGTTTCAGTCCCCTTACGGGGATTTTGGTACGCTGACAAGACCATGAATCTGTCCGAAGATAACGTCATGGCGGCAAGTTTCAGTCCCCTTACGGGGATTTTGGTACGCTGACCACTTCGTGAAATCCCCAACAGTCTTAACAGCGTTGGTGTTTCAGTCCCCTTACGGGGATTTTGGTACGCTGACTTCATTTCAGCGTTCATCATAATTACACCTAAGCCTTGTTTCAGTCCCCTTACGGGGATTTTGGTACGCTGACGCACGCCGTTGATAGCGAGCAAGACGTTGTCGCCCTTGGTTTCAGTCCCCTTACGGGGATTTTGGTACGCTGACGTGAAAACTTCATTACCCGTGGCATTCATAGAATTGGTTTCAGTCCCCTTACGGGGATTTTGGTACGCTGACGTTGGGAAGAACATCGTAAAAGATGGACGTTTGCTCCAGTTTCAGTCCCCTTACGGGGATTTTGGTACGCTGACTCTGTCTCTCAGTACCCGCTCCCAGACTGGGCTCACAGGCGATTTTTTCAAACCTCCGGCTTTTTTCGCTTTTTTGGGGGACCCGGGTGAAAAATAAAATTGAGGCAATGTCGTTTATCCGCTTGGTTATGCCATTTATCGCAGTTTTGAAAATTTTCAAACCTACGAGGTTTTTGGCCCTGAAAACGATTTTCCAAAGGTCAGTCGTACTTTGACTTATCTCAAGTATACGTTTTTCGTCTTTTCTTGTCAAACCCGTCCCACATCAACGTCGAATCGTCTCTGGAAGGGCCTGTAATCGATGGTAAGACCTCTTTTTGCGTCTTCGTCATTTTTCGGTACCGTGCCGCGAACCGTCATCGAAATGGTGTGATCATTCCGTCCGGACTCCGCAATAGAGCCCATCGAATAGCCTCTATACGCCAAAAAGCTGCCTCGCTATGAGACAGCTTTGCTAAGATAAGCGAATCTTATTCTCTATTTATCTTCGTAGACCCGGACGCGCAAGGTCAAGCCCAAGTCATCACAGATGGCCCGGCATTTTTTGATTTCTTCACTGTCTTCGACCTTATCGACGACGGTGAGGACGACGTTTTTCACGTACTGTTTGCAGCTGACGGCAAAGTTCAGCATGGCATCGAAGGACGGCAGGCCGAATTTACTCCGCGTCAGTTCAAGATACCGTTCTTTGTTGGACGCATTCATGCTGATGGAGATGGTATCGAGGATGCCGCCGCCAAAGTCCGGTGCCGTCGGCCGACCGTAGTCCAGGTCAGACAGGCCGTTGGTGTTGAGCCGCGTCTTGACCGTCGGATGCTTTTCTTTGACGTACGAGAGGAGCGTTTTTAAATCTTCCAGGCGTTCCGTCGGTTCGCCGAACCCACAGAAGACGACTTCGTTGATATGGTCCCAAGGGGCCCCGTCCAGTTCTTTTTTGACTTCGTCGACGGTCGGTTCTTGTTTCAGCCACAGCGTTTCATCTTCGGCCATCTTCTTCATCGAGCGCAGGCAGAAGGTACACGAACAGGTGCAGCGATTGGTCAAATTGACGTACATGCTCCACTGGTTTTCTTTCTTTAACTTTAAGCCGTCTTTTAAATCGACGTATTGGCCTTGGCCAACTACGGTATACACGATCATGATTCCATCCCCTTTTATTGTAATGTCGTCAAATATTCTTCAAAAGCAAGGCCGGCGTTGTGCGGAAGGTCGAGGGTCTCCGTATATTCCATGACCTTGCAGATGAAGTCGGCCGCCTTCTGTACGGCTTCTTCAAGGCCTTCGCCGCGAACGACCGACGCCGAGACGATAGCCGTAAAGACGTCGCCCGTCCCGCTGCGGTCGCTGCCGATTTTCTTCGTCTTGACCCACGACGTCCTGCCGTGGTCGTAAATGAAGTTTCCAATGTACGAACCGCGGTGGATCCCGGTCAGTACGACGCCCTGCGGTCCCTTGTCGGCCAGGGCCTTGGCCATGTCGGAAAAGTCCTCGTCAGACAGGTCGCACGACGGCCGGTAAGGCCTTCCCAAGAGCTCACAGGCTTCGGTCAGGTTCGGCGTCAGGACGTCGGCATCGGCCAACAGGCGCCGCATGTCGTCGCACATTTCCTGGGTATAAGACGAATAGATGCGGCCATTGTCTCCCATGACGGGGTCGACGATGACCTTCGTATCCGGTCCTTTGAAGTCGCGGAGAAAATCGAGGACCATGTCGATTTGGCGGACCGAGCCGAGAAAGCCCGTGCTGATGCCGTCGAAGGTCAGCTTATTTTTCTTCCAACTGTCGATATACGGCGTCATATGGTCCGTATAGTCGTCGAGGTAGTAATCGTGAAAGCCGGTATGAACAGAGAGGATCGCCGTCGGCAGGATACAGCCTTGTACCTTTAAGGCCGATACGATGGGCAGGGCCACGGCGATGCTGCAGCGGCCGTAGCCGGTTACGTCATTGACCAGGGCCAACTTTTTTTGATGCATAGAGAATCATTCCTTATCTTTTCAGGTTGTAACCATAACCACGGAACGGGACTCTCATGAAACAAGCAGCGATGGCATAGGCAGCCGCCATGTTGATGACCCCTTCGCCGATGAGGCCGGGCACCATGGTAAGGCCGGCTTCGAAGCTGCCGTAGAGGAGACCGCCGGCTGCCGTATAGGAAACGACCATCCAGACGGCCGATAAGAGGAAGCCCAAAAAGACCTTGAGGGACGTCAGCTTCCACGGCTCCTTATCGGGACGGACGACCCAAAAGACGGCTTCGACCATGACGAATTTAATGATCAGGGTCGGCACGATCCAAATGGGAAACCCGCCGATAAGGTCCGACAAGGCCGAACCGATGGAAGCTGCAGCCGCCGCCTGACGGCGTGAACTGAACAGGACAGACGCAAAGATGACGGCATCGCCGAGATGGGCATAGCCCAAGGGAATGGGGATGCGCGGTACGAAAGTCAGGATAAAGACCAGGGCCGTTAAGACGGCAGCATAACAGAGATTGGCAGCCGAAAAGACCGCTGCCTTTTGTTCCATAGATGATGAATGCATGTGAAATCCTCCTCACGGATACAGAATTCACACATTGGCCAATGTATGGTTATGATTAATCTGTACTCTATTTTAGAGTATATTCCCTCTTCTGTAAATGGGACAGATTCGTTTTTTTCTGTACACCTTCTTCACGGCTACCTCCTAAAAGGCCCGGAACGACAGAAAAGCTCCCGTCGTGGGAGCTCTTCTCGTCTATTTCGTTTCTAAATAGGTCCAGCCTTCTTCCTGGCGGACTTTCTGTTCTTTCATGAGATGGCCCAAGGCCCGTTTAAATGCAGCCTTGCTGAGGCCGAATTTGGCCTTGATGACGGCCGGTGCCGTCTTGTCGCCGTAGGGCATCTTGCCTTTTCGCTGTTCGAGGAACTGCAAAATCTTCTCGGCATCGGGGTTGATGGCATTTTCCTTCGTCTGGCGCAGGGAAATGTTGATGCGCCCGTCTTCGCGCAGGAAGGTAATGCGTCCCTTGATCATCTGTCCGATGAGGATGGGACCGTTGAATTCACTGCGGTGCAAAAAGGCGATCCACCGTTCGCGGGTCATGAGGTAGGCCCCCTGGTCGGTCATGTTGTAGATGGCCCCTTCGACCCAGTCGCCGACTTTGGCGTCCGTCGCCGCTCTCGACGCCCGACGCATTTCATCTTCGACTTCCATCGACACGGCCAGGCGGTGGGACTTGTCTTCATAGAGCTTGACCCAGACGTATTCCCCTTCTTTGGGGCGGCCTTTCATTTCGGCAAAGGGCATGAAGATGCCTCGTTCCGTTCCGACGTCGACGAAGGCGCCGAAGCGCGTCGTATTGATGACCGGCGCATAACCGATCTGACCGATTTTAATCTTCGGCAGGCGCATGGAAGCCGTAAGGCGGCCCGACGGGTCGTGGTACAGAAAGACCGTCACGGCATCGCCGATATGGACCTCTTCGGTTTGCTGATTGATATGGAGGAGGATGTCGTCGTTGGTATTGCCCGTGCCGCCGTCCAAAAAGGCACCCATTTCGCTTTGGCGCAAAACTTCCAGGGTAACGATGGTATTTTCTTGATGTGTCGTCATATTATTCACCTTCGTAGTCGATTCGCGGTGCGTCGGCCCACAAGTTTTCCAGATCGTAGTACTGGCGTTCCTGTTCGACGAAGACGTGGGCGATGACTTCACCGGCGTCGATGAGGATCCATTTGCCTTCACGGTAGCCTTCGACGTGGAGGATGGGATAGCCGTTCTTTTCCATCTGTTCTTCAATGTTGTCGGCAATACTCTGGGTCTGTCGGTTGTTGCGGGCACTGCAGATGACGAAGTAATCGGCCATGAGGGACGACTCCTTGATGTCGAGGACGGTGATGTCCCAGGCTTTCTTGTCGTCGGCTGCGGCGCAGGCGATTTCATAGACGGATAAGTCTTTCATCGGTTCAGCGTTGGCTGGTTTCATGGTAATTGGCATATATGAAAAGTCTCCTTTTTTATACGAATGTAAGGTCAGGTATCATCGGGCTTGGGCGCCGCCGAGATGGCGTTGTTCGTCCGACCGATGACTTTTTGGACTTCGACCGGGTCGTAGGTCCAGTAATATTTATTGTCGCTGTTCTTGCCGCCCGGAGCCATTTCGCCGGGCAGGATATAGAAGTTGATGTTGTCGGCTGTGACGCTGCGGAAGTCAAAGGCCAGTTCGGCCATGTCTTTAGCCGGGATATTGGAATCAACGTTGTGCCACAGGCGGTACATGAAAAAGGCGTTGCTCAGGCCGAAGTCCTTTTGCCGGTCTTCGTAGAAGTTCTTGATGAACCGTTCCTGACGCTGGGTACGCGACACGTAGCCGTTGATGTCGAGGTAGCGCATATACCCCGTGGCGTCCTTGCCGTCGAGGGTCTGGTAGCCTTGGAAGATGTTGATGTCCGTTTCGCCGGCAGCGTCGCCGTGGTACATGTTCTTTTCGACGTACAAGGGCACGCCGCCGTTCATGTCGACCATCTTCGCGAAGGATTCCGGCGTAAAGGCCGCGTAGTAAGGAATGGGAATGTGGAAAATGTCTTCCACGACGGCCCTCACCAGGCTGATGCCGCCTTCGGTGTAGACGTCCTGCAGTTCTTGTATCCCCTTTTCCTTGCGTCCTTCGATTTTCGTATCGTCGGGCAGCATGATCAGGTCGATGTGCTTCTTGTCCTTGTTGATGGCGGCGACGCCGATGAAGTTGGCCTGCTGGGGATTTTCTCCGTCCGTACCGATGAGCAGGACGTAGAGCGGCTTATCGGGGCTGGTCTGGACGAAGTCGTTGCTGCCGGCCGGCGTCGTATCGGGCCCTTCGGGCTGCGTTTCGGGACTGGTAAAATGAACATAGGCCGAGCGGCAGGCCAAGAAAATAGCCACGGCGGCGACGACGGCTAAAATGCGGTTTAAGATTCTTCTTCTCTTTTCTCGTGTCATCGTCCGGCCTTCCTCGCTGCCATCTTCATCATGGCGCTGATATGGGCGTTGCGGTTGATGACCGTACCGATGAAAATCGGTTTCTTCTGATCGAGGAGGTGGCGGATCGTCGAATCGTAGCCTAAGAGGACGGCTTCGTCAAGGTCCCGTTCGGCGGCCTGACGCAGCGCTTCGACGCCTTCAAAGTCGCGGTTCACTTCGATATAGTCGGCCATGAAGATGATCTTTTCGAGCTTCCCCATGGTTTCGGCCCCCGTCGTGTGGTGGGCAATGGCCGAGAGGATGTCGGGATCGTCAATGCCGTACTGTTCCCGGGCCAAGGTCACGGCGGCATAGCCGTGGAGCAGGCTGCCGATGGTAAAGACCGGCTCCGGAAGATCCGTAAAGGAGCGGCCGGCCAAGGCCTGCATCTCTTCGAGGGGCTTTTGTTTCGCCGCATCATGAAGGAGGGCCGCTACTTCGGCTGCATCGGCATCGCTGCCGTAAAGGCCGGCTAAGTGCCGGGCCGCTGCGGCCACGCCGAGGACATGGGTATAGCGGCCGGGCGTCAGGGATTTTTTTAAATCTGCTTTAATGGCATCTTTGAATTCTTCGTTGTACATTGATATACTCCATTTTTTCTGATGTATTCGACGACTGCCGAAGGCATCATATAGCGGACGGACAGGCCCAGGCGGATGCGGCGCCTGAGTTCTGTCGAAGAGATTTCCATGGTCGGCACGGGCAGTTTGAGGATGTTTTTTCCCAGCTCGCCAAAAGACGAGATGATGGAATCGATCTGTTCCGAGCCGTCCGGACGGGTCGCACCGATAAACTGACACAGGCTGAGGATTTCTTCCGGATTGTTCCAGTTGTGCAGGTCGTGGATCGTGTCGGTCCCCGAGATGAAATACAGGCTGTGCGACGGGCCGTATATTTCTTTTAAAAGCCGCAGCGTATCGACCGTATAGGAATTGCCCCGGCGGCGCATCTCCATATCGCTGACGGTAAAATAAGGGTTATCAGCCGTAGCCAGACGCGTCATGGCCAATCGCTGCTCGGCTGTCGCACCGCAGACATCCTTATTGGGTGTAATGTACGACGGCACGAACAGGACCTTCTTCAGGTGAAAGGCCTGACGCGCTTCTTCGGCGATCATGAGGTGTCCTAAGTGGATGGGATTAAAGGTCCCCCCCATGACGCCGAGCCTAGTGATTTCCATGGTACAAATAGATTCCTCCCCAGGCGATAGCTACTGCTAACGCATAAAGCAATAAAAACTTGGCATAGTGTCGGTATTCAAATCGTGTCTTCGGCGAGGCGGCATATTGGCGAAGGGTCCGCCCGTAGCCGCGAAGGCGGCGCAGCATCAGCGAATCTGCCCTTGGCCGTCGATGAGGTATTTATACGAAACCAGGGCTTCGAGGCCCATAGGACCGCGGACGTGCAGTTTCTGCGTGCTGATGCCGATTTCGGCGCCAAAGCCGAATTCAAAGCCGTCGGTAAAGCGCGTCGAGGCGTTGACGTAGACGGCTGCCGAATCGACGGCCTTCTGGAAGGCCTTCGCCGTGTCCGGATTTTCCGTGACGATGGCTTCCGAGTGATGGGTGCTGAAGCGGCGGATGTGATCCAAGGCTTCTTCAAGAGACGCGACGACCTTAACCGACATGATGAGGCTGTTGTATTCCGTCGCCCAGTCGTCGTCATCGGCGGCCTTCATGGCACGGACGGCCCGGGCTTCATCGTCGCCGCGGAGCTCGACGGCATCGGCATCCATGACCGGCGATAACAGTTCTAAAAAGTCCTTGGCCACGTCGCGGTGGACCAAGAGGGTTTCCATAGCGTTGCACGTCGACGGCCTCGATACCTTGGCGTTTTCGACGATTTGGACGGCCATGGAAAGGTCGGCGTCCTTATCGACGTAGACGTGGCAGACGCCGCTTCCCGTTTCGATGCAGGGAACGGTGGCCGTATCGACGACCATGCGGATGAGGCCGGCGCCGCCGCGGGGAATGGCCAAATCGATGAAGCTGCGCAGGGTAAGGAGCTCTTTGACCAGGGCCCGGTCGGTATTTTCAAGGATGTTGACGCTGTTTTCGGGAAGGCCGGCTGCTTTCAGCCCTTCCCGGATGACGGCCGTCAAAGCCGTATTGGAAGCGATGGCTTCACTGCCGCCGCGGAGGACGCAGGCGTTGCCCGATTTGATGCAAAGGGCGGCGGCATCGACGGTGACGTTGGGCCGCGATTCGAAGATGATGGCAATGACCCCCAAGGGGACGCTGACTTTCTGAATGAAAAGGCCGTTGGGACGGCGGAATTCATCGAGGACAACGCCTACAGGATCCGGAAGGTCGATGACCTGGCGAACGCCTTCGGCCATGGCGGAAATCCGATCTTCGGTCAAGGTCAGGCGGTCGACCATGGCCGGCGCCATCCCCTTTTCTTGGGCCCGCTTCACATCTTCGGCGTTGGCCGACAAGATGTCCCCGCAATGGGTCACGAGGGCCTCGGCAATATAAGCCAGGGCCTTATTCTTGACGTCGGTCCCGGCCGTTTGCAGGACGTACGACGCTTCTTTGGCATCGCGGCCCTTGCGGTATACTTCAGATATCATGGGAAAAACCCCTTTCTAATACATGACGACCAGGTTATCGCGGTGGATGACTTCGTCAAAGATGCCGTTGTGGCCGAGGATATCGGCGATATCTGCCGACCGGCGGCCTTTGATGGCGTTGATGTGGACACTGCCGTAGTTGGAAATGCCCTTGGCAATGGTCAGGCCGTCATAGACGACGCTGACGATGTCCCCTTCTTCAAAGAAGCCTTCGACACCGGTGATGCCTACGGGAAGGAGGCTCGACCCCTTTTCGAGGATGGCGTCGCGGCAGCCCTTGTCAACGAGGAGTTTCCCCGTCGCCTTGCTGCCCGAAACGAGCCAGCGCTTCTTCGAGTGGAGGGGCGTTTCTTTCGCTTTAAACAAGGTCCCCACGTCTTCTCCGGCACAGATGCGGCTGACGATGTCGTCTTCGCTCCCGGAGGCGATGACCATGTCGACGTCGGCAGCAGTAGCGATGGCAGCGGCCTGGATTTTGGTATACATGCCGCCCGTTCCCATGGCAGATCCGGCGTCGCCGGCAATGTCGTAGATATGCTTATCGATATTATCGACGTAGGAAATGATCTTGGCCTCGGCATGGGTTCGGGGATTGTCCGTATAGAGGCCGTCGATGTCCGACAAGAGGATCAAGAGGTTGGCGTCGACGAGACCGCTGACCATGGCCGACAGGGTGTCGTTGTCACCGATTTTATATTCGTCGACGGCGACGACGTCGTTTTCATTGATGATGGGAATGATGCCCATGTCGATCATGGTTAAGAGGGCATTGCGCGAGTGCATGAATTTGCTGCGGTCCTGTGAGTCCATGCGGGTCAGGAGAACCTGGCCGACGACTTGGCCGTATTCGCGGAACAGCCGTTCATACGTATGCATGAGAACGCCCTGTCCGACGGCGGCTAAGGCCTGCTTTTCCCGGATCGACCGGGGTCTTTGATCGAGGTTGAGCGGGGCCATACCGGCATTGGTCGCCCCGGAGCTGACCAAGATCATTTCCTTCCCCTGATTCTGCAAATCTGCCAATTCTCGTACTAAATGCTCCATGCGGCGGTAGTTCAATTTGCCCGTCCCATGGGAAATCGTACTGGATCCGACCTTGACGACGATGCGTTTCTTGTGGTCAAAATCCCTGCGTCTGCTGTTCACCATGCCTCACGTCCTAGTCTTTAATAAATTCGTATTTCGATTTCTTGTCTTTCTTCTTGAATAAGATGCCGTAGTGGCCGATGACCTGAATCAATTCGGCACCGAGCATGTCGGCCAAGTCTTCCATCGTTTCTTTCGTCGGCAGGTTGGCGTTGTTGAGGACGTGGGCCTTAATCAGTTCCCGCGCCGTAATGGCCGCTCTGGCACTGTCGATGACGGCGTCGCTTAAGCCGTCCTTTCCGATTTGGACGACGGCCGGCATGAGGCTGGCCATCCCCCGTAACTGCTGTCTGTCTTTATTATTCATGTACGTCTCCCTTTATTTGTGGTATTCAAATTCCATGGCGTAAATGCGGACCGTATTGCCGTCCTGAATGCCGTGTTCCTGGAGGAGCTTATCGAGTTCCATATAGCGCCAGATGCGCTGGAAACGGCGCAGGGACTGGTCGTCGTCGAAGTTGGTCATGGCGACCAGATTTTCGATGCGGGCACCGGTGATGACGAAGGCTCCGTCCGTATCGCGGGTCACTTCAAAGTCCGGCTTGTTTTCCGCCTTATAGACGACTTCTTCCGTCGTTTCGTCGGCTTCTTCGACGTATTCTTCAAGGAGGGTCCAGACGCGTTCTAAGAGGCGGTCCATGCCGTCGCCGTTCATGGCGCAGATGGGATAGACTTCGATGCCCTTGGCCGCCATATAATCCATGAGGCGCTCGAGGTTGTCTGAATCGTCCGTTAAGAGGTCGATTTTATTGGCCGCTACGATTTGGAGCTTGCGCGACAGTTTTTCGCTGTATTTGGCAAGTTCGGCGTTGATCTTTTCATAGTCGTCAATGGGGTCGCGGCCTTCCATGCCCGAGACGTCGAGGACGTGGATGAGGATCTTCGTCCGTTCGATATGGCGCAGGAAGTCGTGACCGAGGCCGACGCCTTCACTGGCTCCGTCGATGAGGCCGGGAATGTCGGCCATGACGAAGCTGCGGTGATCCGGCAGGTCGACGACGCCGAGGATCGGATTGAGGGTCGTAAAGTGGTAGGCGGCGACTTCCGGCTGGGCTGCCGAAACTTTCCGCAGGATGCTCGACTTGCCGACGCTGGGATAGCCCAAGAGGCCGACGTCTGCCAAGACCTTCAGTTCCAGGCGCAGCCACCGTTCTTCCCCCGGTTCGCCCCGTTCGGCAAAGGTCGGCGTCCGGTTGGCGCTCGTTCTGAAATGCCAGTTGCCCCGACCGCCGCGGCCGCCTTTGGCGACGATGGCCTGCTGGCCGTCCCGCGACAAGTCGGCCATGACCTGGCCCGATTCTTCGTCTTTTACGATCGTTCCCAAGGGAACGGTAATCAATAAGTCTTCGGCGTTTCTGCCGTACTTATTGCTGCCTTCGCCCTTTCCGCCGGGCTTAGCCTTGAACAGGCGGCGAAAGCGGAAGTCGACGAGGGTGTTGACGTTACGGTCTGCGACGAGGACGACGTTGCCGCCCTGGCCGCCGTCACCGCCGTTCGGTCCGCCTTTGGGGACGAACTTTTCATGGCGAAAACTGCTCATGCCGTCGCCGCCCTTGCCGGACTGTACAAAAATTCTTGCTCTGTCTATAAACATAAGTCACCTCATATGAAAATACATGGGGATACAGAAAGAGACACAGCATACATATACCATGTCTCCTGTCTATCTGTCCATCAATATCAAAATTAACTGCCCTTTCTGCTTCGAAAAAGGGAAAGGGTACGAAAAAGTTCTAAGACTCTTTACGATAAAATTTTAAATCATATTTGCCAATCTGTAAAGTCATTTTTCCTGAATAATTTCCAAGGCCTTTTCAAATTGGGTATCCGTCGGATCCGACGGCGTAAGGGGCACGACGACGTCCGGTTCAATGCCGACCCCGTCGATTTCACGGCCATTGGTCGTCCGGTACTTGGCCACGGTCACCTTGACGGCCGACTGCTGACTCAAGGGGAAGACGCCTTGGACGGTGCCCTTGCCGTAGGTCTTGACGCCGACGATGGGGCCGAGCTGCATGTCCTGGACGGCACCGGCAATGATTTCCGACGCACTGGCCGAATTTTCATTGACCAAGACGACGAGGGGGATGAGGTCTTCCGTCCCCTGGGCCGTATACTGGTCGACCTTGCCGTCCTGCTCCGTATAGGAGACGATAGTGCTGTTCGGCGGGACGAAGTTGCTGGCCACGCCTACGGCCTGTTCGACGATGCCGCCGGGGTTGTCGCGCAGATCGAGGATCATATTCTTCATCCCCTGTTCGCGCAGTTTCGTATATTCCTTGGAAAAATCATCGGCCGTGCCTTCGCCGAAGACGGCAATGCGGATATAGCCGACGTCGGTGCCGTCGATCATCTTACCGGCCACGGTCGGTACGTGAATCTGACGGCGTTCGACCGTAAAGGTCTTATCTTCGCCGTCGCGGCGGACGACCAAGTTGACGCTGGTATTGGCAGCGCCGCGGATACGCTTGGATACGTCTTCGAGCTTATTGCCGTCGACGGGCGTCCCGTCGATGGATACCAAGATGTCGCCGCGTTGAAGGCCCGCTTCGGCTGCCGGACTGTCGTCCATGACCCCGGCGATGAGGACGCCGTCATCGGTGGAACCGATGTAGACGCCGATGCCGGCATAGGTACCGCTCATCTGGGCCGAAAAGTCCTTGTACAACTCGCCGCCGAGGTAGACCGAATGCTTGTCCCCCAAGGTGCTGACCATGCCGTTCAAAGCCCCGTCAAAGAGGGCGCTGCGGTCGACATTTTCTGCATAATGGCTTTCGATGATTTCCAAGGTGCGGAAAAATTCAAACATGGCAGTCGCTCGGCCCGTATAGTACCAAAACATGCCGAAGACAGCCAGGATCATGACGATCATACCGCTGCAAAAGAAGGCCAGGGGCCGGCGAATGGTTTCCCAAGCCCGGCGTATAGTTTGTTTATTCATGGGTATCTCCTTCTATGGAAATCAAGGCCGCGAGAAAGGGGCAAAGCAGCTGTGAAAACACTTACAAATAAGCCGACGGATCGACGGGGTCGCCGTTGGCACGAACTTCAAAGTGGACGTGAGGGCCCGTCGAGTTGCCCGTCGAACCGGCGTAGGCAATGACCTGGCCCTGAGAGACGGACTGACCTTCGGAGACGGCCAGTTCCTGATTGTGGCCGTAAAGGGTCGACAAGCCGTTGCCGTGGTCGATGATGACGGCATAGCCGTAGCCGCTGATCCAGCCGGCTTCGACGACGACACCGCCGTCGGCTGCGTGGACGGGCGTACCGTAGTCGACGCCGATATCGATGCCGCTGTGATAGATCGTCGTCCCGAAGATCGGATGGGTCCGATAGCCGTAGGGCGAGGTTACGACGCCGTTGACCGGCCAGATCAGGGCTCCGGAGCCGCTGACCGGCTGGTAATAGTCACTGCCGCCACCGCCGCCGGACGAGGCCTGTGCCGCCGCTGCCGCTGCCTGAGCCGCTCGGTCGGCTGCCCGCTGACGCAGCATTTCGGCAATGGCCTGAGACGACTGCTGGTATTCGTTATAAGCCTGTTCGGCCATGGCTTTATCGTTCTGAGCCTGATAGAGGATGGCCTGCTGTTCCTTACGGCGGCTTTCGATTTCATCGCGCTTAGCCGCTGCCTGGTCGCGGAGCTGGGCCTGGCGGGCACGCTGGGTTTCCAGTTCCTGTTTGGCCGTTTCAATGACCGCCCGTTCTTTACGAATGTCCGAAATCAAGGTGATGTCGGCGTCGATGATGCGGCGCAGTAATTCCAGGCGGTTCGAGAAGTCGCTGAAATCCTTGGCCCCGAGGACGACGTCGAGATAGCTCAATTGGCCGTGCATATAGATGTCGCGGACGCGCTTGGTAAAGACCCCTTCCCGGACCTGGAGCCGGGCCCGGGTCTTTTCCAGTTCAGCCTGGGTGGCGACGATTTTTTCTTCCGTCGCCTTCAGCTCATTGGCCACGGCCTGGTAGTCGCGCTGAGCCGCTTCGAGCTGCTGCTGGATGGTATAGAGGCGGTCGTTGACGCTGCCGATGACGGCTTCGGCCTGAGCCTTCTTCTCGCTTTCCTGAGCCATCCGGTTCTGGACGTCCGACAGCTGGTTCTGCAAGTCTTCATCTTCGGCCAGGACGGCGAAGTTAGGCGTCAATAAGGCGGCGATGACAACCGGGATGACGTATTTTTTAAACATATTACACCTTCATATAACGTTTCAGAGAAATGGTACTGCCAATGGCGCCGATGACCATGCTGATGATCAAGAGGACGCCTGCCGTGCGGTACATAAAGGGATAGACACTGACCATCGGCAGGAAAGCCAGGGACTGGTGAATCGACGTGACGGCAAAATCGTAGAACTGATAGAGGGCGATGTCGGCAATGACGCCGCCGATAAAGCCCAGGAACAAGCCTTCCAGGAGGAAGGGCCAGCGGATGAACCAGTTCGTCGCCCCGACGTATTTCATGATGGCGATTTCCTTTCGCCGGGCAAAGACGGTCAGGCGGATCGTATTGGAAATGATGAACAGCATGGCCAAGGTCAGGAAGATGATGAGGGCAATGCCGCCCCAACGGATGATGGTCGTGATCTTAAAGAGCTGTTCAATGATTTCCTGACCGTAGTGGGTCCCTTCGACTTCCGGGTAGTCGGCGACGATGTCCGCCGTTCTCCGGACGGCTTCAGGCTGAGTAAAGGTCACTTCATAAGAACTCGGCAAAGGATTCTTCCCTTCCAAGGCATCGAGGATGCCCGGCTGGTCCTTCATGCGTTCCTTCAAAATATCCATGGCCTGATTCTTATCGGTAAAGGTGACCGATTTGACGTCCGGCAGGGCCTGAAGGCGGTGCCCGACGCTGTCGATATCGGCCTGGGTGGCACCGTCTTTCAAGTAGACCGTGATTTCGACCTGGCTTTCGAGATTTTCAACGAAATAGTCGAGATTGGCCACGAGGGTCATGAAGATGCCCAAGATGAACAAGGATATGGCGACCGTTGCAATGGAGGCCACCGACATGAAGCGGTTGCGCCAAAAAGATTGGAAGGCAGCGACGGTGTAGTAGTGCATGGTTCTAATTTTCATCGTCGTATCCTCCTCGCTGTTCGTCACGGACGACCTTGCCGTCATCCAGTTCGATAACGCGTTTATTCATCATGTCGACTAAGGTCTTATCATGGGTTACCATGAGGACCGTCGTTCCCATGTGGTTGATTTTCTTAAAGACTTCCACAATATCTTCGGACGTATCGGGGTCAAGGTTCCCCGTCGGTTCGTCGGCAATGAGTAAGAGCGGCCGATTGACGATGGCTCTGGCAATGGCTACGCGCTGCTGTTCCCCGCCGCTGAGGTTTTTCGGCAGGGCGTCGGCTTTGCCGATAAGGCCGACCAGATCGAGGACTTCCCGGACCCTGCGGCGAATGACGCGGCGCGGTGCTTCGATGACTTCCATGGCAAAGGCCACATTTTCCTGCGCCGTCTTATTCGGCAGGAGGCGGAAATCCTGGAAGACGATGCCCATTTTGCGGCGCAGGTAGGGCACGCTCTTCTTGGCCAGGCGGTTGACTTCGATGCCGTTGACCAGTACCGAACCTTCCGTCGGCAGTTCTTCATGAGACAAGAGGCGGATCAGCGTCGACTTGCCGGCACCGCTGGCACCGACGACGAAGACGAATTCGCCCTTACCGATATGAAGGGATACCTGGTCGAGGGCAACGGAACCATTGTCGTAGACCTTGGATACATTTTTAAATTCAATCATAGAGACCTCCGATGCTGTTCGAGTCGTTTGCGGACGCCGTCCCGCCCTTCTAAAATACGCAGGGCCAGGTAGGCATTGCGCAGGGACTGGCGGCGCAGATGGTTGAGGCGGGCCTTGATGGCCGGTGCCAATCCCCCCTGAGCCAGGTGCTCACTGACGCGAGAGGCTAAGGCTTCTGCCGTCACCGATTCCGTCGTCCCGCAGACCCGATCGCCGATGAGATGGATGAAGCTGTCGATTTTGGGATCATAAGAAATGGCCGTCGCCGGCGTTTCCATCAGTGCCGAAAAGATGAGGGCGTGGAGCCGGTTGGCGACGACGGCATCCATGCAGCCCATGAGGGACATGAATTCGACCGTCGAATAGCGGTCGTCGAGGACGATGGCGTCCGTCTTCATGCGGTCGGCAATATCGCGGCCGGCGGCGACGTCTTCCGGATGCTGCATGGGAATGAAGATGATGTCCACGTCTTCTTGCTGCTGCAAGCGGTCAGCTGCCTTGGCAATGGCCTCTTTATAGGCCTGGTGGCCCTGCCAGTTGCGAACGGCAATCCCGACTTTCCGTCGGCTTCCGGTAAATCCGTGCCCTTCCAAAATCTGACGGCCGATGGCCTTATCGACGGGATGCATGGACAAGACGGCGTCGGCCGTCACATGGATGGGCGGACGGGTCACGCCCATGTCAGAAAGTTCCGCCTTCGAGTCCCGGTCGCGGACGCCGATGACAGCGACCTGCTGCAGGACTTTTTGCACAGCCTTCCGGGCCTTGATGCCGCGGACGGGGCCGATGCCCTGGGCATAGAGCATGACCGGCTTTTTAAAGAACAAGGCGATTTTCATGATCCACAGGTAGTAATAGAGGCTGCGGGCGCTGGTCACGTCTTGGAGCAGGCTGCCGCCGCCGCTTATAAGAATATCACAGCGGCGAATGGCCGCTGCGATAGCGAAGAAATTCAGGCGATGAACGGCCTGTACCTTATGATTTTCCCTCGTCATGCGGCAGTTTCCGGTAATGACCGTAATGGCTACATCGGGAATGATGTCTTTTAACGAGCCGACGATGGCCGCCAACATGGCCTCGTCGCCGGCATTGGCAAAGCCGTAATAGCCGGAAATGACGACCCTAGTCACGGTGTTCCACCTGCTTTCCCAGCCACGTCGTGACGTAGCGGACGATGGCAATGGCGATGATCAGGGCGATGCCGACGACCATCCCCGTTACCCAGCCGTTGATGCCGCGGATAAAGGACATGAGGAAAGGCGTCCGGATATGGGCAAAGGTTTCCACCATGGAGCCGACACCGATCGTGGCGGCGATGACCAGGAAGAAGTGCAGCAGCTGCGGCCATTTACGGTACAAGGCTGCTACCATGAGATAAAAGCTCGGATGGCCGACGAGAAATTCCTTTTCCCGGGGACGAGCATACATGACGTTTTCTAAGAAGCGGCGCATGGCGACTTCGATTCCCGGTACGGGAACGCCTGACGTATGGCCGCTGCGGCCGACAAAGATGATCCCCACCAGGGCGATGACGCCCAAGAGCAGGATGGTCCCCATCTTAATGGGGATGTTGAGGAAGTCCTTAGCAAAGACCTTGAGATCTGCCGGCGACGCAATGGTCTGCCCCATGAGGGGGAACCGGCGCAGATAGCCGATGGCCACCAGAAGGAGCGGCAGGATGAAGGTCAGTTTGACGCCGCGGTAGAAATCAAATTCCATGAAGAAGCGGATATTGCCCAGCATAGAGGCGATATAGAGGCCGCCGATCATGGAGACGGCTACGGCAAAGAAGAGGCCCAGCGTGCCGTCACGGATGACCCGGCCGTAGCCGAGTTTCTTCGTAAGCTTCTTCTGTTTCCAGTAATCGAGGGACAAGAGAATGGCCGCTGTCGGCGCTGCGGCCGCACAGCCGATGGCCCAGGTCTGGAGGAACAAGGCCCCTTTGGCAACGACGGCACCGATGACGGCGACGACGATACCCAGAGCCATGAGGATATAATTCTGCCGGTCCTTCAACGGAACGAGCAGGTTGAGGACGAAGACGAAGCCGCAGGCCGCTGCCGCTGCCACGATGGCTAAGAACAGGCGGTTCGGATAGTAGGCTTCCATGACCGAAGCCCGGCCGAGGGTATAGCCCCGTTCGGTCAGCTTATCCGATACGGTCTTGATATAGGACAAGTTGGTCTGGGTCAGGTTCATGCCGTGAAGGGGCTTCTTATACAAGGGATAGAGATTGACCCGGACGTTTCGTTCGAGGTCGCTGATGTAAAAGCGCATAGCCGCTTCTTCCGGCGTAATCTTTTCCAGTTCTTCCTTGGCCATGGCATAGACTCGGGCCGTCCGGTAATGAACGAGGCCCGACAGATCGTACATGCCGTCCTGCCGGTTGTACTGGAGCTGATCGACGGATTCGATCATGTAGAACGGAATGTCGCGGCGGTTCAGATTGTCTGCCGTATAGTCGAGCATATCCTTTCGTTCGCCGGCAACCGGCGTATAGCCCAGCACTTCTTTTCCGACGAACATGATGCCCGATACATCCTGAATCTTGTCAGCCCGGGCAAAGAAATGGTCGACGTCGGCCTTCGTCGGATTGCTGTAATTCGTCGGCCGCAGGATGACATAGAAGCCGTGGTCGCTGATGATCTTGGCATCGGCACTCATGATGCCCAAGTTGACGTCGCCGAGACCGGGCATGACGCCCTTGATGCCGGCAATGCGGTAGGCACCGTTGGACATGACCTTGACCTTATCGCTGCCAAGCCGCGTGCCGAGGTCGGCCACGACTTCATCGAAATAGAGGTCCTTTTCGCCCTGAGGCTTGCCGATGAGATAGTAGTCATAGGACTTATCGGTAATGCCGAACTGGGGATAATAGAGATCGGCCCCCAATTTCGTAACCAGCGACAGTTCCCCGCGCTGGGTCAGCTTGTTGAGCGTCGTATCATAAATGGTAAAACTCGTAACGCCGGCATCGCGGGCCATTTGAAGGGCCGTATCCAAATCGTAGCCGTCGTTGCGGGCCATAAGGACGACGGCATCGAAGTCCATCGCCTGTTCAATTGTCGTCGACTGTTTTTCTACGGCATTGCGCTGTATGCACAGGCCGATCGCCGTGATGAGACCGATGAACACGATCAGCATCATCATCCGCATACTGCGTTTATTTATATTTGTCATTCTCTTCACCTTATCTATGAATTGCTCACCTGGCCGTGAATGGTCAACAGACCGTCGTGGAGGACGACGCGATCAGGCTGGATTCCCAAGGGGAAATCCGTAAAATCGTAAATCTCTGCGCTGGCCAGCTTCGTCGTGCTGACCTGCATGCCCAGCCCTTCGACGGTAACCGTCTCGGGGATGAACATCAATTTCGTACCCTTCATGCCAAAATGGCCGCGGACGTCAGCCCGGGCCGATACCAGGCCGCCGAGCTTCACCTTGCCCTGAACGCGGACCGAATCGCCTTCAAAAGAGACGCTCGGGTCGGTCAGGCCATCGATTTTCTTGACCAAGTAGTCCTCCAGGTCTTCCCGGCGAATGGACGCCGCCATATCCCCGCTTTCGACGCGGGTCACGCGCAGTTCCTGATACACCAGGGCCTGCAAAGGCTGGAAGTGGACCCCATAGAGGTTACTGTCAAAATTAGCGAACTTCAAATCGCCGGCCATAAAATTCGTAGCATGAACGGTAACCGCGTCGATATCGCCGAGAAAAATCTTAGCTCCCGGCGATGCTTGGACGCGGACATCATCGTTTTGCAAATTAAATTTAGCAGACAAGGCCTGTGACAGACCGACCTCGGCCAGTTGCGGCGCAAAGGAGTTGGCGCCGACCAAAAAGACCGCAGCCAGGACACAGACAATGATCCATCTCTTCATTTAAAGCTCCTGCTTCGATAACTTCTGTTCCTTAGCTTGTTGCAAATAGCCTTCGATAAAGATATCGAGGTCGCCGTCCATGACGGCTTGGATATTCCCCGTTTCGACGTTGGTCCGATGATCCTTGACCAGGTTGTACGGGTGGAATACGTAGGAACGAATCTGGCTCCCCCATTCGATAGCCTGGTGAACGCCGCCGATTTCGGCTTTCAATTTTTCCTGCTTTTCCTGTTCCAGTTCAAAGAGTTTGGCCCGTAAATATTTCAGGCACATTTCCTTATTCTGAAGCTGGGACCGTTCATTCTGACACTGGACGACGATGCCCGTCGGAATGTGGGTCATGCGGACGGCGGAACTCGTCTTGTTGACGTGCTGACCGCCGGCACCGGAGGCGCGGAAATAGTCGACGCGGACGTCATCCATATTGATTTCGACTTCGACATCGTCGGGCAGTTCCGGCATGACATCGACGGCCGTAAAGGACGTATGGCGGCGGGCTGCGGCGTCAAAAGGAGAAATGCGGACCAGGCGGTGAACGCCTTTTTCCGATTTCAAATAGCCGTAGGCATAGTCGCCCTCGACGCGGAAGGCGGCACTCTTGATGCCCGCTTCGTCGCCGGGCTGCATGTCGAGGACGGTCAGTTTATACCCGTTCCGTTCGGCCCAGCGGGTGTACATGCGAATCAGCATCTGCGCCCAGTCCTGGGCTTCCGTTCCGCCGGCACCGGCGTGGAAGGTAATGAGGGCGTTGCAGTTGTCGTACTCGCCGGATAAGAGCAAGAGGACTTCCCGCTTTTCAATGTCCCGCAACAGGTCGTTGTACTGTTTTTCAATGTCGGCGGCAAAGGAGGCGTCGCCGTCTTCCAGGGCCATGTCGAGGTAGTCGATGAGGTCATCGGCTTTACGGACCAGCGTTTCGTGGCCTTCGACTTCCGTCTTGAGCAGGGTCGCTTCCTGGGAAATCTGCTTGGCCTTGTCCGGGTCGTTCCAGAATGAAGGGTCGCTCATCTGGATATCTAAATCCATGATACGTTCTTTTTTCCGAGGTAAGTTAAAGTGAATCCCCGATTTCTTGTATTCTTTGTTTTAAATCTTCCAGCGGTTTACGCATTTCATCTAGCAACACAATTAATCACCAACTTTTCAATTATATATCGTTTTTTCACCGGGTCAGGCCCGGTCTTCGGTTTATTTCTGTTCTTCATCGCGCTGAATGTCTTCGGCGCTGACAGGTTTGCTTTCTTCGTGGACTTCATGAGCGCCCTGCAGGTGGTCTTCGGCCTGCGGAACGGGCTTGCTGTACGTAACCTGAATGTGGTACAGGAAGGTAATGACCGTCCGCTTGATCGATTCTACCATTTCCGAGAACATTTCGTAAGCTTCGAATTTATATTCGACCAAGGGGTTCTTCTGACCGTAAGCCCGGAGGTTGATCCCTTCTTTGAGGGCATCCATAGCATCCAAATGGTCCATCCACTTGCTGTCGACGACGCGGAGCATGACGGCTTTTTCCAATTCCTTCATGGTTTCTTCGCCAAATTCGTTGAATCGTTCGTTATAGAGATCGACGGCGATCTGTTTCAGTTTTTCCTGAACTTCGATACGGCTCATGTTTTCCAGCTCTTCGACGGTTACGGCGTGCTTCGGTACGAAGTACTGCTGCATCTGGGCCAAGAGGCCGGCAAAATCCCATTCTTCGGGATACAGTTTTTCATCGGCATACTTGTCGAGTTCAGCCAGGATGATGTCGTCGACCATGCCCATGATCGTATCCTTTAAGTCGTCGGCCGTCAGGACCTGGCGGCGCTGGTTGTAGAGGACTTCACGCTGCTGGTTCATGACGTCGTCGTATTCAAGGACGTACTTACGGATTTCAAAGTTATGGCTTTCGACTTTCTTCTGGGCCTTTTCAATGGACCGGGTGATCATGTTGGCCGTAATCGGTTCGTCTTCGTCCATGCCCAGCTTATCCATGAAGCGGGAAATGTTTTCCGAACCGAAGATGCGCATCAAGTCGTCTTCGAGGGACAGGAAGAACTGCGTCGTCCCCGGGTCGCCTTGACGGGCCGCACGACCGCGCAGCTGATTGTCGATACGGCGGCTTTCATGGCGTTCCGTACCGATGATCATCAGGCCGCCCAGGTCGGCAACACCTTCGCCGAGCTTGATGTCCGTGCCGCGGCCGGCCATGTTGGTGGCAATGGTGACCATGTCGCGCTGACCGGCATTCTTGATGATTTCAGCTTCTTTTTCATGGTATTTGGCGTTCAGCACGTTGTGAACGATGTTTTCTTTATTTAGGAGCTGACTTAAGATTTCCGACTGATTGATCGACGTCGTACCGACCAAGATCGGCTGGCCCGTAGCGTGGCGCTTAATGACTTCCCGCACGACGGCACGGTACTTGGCGTTCTTCGTCTTGTAGATGACGTCGGGCAAATCCTTACGGATAGCCGGTTTATTCGTCGGGATGACGTAGACGTCGAGCTTATAAATCTTATTGAATTCGTCTTCTTCCGTCTTGGCCGTACCGGTCATGCCGGCCAGCTTGTCGTACATGCGGAAGTAGTTCTGGAAGGTAATCGTAGCCAAGGTCTTGCTTTCGCCCTGGACCTTGACGGCTTCCTTAGCTTCAATGGACTGATGGAGGCCATCGCTGTAGCGGCGGCCGAACATGAGGCGGCCCGTAAATTCGTCGACGATGACGATTTCGCCGTTCTTGACGACGTAGTCCTTGTCGCGGTGCATCATGAAGCGGGCCCGCAGGGCCTGGATGACCAAGTGGTTCAAATCGAGGTGTTCGTTGTCGAACATGTTGCTGATGCCCAGCATCTTTTCAACCTTGGCGACACCGGAATCGGTCGGGGCGATGGTCTTTTGCTTTTCATCCATCGTGTAGTCTTCTTTATCGAAGTGCTTGACGATGGCAGCCAGGGTGCTGTACAACTCCGTCGATTTTTCACCGGGGCCGGAAATGATGAGCGGCGTCCGCGCTTCGTCGATGAGGATCGAGTCCACTTCGTCGACGATACAGTAATTGAGCGGCCGCTGTACCATCTGGTCGGCACTGATGACCATGTTGTCACGCAGGTAGTCGAACCCGAATTCGTTGTTCGTCCCATAGGTGACGTCGGCGTTATAAGCACGGCGGCGCTGTTCGTACGTGAGATCGTGGACGATGAGGCCGACGGACAGGCCGAGGAACTTATAGATACGGCCCATGTCTTCACTGTCACGGGTAGCCAGGTAGTCATTGACGGTGACGACGTGAACGCCCTTACCGGTCAAGGCATTGAGGTATACCGGAAGAGAGGCGACCAAGGTCTTCCCTTCACCGGTACGCATTTCGGCAATATCCCCGCGATGGAGGACGATGCCGCCCAGGATTTGGACGTCAAAATGACGCATCCCCGTTACCCGGCGGGATGCTTCACGAACGACGGCAAAGGCTTCGGGCAGAATATCATCCAGCGTTTCGCCGGCAGCCAAACGATTTTTGAATTCAAAGGTCTTTTCCTGCAGCGACGAATCGCTCAATCCGGCTAATTTCGGTTCCAGATCATTGATGCGGCGAACGATGGGCCACATCTTCTTCAGTTCATGCTCCGTATTATTTCCGAGCAGTCTTTGTATGAATTTATTTAACACCTATCCGAGACCTCCAATTTACAAAATCTGCAATTTACACTGTTATATCATATCAATTATACATTATACCGCGGGAGTGTCAAACTTTGCAATAGATTGGGAAAAATTAGGCAGTTCCGCCATTTTCTGCGTTCCGCCGCTTCTCCGCCCCGCTTTCAGCTCCCTGGGTTGTCCTATTTTTATCAATAAGGCAAAAAGGAGCCGGAAACTGAATTTTGACAGGCGCTTATTCACGGTTTGACTTCAACTGTGAATCGGCCCATTCATAGACCGACTGCAGGGCCGGAATCAATGTCTTTCCCAATTCGCTCAGAGAATACTCGACGGTCGGCGGAATCGTACTGTACTGTTTTCGTTTCACCAGCTTATCGTGTTCCAATTCCCGCAGGCATTTGGTCAGCATGGTAGGTGTAATGCCGACGACTTTTCGTTCCAATTCCCCATAGCGCAGGGTCTGGTTCTCGGCATCGGCCATATACCACAAAATCGGAAGTTTCCATTTCTGACCGATAATTTCCATGGCATAGAGGATCGGGCAGTCTGTTTCATAGATATTTTGCTCTTTCGGAAGCGGTTTATTTCCCATAAAATCACCTTTACTATATTTTTTATAGTTACGAAGAAAAATCTCTCTTCTTGTTTTTTCTACGTTTCTAATTATAATGTAGGCAGAACGAAAAATCAATCTAATACGACAATCTGATAGGAGTGAAAATGATGAAACACCTCTTTGACAACATAACCTTAAAAAATTTGAAAGCCAAAAACCGCCTGGTCCGCTCCGCTACCTGGGAAGGCATTGCCAACCGCGACGGCAGCGTCACCGAAGAAGCTTATGACATGTACGATGAAATTGCCAAAGGCGGCGTCGGCACCATCATCACCGGCTTTACCAGCGTAGCTGCCAACGACTATTACTTCGGCGGCATGATGCGCCTGTCCGACGACGCCCTCATTCCCCAGTACAAAAAGTTGACTGATATCATCCACACGCACGAAGTCCCGGTCATCACCCAGCTGGCCCTCGGCGCCTACTACCGTCCCGTCGGAAACAGTTTTGAGCAAGTAGAGCCCGACGACATGACGACGGAAGAAATCCACTTGGTGCGGGATCAATTCATCGACGCTGCCCTTCGTGCCGAAAAAGCCGGCTTTGACGGCGTCCAGATCCACGTCGCCCACTTCTTCTTCTTGAGCCGCTTCGTCTCCCCCTTGGTCAACCACCGGACAGACGAATACGGCGGCAACACGGAGAACCGGACGAGACTGGTCACAGAAATCATAAAGGCCATCCGGGAAAAGGCTCCGGCCCTGCATATCACGGCCAAGATCAACAGCAATGACTTCATGGCCGGCGGCTTAGACGCTGCCCAAAGCCTTGATATGTGCCGACACCTCTGTCAGGCCGGCCTCGACTCCATCGAGGTCAGCGGCAACGGAACGTCCGTCCCCGGCATCCGTCCCCATCAAAACGAAGCCTACTTCGCCCCCTTTGCAGCAAAACTGGCCGCCGAAACAGACGTGCCGGTCATCCTCGTCGGCGGCCTGAGAAGCCTCGATACAATGGAAGAGGTCTTGAACAAAACGAAGATTGAAATGATCGCCCTCTCCCGTCCCCTGTTACGGGAACCGGATCTGCCGAATAAATTAAAAAGCGGCGAAACGACCGTATCGGCCTGCGTTTCCTGTAACGGCTGCTATTCGTCTCCGTCTCATAAATGCATTTTCAGAAAGGACTGACAGGTCATGATGTTTCAACTGAACGTGCCGACCAAGCGCGGCGTCGTCTTAAACGGCGTTCTCTTTCGCAGCCAAAAAGAACGCCGATCCGATACCGTCATGATTGCCATCACCGGCATCCACGGCAATTTTTATTCCAACCCTTTTTATTACAACATCGGTGACACCCTGAACAGCGGTGACATCGACTTCATCTACGCCCAGACCCACAACGCCTTCAGTGAAATCCCGACGGTCAATGTCCGTACCGGCCGGAAAGAAACGATCGGCGCATGGAACGAACGCTTTTCCTATACCGACGACGACCTCGACGCTTACCTTACCTTTGCCCAAAAAGAAGGCTACAAGCACATCATCCTCGGCGGCCATTCCCTCGGCGCCAATAAGGTCATTTACTACCTGTCACGAAATCACGATAAGCGGGTAGAACACTTCTTTCTCCTGTCGCCGGCCAACCTGACCTACATGATGTCCGGCGTCACCAACCGCGAAAAAGCCCTGATCAAAGAACAAGTCGAGCGCGGAGACGGCGACAAAATGCTGCCCTTCCCCTTCATGGGCTGGGTATCCTGCATTGCCAACACGGCCTGGGACTGGCAGTTTTCCGGCCTGCTCAATAACGTCCACACCGCCAAAGACGGGGACTTTTCACAAGCCTCGGCCCTGTCCCATACGGGAGCCCTCCTGGTCGGCACGTATGATAACTTCACCGACGGCGACCCGTCTGACTTTTTAAGAAACCTCAATAACCACATGCCGACGGCTGCAGCGAATTCACTGATCTTCATTGAAAAGACAGGCCATACGTACCAAATGAAGCATCAAGAAGTCGCCGACAAGATTTTAGCTCAATTACAAGAATGGAGGGCTGCCTAATGCCTTTTGTCATAGCCAAAGTAAACGTACCGGTCAGTCGCGACCAAGAAATAGAACTCAAATCCCGCCTGGGAAAAGCCATCGAAGCCATTCCCGGCTTGAACGAAAACTATCTTCTCTTTGGGATTGAAGATAACTGCCGCCTCCA
Source organism: Megasphaera sp. UBA1696 (assembly GCA_002319965.1). Taxonomy (GTDB): domain Bacteria; phylum Bacillota; class Negativicutes; order Veillonellales; family Megasphaeraceae; genus Megasphaera. The sequence goes on from DCJQ01000040.1 coordinate 58,273, forward strand.
CCTCCGCGGCAAGGACACCTGGAAAATCGCTTATATCGAAGCCTCCCTCTTCGGCCGCCCCGATCACGCCGGCTTCGGTATCTTCGCTGCCGAGATGACCGCTGCCTTTCAGGACGTCCTCGGCATTTTGCCGGAAAACATCTACATCAAGTTCGACGATATAAAAACGTGGTCGACCAATGGCCAATTTATTGAAAGTGCTTACCGGTGATGCCATGGAAAAAATAATCCTCACCACCTTTACCGACCCCATGATGGGCCTTTCCTATGAACAGGAACCGGTCTACGAAAAACTGGCCGCCCATTTCGGCGACCGCCTCGTCTTCCACTACGTCATGAGCGGTCTCGTCCGAGATGTCAGCGATTTCATGCTGCCCGAAGAAAAGGCCCTGCCTGCCGAAGAAGGCATCCGGCTGTATAATCAGCGACTGGCCCAAATTTACAAAGGGGAAGAAGCCATCGGCGGCCTTCCGATCAATATGGACGGCTTCCACCTTTTCGATGCCGACCACCGTTCCTCCTACCCCCTTTGCATCGCCTACAAAGCAGCCGAACTTTGCTGTCCCGAAAAGGCCTTGGCCTTTCTCTTAAAGCTTCGCCGAGCCACCATCGTCGAGACGCGGCAGACGACGAGGACCGATGAACTTATCGCCGTAGCAGCGGATGCCGGCTTAGACCCGGAACAGTTCCGGATCTTCTTTGAAGACGGCCGTGCCGCCGAGGCCTTCCAAAAAGACCTCGAGCTGACACAGTCCCTCGGAATTCACCAGTTGCCGACGGTCCTGATTGAGGGCGGAGAAAAATCCCTCCTCGTCTCCGGCATGGCAAGTTATGACACCTTCATAAGTCTGATAGACAATCTTGACGCCTGAGGGCATCCCACAGGGCTGTACGGCCTTCCGTACAGCCCTGTTCTCATGGAGGGCGCTTCAAAAACAATCCCTTCGGGATCCGAAGATTTTCTACCCCGAAAGAATGACCGCGCCAAGCCCTTCGTCACCACCGCCGCCGGTCCCCTAATTTATATCATCTTATAGGGACGGTTTTACCGCGGCAGAAGACGAGCTTTTCTTCCGGCCATTGAAAATAAATCGACGTTTCCCTCTTGACAAATTCTATACAAGGACGCATGAATATGCTAAAATAGGTTTATTCTTTATGTATTCTTTATAATATATCGTAATATATTGAAAGGGGTTTTCACCATTATGATGCAGTATAATCTGCCTATTTTGGCCGCCTTCGTCCTCTACCTCGGGGCCATGCTGGCAATCGGCATTTATTATTCCCGCTCCCAGCAGCGGCTGAGCGACTATATTCTCGGCGGCCGCAGCCTGGGGCCGTGGATTACGTCCATGAGTGCCGAAGCGTCCGACATGAGCGGCTGGATGCTCATGGGCGTGCCCGGCTTTGCCTACTCGACAGGTATTTCGGCGTCGTGGATTGCCATCGGCATCGCCATCGGCACCTACCTCAACTGGCACTTCGTCTCCCAGCGCCTGCGCAATTATACGGAAGTGGCCAATAACAGCCTGACCATGCCGGACTATTTAAAAAACCGCTTCCACGATGACCAGAACCTCATCCGCATCATTTCTGCCATCTTCATCTTAGTCTTCTTCCTCATCTATACGTCGTCAGGCTTCGTCTCCGGCGGCAAGCTCTTCGAATCGGTCTTCGGCATGGATTACTTCTCGGCCTTGGTCCTCAGCGCCGGCGTCGTCGTCGTTTACACCTTCCTGGGCGGCTTCATGGCCGTCTGCTGGACCGACTTCATCCAAGGCTGCATGATGTTCCTGGCCATCGTCCTGGTCCCCGTCGTCGGCATGATCGCCTTTGGCGGCGGCGAAGCCGTCATGACCCGCCTGGCCGACACGGCACCGAACCTCTTGGACATGGTCCCCGACACGTCGACGACAGGCATTATCGGCATCATCTCGGCCCTGGCCTGGGGCGTAGGCTACTTCGGTCAGCCTCACATCTTGGTCCGCTTCATGGCCATCGGCGACCCGGCTGAATTAAAGAAATCGAAACACATCGCCATGACCTGGGTCGTCATCTCCCTGACCGCAGCCGTCCTAGTCGGCCTCGTCGGCAAAGTCGTCGTCACGACGCCCCTTACCGGCGCCGATTCGGAAAAGGTCTTCTTAGTCATGAGCGGCCAGCTCTTCCCGCCCTTTGCGACAGGCCTCATCTTGTCGGCCGTCTTAGCTGCCGTCATGAGTACCGCCTCGTCCCAGCTCCTGGTTACGGCATCGGCCATTTCCAAAGACTTCTATCACACCTTCGTCCGCAAGAACGCCAGCGACAGAGAACTCATTTACGTCAGCCGCCTGACCGTCCTCGTCGTCTCGGCTCTGGCCATCGTCTTGGCCCTCAACCCCAACAGTTACATCCTGACCATGGTTTCCTACGCCTGGGCCGGTTTCGGTGCCGCCTTCGGCCCGACGATCCTCCTCTCCCTGTACTGGAAGCAGATGACCAAAAACGGGGCCCTGGCCGGCATCATCGTCGGCGGCCTGACGGTCCTCATTTGGAAGCAGTTCAACTGGTTCGGCCTCTATGAAATCGTACCGGGCTTCCTCTTCTCCCTGGCCGCCATCTACATCGTCAGCAAGCTCGAAGGCGGAGCCAGCCAGGAAATCCAGGACGAATTCGATCAGGCCATCCATCACGCGCCCAAGATCAGCGTCCTCCACAGCGAAGACGACTAAGCCTCGTCGGCATCAGGCAGTCAGCCCCCTCCTTCGAATCCGCAAAATAAAAATGCAGTCACCTCCATGGATGACTGCATTTTTTTATGCCCTTACTGCGCCTTGTCGGACGCGTCAGAATCATTCGCCGGCAACAGGCCAGACGTACCTTGGCTCAACAGTTTGTAACTGATGGCAATGACCTCTTCGACAGGAAGCTTTTTCCCGCCTTCGACCCATTGACGATACATGGAAAGTCCCGTCGCATGAATGAAGGTCGTAAACAGTTCCTGTTCGCCGGGGCTCAAGTTCTGAAAGGCCGGAGCCTTCCCCCAACTCTTGGCAATATATTCCTCTACCAAGTGACTGCTCAGGTGCTGATACGATACGGAGCAGAGGATTTTTTCATACAGCGGTCCCTGATGGACAGCATAATGGAAAAAAGCAGCGTTGATCTTATCCAGATCCTCCGGCACCCGATACTCGGCAATGAGGTCGACATAGCCCTTGGAAAATTCACTGAGTATTTCTTCCAGCAGGGCATCGACACTATCGTAGTAGCGATAAAAGGTCTTTTTATTAATCACAGCCTGACGGCAAAGGGCCGTAACGGTAATCTTCCGATAATCCTCCTTTAAGAGCATGACCGAAAAGGCCGTTCGAATCGACTGAATCGTCTTTTGTACGCGCAGGTCTTCATGACCGCTTAACTTCATATGCTAACCTCCTTTCTGGCTTTCCCTTATTGTATCATTTTTTCGTTACTTTTTCGCTACCCCTTTTTATATAAGTGTAGCATAAGTCCCATGCAGACCCATATGGACCCTTGTCGATCTCTCTTCCCCGCTGCCATAATAAATCCATTTTAAAAGCTTAAATTCCTTATAAAAAGAAAGGAAACGGCCATGAAAACGATTTTTATCACCGGCGCCGCTTCCGGCATTGGCAAAGAAACAGCAACATATGTTTCTCGTCAAGGCCGGCCGGGCATGGTCACCATGCGAAATTGGAAAAAGAAAAGAAAGGAACCTCCTTCCGACTCATAAGACACAGCACGGCCCCCAACCAATTGCGGTTGAGGGCCGTTTTTCAGTCATAGATTAAATTGTGGTCAAGCGATCATCGAGGCTTAGTATTCCGGTTCGATAAGGCCGTATTTCCCGTGTTTCCGTTTGTAGACGACGCTGATCGTGTCGGTCTTGGAGTTGAGGAATACGAAGAAGTCGTGGCCGACGAGGTTCATCTGCAAAATTGCTTCTTCCACATCCATGGGGCGAGCAGCAAATTTCTTGACACGAGCCACTTCAAAGGATTCTTCCGGTACAGCCGGGCCTTCGATGAGGGCGGCGTTGAAGGTACCTTTCTTCATGCGGCGGGCGATTCTCGTCTTGTATTTATGAATCTGGCGGACCAGCTTATCGTAGACTAAGTCGATAGCAGCATACATGTCGTCGTTGCCTTCGACACCGCGAAGGACGACGCCGTCTACTTTCAATGTAATTTCAGCGACTTTACGATCTTTTTCTACAGAAAGCAGGGCCTGGACATTGACTTCGTTATCAAAGTATTTCGTAACTTTCTTTTCCTGTTTTTCAACGTGGTCTTTCAAAGCCGGTGTAATTTCTAAATTCTTACCTCTAACGATGGTTGCCATAAAACATCCCTTCCTTTCGTGGAGAGAGTCCGTCTGGAATGTGGAGGATGACTCCGTTCCATTCAGCCTCCCTTATACTTATAGTATTCAACAAGGAAAGGCGAAATCCTTCTCAAAAAACAGAAAAACTTTACATTCCTTCGAAAAATCTTCTTCTTCCCCAAAAGACATTCCTCAGACAGACTTCAAAAGGCGCGCAAAAAAAAGGCCCTGTCCGAAGACAGAGCCTTTTGATTGTAAAGCGAGTATCGGTAATCTAAAGATTAGAATACGAATACGAACTGTGCACGAGTTTCTTCGCCAGGATCGTTGCTGCCGCTCTTAGCTTCAGAAGCGAAGGACTGCATTACCTGGAACTGAGCGTTCTTAGCGAAGGTGTAGTCGATGCCGGCGCCCCAAGATTTAACATTGTTCAAGAGGTTGCCGTTTCTCCAGCTGTCCGTGGAGCCGATGAAGTCGCCATCAGTATCGAAGCCGTCGTCAGCGTTGAGGTATTCAACCCAGAGATCCCAAGACTTCGGCGTAGCGAAGTTAGCAGCGCCGTAGGTCAATTTGCCGACCCAAACTTCAGGATCGTCGTTACCGTTCTTGCTGTTGTATTTTTCGTAGTTAGCCATAGCGTTCCAGTTCGTGCCGAGGTTGATGCTTGCATAAGCGCCCCAAGCGTCGTCGAAGCGGAAGCCGTCGCCAGCGGAGAAGTCATTGTAGTAACCGCCGATAGCCGAGCCGTTACCGAAGAAGCCTTCGATTTCGCCGTAGCCGGTCTTAACACCTTCAGTGCTGTCATCACCAGCCAATTCAGCTTCTTTAAATTTACCATAGCCGCCGGTCAAAGCGAAGTTGTCGCCTTTGTACTGGAGCTGAGCGCCGTCAAAGGTATCGCCATAGAGGAAGCCGTAAGCGTTGTCGCCGCCCATTTTGTAGTTGTAACGGCCAACCATCATGCTCCAATCTTTGTTGAAGTTGTATTCAACGTTAGCGCGGTCGGTGTAGATGTCGTTTTCTTTTTCAGCAACACCATTGTCCGAGAAGGTGTGGTTGCCGGTGCTGATACCGTAGGTTACTTTCGTGCGATCGTTAACCTGGGCATTAGCGCGGAGACGAACACGGTAGGACCAGGAGTCGTCACCTTTAGTTTTGCCGTTGCCTTCGTCGTCAGCATCTTGGTGGACGAAACGAACACGAGCGTCACCGGTCAATTTAACGTTGCCAACGCGGTTTTCCAAAGCGCTTACGCGAACGCCGAGGTTGTTGAGTTCGTCAGCGAATTCATCAGCCAATTTGTTGATGAGGGCACGCTGTTCAACAGAAGCTTTGTCCATGTGAGCCATAGCTTTTGCGACCATTTCAGCGGCTTCGTAACGAGTGATGTTACGCTGGCCCTGGAAATGTTCACCGTCAACACCCTGGATGATGCCGGCGTCAGCCAATTCTACGACGGATTTATAAGCCCAGCTGTCGGACGGTACGTCGACGAAGGGGTTAGCTGCGAATGCGCACGTTGCGCCAACAGCCATGGTTGCTACGAGAGCTGCTAATACTTTGGATTTCATGAAAATTACCTCTTTTCCGTAAAAAATAAGTTTCTTTTCGTCTTACTTCGTTACAGTCGAGATGAACGAAAGGTAATTTTTCAAGGGTTCATTGGCGAGTTGTCCTAGTTTCCTCTCTTTTACTGCCTTGAAATAACCATTCACAATCTCTATTCCCTGGTGCCACCTGCATAAGCACTACACCAGTTGTTATGCATTATACTCGGTTTGCATCGATTTGTCAAAACTCGTTCAATTTTGAGAGTTTTACTCATTACCGAAAATGGCTTAACCATGCCGTTTAAGCCGTGTATACAAAATCAGCAAAATTATGTCCGAACCATAGAAAATCCACATATTCATCGGGGTTTATGCACTTTTTCAGAAAATTTTTACCAAATCTTTTTTTGGCCCTTCGATTTCCGCCTCGACACCTATGATATTTTCCGTACAAAGAGGCCTGTTTCAACTGCCTTTTCGGAATAAAAACCCAGCAAATTGTAAAGGAAAAGAAAAGCCGCATCGTATTTCACCGACAGTGAATAAATTTACTTTGCACATTTCCTTCGGGCCTGAATTTTCGAAAATTCAAAAAAATCCCCCGGACAGGCAAATTTTCATTCCAAAACAGCCCTCCGTCTTTAACCTTTTCATCGTTTCCATACATCCTGCTTCAAGGACTCAAGGGCGATGCTCTCGCAACCATCAGATCAAGCGTGTTTATCGTCGCACTTTTCTCTCGCAGCCATCCATATAAGAATCCGGCGCCCCTCATTTTTTCAGATTTTCCATCGCTTAAAATCCCCCCGATATCGATAAAGCAAAAAGCGCCTCGTCCACCGTCTCTTTCAAAAACAAGTTTCAAACCTGCAATACGTTTTTTTTGGTACTGTCAAATATTTTTCG
>DCJQ01000032.1 GCA_002319965.1 Megasphaera sp. UBA1696
TATCATGCCTATTCGGCGCCAATATAAAAACAGAGCCGGCGCATTTGCCGGCTCTGTTTTTATATGAAAAGGCATACCACCTTATCGGTTTTATTAAGTGGTTCTCGTTAAGGACCCGGTCGGGGAAAAATAACTGCATGGTTTCAACCGCATCAAGGCCTTTGTCACCGGTTGTGAAGAGAAATCAACAGAGCCTGTAGTTGCTCAATGTTTTCATCGTTCCCGGCAGCTTTATTTAATTGACAGCAAACCTGCAGATTCTTCCGAATAAAGTCTGTCTCCGTCATTCGGTCTTTGAAGTATGCCCGATACATATACGATACGTTGCACACATTCGGTCTCGTCTCATAGATGGTGCAGCGATTCGTGCTTTTATCAAGATGCAGGCAGACGCCGTCGGCATCCGTTCTCGGCGCTAATTGCGGAACGTCTCCGGCATGGCGGCAGCATTCTCCGCACTGTATACAAGGAAAATTCATTCTGGCTGCCACGACCTTAATTCCGGTAATGTTGCCTTCGCTCCGTCTATAATCCGCAAAGCGCTCTCATCGACGGCTCCGTCTTTAGTAATTATGGCCGTCCGGACAATCGGTATAATCGCTTGGAAAGTCGCCATACCGGCGGCAACGGTTTGTTTGACATCCTCCGGATATCGCCGATAATCGGTTCCGTATTGTTCGATTCCCCATACCATCTCTTGCGTCAAAGACGATAAGAGAGGCCTTAACTTATGGAGCATGTCCGTATACATCCGGGCTACATCACGGATTTTATAACAGCCATCTCTTAAAGTTGCCAATTCTTCGGCAATTTCACGAGCCTTGGCCAAATTGCTGCGAGCATTATCTAAGTTAGCCGACGCCTTGGAACTTAACGTAAAGCCTAAAACGGCCAAGGCCGGACCTGCAACAAGGCCGCCTAAGACCATGGTTCCGCCGGCAATGCCGAGACCGCCGGCAGCCAGTGTTCCACCGCCTAAGAAAGCCAAGGTCGCATTGGTGGCAGCGGCTCCGCTTAAACTGGCAATGGCCGTCCCCGTCGACGCCGCGCCAAAAGACATGACCCCGCCATAGGCACCAAAGGCCGTTAATGCTCCTGCCGCCGAACCTTTGAGGGCTCCGGAGGCTATAGAAAATGCAATGGTTTCCAATTTTTTCATTTCAACATATGCTTCTTCATTCCATTCCAGCTGCCCACCAAAATCGACGGGAAAAGAATCTTCTATATGGTGGATTTTATTGAACGTCTCCCGAAAGTCGGAACACTCATTCGTTAAGGTGTCCGCCCGTTCCTTGCCTAATAGGGTAACAGATTCGTTCGCCGTCCGACGCGCTCTATCTGCATCTGCTTTGGCCTCATCGTAAATCTTCCGGGCTTTCTCGTTTACATTCTGCGCTTGATTATTCTTCTGTTTTGCATCGACGGCCTTTACAACGCCGGTAACACCGGCAGCCACACCAAGGCCAAGACCAATTAAAACGGGGATAGGCATAGTCAGTTCCTCCTTCATTAAAATTTAAATGGCTCCGGATCGTTCATCAACCGGTCAAATTCTTCAAATGAATCAAATTTCGTTTCTCCGCCCAATTTACGCGTAATCGTATTGGCTCCGGCCATAAAGCCATCGATATCACCGATTCCCATGGACATCTTCATATCCGAAAAGGCGGCGTCAAAGGTATTTCGATATTCCGCAAGGTGTCTATCGGCAATTTTGTTGATTTCTTGGCGGTATTGGCGTATGGCGGCAATAGCTTCCTCGCATTCACGCTCTATCCGGATTCGTTCTTCTCTGGCAAGTTTGGCTTCTTTTAAGGCCGCCATCAACTCCCCATAGCAAGCACTGGCTAGTGAATAGCCGACCATGCCGCCGACGAGCCCTCCCACAACGGGAATGGGAATCAGCAGTTGACCGGCTGTCGCATAGGCCGCCGAGGATGAAATAGCAAAACCATTTTTTCCCATCTCTTTGAGGCATTCCGCTCCTGTAATCCTGCCGTTCATCCATTGCCAGATCGTATCGGCCGAGGTGACCGCCGTTGAAACAACCTGAGCCGGTAAATTCGTTCTCGACAAGGTACGGACAAAGGACTGGCTGGCATTGCGCATGGCGGCAATGGCCGCCGTACTGCCATAGGCCGTCACATAAGCGCTCCCAGCGGCTTTTCCCGTCGTCAGAGCCGTATCTTTCAAGCCTTCTAACGGGCTTTTATTGCCCCTTACTACCTCAATCATATTTTTCAGACCGCTGATGGTTCCGCCGATACCGGCCCCATATTTAGCCGCATTGACGCCTGCATCATGACTCAGGCGGTGAATATCCTTGGCCGTAGACAGGCGAGGATGCTTCCGCGCTTCCATCGCATCGGCCTGAGAGACACGGGATTTTTTCAAGTTCTGCCGAGTCCGTTTCAGGTCATCGATCTGAGCCTGTTTTTGTTTCGCAACGGCCATTTTTCCCTGACGTTTAGCCGCTTCTACCTGCTTGTTCAAATCGGCAACATTTTTGTCGATTTCCCGGCAAACGCCATCGTAGAAATCAGAGGGGACTTCCATGGCTACATTGGCATCGCGATATTTTTTATATTTCCCGGACATCAGCTTATCCAAGCATTCTTTCGGATTCTTTCCGACGAACTTCATCTGCGAACCCGACCCGGGTATTATATTTCCGTTTGCATCCACCTCTACATGGTCATACAAAGGGTCGTTTACACGACCGATATCGTCGGTCCGCACCTTTCGTGTCCCATCTTTCTTCAGGATTCGATCGGCATTTTCCCGGGCCGTCTCTTTTACCTCTGCAGAAAAGCCGGCCTGCTGTTTGAGATTCTGTTCCTTATATTGAGGATTTACCTTACTCTTAGAAATATCCTTGAGCCCTCGTTTAAGGGCTGTTCCGGTTTCATGGTCAAAACCTTCATAAGCTACCATGTGTTCCTTACCGGCGGCGCCATGGAGGAGTATATCCTCAGCCATTCCCGCATTGGTAATCCCTGAAATGGCCGTATCTATCTTCAATTTTTTAGTTGACTTGTCTTCTTTGGACTTCTTTTTCTTCTGCATACGTCTACCTCTGTGCGTTACAGCTAGCGCATAATGACCTCATTTACTTCTTGATAGATATGTGCCAGATCCTGTACCAGGGTCATCATTCGTTCCATATCGACAGGTGAAACCGATAAAAAGGCAGCGGCCTGCTCCATCAAGACTCGTTCATCTTCCGCATATTCTGCATCGGCAAAGGCAATGCCCAGCAATTCAAACAGGAGCATCTTCTTTTTCGTTATATCGAGATTCTGAAATTTTGCAAGTTCCGCCACAAAGTCGACGACTTCGGCCTTGGTGATATCCGCTTCTACTTCCTTTTGATACAACTGAAATTTTTCTCTTTCGTCGTCCTTGAGTTCATGGTCGGCATACATCATCGTATACGCTAAATTCAAAAAGATTGCCTGTTCTTCCTTGCTGAATTCTCCCAAAAACATGGTCGCTTCCTCCTTTTGATAATCCTCATAAAGAACATAAAATCGAAATGCTTTCATTGAAAGAACCAAAAGAAATACCTGACGTCCCAATAACGGCGGACAAGCGATATAAAAAGCAGACTAAAAAGTAAATACTATTTATTTTATATTATATCAGAAATCAGGTTAACCCCCAACATCGCCGCTGAAAAAGACAAGGCATTGTATCTCGCGAAGGGATCGATATATGTAAACAGATTTACACGAGCAAAGAAAGGCGCGTCGATGAGCCATTCTCGCCAACAACCGTCTGTAGGCGGAAAATTTTGTCGTAAGGAGGCCTCCAAACGGTGCAAAAATATCACGAAGTAACGTTTTCTGTCACGAAACCGATAAACAAAAATCGCCTCCCCATAAATAGGAAAGGCGATGCCGTATTTTCTTGTCGCTAAATAAATCAAATTCCCAGGGCGAAAAGCAGTGCCGATTTTCGCGCCGGAACGATAGTAAAGCTACCTCAAGCAGAAAGCAGTTACCAGGTCTCCGCATCAAAGGGAATAATCGGTGCCGGGTTGTCCCCATGGTCCCCAATCAATTTTTCCATCCAAATGACATCATACCAGCGGCCGAATTTATAGCCGCTGTGATGAAAGTGGGCGATTTGGTCATAGCCTAAGCGCTGATGAAAAGAAAAGCTGCCATTGGTCAAATACGGGTCCTTCGGATCCTTTGCAATGGCGATGCAGGTATTGATGTTAAGAACACCCATGTCCTTCAGGGCCCGTTCCAGTGCTTCGTAAAGGATACGTCCGATTCCCGACTGGCGAGCATCTTTATCGATGTAAATTGTCGCTTCGACAGACCAGGCGTAGGCTTCCCGTCCGTAAAACTCATGAGCATAGGCATAGCCGATGACAACACCGTCTTTTTCTGCCATCAAATAAGGATATTGAGCCAGGATGGTCTTTCGCCGTCTGTCCATTTCCGATGCATCCGGAGCCTGATACTCAAAGGTAATGGCTGTTTTGTTTACATAATAGGCGTAAATCCGTGCCAGGTCCGCTGCATCTTCTTTCCGGGCAGTACGAATCGTTACATGTTGACTCATCTTAACCATCAGTTCCTTTCACTTCTTTTATTTCCCTTAGCCTCAAAAGCAAATTTTTAAAAGGATATCTGTCCTTTGGAAGTCGATGAAACAGGGTATAGCACAACCGGAATCGCCCGTCCATGAACAGCCTGAATCGCCGGCCGCCGCCAGCAAAGAATAAAATAGGAGCCATCTGACAGTGCAGACATTCTGCCTGTCAGATGGCTCCTGATCCAGTCGATATACACCGGTGCTACGCAAACAGTTTCTTCCACCACGGTCGATTATTAGATTCCGTTAATTGTTGGCGCAGGCTGTCCCGTTCTGATTCCACGGCAGACAGTTTCTCCTGAAGCTGTTTTTGCTCTTCTTCAATGGCCTGACCTTCTTTTTTCAGCCGGTCCACCTCTCCTCGAAGGGCCTCTGCCTGATCTTTGTTTTGCTGGCCTTCCAAAGCCTTGACTTTCACCTCGGACAACTCATGCTGCTTGGCAATGAGGTTCTGCTGCAGGCTGATGACCTGCTGCTGTGCCGTATTTAGGTCCTGCTGGGTTTTAAGCAGTAGGATACGGAGATTGTGCGATTCCTGCTGTGCATTGGAGACCTTTTCACTTTCCAATTCAGTAATTGTCGCTTGGTCGTGAAGTCCGCGTAATTGATCTAAAACGCGAACGGCTTCGGTATCAAAAGACCATTCGCCTTTCTGTATCGTCGCATGTTCTTCCCCGTCATGGTTAATTTCATCTAAATGTTTTTTGACGAACTGAATGATGCCCTGACGGGTCTTGATATTGTAGCGGTCCATTAAATCCTTTGTTGTAATCACGTGTCTTCTCTCCTCGCATTTACTACAGTTTTTTTTGATTTACCAAGCTCATGATTCCAAGAAATAAACGGCTCAACCATGCCAATAAGCAAGATGAAAACGCATCTAAATTCCTTTCTTTTAGTTTACACTATCTGACTAAATAATGCAACTGTCACAAGCAAATTCGTCATAAATGAGGAGATTCCGCAAGCGGCGACCACATTCCATCGCCGCTAAAGGTAAACGCGCTTAAATGGAAAGCTGTACAAAATTTTGGCCAAAGCGCAGGTACTCTCCCTGCGGGAGTTTATAGGCACGAGAAATGGAAGCCCCATCGGCCGGAACGGTCGGCATCGTTTCCCAGCCATAGGCTTTGGCATAAGATTCTGCCGTGTCGGCTGCGCCCAAACCCGACTGTTCAAATTTCAAATCACTGCCGTTATAAATCCGTATGCCGATGACGATGCCGGCTCGAAGGTAAACGTCCATATGGTGACTGCCGAATATAAGGCGTGACGTATCCTGGTCGGGAACAGTGCTGTCAGGCTGTCCGTAAGCAGTTTCCAAGTCGGATTGGGTCATTCCCAAGTAAACGCCGCCAATCGATTCGTAGTGATCGCCATGGATAGATCGCCGCAGGGGAGTCGTGTCATCCATGATGAGGTATTGGTGAGACTTATGCCCCATCAAGTCCAGTGACATGACCCGATCCCCGGCCTGTTCACGAATGGTAAACCGCCCTTTACGAGGATAGCCGTCGGTGTAGTCTTCGATATCTGTAACGGCAGAACCGTTGATGGCGGCGCCTTCGACAGTCAGGACTAAATCGCCCTTGGTATTATACCAGTCTCCGGCAGCCGGTGCCAGCCAATCGGCAACAGTCTGATTCGGCTGAGCCTGGGTTGTCGAAGCGACGGTCACCTGCGGTTCAGCCTCTGGAGCAGCCGTCTCTTCGGCAGCACAAACGGCCGACAAACTCATCGTCATCAGCGCACACAGAACCATGTTTTTTGCTATTGTTTTCATTCTTAATCGCTCCCCTTAGTTTACTTCCTGCAGTCCCTTATTATACGCTTCTTGCAATAGGAAAACAATAGTTCTCAACCTCGTTTATTCTTGTTTACGAATAGCCTCCATTCCCGGCGTTCAAACTTCGTAAACAATGGCAAGGATGTTTACAATATCCCTCCGGCAAAATCACACTTAATCGGTCGGCTTTTCATTGACATAAAGAGGCACATCTTTTATAATAAATAAATTGCAGTCTATCTTGTAGTCAGGAACGAAAGAGGAGCAATTAATGAATATACTGGATTTGATCTTAATCGCCATCGGCTTGTCGATGGATGCTTTTGCCGTATCCATCTGTAAGGGCTTATCCCTTCGCAACGTCAAATGGCATCATATGATTATTGTCGGTTTATGGTTTGGTGGATTTCAGGCCTTGATGCCCTCCATCGGCTATGTTTTAGGCAGCTTTTTCATTGAATTAATCGACGCCTACGACCATTGGGTCACCTTCATCCTCCTGAGCGCAATCGGCCTCAACATGATTAAAGAGTCTCGTGAAGCGAGTGGCAGCTGCAACCCGTCCCTCCAACCATATACGATGCTGATGCTGGCCATTGCAACGAGTATCGATGCCTTAGCCGTCGGCGTCACCTTCGCCTTCATGAATATACAGGTGATTCCCTCGGTGACCATCATCGGGGTCACGACCTTCCTGCTCTCTGCCATTGGCATAAGGGCCGGCGGATTATTTGGGAATCACTATAAGAGCAAAGCCGAACTCGTCGGCGGGATTGTCCTCATCCTCATCGGGTTGAAGATTCTCCTCCAAGGACTGGGCCTCTTATAACCAAGGCCTTATGTAAAGTCTTTATTTTCCAATAGCACTCCAAAAGCGCAGCAATGATAATCATTGCTGCGCTTTTTTCGTCCTTATTGTTAACTATATTTTTAATTTTAAGATTGACAATAAGAATATGACCTCGTATAATCATAAATATCGTGAACCAAATCACAAATAATTTTGGTTTACAATTATACAAAAAGGAGTGGTTTCATGTCTTCATCAGCCTTGTCTGCACGCCGCTGTACTACGCGGGACTTGGTTCTATTCGCCTTATTTACAGCCTTGATTGCCATCGGCGCTTTTATCCGCATCCCCGTGCCCTTCTGTCCCTTTACCCTGCAATTATTGTTCACCACCCTAGCCGGGGCCATCTTGGGCGGCCGCCGCGGCGCCGCTTCCGTCGGCGTCTATGTCCTCCTGGGCTTAGTCGGAGTTCCGGTTTTTACGTCAGGCGGCGGACCGTCTTACATCTTCCAGCCGACTTTCGGCTATCTCCTGGGCTTCATCGGCGGAGCCGGATTGACGGGATATTTAGCGCACCAAAGCGCCCACCCGTCCTTGAAAGATCTCCTCATTGCAAATTTTGCCGGACTGATCGTCATTTACACCGCCGGCATGGCCTACTTAACCATGATAAACAATCTCTACCTGGGAACACCCATCAGCTTGTGGACCCTATTCGTTTACTGTTTCTTACTGCCCATTCCGGGCGACATCTTCTTGTGCATCGTCGCTGCCTTTCTGACCCGTCAAATACAGCGAAGCCTGCCGCGTTAGAAAGGAGTTAATTCACCATGAGCAAAGGAATATTTATTACCGGGACCGGTACCGATATCGGCAAGACCTATGTAACGGCCCTCTTAGTCAAGACCCTGCGTCAACACGGCTACGACGTCGGCTACTACAAAGCTGCCATCAGCGGAGCTCCGACCGTCGCCGACAGTGACGCCGGTTTTGTCAACCGGACGGCAGCCATTGGAGAAGATTCGGACCTGCTTTTATCCTATCTCTACGACCATGCCGTATCGCCCCATTTAGCCGCCCGTTGGGAAGGCCGCCCCATTGAAAAGGAAGTCATACTCCACGACTGGCAAAAAGTAACGGCCCGCTATCCCTACGTCACCGTCGAAGGCAGCGGAGGTATCATCTGTCCTCTTCGCGATGATGAACAGGCCTTTTTCCAGCTGGAAGACGTCATTCATTGGCTGGACCTGCCGTCGCTCATCATCTGTCCCGCCGGTCTCGGTACGATCAACGGCGCCGTCTTAACGGCATTTTATATGAAAGCAAAACAACTCCCCGTTCAAGGTTTCATCGTCAATCACTACACGGGGAGCCCCATGGAAAAAGACAATATCCGCATGATTGAAAAACTAAGCCAAAAACCGGTATTAGCCATTGTCGCTGATGACGACGAAATTATCGATGCCGATGCCGGCCAATTGATTCAATTATACCAATGAGGAGGACGTTTACATGAATTTACTTGAAGCCGATTTAAAATATATCTGGCACCCGGCCCAACAGATGAAGGATGCCGAAGTATTTCCGCCCGTCGTCATCGACCACGGAAAAGGCTGTTATCTCTACGACACCAACGGCAAAGAATATATCGATATCATCAGTTCCTGGTGGTGCAATCTCTTGGGCCATGCCAATGAGGAAATCAACGACGCCATTAAAGATCAACTCGACAAGCTGGAACACGTCATATTTGCCAACTTTTCCCATCGTCCGGCCATCGAACTGTGCCAAACACTCCAGCCGCTGCTGCCCAAGGGCCTGACTCATTTCAACTTTACCGACAACGGGTCTTCGTCCGTCGAATGTGCCTTGAAGATGGCCTTCCAATACCAGTACCAACAGGGCCATCCGAAGCGTCAACGCTTCATGTGTTTGTCCGAATCCTACCATGGCGAAACAATTGGTGCTTTGTCCGTCGGCAGCATGGACCTCTATGCTCAAATGTATAAGCCGATGATGATGCATAACATTCACTTCGACGGTCTCGACTGCTACCGCTGTCCCTACGGCAAAACTCGCGAGAACTGCGATTGTGAATGCTTTATCGGTGCCGAAAAGTCCTTCGCCGCCTACGGGAAGGAAACAGCCGCCCTCATCGTCGAACCGATTCTCCAAGGCGCTGCCGGCATGCGTATCTATCCGCCGGAATATTTACGACGCCTGCGCAAACTCTGCGACCAGTACGGCGTCCTCCTCATCGACGACGAAGTCGCCGCCGGCTTTGGTCGAACGGGAAAGATGTTTGCCATTGAGCATGCCGGCATCAGCCCCGATATTCTCTGTACGTCAAAAGGGCTTACCGGAGGCTATCTGCCCATGTCATTGACAATTACTACCGATGCCGTTTACCAAGCCTTTTACGGGGATTTCAACACCCATAAAGCCTTCGTTCACAGCCACACCTACGCCGGAAATCCCTTGGCCTGCCGCGCAGCTCTGGCCGTCCTAAAAATCATGGAGCGAGACGACATATTAAAAAAAGCTGCCGAGAAAAGCATCTACCTTCATGAAAAGTTAGATGCTGCTCTCGGCAGCCATCACAACGTCGGCGAAATTCGCCACATCGGTCTGATCAACGCTATTGAATTAGTAGAAGACAGAGAAAGTAAACGTCCGTTCAATCCGGAAAAACGCCTCGGCTGGCACATTTTCCGCAAAGCCATGGATTTGGGATTAGTCCTGCGCCCCATTGGGGACATCCTTTACTTTAATCCGCCTTTGACCATCGAAAAAGAAACCATGGACGAAGCCGTCCGTCGCTGTGCACAAGCCGTTCACGCCGTACTGGGTGACGATTAAGCCGTCAGAGCCGCATCTAAGGCAGCTTTAACGTGAGCCTTAATTTCATCGTAAGACTGGCCCGGCTGAGCTTCATACAGTTTTTCTGTACCGATGAACATGGACGGTACGTAATAGTAGGAATGGCCTTTTACCGCTTCGGGATTTTCCGTTTCTTCATACCAGTCAACGGTAACCTTGCGGTATTCCGGATTTTCTTCAATCAATTCAGCAAGGGCTTCTTTAGCACCTTTACAGTACGGGCAGCTATGTAAGTAAAAAGCAGTAATATTTTTCAAGATAATCCGCTCCTTTCAGGGAAATAATCAAAGGTCATGAGAATGATGGGGCCCTTCATGATGACCATGGTGACCGCCTTCGTGGCCATGATGGCCGCAGGACGGGTTGGGATTAAACTCCAAAGTCCCGGCCAACAAGGCTTTGACGGCTTCATCGGCACTGCCGGAGACACCGCCATACAATTGGATGGAAGCATCGGCCAGAGCCTTTCTGGCACCGTCACCGATTCCTCCGGCAATGACCGTCGTGACGCCCAGAGACGTTAAAAAGGATACCAGTGCTCCGTGGCCTTGACCTTCCGTATCGACGATACGAGCTTCGACCAAGCGCCCATCTTCAACATCATACAGTTTAAACTGTGAGGAATGGCCGAAATGCTGGTATACATCACCATGTTCATAGGTAACAGCTATCTTCATCATATCAGATTCTCCTTAAATACGCCATAACTTGACGAATTTTTTATATTTCTATTTCCAACATATGTCATCAATCTTTTTTCTAAGTATATGACATATGTCAGTATTTGTCAACAAAAACAAAAGGCTGTGAAGAAAGGATTCCCCCTCTCTTCACAGCCTTTTTGCATTAGCCGCGGGAAATGACGACGGTCGGTGTTTTATCGCCTTTTACAGAATACATATTATAGACGTAATCCGGAGTTAAACTGCCATTTAAATGGAATAAGGAATAGGCGTTAGCCGCGTTTACATACACGACATCACTCTTTACATAGCCGGGCGCAATCCCGTAAGGACTGGTCAGAATGCCTTGCTGCGGATTCCAGCGCAAATCCAGGTCAAGGGCTGTCGCAACCGCTACGGACGGCAGATAGATTTGATCGTTTTTGCCAAGAGCCCGTTTAGACAGTTTCGTTCCATTGACCACCAAGTCATAGGCTTTGGCAACGTAGGTCACATTACCGTCAGAACGGTTTATTTTATCCGAGATTTCTTTGAATTCAGCAAAGTCTTCTACGCCATAGCCGGCCAGGGCTTTCTTTACCTGCGCTACACTTAAGGCCTGCCAGCCGTAGCCGTCCGGGTAGACGTAGTAGGATACGGCGTGTTCCGGACTGACATCGATGACCAGGCGGTCATAATATACTGTAACCGGCGTCCCGATCGATACGTATTGATACAGGTCTTCCACATCGGGCTCCTTCATACGGATACAGCCATTAGAGACGTAGCCGCCGATAGAACCGGGATTGTTCGTCCCGTGGATTCCGTAATTGCCATGAAACCCAATCCAGCGATAGCCGATGGGATTATCCGGGCCGGATGCGATTTGGATGCTCGTATCGTCAGGGTCGATCCAGGTCGGATTCACCTCTTTATTTTGTACCTTATAAAAACCCGTCGGCGTCGGTGTCGACGTCCGGCCTACACCGACAGGATACATTTTAATTTTTGTATCGCCCTCATAAAGGGTCAGTATACGGCTGGCTATATTGACGCCGATTTTTTTCTCCGTCGATTTTTTAACAGTCTTTTCGACCTTCGGTTGAGCCTTGGAAGCTGCCTGGGTCCCCGTCTTCTGCGCAGACGTATTTGAAGTCTGCGGTGCAGCAGCCGGTTTTATTTCAACCTTCACCGCAAAAGGAGGCGGTGCCGTTTTGAGTTCTTCCGCATGTACCCAGGCCGCACCTGTACTCAAAGCAACGGCACAGGTTAAGGCCACCATTTTCTTCAGCAAAAAAATCCCTCGCTTTCAGGTAAAACGAATTTACTTTCATTTACAGTTGTTTAATTACCATCCATATCCTCTTCCCTGCCGCAGCCATTCAAGATCAAGTTGAGCAGGACGGCCGTGATACTCCCCAAGGTAATCCCGCTGTGGAGAACGATATTGGCCCACGACGGGAAGCTGTGGAAGAAATTCGGCGCCGTCAGTGTAATCATGCTGACACCGATGCTGACGGCAACGATCATCAAGTTATAGGTGCCGTCAAACTCAACCTTGCTCAGTGCCCGGATGCCGCTGGCAATGACCATGCCGAACATGGCCACGCCGGCACCGCCTAAGACGGAATTCGGAATGGACGCCACGACGGCGGCCATCTTCGGAAAGAGTCCTAAGGCAATGAGAATAATACCGGAAGCGGCGACGACGAAGCGACTCTTGACGCGGGTAACGGCAATCAAACCGACGTTTTGGGCAAAGGCCGTATAAGGAAAGCTGTTCAAGATACCACCGATGACCGTTGACAAACCGTCAGCCCGAAGGCAGCGGGACAAGCGGTCACGTCCGATAGGAGTGCCTACGATCGACCCGATAGCGATGCAGTCGCCCGTCGTTTCTACCATAGTGACGATCATGACGACCATCATCGATAAGATGGAGCCGATGTCAAAGGTCGGAAGGCCAAAGGAAAAGGGAGTAACCAGGCCAAACCAGGAAGCGTTTCCGACTTCCGAAAAATCAGTCTGCCCTAAAGCCATGGCAATAATCGTACCGCCAATGAGCCCCAAGAGGACGGATACGTTGCTCAAAAATCCTTTGCCGCCGCGATAAATGGCAATGATAATAACCAATGTAATGAAAGCGAGGAATAAATTCATCGGCGAGGCAAAATCAGGCGCCTTTGGATTCCCGCCGCCCATCCAGTTTACAGCGACAGGCAGAAGAGTAATCCCAATAATCGTAATGATGGTCCCCGTAACAACGGGCGGGAAAAATCGAATGAATCGGCTAAAGAACGGAGCAATCAAGAACGTAAACAAGCCGGCAATGATAATGGCCCCATAAATCGCCGTAATGCCGTGCTCGGCCCCAATGAGAATCATCGGAGTTACGGAAGCAAAGGTAACGCCCTGAATCATGGGAATCCTGGCACCGACTTTCCAAAAACCCAAGGTCTGGATTAAGGTAGCAATCCCGCAGGAAAAAAGATCGGCATTGATAAGATGTACCAGCTCCATAGGCGATAAGTGCAGGGCCTGGGCCACAATGATTGGCACGGCAACGGCACCGGCATACATCGCCAGGACGTGCTGCAGCCCATAAGCAAACAGTTGGCCAGTCGGCAGCATTTCGTCGACGGGATGAATCTGTGCGGTTCGTTCTTCATTCATTTGTAAAAGTCACCTCATGTTCAGAATAAGCACCATCGCGAGCCGTATTCCACGACTGTATATGGCAGTACCGTTATAAAATAATAGCAATGACTCCATTATACCATCGCCGTCAAAAAATCAAAGCGCATCATCACATTTTACCTGTTCTTTACATATTCTTTGCAAAACGATGATATAGCCCTTATATAATGTTTTTCATGTCTGTATAGGAGGAATAACTATGTTCAGTATCAGCAACAAGCACGAAGAATTCTTCGATTATCTCGTAGCCAACGCCGAAAATTTCCATCGCGGCGCCGTCATCGCTCATGAAGTTATGCAAGACGTTTCCACCATTTCACTTCATTTAAAAGAAATCGTGAAATTAGAACATGAGTCATCAAAAACGAATCAAGATATCATCTTCAAGTTGTCCCGCGTTTTCATCACGCCAATCGACCGCGAAGATTTCTATAAATTGACCTGCCAGCTCGAAAACAGCATCGACTCCCTTCAAGGAGCTTTAATGCGTACCAGCATGTACCACGTTACTACGGCTCCGGAAGCCGCCGTTACCATGACCGAGCAGCTGGTCCTCATGGGGGAAGAAATGAATAAGATTTTCTCCCTCTTAAAAGACATCGACCGCAATCAAGCGAACCTCATGCGCCATGCCGAACGCTTAAACCGACTGGAATCGGAAATCGACCATCTTTACAGACAGGAAATTTCCCGCCTGTTCAGCGGGGAAGAAAAAGACCTGCTCAACGTCATCCGCTGGAAAGACATCCTGGGGACGCTGGAAGAAGCCTCGGACAACGTCGAAACCCTGGCAAATACCGTTAAAGAGGTGACTATGAAGTATGCTTGATACGTCGCTCATCATCATGGTCGTCATCCTGGCCCTTGTTTTTGACTTTATCAATGGTTTCCACGATACGGCCAACGCCATTGCCACCTGTGTATCGACGCGAGCCATTCGTCCCGGCGTCGCCATCATCGGCACTGCGATTTTAAACTTCCTCGGCGCCATGATTTCGACCGGCGTCGCCAAAACCATCGGCGGCGACATCGTCGTTTCGCCGACCTTGGTCAATGAAATGATCATCATTGCCGGCCTCGTAGGTGCCATCATTTGGAACCTTCTGACCTGGTGGGTCGGCATGCCGTCCAGCTCGTCTCACGCCCTCATAGGCGGTATGATCGGCGCCATTATCGTTTCGGCCGGCGTAGCGGCCCTCAACGGCTTCGGG
Source organism: Megasphaera sp. UBA1696 (assembly GCA_002319965.1). Lineage (GTDB taxonomy): Bacteria > Bacillota > Negativicutes > Veillonellales > Megasphaeraceae > Megasphaera. The sequence continues at coordinate 14,635 of DCJQ01000032.1, forward strand.
ATTCTAAAAATAGTCTTATCCCTCATCATCTCGCCTATCTCGGCTATCATTACAGGCTTCATCATCATGAAGATCATCTTCATGATCTGCCATTCCTTTAAACCGGCCAAAGTAAACCTGGTGGCCAACCGGCTGCAAGTCGTATCAGCAGCCTTGATGGCCTTTTCTCACGGTTCCAATGACGCCCAGAAATCGATGGGTATCATCACCCTGGCCCTGGTATCCGGCGGTTTTATCACCAGCTTGGAAGTCCCTGACCTGGTAAAATTCCTCTGCGCCCTGGCCATGGCCTTGGGGACGAGTGTCGGCGGTTGGAAAATCATCCGAACCGTCGGCGGCAAGATTTTTAAAATGCATCCCGTCCACGGCTTTGCTGCTGACTTAAACTCAGCTGTCGTCATCTTTTCAGCAACCTTGCTTCACCTGCCCGTATCGACGACGCACGTCGTTTCCGGCTCCATCATGGGCGTCGGGTCGGCCCAGCGGGTTAAAGCCGTCCACTGGAGCGTCGCCCGTCAAATGGTCACGGCCTGGGTCATGACCATCCCCTGCACAGCTGTCATGGGTGCCTTATCGTACTTTATTCTGCAGCACCTGTTTTTCTAAAAGTTTTCTTGTCCTCATTTTATGACTTGGATCTGATCTTTCACGTCCCGTTCGATTTTTTCCCGATGAGGAGCTGCATAAAGACCGGGCATACCGCCGGTATGGAGCAAGATGACTTGGCGCCCTAACTTGATTTTCTTTTCCTTAATCATCGACAGGACACCGGCAAACATCTTCCCCGTATAGCAGGGATCGAGCAAAATGCCTTCATGGCGGGCCATGGTGTAAATGGCTTCCCGAATCCTCGGTTCCGGCTCATTGTAGCCCTTGCCGACATATCCCGTTTCGACGTGGAAGTCACCGTCAAAATTAAATCCGTATTCTTCTTTGGCCTGCGTAAAGTAGGCCTTTAATTTTTCCATATCAAAGGGCATGACGGCAATGCCAATCAGCTTTAAATCAGATTCAATCGATTTCAAACCGCAGTACAGGCCAAGATAGGTCCCCATACTGCCGACGGGAACGTAGACCGTAGCCCCGCTGATTTGCTGTTCTTTGGCCTGAGCATCGAGCTCGCGAGCGCAGTCCATATACCCGAGAAGGCCTGTCGTATCGCTGCCGCCCATGGGGATGAAGTAAACTTGTTCCCCCTTCTTTACTTCGGCTTCGATGACCTTCTTGGCCGCTTCTTCGAGCTGTACATCCTTATCGCGGCCGTCGTCACGCTTTAAGACGACGCGGGCCCCAAAGATACCGTCTAAGAATAAATTGCCGCTCAATTCAGTCTCGGGTTCTCCGACGGCAACGATGATGCAGTGCAGACCGAATTTGGCCGCTATAGCCGCTGTCAACCGGCCGTGGTTAGTCTGGGGTGCTCCGACGGTAACGATGGTCGTAGCTTGCGCATTCAAAGCTTCAATCATCAAATACTCTAATTTGCGCAGCTTGTTGCCGCCGCCGCCAAAGGGCGTTAAATCATCGCGTTTAATGTATATTTCGCGGAATAACTCCTGTGACAAGCCGGATAAATACTGGAGCGGCGTCGGCGCCGTGTCTAATAGGGAAAGTTTTGGTTTTATCGGTTTCATTGGGGAATAATACCTCCTTTTGTTTTCTCCATCCTATCATATTTTAGACGAGAAGAAAAGGAACGCCCCTTACCAGGCAGCCACGGTTCCATCCGCCCGGGGCTCCGTTCCGCCTACCAGCACGCCCGCTTCACTGCGCCAAATAATCTGCCCCCGACCATACGTCTGAATATCGCCTTTGACGACGATATCATGGCCCCGTGCGCGCAGTCCGTCGATGACTTCCTGCGGCATTTCCGGCTCGACTTCAATCGTTTTGCCTCCGATCCACTGCCAACGAGGCGCATCGAGGGCCGCCTGGGGATTGAGGTGATAGTCAATGGTATTCAGCAAGACTTGCAGCTGTCCCTGGGGCTGCATAAAGGCTCCCATGACACCGAAAGGACCGACAGCCTTCCCATCTTTCGTTAAGAAGCCGGGAATAATCGTGTGGTACGATTTTTTTCTCGGGCCGAGACAGTTGTCGCTGGCTGCATCCATGGAGAAATTATGACCTCTGTCATTGAGAGAAATACCACGCCCCGGAATTACGATGCCCGAACCGAAACCATTGTAATTGCTTTGGATGAACGAAACCATATTGCCGTCACCGTCAGCACTACACAAGTAAACGGTTCCGCCGGAGTTTACATCGATGGGTTCCGGCATCAACGCTTGATCGCTAATGATCCTTCGACGCCCTTCGGCATACGAATCGGACAACCAGTCGGAAACGGCTGTCTTCATAAACCGCGGATCGGCAATGTACTTTCTTCCGTCGACAAAAGCCAGTTTCATCGCTTCAATCTGGCGGTGAATCGATTCGGCATTGTCTCGCTGTTTATCAAAAGTAAACCCCTTTACAATATTGAGTGCCATGAGGACAACTAATCCGTGTCCGTTGGGCGGGATTTCCCATACATCATAGCCCCGATAGTCGGTGTGAATCGGATCTACCCACTGGGGGCGGTATTCTGATAAATCATCGGCGCGAAGGAGGCCGCCTGTTTCGATGGACCAGCGAACGATATCTTGAGCCAATTCGCCTTCATAAAGGGATCGGCAATGGCTGTCGCGCAGGAGTTCCAACGAGTTCGCAAGTTCCGGCAGGGTCAGGATATCTCCTGCTTGGGGAGTCCTTCCTCCGGGAAAGAAGGTATCAAACAAGGGGCTAAAAACAGGATTCTCCCGATAAGGCCGAAAGGCGTCGGCACTGTAAGCCAGCATGGCGGCCAAATTCGGCATAACGGCAAACCCTTCCCGAGCGTAGGTGATGGCCGGTTCAAACAACTCATTAAACGGAAGTTTACCAAAACGGCGATGCACTTCGGCCCAGGTCGCAGGAGCCCCCGGAACCATGACCGGATACCAGCCGCGCAGAGGCATCTCTTCATAGCCTTCGGAGCGTAATCGATCTCTCGTCAAGGCCGCCGGTGACCATCCACTGCCATTGATACCGTACAACTGCCCATCCATCCAAATAAGGGCAAAAGCATCACTCCCTAAGCCATTGCTGGTCGGCTCCAAAACGGTCAGGCAAATGGCCGTCGCCAAAGCTGCATCAACGGCATTCCCGCCTTGTTTCAACATATCGAGGCCGGCCTGAGCTGCCAAATGCTGCGATGTGCAGACCATGCCCCGCCTGCCATAAATCACCTCTCGATGGGAAGCATAAGGGTACACACTACCATCAAAATTCATAAGACCTTACTCCTTTTCTGAAAAATACTAAGAGGAAACGCATCTAAAGAAAGAGTTCGACAAAATTCAGACAAATCCTTGTCCGCACCTTCACGAACGGCTTTTTTCTCGTTATAATAGTAGTTGCATCATGCATTTCGAGAAGAATTTACAAGGTAAGGAGTAGAAGCAAGTTGAAACGGTGTATGTTAATCATCAACCCTACGGCAGGGCGTGAGAGAGCAAAATACCACAAGGAAAATTTAAGACGCCAATTGGAGAGCATGTTCGACGACGTAGAATTACGAGAAACAGAACAGTCCGGCGACGCTACCCTATGGGCTAAGGAAGCAGCCTTGATCGGATTCGACGCCGTCTTTTCCATGGGCGGCGACGGGACCTTAAACGAAACGATCAACGGCTTGGCTCAGGCCAATAAACCGATTGACTTCGGATTTATTCCCTTAGGAACCATCAACGATCTGGCCCGTGCTTTAAACATCCCGCTTCACCCGGAAGTAGCCATTGATATGCTGCCCCGCTGCAAGACCGTCAAAGTCGATATTGCGAAAGCCAATGACCGCTACTTCATCAATACCATTGCCACCGGAATCATGCCCGAAGCCGTAGGCCACGTATCGATTGAACAGAAGACGCGCCTCGGCCCGTTGGCTTACTTTCTGACCGGCATCAAAGCCATGCAGGCCCATGAAACGTCTTTATTTAAAATCACGACTCCGGAAGGTGCCTCGATCTACCGTTCGCCCCTCATCGTAGCGATGCTGACCAACTCCGTCGGCAGTTTCCGCAATCTGGCACCCCAGGCGCGAGTCGATGACGGAAAGATTTGGCTGGGAATCTTTAAAGATTTCAACTATCTAGATTTAATCAAAGTCATCCCGGAATTTTTATCCGGACAGCCTTTGACCTCGGAATTGATGACCTTGAAAGCCTTGGAAGAGGTTCGCATTGAACTTCTGAGCGATCACCCCCTTTCGACTAATATGGATGGAGATTCGGGACCGTCGTTCCCCCTCGATATTAAGGTTCTTCCATCCTTCTTATCGGTCTATGTTCCAGAGTAAATACGTATAAAAGGAGTTTACATGTTTCTAAAAGGAAATTTTCTCTATACCCCATCGCAAACAGAATTTATCATCCTTGAAAATCAATATATCCAAGTCGAAGACGGCAAGGTTCAAGGCTTTTCCCAAGACCTTCCGGAGCATATCGATCCGTCATCCGTCGTCGATTACGGCAACGACATCATCATCCCGTCCTTTGTCGACCTCCACATCCATGCACCGCAGTACATCAACCGAGGTCTCGGCTTTGACGAAGAACTGCTTCCTTGGCTGGAAAACTATACCTTCCCTACAGAAGGCCGCTTTTCTGATACGGATTTTGCCGCTCGCGTTTACCGTGCCTTCCTGTCTCGTTTAAAAGCTGAAGGCACCTTGTGCTTTTCGGCCTTTGCCACGATTCACAAGGACGCGACGTGGCAGCTCATGCGCATTGCCGAAGACATGGGCTTAAAAGGCTACGTCGGAAAAGTAAACATGGACCGGAACAGCCCGGACTATCTGAAGGAAGATACGGACCGCTCCCTGGCCGATACGGAAGAGCTCGTCCTCCGCAGCCGCGAAGAATTGGACCGCATTCGCTTCATCGCAACGCCGCGATTCGTCCCGTCGACGACAGAAAAGCTGATGACCGGCCTGAGCCGGATTTGCGAAACATACGACCTCCCCGTCCAGTCCCACTTATCGGAAAACCGCAATGAAGTCGCCTGGGTCAAAGAGCTCCACCCGGACCTTCCGTCGTACACCTCCGTTTACGACGCCTTCGGTCTCCTGCGTCCTCATAAAACCTTGATGGCCCACGCCATCTACCTGTCTGATGAAGAAAAGAGTTTACTTAAAGAAAAAGGCGTTTACTTGACCCACTGTGCCCAGTCCAATGCTAATCTGACCAGCGGCATCATGCCCCTGCGGGAAAATCTGACGAAAGGCTTGCGCTGCACCATTGCCAGCGACGTCGCTGCCGGGCACACACCGGCCATGAACAAGCAAATCGCCTTGACCATCGAAATTTCAAAGCTCTATTCCCTGAATCATCCGTCAGAAAAAGCCCTCACCATCGGCGAAGGCTTGTACTTGGCCACGAAAGGGCCCGGTCAATTCTATGGAAATAGCGGAAGTTTCGAAAAGGGCTATGATTTCGACGCCTTAGTCATCCACATGGACGACGACATCGAAGGGCTGGAACGGACGCCTTTTGAAAAGCTTCAGCAATTCATTTACGACGGCGATGACCGCAATATCATAGCCCGTTATGTAAACGGAAAGCAAATTTAAGATCACAATAAAAAAAGACTGTCGCTCAGCGACAGTCTTTTTCGTTTATTATTCAGCCGTGTACGGCAAGAGTGCGATAGCACGTGCACGTTTGATAGCAACAGTCAGTTTACGCTGATGTTTAGCGCAAACGCCGGAAATACGGCGCGGCAAGATTTTACCGCGTTCTGTTGTGAAACGGCGAAGCTTTGCAGTATCTTTGTAATCGATCAGTTCAGCATGATCAACGCAGAAGCTGCATACTTTTCTTCTCGGTTTTCTCGAGCGATCTCTTCTCATGTATAGTTTCCTCCTTCAAGAATTAGAAGGGGCGTGTCTGACCTGTTAGAATGGGATTTCTTCGTCCGTGCTGGAGCCCATGCTGTCAAAGCCGGCACCGGCAGCAGCCGGTTTCGGCTGCGCTACACTGGCAGGCTGTGCCGGAGCAGCAGCTTGCTGATGTTCTGATCCCATTGTCTGGGCAACAAAATCACAAACGACTTCCGTACGATACCGTTTCTGACCATCCTGGCCGTCATAAGAACGGACCGAGATACGGCCTTGAACGAAGACACGGCTGCCTTTGGTCAAGTTATTGCCACAGTTTTCCGCCAAATTACCCCAAGCAACACAAGGAATAAAATCAGTTAATTCCCGAGGTTCTGAACTGCCGGTCGGAACATACGACCGCGTGCAGGCAACGGTAAACATAGCGACAGCCCGTCCGGTCTTCGTAAAACGGATTTCCGGGTCCCGAGCCAAATTCCCTAATAATTGTACTGAGTTCATACCTTTGCGCCTCCGGTTATTCGTCGATCTTGACGATCAAGTGTTTCAGAATAGTATCGTGGATCTTGATGACACGGTCGATTTCTTTGATGACTTCAGGTTCGCCTTCAAAGTTAATCAAAACGTAGTAGCCATCAGCCTGTTTCTTAACAGGGTATGCCAGATGGCGTTTCCCCCAACGATCTACCTTTTCGATACTGCAGCCGTTCTTAGTAAGAAGGTTCGATACCAATTCAACGATGGGATCTACTTCTGCTTCTTCGACCGGTCGTGCAATAAACATGACTTCGTACTTGTTCACGAAATCACCTCCTCTTTTGGACATATGACCCTTCCCGCAGAAGGGTTAGGAGCTTGACACAAATCAAGCTTTTTAATTATATCACAAGCCCTTGAAGAATGCAAGAAAAAAGACAGCCTTTCTGCCGCCAAAAGCAGGAAAGACTGTCTTCATTTACTTCGTTTTATTTAAAGTAGTTTACACCGGACGTGAAGATCGGCTGGAGTTTATTGCCGTCGATATTCTTAAAGATATCGTCGGCGCTGAACCGTTCCGTATGAGCCATCTTGCCGAGGACTCGACCGTCGGGGCTGGTAATGCCTTCAACAGCCAGGACCGACTGGTTCGGATTGTATTCGCTGTCATAGGAAGCCTTGCCGGACAAGTCGACGTACTGCGTCGCAATCTGACCTTTGGCTGCCAGTTCACGAATCTGTTCCGGCGTCGCAATAAAGCGGCCTTCACCGTGAGAAATAGCAACGGTATGGATGTCGCCGGCCTTGCAGCTGCTGAACCAGGGGCTCATGACCGAAACGACTTTCGTGTCGACCATGCGGGACAGGTGGCGGCCGATGGAATTGTACGTCAAGGTCGGGCTGTCGGCCTTCAAAGGCTGAATCTTGCCATAGGGCAGGAGGCCGAGTTTAATCAGGGCCTGGAAGCCATTGCAGATGCCGAGGGCTAAGCCGTCACGCTGATACAAGAGGCTTTCGAGGGCTTCGGACAGGACGGGGTTGCGGAACAAGGTTGCAATGAATTTGCCCGAACCTTCCGGTTCGTCGCCGGCACTGAAGCCGCCGGGGAACATGATGATCTGCGCTTTGGCCATGCGTTTAGCCATTTCATCAATGGATTCCGCCAAATCCTGAGGCGTATTGTTGCGAAGGACCATGACGTCCGTCGTTGCGCCGGCCCGTTCAAAGGCAGCGGCCGAGTCGTATTCGCAGTTCGTCCCCGGGCAAACGGGAATAAAGACGTGCGGAGCACCAAAGGACTCGCTGCGGCGAGGCCCATAGGTTGTAAACAAGGGCAGTTCAGCGTCACCGTGTCCATCCTTATCTTTAATCGGGAAAATCTGATTCAGCGGTTTTTCCCAAGCCTTTTGAAGATCACTTAAGGCAATCGTTACGCCATCGACAACCATGTTTTCCGCATCAGTCGTCTTGCCGACCAAGCTGACCTGAGCGCGTTTACTCCATTCAGCAGCCGTCGCACTGTCGGTTTCAACCAAGAGTGCGCCGTAGCGAAGGTTAAACAGTTCCTGTACCTCAAAGGCCGAGTCTACGGCAAAACCGATTCGGTTGCCAAAGGCCATCTGAGCGACAGCAGCGGCGATACCGCCTTGACCGACGGCGTGCATGGCTTTGACCTTGCCGTCGACGACGGCTTGATGGAGGAAGTCACAATGATTTTTAAAGGTATCGAAGTCCGGCATCCCTTCGCCGTCACGAGGAAGGTCGAAGAGGAGGACGGCATCGTCGGCATCCTTAAATTCCGGCGATACGATATGATCGGTATGTTCCGGAGCAATGGCGAAAGAGACGAGGGTCGGCGGAACGGTGAGGTGTTCAAAGGTACCGCTCATGCTGTCCTTACCGCCGATGGCGGCAACTTCCATGACCTGCTGAGCAACAAAAGCACCGAGAAGGGCGCTGACCGGCTGGCCCCAGGCCGTTTCATTTTTGCCCAGGCTCTGGAAGAATTCCTGCATCGTAAGGTACACTTTCTTGCGGTCACCGCCGAGGGCAACGAGTTTAGCAATGGACTGGATGACAGCATAGAGAGCGCCGTGGAAGGGACTCCAAATGGCGAGATCCGGATCGTAGCCGTGGGTGAAAATGCTGGCTGTCGTCGTATTTCCGTGTTCTACGGGAATCTTAGCGACCATGCCTTCAACCGGCGTCTTTTGATATTTGCCGCCGAAAGGCATGAGGACCGTACGGGCACCGATAGTGCTGTCAAAGCGTTCGGCCAGGCCTTGTTCCGAAGCGATATTCAAAGTTCCCATCGTGTCGAGCCAGGTCTTAGCGACGTCTTTTACAGCCGGAGCCTTGAAGAAATCCTTATCTTCCGGTGCCGTGACCAGTGCTTTACGGCGCTGAGTAACGCCGTTAGTATCGAGGAAAGCCCGAGTAATATTGACGACGTTCTGATTGCGCCAGTGCATGACCAGCCGTTTCGTATCGGTAGCCACGGCGACGATCGTCGCTTCCAGATTTTCTTCAGCAGCATATTTCATGAATTTATCAACATTTTCCGGAGCCACGACGACGGCCATTCGTTCCTGAGATTCAGAAATAGCCAATTCCGTTCCATCGAGGCCTTCGTATTTTTTGGGGACTTTATCGAGATTGATATCGAGGCCGTCCCTCAATTCGCCGATAGCGACGGAAACGCCGCCGGCACCAAAGTCATTGCAGCGTTTGATAAGCGTCGTTACTTCCTGACGGCGGAACATGCGCTGAATCTTTCGTTCAGTCAGGGCGTTCCCTTTTTGGACTTCAGCACCGCACGTTTCCAAGGATTCAACGGTATGTTTCTTGGAAGAACCCGTAGCGCCGCCGCAGCCGTCACGGCCGGTCTTGCCGCCGAGGAGGATGATGATATCGCCGGGAAGGGGTTCTTCGCGAACGACGTTCTTCCGCGGAGCCGCACCGAGGACGGCACCGATTTCCATACGTTTGGCGACGAAGCCCGGGTTGTAGTATTCCTTGACTTCACCCGTAGCCAAGCCGATCTGGTTGCCATACGAGCTGTATCCTTTGGCAGCGCCTGTCGTCAGTTTGCGCTGCGGCAGTTTGCCGACCAATGTATCCTGGACAGCCTGACGCGGGTCGCCGGCACCGGTTACGCGCATGGCCTGATAGACATAGGAGCGGCCGCTCAAGGGGTCGCGAATACAACCGCCAAGGCAGGTCGCAGCGCCGCCGAACGGTTCGATTTCAGTCGGGTGGTTATGGGTTTCGTTTTTAAATAAGAGCAGCCATTCTTCTTCGACGCCATCGACGTCGACGGGAATGATGATCGTGCAGGCATTGATTTCTTCCGATTCATCGAGGTTATCGAGTTTACCGGCCGCTTTCAGTTCTTTGACGGCGATGGTTGCCATATCCATGAGGGTTTGAGGTTTCTGGCGGTTCAGGTTTTCCCGCGTCGTCTTATACGATTCATAAGCCCGCTGTATAGGAGCCGTAAAGGTTCCTTTTTCAAATGAAACATCGGTGAGTTCGGTCATGAACGTCGTATGACGGCAGTGGTCCGACCAGTACGTATCGATGACTCGGATTTCGGTAATCGTCGGATTCCGCTTTTCTTCGTCACGGAAGTACGTCTGAACGAACTTCAAATCGTCGAAGCTCATAGCCAGCCCCATCTGTGTCGAGAGGTCGGTCAAAGCCGCATCATCCATAGAAATAAAACCTTCAACCGTCGGGACGTCATCGGGCTTTTCCCAGGCCAGTTCCAACGATTCGGCCGGTTCCAACGAAGCTTCACGGGCTTCGACGGGGTTAATGCAGTAATGTTTGACAGCATCGATATCTTCAGCCGATAAGTCGCCGGACAGGACGATAACCTGGGCCGTCCGAACGAGGCTATCATTTTTCATAGTCAGCATCTGCAGGCACTGAACGGCTGAATCGGCACGCTGGTCGTATTGACCGGGCAGGTATTCGACAGCCAGTACCGTATCGCCTTCACGAGTCGGCAGTGTATCGTAAACGGCATCGACAGGCGGTTCCGAGAAAATCATATTTTTAGCCGCTTCAAAAGCCGCATCATCGAGACCGGATACGTCATAGCGGTGGAAAATGTGAATATCAGTTAACCCTTTTATCAACAGGTTTTCCTGTAAATCAGTGAGTAATCGCTTTGCCTCATCGGCAAAAATACCTTTCTTGGCAACATACAAACGTCGAATAGACTGCATGTCATAACCTCCCTCAAAGATAGATACTTATCAATAGACAACCTTAGTATACCCGTTTTAAATCCATAAGTAAACTTAGAATTTTGTTGACTTGCCTATGAAATCGTATTAGACTAGTACTATTATAGTAGACAAGGTTGACCATTTCTCATCACCAGGGAGGACTCGGAAGTAATGGAAGAATTGAAACAGCGAATTTTACAAGACGGTCTGGTTATTGACAATCGTATCTTAAAGATCGACAACTTTTTGAATCAGCAAATCGACACGGCTCTTATCAATCATGTCGGCCAGGAATTTGCCCGCCGTTTCAAGGATGTTCACATTGACCGCATCATCACCATTGAATCTTCAGGCATTGCCGTCGCTTATGCGGCATCCCTTGCCATGAACAATTGCCCTGTCGTCTTTGCCCGCAAAAAAAAATCACTGCTCACCAAAGGTGAACAGTATACGGCTAAGATTTATTCTTACACCAAGGAAGAAGAGTACACGGCAACGGTCTGCAAAGACTATCTCCATGCCGGAGAATCGGTTCTCATCATCGACGACTTCTTAGCCAGCGGCGCCGCAGCCGTCGGTCTTACGCAGATTGCGGCTCAGGCCGGATGCAGCGTACAAGGCATCGGCATCGTCGTCGAAAAGACCTTCCAAAGTGGACGGGAAACCCTTGAAAAAGCCGGTTTCCGTGTGGAATCCTTAGCCAGAATCGCCCGCTTTGAAAACAACACGCCCATCTTTGTCGAATAAGGAGACTTATCATGCGCGCTCAATTTTTTGACGGCTTCGATTTTGCCACGTTTAAACTCAGCATTGTCGCCATCGAAAAGGTCGACGACTTCTTTAATATCGAAGATTTCGGCCTCCATCCCATCATGTATAACGAAGCATGCCTGCGCGGATATACAGCCGTTTTCGGATTTAACGATGAAAAGATGCTGACCCTTCACAAGCTCTTGACCAATAACAACGGAATGGAACCTCCGGCCATCGACGGCATCTTACCGGAGCCCTTCCATTCACCGGCCGGGGATTTGAAGTATGACCTCGAACATGTCATCGACTACAGCGGCTCCATCTTGATTGCCAACGGCTTCATCGACAAATACTTCGTCCCCTTCGGCTTCCAGCTCCCCCATGCCTTCCGCAAAATTTACGAACTGACTTTTGATAAGGGCTTATTCGTAAAAGTAGAGGACCGCTCCCAAGAAGCGCAGGAACTTCGCATCGAATACGAAGAACCCTTGCCGCCCAAGAAAAAAATGCAGATGAAATGGGGCAAATTGACTCGCAAATCGGAAGAATACGGTTTCGACGATGAGACAATTGCCCAGTATATGGACCTCAGTTACGACACGAAGTATTTATTCGGCCGTTCTTAAAGTCCGGTCAAATAGCTTTCGAAATCGGCCCGTAGCACTTGTAGATTTCACAGGCATCGACGCAGCGATTGCAGCGAAGGCACTTGGTCATGTCGACACGAGGTCGTTCAACCCCGTCGGCACAAGTTTCCATGGACAAGGCATCGTACGGACAGATGCTGATGCAGCAGCCGCAGCCTTCACACTCTTTCCGATTAAAATAATCGGGAGACACCAATTCATCAATATGGGTTTTACTCATGTTCATCCCCCCTTATTATAGTTAATCCTATTATACCAAATCACATCCCGGAAAACCGTTGCAAAAACAACAAGCCCTCAAAAGCAGCCATGCATTGGCCGCTTTTGAGGGCTTTCTTTTGGTTAAAATCACATTGATAATCGGAAGCTTTCATAAAAACACGCACTCCATCGAAGAATAAACGTCGTGTAAACACCTTTACATCAGATCATCTGAGTGCATTTTTCCGGCGTAAAGACCATGACGCGATTGGCAAAATCGCACTTGTCGTGCATTTCTTCAAAGAGCGGACCTGACGACAGGAATTCAGCCGTCCCAATGAGGAGGAACCCCGTTCCCATACTCTTGTAGCCCATGATTTCCGGGCTTCCCAGCGTAATTTCAACGTAAGGATTTTCACCGATGTTCCGCTCGGTCTTACGGAAACCGTAGCAGGGAATGAGCAGCTTTTCATCGTCTGTAACGATGATGTATTTATTCCACGTATTCACAACATGAGCCTTACCTTCTTTCGATGCCGTAGCTACGGCTACAATCCCATCGTGTTTTAAGCAGTCATAAAATTTCTCTATAAACATAGTCCTATTCTCCTTTTCATTTACACCATATCTTGCAAGCTCTCTTGCATGTCTGTATACTAACAGAAAAAGAGATCCTTAAAAAGATTCAATTCTCGTCTATTTTATAGGTCCAATTTTATAAAAAGGAGAATCCCGATGCTGCTCATCGATAAAAAGAGTTCTGAGCCCCTATACAATCAACTTTACGAAGGCCTGAAACAGCAAATCTTATCGGGTGAACTGCCCGCCGGCAGCGCACTTACGGCAACTCGTAAGCTGGCCCAAGAGTACGAAATTTCCCGCAATACGGTCATTACGGCCTATCGTCAACTGGAATTAGAAGGCTACATCTACGGCACGCGCGGCTCCGGCTTCTACGTCGAAGCCCTGCCGCCTCAGTCGTATGAATCGAAAGCGGCGGAGCCGTTCACACCGCCTGCAAAAGAACGCCCGCCCCATTATGACTTCCGCTACGGCGGTATCGACCGCAACGTCTATCGAAATCGAGCCTTTCGCCATTCCTTAAACAATGCCCTGGCCGATCTTGAAAATCGGAACACCCTGCTCTATGAGCCGCCGGAAGGGCTGTTCGGTCTTCGGCAATGGCTTTGCCGGTATCTGAAACGCTTCCGCGGCGTCCACTGCCGCCCGGAACAGGTCATCATAACCAGCGGCCATCACCATTCCTTAAACCTGATCACACACCTCATGCCTCCGGAAAAATACGAATTTGCCATGGAAAACCCCGGCTATCGCGGCACGCGCGACGTTTTTTCTCACCAAGGCTATCGCCTGCACTACGCCCCGGTCGGTCCCGATGGAATCCACCTTTCGTCCTTGCAAGACCTCCCGCCGTCTTTAATCAGTATCACGCCGTCCCACCAGTTTCCCTTAGGGCAGATCATGCCCATCAAACATCGTTTGGAACTGCTGCAGCTGGCCGAAAAGGGCGGCCATTACATCATTGAAGACGACTATGACAGTGAACTTCGTTATGAAGAGCAGCCCATTCCGTCCCTCCAATCCATCGATACCTATGGCCGCACTTTTTATTTGGGAACCTTCTCCAAAACGATGGCTCCGGACATCCGCCTGGCCTATGTCGTCCTGCCGCCGGCCCTGTCTATCGATTTTGCCTCGGACTATCCCTTCTACAGTTCTCCCGTGCCTTCTCTCCTTCAGCTGGCCATGACCGACTTCATGGAGAGCGGCGAGTATGAAAAGCAAGTAAACGCCCTGCGAAATGACTTCCGTAAAAAACACGCTTTGATCCGCAGCTACTTAGAAGAAAACTTTCCCCAAGGAGTCCGCATCCACGGAGGAGGCGGCGGAATGCACTTCGTCCTAGAGCTCCATACGGACTGCGCAGAAACGGACATTCTCAGCCGCTTCCGACAAAATGAAGTCGGCGTTTACTCCCTGAGACCGTACTGGGCCGCTCCTGACGACAGCCCGCAGAACCAGATTCTCATCGGCTACGGCGCCATTCCCCTCCATCGCCTGCCCGTCAATTTGGAAGCCTTGGGCGATACCCTGCACGACCTCATACAAGTATAAAAATACCCGTCTTACAGGATACTCCCGTAAGGCGGGTACGTTTAATTTAAGTTTACATCAGTCGATTACTTATCGAGTTTTCCCAGAGCCTTAGCCACGATGCGGGTCAAGAGAGCTACCGTATCGAGTTCGACCGATTCATCGGCACTGTGGATGTCGTGCGTCGTCGGCCCTACGGAAATGATGTCCAGGTCCTGGTTCATGGAAAAGAGGTAGCCCGTTTCAAGGCCGCCGTGCATGGCTTCAATGCGGGGATCTCGGCCGGCTTCTTCGCGGTATACATCGGCAAACAAGGGAACCAGTTTACTCTTGGGATTTTCGGCCCAAGCCGGTTCCGGCGTAGCCAAATCAAGGCTGCATCCGGTAAGTTCGGCATAGACAGGCAAGGTCAACGCAAATTCGCGTAAACGACCGTCTGACGAAGCCCGCGGGAAATACTGAATGGCAACGACGTCTTCTTCGGTTCGAATCGTCCCAATGTTGGCCGACAGATCCGGCAGTTTCGGCAGCATCTGATTCATGGCAAAGACGCCGCAGTGAAGGATGTTGAGCAGGTTTACGACGGCCTTGGTGTCGTCTTCAGAGAAGGCCTTAGCCGGTACAGAGGCGGCGGTTACAACAAACTGAGCCTTCGTTTCCACCGTGCCGTAAACTTCAGCAATTTGAGCCTGTTCTTCCTGAACAGCCTGCTTAATGGCCGATTCGGCCTTTTCGTCTGCCGTCACAATGACAGCCGAAGCCTGGGATGGAATGGCATTAGCCGCAACGCCGCCTTCAATAGAAGCCAGGGTATACGCTACGCCGGCCTGTGCAATGCGGCGCAGGGCTAAGCTCAAGGCTTTGATGGCATTGCTCTTGCCGCGATTGATCGTTTCTCCGGAATGACCGCCGACAAAGTCTTTGGCTTCAATAGTAAACGCCAGTTTACCGGACGGAGTCTGCCAATGGATGGGACGGTTGAAGTGCGTGTGGACACTGCCGGCCGAACCGACGCCGAGCATACCGATATCTTCGGAGTCACAGTTGATGATGTACTTTACATCCTGAACGTGTTTCGGATCTAAATTCATGGCGCCGGTCATGCCTGTTTCTTCATCGATCGTAAAGATCAGGCGCAGCGGTCCGTGCTGAATGTCCTGTTGGATGAGATACAGCGACAAGGCTACGGCAATCCCGTCATCAGCACCGAGGCTGGTGCCGTCGGCACGGAGGATATTGCCTTCGCGGACCAATTTTATTTCACTCGTCAAGGGGTCAAAATCAACGCCCGGTTTGGCGACGCAAACCATATCCATGTGGCCCTGAAGGACCGTAATCGGCCAGGATTCACAGCCCTTGCTGGCCGGAACATTGGCGACGATATTGTAAACGTCATCTTGAATGACGTCGGTAACGCCCAGTTCATGGAGGCGGCTTACGATATAGTCGCTGACGGCTTTTTCATGATGAGACGGACGCGGATGTTTAGCAAGGCCTTTGAATTCCGCAATAATCCCTTCAATAATTTCATTATCATGCATAGTATAACGCTCCCTTCAAAAGTAGCTTTCTACTTGTGTAATCGCTTTTTATTATACCACGGCGGGCCTTTTCAAGCTACAATTCCATATCGTGCAGCATTAATTGCAAAAAAGTAATTATACAAGCTAATTTCCGTTCCCAGTGTACATTTTGATATATGACGAATGCACCAAAAATGAGTATAAT
This sequence comes from Megasphaera sp. UBA1696, assembly GCA_002319965.1. Classification (GTDB taxonomy): domain Bacteria; phylum Bacillota; class Negativicutes; order Veillonellales; family Megasphaeraceae; genus Megasphaera. Next base: position 30,708 of record DCJQ01000032.1, read on the forward strand.
ATAATTGTTATTGTATTTGTACATTCTTGTACTCATTAATTCTTATTTGGGAGGTTTTTCTATGAAACCACAATCAAACTTGACTGTGAACTACCCAAGTATGCCGGAATTAACCGCCCGCGGGATGATTCTCGGGGCCTTGATTACCGTTATTTTCACGGCATCCAACGTATACTTGGGCTTAAAAGTCGGTCTGACGTTCTCCTCGTCCATTCCGGCTGCAGTCATCTCCATGGCGATCCTGCGCATGTTCAAAGATTCCAATATTTTGGAAAACAACATGGTACAGACGCAGGCATCGGCTGCCGGCACCTTATCTGCAATCATCTTCATTCTGCCGGGCTTGCTCATGTTGGGATACTGGCAAGGGTTCCCCTTCATGGAAACGTTACTGCTCTGCGCCTGCGGCGGTTCTCTCGGGGTCTTATTTACGATTCCCCTCCGCCGTGCCATGGTCGTCAACAGCGACCTGCCTTATCCGGAAGGCCGAGCTGCTGCTGAAATCTTAAAAGTCGGCAGTGAAATCCGCAAAGAAGAAGCGGATGGTCAAGGGGTAGCTAAAAAGGAAACGGGCATGAAAGACATCGTCGGCGGTACGGCACTGGCCGGCCTGTTCAGCCTTTGCTCCAACGGCTTCCACGTTCTCTCCTCCGAATTCAGCTACTGGCTCCACTTCGGCAAAGCCGTCACCTAGATTCCGCTCGGTTTTTCAACGGCCCTCCTCGGCGCCGGCTACCTCATCGGCATCACCAGCGGTATCGCCATCTTGGTCGGTACCCTCTTGTCCTGGTACGTCTTTGTTCCCTATCTGACCTCGATGCTGACCCCGGCTGAAGGCCAATCGGCAGCGGCTTTTGCCCAGACCATTTGGGCTCAGAAAGTCCGCTTCATCGGCGCCGGTTGTATCGGTATCGCTGCCGTCTGGACCTTAATCCGCTTGGCAAAACCGGTCGTCGACGGCATTAAAATGTCAATCGACGCCCTTCGCGCCAACGACACGGAAGAAAAGAAACAGCTCCACCACACAGATATCGATATGACGCCGAAATCGGTCGGCCTCGTATTCTTGGCTATCCTTATCGGGCTGTTCATCACCTTCTACAACTTCGTAAGCAACGCCGGTCTTTCTTTATCGGTCACCCTCATGTTCATCGTCATCGGCATCTTAGTCGCCATCCTCATGGGCTTCTTCGTCGCCGCTGCCTGCGGGTACATGGCCGGTTTGATCGGCACGTCCGCCAGCCCGATCTCCGGGATCGGCATCCTCGGCATCATCATCTCGTCCTTGGTCGTTCTCGGCTTAGGCTCTTCAGCCGGTGTCTTTGAAACCCTTCAGGGCACGCAGTTTGCAACGGCATTGGCCATCTTCATCACCAGCGTTATCGTCAGCATCGCTGCGATCTCCAATGATAACCTGCAGGACCTCAAGACCGGCTATATCGTCGGCGCTACGCCGTGGAAGCAGCAGGTCGCCCTCATCTTAGGCTCTGTCGTCGGTGCCATCGCCATCGCTCCGGTCCTGAACCTCTTGTACCAGGCTTACGGCTTTACGGGTGCACTGCCCCGTGCCGGCATGGATCCGACCCAGGCCTTGGCAGCTCCGCAGGCTACCTTGATGACGACGATTGCCCAAGGTATCTTCAGTGCCAGCCTCGACTGGAATTACATTCTCTTCGGCGTCGGCGTCGGCATCGTTGCCATCATCGTCGATTTACTGTTAACGAAAAACACGAAAGCCTTGGCCTTACCGCCGTTGGCTATCGGCATGGGCATTTACTTGCCGCCTACCCTTGAAATTCCGCTGGTCATCGGCTCCGTTATGGGCTACTTCGTCAATCGTTCCTTGAAAGCTCGTGCCGCTCGCCGCAGCCCGGGCCATGAAGAAGAAGATGTCGAAGCCTGCAACCACCGCGGCGTCCTCTTTGCTTCCGGCCTCATCGTCGGCGAAAGCCTCATGGGCGTCATCATCGCCTTGCTCATCGTCGTTTCTGTCACCTCCGGCGGGAGCGAAAATCCGTTAGCCTTGGTAGGCAAAGACTTCCAGTCGACCGCCGATATCCTCGGCCTCATCGCCTTCATCGCTATGATCGTCATCTTCATCCGCCATATCTTCATCACCAAGTTCACTCCGGAAAACGGTTCGAACAAGTAATTAAGGTATAGGGTGTATTAAATTTCTGTTAGAAATTAAAAAAGTTTTTCTAAAAAAGTTCTCGCTCCGAGTATCGTCTTCGCAGCGAGGACTTTTTTTGTATATTTTTGAGTAATCGCGTATAATAAAAGCAAGCAACCTAACCCCATCATTGAGTTCCCCGAAGGAGGTCCTTTCTTTGCACTTTCCCAAACTTGATAAACAGTCCCTGACCGAGGGTATCGTCATTCCGGAAATGATAAAAGTCCGGCAAAGCTTCCCGTCACAAAACTTGGCCGATCCTATTGGCCGGTTAAAGGAGCAGCTCCGGTCTCTCGATGAGGCAACCCTTAAATCCTTGGAAGGAAAACGTATCGGCATCACCGCCGGCAGCCGCGGCCTGCCCCATTATAAAGAGCTCATGAAGGTTCTCTGCGATCAGCTCAAGGACTGGAAGGCAAAACCCTTTGTCTTTCCCGCTATGGGCAGCCATGCCGGAGCCACGGCGGAAGGCCAAAAAGCCCATTTGGCCCAATTCGGAATCAACGAGGAATACCTCGGCGTCCCGGTATTATCGACCATGGACGTCGTCACCGTTGCCACCTTGGACGATGGCTTTCCTATTTACTGCGACAAGAATGCCTATGAAGCGGACGGCATCATTTTGTTTAACAAGATTAAACCGCACACGCACTTCAAATATAAACACGAGTCGGGTCTCTTGAAGATGATTTGCATCGGCTGTGGGAAACATAAAGGGGCTTCGGCCTTCCACGGACGCGGCTACGATACCTTTGGTCCCAACCTAGAACGGGTAGCCAAGGCCTTCTTAAAGAAGGTAAACGTCGTCTTTTCCGTCGGAATGGTCCAAAGCCCCAGCGACGATATCGCCGCCCTAGAAGTCATCCCTACGGATAAATTTTTCGAACGCGACGCCGCTCTGCAAACCCTTGCCAAAGAGCAAATGCCTCGATTGAAGCTTCCCCATATCGACGTCCTCATCGTCGATGAAATCGGCAAGGAAATCAGCGGCACCGGCATGGACCCCAACATCACCGGGCGGACGGAACGATTCAGTCAAGAAGAAGCCTTTCGTTCCCTGGCACCGAACATCGAACGAATCGTCATCCTAGACATTACCGATGCCTCTCACGGAAACGGCTCGGGCTGCGGCATGGCCGACATCGTCAGCTATCGTTTCGTCAACAAGATGGATTTTGCCTCCGTTTACACCAACTGCATTACAGCCAAATCGTTTCGCATGGCCCTGCTGCCCCTCTACGGCAACAGCGATAAGGACGCTATCGAAATGGCCATGGCCCATGCCTTCCTGACAGACCCCAATAAAGCCAAGGTCGTCCGCATTAAGAATACCTTGAAATTGGAAGAAATCGAGTGCTCCACATCCTGCCTGGAAGATATTGAAGGGCGTTCCGATATGACCGTCGTATCGAAGCCGTTTACTTGGACGTTTAACGACGAAGACAATTTATGGTAACAAAAAAGCATTGCCCCAAGTCCATACTGAGGCAATGCTTTTTTATCGAAGTATCTTATTATACCCCTTTATGACCTACTTTATCCATCCAGGCGAAGAGTTCTGCTAAGTCATAATCACCGCCGTGGCCCTGTCCCCAAGGAGATGCAAAATCAACATCGTACCCGGCTTGCTGCAGTCGAAGGGCAAGGACAGCCGGTACGGCAATAGCCGTATCCCGATCGGCTTCACCGTGGCGAATACGCCAATATCGAGCCGTCTTGACCTGAGACTTACCGATATAATTCAATGGGTTAAGCAATTTTACGATGGCCTTATCCGCCGTCGTTGCCGTCGTCAGAGAATGGCTTTCCCCATAGTCGGTAAAGTGCTGTTTATCGATCGATGCCGTCCCAAATTCCTGATTTTCTCCGGAGCTCAAGTCCAAAGCATCGAAAGCCGGGGCCGCCTTTAACCGCGTGACGTCACGGGCATAGCCGGCTAAATCCATATCGACGACCTTCCCGTCTTTAATCGTCAGCCACGATTTAGACGATAAATCGATTCCTTGGTCCAGCGCCGTCTGAGCAGACGCCATGTAAATGGATTTAATGTACTCTGCAAAGGAGCCCTGCCCATTTTTATCGAGAGTTAAGGCCTTTCCGTCTTTATCGACGAGGCGGAGGCCGTTAATGTATTCCGGGTAGGCTGCTTTCAAGTCCTTAGAAACCTGCTGCTGGGCTGCCGTCATCTCCGTCCCTGTCGTCGCCTCCATAGGCGCATTATCAGGGCGATTCATAACCGCGCCAGGAACCTTAGCAGCTCCTTCCGGTTCTTTAAGATCGTCCCCCAGTGCCATAGGAGGCATCATACCGCCTTTACTCTGATGATAGGTGTTTACCCCGTTAAACATCCATTCATAAGCCATATCCGCGTGGTCGAGGTCAGTAATGGGGCAGTAAACGCTGGATGCAAAGATATCATCCCGTTCATCGGCAGCGCCGAGAGCCTTTAAATAGGGTTCATAATCGGAACTGTTCCCTGTCGCCCCCATAAGAGATGACAAAGCCCCGCCGGCACTGGTTCCGTTGGAAATGATTTTTTCCGTATCGCCGGGTAAACGACCGGCATTGTGGCGCAAATAGCGAACGGCAGCCTTCATGTCGACGATGAGCGCCGGCGCTTTACCGGTATAAGATCCGTCGGCCCCTTGGTTAGTCCGTCCGCGGGCGCCCGGAGCCGCTACGACATAACCCTTGGACAAGGCGACGAGAATGGCATTGGCACCTCCGGTCATACGGTCGTTTTCTGACGGATTTCCCGGTTCCCCCGGCATATAGCCGCCAACCGTGTTAGGCATAAAGATTGGCGCAGTTTTAGCCGTATAGCCGTTGATCGCCTTTCCCTTAAAATAACCTTCAGGGACGTAAATATTCATCGATTGATACGTCGTATCGACAGGATGAGCTACGTAGACACGATTTTCATAGGCCCGAAAAGCCACTTTCTTGCCATCGACGGTCATGGTCTTCTTTTCATAAGATGTTGTATCCAGATCAAGGCTGTAAACAGAGTTTACTGAAGACACGGCCGTATCGTCGCTCCGACTCTGTGTAGCCTCCGCCACAGCATCTACCGTTCCGGAAACCGTCGAAGCCATAGTCCCATTGGCAGCCAAGGCCGTACCGCCGGTCATGAACAGGCAGAGAACGGCTGCCATAACCTTTTTGTTATTCATCTTCAAAACCACCTTTCCTATACCATTTTGAATTTAACTATCGCTATCCATAAGTATAGCATAAAAATGTCTCCGTATAATGGCAGTTTGTCCGATACTATGCAAAAAAATAAATAAAAAAGATGGCACATCGTCTTGCAATGCACCATCTTTCGTCACAGCCTTCTCCAGGTATTGACCAGAGAGGCCCATATATGCCAGCCATAGAGGAGTCTGTCGGCCAGTTGTGAACATCGTTTACTTCGGTAAACGGCATAGCTTGACCCTGCCCCCAGAAAGAAGCCGCCAACAACGTCGCTGACGTAATGGAGACGGCAGAGGACGCGCGAAGCCCCTAAGGCCCCTGACAACAAGAAGGCCGGCAGGCACCACAGGCTGCGCCGGAGAAAGAGCATAACGGCTACGGCCATGCTGTTCATAGCATGATTACTGGGGAAAGAGGCATTGGCCTTATGTTTAACCAAGGCCGGCCCTAGTCCTTGGACAAAAGGACGCGGCCGATGCCATAAAAACCCGATAAACCAAGAAAGAGTCGACCCCAAGATGACAGAGAATAAGCAGTAAATCAAGGTCTTCCGCTCTTTTCTCTGTTGTGTTCCGTCTTTAGGAAGAAACCACGCTGCCAAGCCATAGAGGATAAATAAACCGTGTCCAAATCGGGTAAACGACGAAATAAGGCGAAGCCACAAGTTATGGCGCGCCAGAAGAAATAGGATGAGTCGAGCCATAGTACCCTCCCGTTGCCAAATCAGCGCTGTTTACATAAAGCCTGCTCCATCGTCCCGGCCATATCGGCCAGCGAAATGCGGCGCATTTGCTCTTCCATCGCCATCTGTACCTGACTCAACTTATCGTCGAGGCTGAGGTGGATTGTCTTACCGACAGGACACTGGGGACTAGGGTGCTCATGAAAATGGAACAGAGAATCGCTGGGGATACAGTCAACGGCATGGTAAACGTCGTATAAACTGATATCCTGCAAATCTCTTTTTAAGGCCGCTCCGCCGGTACCTCGCTTAACATCAATAAAATCGGCTGCCTTTAATTGGGTAAGCAGATTTCGGATGATAACCGGATTGGTACCGACACTGGCGGCGATAAAGTTGCTAGTCACTTTTTCGGTCTTCTCAAAATAGGCAATACATAACAAGGTGTGGACAGCCATCGTAAGGCGACTGGAAATCTGCATCCTTAAAGTGCCCCCACTTCACGGAGAATAGCCAAAGAAGGCGTGCAGGCCGGGCAGTCACAGAACTTAGCCCCATTGGCGTTAAGATCTTTGGCATGAGCCAAGAGTTGAGCCGCAGCCTCTGTCCCCAAAATCTTCGCAGCCGTATCCGATCCGGCAAAGCCGAGGAGTTCATCAATCGTCGATACGCCTTGCTTCAAGGCTTCCACATAGGCCGGAGTCGCTGCCTCTTTATCAGCAGCATCAAGCCACGCCTGGGCAGCTTTTTTCAGCGTCGGGTTGGCGCTGGGAGCAGCCAGCAAATCCTGAGTTTTCACAGTAATAAAATCAATCACTTTCTTATCCATCACAATACCTCCTAATCAAGATAACGGTCAATTTGTTATAACCTTAGTTGTTACAACGTAATCATAATCTATTTCAAAAATGATGTCAATGGCTGCAGGCTAAAATCCATTTCTCGGTTGATATAAAAATAAACTCAATTAAATTAATTTACTAAAATTTATATATAAGAAATTGGCTAAAATAAGCCATTTTATTTCTATTCTTTATTATTATTTAAACGTAAATAAGTCGCGTGTAAACAAGCGAATTTGGGTCCTACTTCACGCCTTTAGTAACAAATAATCACAGAAATCCCTGCCCAAACTTAAGGGAAAGAAAATTTCCAAGTACGAAAGATTTCGAGGCATAAAAAAATTCCCCGAAGACGAAGTTTCAAGGAATTTGATGGTGAATAGCAGTAAATTAGGTGCATACGGCTTTGACGGCAGCGATGAATTTCTTGGCCGTTTCCGTAATTTCATCGGCCTTTTTACCGCCGCCTGTAAAGGCTCCGCTGGCACCGACGACGACGCAGCCGAGCCGTATCCATTCACCGGCGTTATCGACGTTAACGCCGCACGTCGGCATGAGCGGTGCCTGCGGCAAGGGGAAGTGGATGGCTTTGATGGCCTTCATGGCTACTACGGTTTTAACAGCGTCAGCACCGCATTTAAGGGCCGTAACGGCGTCTTTTAAGGTCGTCGTCCCCGGCATGACGGCCATGGGGTAACGGTTGCGCAGCTTATCTTTTCGATATCGCACGGGCAATACGAGGCCCCGTCAGAGGCCATAGAGGGCTTTCCATGGCTATTTAGAGTATAAAATAACACCAATTTTTTCAAAGTGCAAAAAAAACCTCGAAGACAAATTCTTCGAGGCTTTTCGTATGTTTAACAGGAATATAGACTTAAGCGCGAACGGCTTTGACAGCAGCGATGAATTTCTTGGCCGTTTCCGTAATTTCATCGGCCGTTTTACCGCCGCCCGTCAGGGCTCCGCCGGCACCAACGGCAACGCAGCCGGCTTTGATCCATTCACCGGCATTGTCGACGTTAACGCCGCCCGTCGGCATGAGCGGTGCCTGCGGCAAGGGGCCGTGGATGGCTTTGATAGCCTTCATGCCTACGACTTCCCCCGGGAAGATCTTAATGACGTCAGCGCCGCATTCAAGGGCCGTAACGACGTCTTTTAGTGTCGTCGTCCCCGGCATAACGGCTACACGATAGCGATTGCACAGCTTAATCGTTTCGACGTCGAGGGCCGGCGATACGACGAACTCTGCCCCTTCAAGGATAGCAATGCGG
>DCJQ01000013.1 GCA_002319965.1 Megasphaera sp. UBA1696
TTAAACTGGTGGTTTTGATTTTTGTCAAATGCTGGAAGACTTTTTCATCTATCTATGGAATGGACGTGAGTGAGCTTTTCGCTCCTACGTCCATTTTTTGTTGAGTACTTAAGGGCTATCCCGGCGATTGGGGTACGGAATCTTTTGAAATTTCTAAATCTAAATGTCACCGCTCTGGTATGTTGCGGAGCAAGTTAAAGGAAATAATCTATTCCCCGGTCGGTTTATCGAACTTTTACAGCAGTATATCCTGATTATCGGATGGGGGGATTGAGCCACGAAGGGCGTGTGTGAATACCCGCGGCGAGTCTTGAGTTGGAAAATGGATTCGATGGTAAGTGCTCTGGATTAAGAAAGTGTCCTATGAGGGGGGCAAATGGGAAAAGAATAATTTTATTCGACGGCTGCTGCCAAAGAAAATTATTTGGGAAAGTCCATTTTACAGAAGCAGCAGCTGCGGACCGGATTAGCGAATAACTTCGAAATATATCTGCTTACAATAGTACCGGATTGAAGATTCAAACCGAATTGTTTATAAGCCCCTAATCAGCCTTGTCATTAACTTTTATAAGATTTCATTCCTTTATTGAAAAAAACAGTTGACAAAATAACATAGTAGCCTTATAATTTAGTCATAAATTAAACTTGCATGCAAGAAGAATGTAAATAGGATTCAAGATAAGGAGGCAATATGGAAATATTAAAAGGGGCTGAAGTTCTTCTTACAACATGTTCGAACTGTGGTAAGGATGAAAAGATAGCTATCGTTACCGATCCGACCAGCTATGAAGCTGCAAAGGCTTTATATGATGCTGCAAAGGATTTCAAGAACAAATCATTATTACTGATGGACGAAAGAAATATGCACGGACAAGAACCGACAGATCTTGTTGCTGCTGCCATGCTTGAAGCAGATGTGATCTTTGGTGCAACCAAGTTTTCTCTTTTCCACTCCAATGCAAGAAGAAAAGCCGTAGAGGCTGGAGCAAGATTTGTAAATATGGCAGACTATGATGTTGATATGCTTAAATCTGGCGGACTGTTTGCTGATTTTGAAAAAATCGGCGAAACTTGTACAAAGATTGCAGAAGTCTTGGAAGGCAAGAAAACTTGTACTGTGACCAGCCAAAACGGAACGAACTTTACTTGTTCTATTGCTGACAGGGCACCAAACCCACAATATGGCCGGAGCTTAAAGAAAAATTCTTCATCATCTCCTCCAGATATCGAATGTGCAACCTGTGCTGTAGAAAATACGGGAAATGGAATTATCGTGGTTGATGGAAGTATTCCTCATCCCTTACTCGGAGTCATTAAAGAACCGATTAAACTTACTGTTGAAAATAGCCTTGTTACAAAGATTGAGGGCGGAAAAGAAGCAGAAACCCTTAAGAAAATTTGGGAAGAAGCAAATGATCCCAATGTATACAACATTGGAGAAATTGGCATCGGTTTGAATGATGAATGTGCTTTGATTGGAAAAATGCTTGAAGATGAAGGCTGCTATGGAACCTTGCATTTTGGAGCAGGCGACAATATTGGCTTTGGTGGAAAGGTTAAAAGTAAATATCATCTGGATCTCATCATCAAAAATCCGAATATGAGTGTTGATGGAGTTAAGATTCTTGTAGATGGCAACGTTGTTTTATAAAAAGGAAGGAAGAAATATCATGAATGAATACCCGAACGGCTTAGCTTTTTCAGATGAAATGATTAAAGAAGTTAAAGATAAATTTTACTATGTTGATGAAGATCCGATTTTTGGGAAACGACTCTTCTTTGATAATGCAGGCGGCGCTTTTAGATTAAAATCTGCTGTTGAAATTCAAGGAAAACTGGAAGCATTCCCTGACTGCCCGGAACGAACCCACAATATGAGTTTGAAACTTCAAGAACATATGGCAAATGGGCAACGGGATATCCGGATTGTCTTTAACACTCAGGAAGGATCTCTTCTCACCGGCCTTACCGCATCGCAGGTTATGTTCAATATCGTTGGAACCATCGCAGAATCGATTGAAGGCGATAATATTGTAACGAGTGTCCTGGAACATCCGTCAGCTTTTGATGCGGCTGCATACTTTGCAGATAAGACTGGACGAGAATTAAGAGTTGCTCAAAGTAACCAAGAAACAGGCAAGGTTGATCCCAAAGAAGTCGCAAAATTGATTGATAAAAATACTGTCCTTTTGAGCATCATGCATGCATCAAACCTGACGGGCGCAATTTTTGATATCGAAGAAATTGTTAAAGAAGCCCGCAAGATTAAACCGGATTTATATATTGTTGTAGATGCTGTTCAACATGCTCCTCATGGACGAATTGATATCGATCGGTTAAAAATCGATGGCTTAAATATCGGACCCTATAAGTTCTTTGGCTGCAGAGGTTCGGGCATCGGCTGGGTATCTGACCGAGTTTCGCATTTAAGACATATTAAATTGATTCATAAGGATGAAAAAGTATGGGCACTTGGAACTCCGACTCCGGCACAGTTTGCATCCATGACCGCTATTGTTGATTATGTGGCTTGGATTGGATCGAAATTCACGGATAAAACGGATCGGAAGGCTTTATTTGAAGAAGGGATTAAACGGATAAAACTTCAAGAAAGAGCACTTCTTTATAGACTTCTGGAAGGTACGGACAAAATCAAAGGCCTTAGACATCAAGATAACGTGATTGTATTTATTGATAATAAGGATTTGACTTCTCGAGATTTAATCGTCGGTGTGGGATTTAAGAACTTGCCCTGTGCCGATGCGGCTAAAGAACTTGAAAAAAGAGGTGTCATTGTAGCTCCGCGGTTAGAAACGAGTGAGTATGCGAAACGTATGCTCGAATCCTTCTCCATCAAAGATGGGGTCCTTCGAGTATCGCCGCTGCACTGCAATTCTTTGGAAGACATTGATAAATTCCTTGAAATCGCTCAGGAAGTTGCCAAGCTGTAAGTGAAATTGAGAGGCTCATATGGGAAAAAATAAAGAATCTTCTATGATCAAAAAAATGAGCATCGCGCTAATATCTGCTTTTATAGTAGGTATTGGCGTAATGCTCCTAAAGGTCCATTTGAACAACACTGGAAATGCTGCCATTTGGGACATCATCGATGCAATCTTCTTCGTCGATATAAGGGAGCCTGGTGCCAGCGGGCTTGGGATATTGTTTTTAGTTGGTCAAGTTTTTCTTAAAGGCTTGCAACTATCGATTATTCCACTGGTATTTACCTCTCTGGCCCTGGCCATGAGCAGTATCACGGACTTAAAGAAACTGGGAAGAATTGCTTTTAAAACAGTCTTCACTTTTATGGGTTTGTATGTCTGTGCCGCTGTCATTGCCGGCAGTGTTGGGATGTTTGCCGTACAGACTGGAATTTTCCAATTCGGAGCCGGTCTAACCGCAGGAAGTGCTTCAGGTGTGCAGTTGGTAGAAACTGCGAATCCCTTGGCTACCATTTTAGCGTTTGTTCCGGAAAATGCAGTTTTTGCATTCAGCAGTAACCAATCCATCTTTGCAGTGGTATTTATCGCTGTAGTAATCGGTGTATCTATCGGATTTTTGGGATCCAAAGTGGCAACCTTAAAAAAATTAATTGAAGATTTAAATGAAATCGTTGCTATTTGTCTGGATGTTTTGATGAATAAGATGGCACCCTATGCAATCTTTGCTTTGATTGTTCGGGCCTTTGCGCTCTATGGTTTTGATCAAATCAGACCGGTGCTGACTTACATATCCGTAACGATCGTGACGTTGATTTTCTTCTTGCTTGTTGCATATCCGGTCATCATTGCTGCAGTTACAAAACTCAATCCTAAAAAGTTCATGAAAGAACTTATCCAACCTGTTTTGATCGCCTTTTCCGAAGCCGCTAGTGCACCGGCCCTTCCCTTGAATATAAAAATCAACCAGGAAAAGTTCGGTGTCAGCGGTGAAATTGCAAACTTTGTACTTCCTCTCGGAATGACAATCAACATGAATGGCACAAGCATAATGCATATTATCGGAACGATATTTATTGCTACCGTGTCAGGCTACCATGTAACTTTGGGACAAGTCGCGCTCATGGGGCTCCTATCCATGCTGGCCGCTGCAGGAACACCTTCAATCCCCGCAGCAGGAACTGTATTACTGTTCACCGTTGTAAATGGGTTAGGTTTTACCAATGATACGGCCCTGTTAACCTATTCACTGATATTGGCCATCAATAAACCGGTAGAAATGGTTTTGACACCGCTCAATATCGTCGGCGATGCAGCTACATCAGTCATGGTTGCAAAATCAGAGGGAGAATTAGATACGCAAATCTATAAGAGCGCATAGGAGGATATTATGAAAAATTTTAAATTTGCAGATAGGATGAATAACATTGGAACAGAAAAAGCCTTTGAAGTATTGGCTAAGTGTAGAAAATTAGAGGCTAAGGGAGCCGATATTATCCACCTTCAAATTGGCGAGCCCGATTTTGCCACTCCGCAAAACATCGTAGAAGCTGGTAGACAAGCTCTGAAAGATGGCTACACGCACTACACGCCCAATGCCGGCATGATGGATGTCAGAGAAGCCATTGCAGAATATGCTAAAAAAACTAAAAATATCGACACCAATGCGGAGGAAGTCATTATCGTTCCCGGTGGGAAACCCATCATGTTTTATACCTTTATGGCGCTGGTCAATCCGGGCGACGAAGTAATTTATCCTAATCCGGGTTATCCTATCTATGAATCCTTAATCCGTTTTACCGGAGCCAAGGCGGTTCCCATGCCATTGGTTGAAAAAAATGATTTTCGGGTTGATATTGAAGATTTAAAAAGTAAAATCAATGATAAGACAAAATTAATTGTTCTGAACTCGCCGGCCAATCCTACGGGCGGAGTCCTGACTGAAGAAGATATGAAGAATATTGCCGACTTAGTTCGAGGCAAAGATATCTATATCTTATCTGATGAAATTTATGAAAGAATTAGTTATGGCGTGAAACCGACCTCTATCGCAAGTATTGAAGGAATGAAAGATCAAACTATCATCCTGGACGGTTTTTCAAAAACCTATGCCATGACAGGTTGGCGGGCCGGATATGGAATCATGCATCCCATGATTGGCGAAAAAGTTGAAAAATTAGTTGCTAACGTAACCTCAAATACCGCTGCATTCACGCAAAGAGCTTTAAAAGAAGCCCTGGAAGGACCTCAAGATGATGTTGATAAAATGGTTGCTGAATTTAAGCGGAGAAGAGACCTGATTGTTGCCGGGCTCAATTCCATTGACGGAATCAGTTGTAAAACCCCACAAGGCGCCTTCTACGTATTCCCCAATATTACAAAACTGAATATGAGTTCAGAAGAAGTGGCAGATTACTTGCTGGAAGAAGCTAATGTAGCCGTACTGGACGGTAAATCGTTTGGCGAATATGGTGAAGGTCATTTGAGACTCTCTTATGCAACGTCGACAGAAAATATTGAAAAAGCTATTGAAAGAATTAGAAAAGCGGTAGCAAAATTATAGAAAAAATATTAGACTTAATATAAGTGGTTCAGTTTTATGGTTTCGAGCTGCTGCTTGCTAAGCAGCAGCTCGAAAAAATACAGACAGGGATTTTTCGGATCCCGTAACGGGTCTGTTGCAGTGTCTGGGTCTAATGTTAGGAAGGCGAGCATCAGTCGGAATGGCTACCGGTTAGATTTTTGAGCTCAAGTTTACAGCGTGATTTCGTCACGCTATAAATTGTTTTTTTCTTGATGGTTCACTGATTTGACCAGAAAACAGGTTCTTTTTAGAAAATGATTTGCAATTATGATATTGATAATAAATTTGCTATAATATTAGTGACAAATTGTCTATAATAATTAGTACGAACTTATTTAGGAGCATGTTTTGAAAAAAGAAAGAGAAACTCTCACCGAGAAAGCTTATCGGATCATAAAAAATGACATTTTATATGGTAAATTTAAACAGAATGAGGTAATCAGCATCAATGCCTTAAGTGATGAACTCGGTATAAGTCGGACTCCCATTACCAATGCATTTCAAAAATTGGAATTAGAGGATTTTGTAACCGTCCTTCCGAAACAAGGTGTTTTTGTAAAGCCGATTACAATAACGGAAACCCGAGAAATCTATGAATTGAGGGCTGCGATAGAAACCTTTTCTGCTAAAAGAGCTTTCGACATGATTAATGAGGAAAACATTGAATGGCTAAAAGAAAGTGTAAAGAAGCAAAAGAAATTTCTGGAAGATGAAGATTATCAATCCTTTATGGTAGAGGATGTGGATTTTCATAAGTATATCTTAGAAATTTACAAAAACAGCAAATTTAAAAATATCATTGATAATTTATATAATAAGGCCTTGATGCTTGGCATCATCGGAAGTGAAATGGAAGGCCGAGCCATGGCAGCTATCCATGAGCATGAGCAAATCATTGAGTCACTAGAGAAGAAGGATAAGGAATCTTTTGTGAATTCTATTGAGGATAATGTCATAAATGGTTATGTGAATTTGACGGGAAATTATAAAAAATATTGACAGGGGGATTGGAGAATGAATTCGGCTATATGAGCCGATTAAGTCCTTTCCATGAGATGAAACGTGAATTTGATTGGAGGAATCCTTTCCGGAACTCACGATGGGCGCATATCCATGTTCGTTCTTTGAATGAGGTATGAATGAAAACCAGAACGACTTTGTCCGATAATTCATTGGTTAAACGGAGCTGACGCAGCGATAATAACGTTACAGCGTCTAGCTGACTCGAATGCCGGATTAACGAATTACATCCCAATATATTGGCTTACAATGATACTGCATTGAAGTTTCAGACCGAAGTGTCTCGGGTGTCCTCATGGTATTGCGGCCTACCTGTCTATTTCTTTCACCGATGCCTGGTCCCAGTGGAAAGATTTTCGATAAATAAGTAAGAGACATATCTATACGCCTTCGGTTCTTGGTGGTAGTTGAGAGAACGGACAGGATTAGATATGTCTTATTTTATATGAAATAGAGGCACTTATGAATAGGATGTGTCTAATAAGGCTTCCACATTCAATAGGACCTATTTTTTTATTTGTTTGTCTGCGGATACGATAATTTATCAGTCCGTTTCCAGTGGAAATCGGGTATAATAAGGATAGATCAGATTGGCGTAAGGAGGCACTTTTATGGCAGTTACCATTTTAATGGGCAAGGCCGGAAGCGGCAAATCATCCCAATGTTTTAAAGAGCTGCAGGCCTGGGAAGCAGAGGGCGGAAAGGCGATGCTCCTAGTCCCGGACCAGGCGACATACGGCGCTGAACGGCGGTTGGCTGAACACGCTAAAGGGCAGGGCTTTGTGGGAACGCAGGTCGTCGGCTTCTCCCGATTGGCCTACAATGTGTTTCAAGAGCAAGGCCTTTCTCATGCATCGCTGTCCGAGTTGGCTCGGAAGATTATTTTACAGCGCCTGCTCCACAAGGGTGAAAAAGATTTTTCCCTGCTGCAGACGGCTGCCAGACAGCCTAATTTTGCCGATACGGCCGGTCGATTTTTAGGGGAATGCCGCTCTTTCTGCGTATCCCCGGATGCGCTGCGCAAGGCGGCTGAAGCTGTTTCCAGTACGACCTTATCCCATAAGCTCCAGGATATGGCCTTATTATACGATATGTATCAGGCCTTTTTAAGCGACCATTTTGGTTCGGCCGACGATACGATGACGCTATTGGCGAAGACTGTCGATAAGGATCTTTTTTTGCAGGGCGCCCGCGTTTGGGTCGATGGCTTCCAATGGTTTACGCCGCAGCAGATGAATATTTTACAACAAATCGAGGCGGTGACCGACCGCTTGACCATTACCTTGACCATCGATGCCGACCACCTTTTGCAGCAGCGGCGGGAAACAGCCCTCTTTCATCGGGCCTATGAGGTATACCGCGATTTACAGCGCCTCTTTCCGCATCTGGAAACGGCTGTCGTTCCGGAACAGCCGCCGAAGGCCTTGACGGCCTTTCAGGAGGATTTCTTTCAAGTGGTTCCGGCGGTACAGTCCCATCCCGTATCGGCCCTATCCATTTGGGAATGTCAGGATAAAGACGGTGAAATAGAAAATATCGCTCGGGAAATCCTTCGTCAGTGCCGTAAGGGGCGACGGTTCCGAGATTTTCTTATCCTAGCTCGGTCGAGCGACATGTACCACCATCGGATGGAACGCATCTTTCGACGTTATGGGATTCCCTGTTTCAGCGATTATCGGCGTCCCATGACCAGCCACCCGGTAGCGGAGGCTATTTCGGCACTGCTCAGTGTATTTCGCAGCCGTTGGTCTCATGAAGCCTTGTTCCGCCTGCTTAAAAGCGACCTCTTTCCCATCAGCCGCCGCGATGTCGATGACTTGGAGAACTACTGTCTGGCTTACGGCATACAAGGCTATCATTGGCTGAGCGGAAAGGCGTGGAACTATGGCCGTCGTCATGAAGGGCAGGCGATTATTGAGGAACGAGAAGAAGTTCAGCTCCAGCGGATTCAAGAGATCTGCCAAGCCGTGCGGGATATCTTGATGCCGGCTTGGGAGGCATCTCAGGAGGAACACCGCCTTTGCGATTGGTGTACCTTACTGTACCAATGGCTGCGGACTCTCGGCGTCCCGGCAGCCCTTGCCCGCTGGCAGGAAGACGATGAAGCAGCGGGGCAGGCCGAAGCCGGAAAAGAGCACGAGCAGGTTTGGAAGCGAATCATGGACTTTCTGACGGAGATTGTCGACTTTTGCGGTGACGATGTGACCGATATCGACGAATTTTCTCAGATTATCGAGGGCGGATTGGCGACACTCAAATTCAGCCTCATCCCGCCGACTTTGGACCATGTGACCCTTACTTCCGTCGAACGCGGGTATACGATGCAGGCACCGGTCGTCTTTTTATGCGGCGTCAACGACGGCATTTTTCCGCAGCACAGCAGTGAAGAGGGCCTGTTCAGTGATAAGGAACGGCGCAGTCTGGCCGATCTCGGCATCGTTCTCGGACCGGGAAGCCGGTTTCGTTCCTTCCAGGAACGGTTCCTGTTCTATTTGGCAGCGACCCGGGCCCGTGAAAGCTTCGTTCTTTCCTATATGACCGCCGACGATGACGGCAGTGCCGTGGAAAAATCGTCATGGATTTATCAACTCTGTGATAAGGGATATGTAGAAGACATTCTTCGTGGGGATGACTCGATGGATTTTTCTCGGGAGGAAAAGCCTGTCCTGGCCCTGCCGGCAGGCCTTCATTACTTGCCTGGGCAATTGCGGCCGGTCTTGGAAGGGCAGGCTGTCGACGATACATGGTGGGCTCTTTACGATTGGGCCTTCAGGCATGGCTGGCGCCATCAGGCCGTACGGGCTGTCCAGGGACTCTTCCATACGAACTTACCGGTGACACTGCCGGCTAACCTCGTACGCCGCTTATTTGCACCGGACGGTGTTTTGCGCGGCTCGGTTACGAAATTTGAACAGTATCGGAACTGCCCTTTTGCGTATTTTTCCCGCTATGGACTTAATCTTGAAGAACGGCGGCGCTATCAGTTTGCCGCCCCGGACCTGGGGATGCTCGTCCATGGGGCGCTGCGAATTATCGGTGAAAAACTGCTTCGAGAAAAGAAGCAGTGGCAGGACATTCCCGACGACGAGGTGCCGGCTATTTGCCGCCAGGCGACGGATGAGCTGGCACCGCAGGTTCAGCACGACATTCTCATGTCGAACGCATATTTTTCGCAGATTAAGGAACGACTCATTCAAACCCTGACCCGCACGGTCCGCCGTCTCTGTGCTTTCAGTGCGGCTTCGGGATTCCGGATGACGGGCTTGGAAAAATCCTTTGGCCGTCCCGGAAGCCCTTGGGAAGCCCTTCATTTTACCTTGAAAAATGGCCTCGATGTCGTCGTTACCGGTCAAATCGACCGCATCGATATGCTGCGCCGCGACGACCGTACGTATGTCGTCGTCATAGATTATAAATCGGGGCGGAAACAGCTTGATATCAGTCAAATTTTTATGGGTCTGGAGCTGCAGCTGTTGACCTATATGTTCGTCGCCCTGCTCAATATCGGAGACGGTGCCGTTCCGGCAGCCGTGCTCTACTGCTACGTCCGCAATGACAAAGTGTCGTTGTCGTATCGCATCGATGAGGCCGATAAAAAGAAGGCGTACGATGCCAAGGGCAAGTTGACCGGGTTTTATTTGAACGACGGTGACGTCATGAAGCAGTTGGACCGCTCTATGGAAGGCTTTTCGGACTTTTTGAACTTACGATTGAAGAAAGACGGCACTTTGAGTGAACAGTCGAAAACGATTTACGACGAAGCCGGTTGGAGCCACCTCCTGGCTTGGGCTTCACAGAAGCTTCAGGATTTGGCCGGCGGCATCGGTGATGGCGATATTTCCATTCATCCGGTCATGCTGAAGCAGCAGACACCGTGTCAGTACTGTCCGTATCGAGCTGTCTGCCGATTCGACCTTTCGATGGCCGGAAATACCTACGATGCAGCCGGCAAGGAAGATACGGATGATATGATACGCACTATTTTTGACAGAGGAGATGACGACCATGGCGTGGACTAATGAACAGCAGGCGGCCATTGACAGCCGAAAACAAACCTTGCTCCTGTCGGCTGCGGCCGGTTCGGGGAAGACGGCCGTCCTGGTCGAGCGCATGATTCGCCGCCTGTTGGATAAGACCTATCCCATTGACATTACGGAACTGTTGGTCGTTACCTTTACCAACGCCGCTGCGGCTGAAATGCGGGACCGTGTCGGACAAGCGCTGATGAAAGCTTTGTCGGAGACGAAGGATCCGCGAATCGAACGGCAGTTGGCCTTATTGCCGTCGGCGCATATTTCGACCCTTCATTCCTTCTGCCAGTACGTCATTCGCAAATATTTCTATACTATCGACTTGGACCCGACCTTTTCCATTGCCGGTCAGGAAGAATTGAACCTCCTGCGCCGCCAAGTACTGTCGGACGTCTTTTTGTCTTACTACGAAGACGAGGACCGGGCGGCCATCCTCTATCCTTTGGCCGATATGTTCGGCAGTGACCGCGGTGATGACGTCCTGATGGATACGGTAAGCCGCATGTATACCTATGCCCGGAGTCTGGCTTGGCCGGAACACTGGCTGAAAGCGTCGGCACTGGCTTATGAAACCGGCCCTGATACGAGCATCGATGACCTTCCCTGGGTACAGCCGGTAAAAGATTTTGTGCAGCGAGTTCTAAAAAAGGATATCTCCCTTTATGAACGGGCCTTGTATCACCTGGGCCGGCGAGATGTTTTTTCGGCGGCTTATGACCAGTTTTCTGCGGAGCAGGAGGCCCTAAAAACAGCTGTCGGTGAAAGTCGTTGGGATGATTTGAGAGGTCGTATCAATGCCGTTGAATTTTCCCGATTAAAGACGCTGCGCGGCTTATCTGACGACGATAAGGCCATTTGGGAGCAGTGTAAGGCCTTGCGGGACAGCGTCAAGAAAGATGTTACGAAAACACTTCAGCCCGTCTATTTTTCGGTATCTTCTGAAGACTGGCTGGACGGAATCCGTGCCATGAAGCCGATCATGGATGGGCTGGTTACGCTGACTTTGGATTTTGCCAAAGCCTTTTCGGAGGCGAAACGGGACAAGGGATGGCTCGATTTCAGTGATCTTGAGCACCTGTGTTTAAAAATCCTCCTCAGTCCCGAAGCGACGCCGGATAATTCTCTGCGCTCGGCGGCCGCCGAAGAATTGCGCAGTCAGTATGAAGAAGTCCTCATTGACGAGTATCAGGATACGAATGGCGTACAGGAATTGATTGCTCGCCTCGTCTCATCCGACGACAATCGTTTTATGGTAGGTGATATCAAGCAGAGCATCTATCGCTTCCGCTTGGCCGATCCGACACTGTTCATGGATAAATACCGCACCTTCAGCCGCGATGCCGAGGCCCGCCAGCGCTGCATCGACTTGGGTCGGAACTTTCGCAGTGTCCCCCTCGTTCTCGATGCGGTAAACGATGTCTTTTCCAGAGCTATGACGATGGATGCAGCCGGCATGGATTATGGTGAAAGAGAGAAGCTCTATGCCGGGCGGACGGCGCCGGAAGATTCGTCTTGGCTGGGCGGCCCGACGGAAGTCGATGTAGTCGATACGTCCGGTGACAATGAAGGACTGACTGCCTTTGAACAGGAAGCTCGTTTTGTGGCTTCCCGTATCTGTGAACTCTTGGAAAGCGGCAAGATGGCGGCCCGAAAAGACGGGACCTTAGAGCCCTTATCATATCGCCATATCGTCATCCTCGTCCGGTCGATGAAAAATAAAGCCGATAAATTGATCGAGGCCCTTCAGGAACGGGGCATTCCGTCATATGCCGAGCAGCGAGGCGGCTATTTCGCCGCTGTTGAAGTCCAGGTCATGCTGGCTCTTTTACGTTGTATCGATAATCCGGAGCAGGATTTGCCCATGGCCGCCGTTTTGCGTTCGCCCCTGGTCGGCCTCGATGAGACGGCCTTAGCCGAACTGCGCCTTATAGGCGACGAGACGTTGTGGCAGAATTTGCCGGTCTTTTCCGACTCCCTGGACGCGGCGGATCCTTTGAAAGAAGATATTGACGACTTTATCATGCATTTTGAGGAATGGCGCACTTACAGTCGCCGCCAGGGCGTTGCCGAACTTATTCAGCGGCTCTATGCCGATACGGCTTATGTCGACTTCGTCGGTGCTATGCCCGGTGGTGACCTTCGTCAGGCCAACCTGAAGGCGCTCTATGACCGGGCACAGCAATATGAAGATGCCGGATTCCGCGGCCTTTTCCGCTATTTGCAGCTCATCGATAAGATGATGGAAGACGGCCTCGACCTGGCGCCGGCCAAGGTGGTCAGTGAAAAAGAAGACGTCGTCCGCATCATGAGTATTCATCAGAGCAAGGGCCTCGAATTTCCCGTCGTCATCGTCGCCGATATGGGAAAAGAATTCAACCGCAAGGATCTGCAGGAACCGATCCTCTTCCACAATGAGTTGGGAATCGGCCTTAAGCAGTATGATTCGGCGTGGCGAATGTTTTATCCGACCCTCATTTGGAGCGGCATTGAAGCGAAACTTCGCTGGGAAGGGACGGCTGAAGAAGAACGGGTACTCTATGTAGCCATGACCCGGGCCCGGGATCAGCTGATCCTCATTGGACATGATTCTAAAGCAGCCGATCATTGGGCACGCTGGGCGGATGGACTCGATCCGGCTCAGGGCAATTCGTACTTTGATTGGGTCATGCCTACGGTGGCGGCCTATTTTGGAAACCAGGTCAATGCTGAAACGATCCGCGCCGGGGCGTTTTGGCAAGGGGACCGCTGGCAGCTTCGCATCGCCTCTTCGGAATCGGCTCCCGGTCTGACGGAGGAAGTCCTGGCCGGTGAGCCTCGGTTAGAGGCCTTGCGCCGTGGGGATATGACCGATACGCCCATTCCAGACTGGCTCGATCGTCAGTTGTCCTGGCAGTACGCCTTCCCCAAGGCCGTTACGACAGCGGCTAAGTTTTCTGTATCCGAAGTAAAGCGCAGGTATCATGAGCTGCAGAGTGAAGAACTGGCTGACGAGAAGGGGTTGGCCCTCTCGCCGGCTGCGATTCTTCCACCGGAAGCTGAAGACCGGAGCCCCTTCGACGAACTGCCGCCATGGCTGACCGAGGGAGACGACGGTGGCAGCGGAGCTCAGCGCGGCACAGCACTTCACAAAGCTATGCAGTATATTACGCCGGCTGCCGATCATACAGAAGGGTCGCTTCGCCGGGAATTGTCGGCCTTTGTTCAACGAGGGATCCTCAGTCCGGAAGAAGATTCGTTGATATATGTTCCGGTCTTAGCTGCTTTTTGGCGGTCCTCTCTGGGACGACGGATGGCGGCTTCGCCGGAGCTGCATCGTGAATACCCCTTTACGGTCCTGTTGGCCGGAGGTCCCTTGCCGGAGATTGAAGGGGGAGAACGCTTTTTGATTCAAGGCGTCATCGACTGTTTATTCCGTGAAGACGACGGCTGGGTTCTCGTCGACTATAAGTCGGATCGGTTGGAACAAGATGATGATTTTAAGGAGCGGTATGCCGTACAGCTGACTTTGTACAAACAGGCTGTTGAGCAGATTACAGGGATTCCCGTTCGGGAAACCTATATTTATAGTTTTCATTTACAGCGTGAAATTATGATGTAAAAGGAGGTTTTCTCATGGGTGTTTTTGATGTTGTCGGGCCGGTTATGATTGGTCCCTCCAGTTCCCACACGGCAGGGGCGGCCCGCATCGGGCTCATGGCCCGAGAGATTTTGAAAGACGAGCCGAAAAAAGCCGTCATCACCGTCTACGGTTCATTTGCTAAAACGTATAAGGGCCATGGTACCGACCGGGCTCTGGTCGCCGGCCTGCTCGGTTTTTCGGCGGATGATGTCCGCCTGAGAACGTCCTTCAGCTTGGCTGAAGAAGCGGGGCTCGAAATCGATTTTCATCGTTCTGATGCTGAAGTCCACCATCCTAATACGGTGCGCATTGCCATGACCGGGGCTTCGGGAAGGCAGGTTGAAGTCCTCGGCGTGTCTCTCGGCGGCGGTAAAATTGAAATCCGTGAAATCAACAGAGCCGAGGTGGCCTTAAATGGGGAAGAGCATACACTGATTACGGTTCATCGCGACCAGCCGGGCATCATCGCCCAAGCGACGACGGTCCTGGCTATCGGCCATATCAACGTATCGAATATGCGTGTATTTCGCAGCGCTAAAAATGCAACGGCCGTCATGATCGTCTGCACGGACAGTGCCGTGCCGCCGGAAATCGTTCATATGATTGAAAATATTACGGCCATTGAAAGCGTCGTGACCCTGCGTCCTATTTAGGAGGAATAAAATGTATAAATATGAATACAATAGCCTTCATGACCTGCTGACTCTGGCCGAAAAAGATGGAACGACCTTGGCCGATATCGTCGTCCGCCATGAAGTAGAGTCATCGGAAGTTTCAGAAGAAAAAGTACGAGCTATGATGGACAGCCGCCTCGATGTTTTTCAGGAGTCTATCGATGCCGGTATGAATGACCCGGGAAAATCGGTCAGCGGCCTCGTCGGCGGCGATGCCCATAAATTGGCCGAGAGCACGCCGACGCTCTTAGGGGCGCTGGCCCATAAGGCGGCCATCTACGCCTTGGCGGTCAGTGAAGCGAACGCTAAGATGTTTAAAATTGTCGCCTGCCCGACGGCCGGGTCCTGTGGTATCGTTCCGGCCGTTATGATGGCCGAAGCCGAAACACTGAATATTTCCCGAGACGCCATGGTAGACGCCTTGTTTATTGCATCGGGCATCGGTGCCGTCGTGTCTCACAATGCCACCGTTGCCGGCGCCGTCGGCGGCTGTCAGGCTGAATGTGGTACGGCAGCCGCTATGGCAGCCGCAGCGGCTGCATCCATGGCCGGCGGCAGCAATGATACGATCTTACAGGCCTTCGCCCTATGTCTGAAAAATACTTTGGGTTTGGCCTGTGATCCCGTGGCCGGATTAGTGGAAGTACCCTGCGTCAAGCGAAATGCCGTCTTTGCCGTTGAAGCACTGGCAGCCGCCGAAATGGCACTGGCCGGCATTAAGAGCGTTATTCCGCCGGATGAAGTCATTGCGGCCATGGCCGAAATCGGCCGCATCATGCCGGTTGCATTAAAAGAAACGTCTGATGGGGGGCTCGCTCGGACGGAAACCGGAAAGGCCATTGCTGCACGACTGGAAAAGGCAATGGAAGCATAAAAAACGCTTTCAGGGAGATTCGGGCCATGAAAAAAGACTGCCCATAGGCAGTCTTTCCGGCTCTTCCTGTACTACTCTTTTTCCCTTATCTCTGCTCGGTTTTGTGCGAGTGCCGGCTGTCCCTCGAGACGGCGGTAAATCATTCGGCATAGGCTGGCAGAAATGGGAGCATCCTTAGGCTGACAGGTAAATTCAACGATCAATTCAGCTTCGAAACGATTCAGTTCTACCCAGCGTACCTTCAATGTAAGTCATCCCTTTGCGGTTAATATAGTTCGGTTCGTTACTTCCTATTTTACTATACCGCCCGGCCTTTTACAAGAAAGTTTGCGGCCCTCTGAGTTGACAATTTTGAGGTTTGTTGCTATGATATATCCCGTCAATTGAACAGGCGATACGGTCCGCAGGGAATCTCTCCGATAAGGAGGCTGGCGACTCTGAAACGGTTATCGTCATAATCGTGAAAGAGGGGGCTTCGCATTTGCGCCGCCCCTTTTTTGATTGCCAAAAGACGGAATATTTATGTTATAATGAAGTTGAGTATAACGCAAAGGGGGGAGATTCCATGAATACCTTACCGTTACAGACCGCCTGTCGGCCTTGCTTTTTTTCCTTAACGGATACAAAAAAGATTAAAGGGCCGCACCATGAATACGGACAGGCCGTCCAACAGTATTTCCACCGCCTTTTTCCTCACCGCCGCTGGCAGGTTTTTCGAGATCCCATTGGCACACCGCTGTCCGTCGATGTAGAAATCCTGTATCCGACGGAGGAAGAGCCTTTTTACCTGCTTCATACCATGGGCATGAGTGCGGCGCCCATGCGCTATCCGTCAGGTACCTTTGCTGCGGCGAACGAAAGCTACAGTGAATTGTGTCTCATCCTGCCGGCTCGCTGGCCTTTTCGGCGAGAGCGGGGGCTGTCACTGAATGATAAGGCGGCCTGGCCGATTTGGCTGCTCATGGAATTGGGACGATTCCCCCATGCTCACGATGTGTGGATGGGATATGGCTTTTTGCTGCCCAATCGGGAAAAACCAGAGTCTTTTGCTGAAGATACGGCCTTGTCCGGCGTCGTCATCGTTCAGTTTGAAGGACAGCTGGGAGGTGTGAAGATGCCCGACGGGACGGCAGTGGAACTTCTCATGCCTATCCTTTTATATAAAGAGGAAATGGATCTGTGCAGCGATATTGGCATTGATAGCTTGGTCGATGCGGTTCTCGATGAATGCGGCGGTTCTTTCCTGCTCAATAAAGATCGGCCGAATATCGCCCTCGAGGACGATACGGGGCCTTAAAGAAAGGTGGATGGACGATTGTGATTACCAGTACGACGACGCTCGTTCCGGATAGTCCGGCTGCTGCCTATGATGCCTATCGTCAGGCTGCGTCCGCTGTTTTTTTGGCGGGAACGCAAGGGTTGAAATATAGAAAAGAGCATTATGAGTTGGCCGTTGATTTATCGAAGGCCGGGCTCAGCTATATTGAAGAGGAAGGCGATGAAATCGATATCGGCGCGATGACTCCTTTATGGCAGATTAAGATTTCCCCGGTTATTCAGAAATTGGCCGGTGGAGCCGTCAGCCGTGCCATCAGTGATATTGCCGATAAAGATATTCAGCGCTACGGAACTCTTGGCGGCGTTATTTCAGGGAAAGGTGCTTTTTCCGTGCTGCTGCCGATTCTCCTGTCGCTGCACGTCGACGTGCTGCTCCAGGATAAGGGGCGCATGAGTTTGGAAGATTACCTGCAGTGCCCTCCCATGGGCGAATTGGTTACGGGTATTTCCATTGCCCGGGAAGAAGTGTATACTGCTTATAAGGCCTATCGTCGACTGCCATCGGACGAACCTTATTTGGTCGGAGCGGCGTCACTTCGGGATGATTCATGGCGCATCGTCGTCGGCGGCCGTCCCGGGGCAGCTGCCATTGCCCGGTCGGCCAGTGATGAATTGACGGAAAAGGGCATGGCCGTGAAGGAAAATGTGGCCCACTTAGCCAGTGAAGAACTGGATTTTGGGAATTTCGGTACCTGCTCGGAAGCGGAACGGCGGAGTTTGACGATTGAAATGGTTCGCAGTCTTATTAAAGCGGCTTCGAAGGGATACAGCCGTCATATTGCAAATTAGGCGTATAAAAGGGGGTTCATTCATGTTTAAAGATAATCGTTGGCGGCGTATGCTGCAGCCTGGAATTACGGCCATTGTAGGCGCCGGCGGAAAGACGACGGTATTAGAGCGTCTCGGCACGTATGGCCACGGAGGCCATTTGCCTATGATGGTCAGCAGTATCGTTCCCATGGACAGCATGCGCGTCGATAATGTCGAGCCGTTTGACGTCATCTGCACGGAAGATGTGGAAAAGGGCGAAGCTTTTTGTGCCGAACGAATCGCAGCCGGACACGTGCCGGCTTGGTTTTCCGGTCTCGATGACCAGGACTGCTATATCGGCCTTAATCCTAAGGTCATCGATGAAATCAAACAACGTCATCCGGCTTGGTATATTCTTATCGAAGGAGATGCCGGTCGTGATAAATGGCTCAAGGCACCCTTGGCTGACGATATCCCCCTGCCTGAAAGCTGCGATACGGTCATCGGTGTCCTCAACCTGCAAATGTTAGGCAATGTCATCAGCGGTGAAAAAATAGAGGGAGTCGAAACGGCGGCGGCTATCATGGGACGTCCTTGCGGTGCTGTTATTACGCCGGCCATGTTGGCTAAGCTCATCCAGCATCCGCGCGGCTTGTTCCGCGGTACGCGCTGCACGCGCATCCTTTTCTGCACGGGTTATAATTCTGTCCAGCATCGCATGACGGAAGCGCTCCTCGACGATCTTGAAGACTTCGACCTTACGGCCAGTGTCCTGGCTGACGGCTATCGAGAAACCTGCACGATACGGCAGTATATTAATTATGATAATGTAAGAAAGAAACGGATGTAGTACGAATGAAACAAACAGGAAGATTATTTTTTGGATGTATTTTGTGCGCTGCCCTGGTAACCTTGGGCTTTCTATTGAATGTCGACCGCGATGAAGTCATTGCTGCGGCGGAAGAGAGCCACGTCCCACCGGTGAAGGAAGTTTTTTCTGCTAAGCCCGATGTGGCCTTCGTCGGCGACGATTTTTCTCTGCCTGCTGTGGATAATGATAAACCGGTTTATGATAAATATACGACTCGTCAGCGTCAGGAAAAAGGCCTTCCTACGACGTATGGCGGGGTACGGGATTACTATTACGGCGACAACGTCGTGTACCTGACTTTCGACGACGGACCGAATGATAAGAATACGCCGCGGATTTTGGAAATCCTGAAAAAAGAAAATATAAAGGCCACATTTTTCTTGACCGGTCAGAACGTCGTCCGCTATCCCGACGTGGTCAAGCAGATTTATCAATCCGGCAATGCCATGGGGCTTCACTCCTATACCCATGATTATAAAAAAATATACCAATCGCCTAAGGCGTACATCGGTGAAATGATGGAGACCGAAGAGGCAATTTATAATATCATCGGCGTCCGGCCGATTATTTCCCGGGCACCGGGCGGAACAAAAGGGCACTTTACCGATGCTTTTTGGCCGGCTATTGAAGAGCTCGGCTACGTCGAAGTTGGTTGGAATGCCTTGACCGGTGATGCCGACGGTACCGGAAAGTCTGCCGGAAAGGCCGTTGAGAATATTAAACAGCAGCTCGAACTGCGGCCGTACCTTCACCGCCATCTGGTTATTCTCATGCATGATGCCTCAGGCCACGGTGCGACGGTAGATGCCTTGCCGGCGATTATTAAACTCCTGAAAGAGCGCGGCTACACATTCCGTGTCGTCACGACGGCCATTCCGCCATCGTGGTAAAAGCATACGAAGTATGTGTATAAAGTATGTAAAATATCGGCTAGTTAAACGATTATCTACAAGGATTCTCATATCTATACAGAGAATCCTTGTTTTTTTAGCCTTGACAACTATCTCGTTGAGGTATACAATGACGACAACGAATTTTTAAATGAGGAGATCATTATGAACATGCCATGCTTACGTCAGGCAATTGAATACGTCTTTACTTATTTTGGCTGGGGCTACCTGTATTTTAGCGCTGGCTATTTTTGGTGCGACGAATTCAATACGACCGATGTAGACATGAGGAGACTTCTATCTGTTCCCTTGAAGCCGGCTTTAGCCGGATAAGAAAGGCACGAGGGACAGGCGAGAAATAAAGGCTTTTTGAAGCAGGCTCATGGGAGCCTGCTTTTTTTATTTGAAAGGGAGGAGACACGACAATGATTATTGTGTTGAAAGCAAATGCGACAAAAGAAGAAGTAAAACCATTGATTGACAGCCTCAAAGCCAAGGGGATGCAGATTGACATCAGTAAAGGCACCCGCCAGACCGTCATGGGCCTTGTCGGAAACACCGGTGTCATCGATGTCGAACGGGTGCAAAGCTATGAATTTGTTGATAAAGTCATGCGTGTCGAAGTCCCTTATAAACGAGCCAGCCGTGCCTTTCATCCTCAGGATTCGGTCATTCCTGTCGGCAGCAGCGGTGTTTCTATCGGCGGTAAAAAATTAGCCGTCATTGCCGGGCCCTGCTCCATTGAAACACCGGAGCAGATTGAAGGCGTCGCCTGTGACGTTGCAAAATCCGGGGCGGCGGTTCTTCGCGGCGGAGCTTTTAAACCGCGGACGTCGCCGTACTCCTTCCAAGGCCTCGGAAATAAGGGGCTCGATATGCTTCGTGAGGCCGGCCGCAAGGCAAAACTTCCGGTCATCACGGAAATCATGTCGGCCGATAAATTGCCGGTCTTTCTTGAAGACGGCGTCGATATCATCCAAATCGGGGCTCGCAACATGCAGAATTTCGACCTCCTCCGAGAAGTTGGCAAGACGAGAAAGCCCGTCTTATTAAAAAGAGGCCTCTGCGCGACTATCGAAGAATGGCTCATGTCGGCGGAATACATCATGGCTGAAGGCAACCGCAACGTCATCCTCTGTGAACGGGGCATTCGGACTTTTGAGACATACACTCGTAATACCCTCGATTTAAGCGCTGTCCTTGCCGTTAAACGGCAAAGTCATTTGCCCATCGTCGTCGATCCCAGTCACGCGACAGGAAAACGCTGGATGGTCGCCGATTTAGCCAGAGCCGCCGTGGCCGCCGGTGCCGATGGGCTGATGATTGAAGTACATAATAATCCCGACAAGGCGTTGTGTGACGGTGCGCAGTCGATTACACCGGCCATGTTTACGGAGCTCATGGATTCGCTTCGTAAATTAGCCCCCATTGTCGGACGAGAATTATAAGGAAAGCTGGGTGTGTAATGGATACGGAAGCTAGTGGTTTTAATACGAATGAGACGGTAGCCATCATCGGCTTGGGGCTCATGGGCGGCTCTTTCGCCCGCGGCCTGCGGCGCATCGGAGTAAAGCATATCATCGCCGTCGATACCGATGAAAAGTCCCTTCGACAGGCCAAGCAGGAAGGGATGGTCGATGAGGTATATACGACGGGCAGTGCCGCTTTGAAACGAGCCGGGATGATTATTTTCTGCACGGCGTCGGCAGTCATGATTCGTTTTTTGGCAGAACATAAAGCCTTCTTTGCTCCTGGGGCCATCGTAACCGACGTGGCCGGCATTAAAGGCGGTACAGCCGAAGCCATTAAGGCTCTTCTCCCGGAGGGCGTCGACTTCATCCCCGGTCATCCCATGGCCGGTCGGGAAGGGAAGGGCTATGCCATGGCCAGTGCCGACATTTTTAACAATGCGAATTATATCCTCGTACCGATGCCGGAAAATCAGGAAAATCACATTCTGGCCGTTACCAGTATGGCCATGGCTCTGGGATGCGCTCATGTCGTTCGCGTATCGCCGGAAAAACACGATCGCTTCATTGCTTATACCAGCTGCCTGCCCCATGTCTTGGCGACGGCCCTGGTCAACAGTGAATCGATGGATACGATGACCAAATACTTTGTGGCCGGCAGTTTTCGAGACGGCACCCGCGTAGCCGACATCAATGCCGCTTTGTGGACCAGCCTGTTCTTAGCCAATAAAGAGAATCTCGTACATGAAATCGATTGCTTCCGTAAGGTCTTAAATGATTTTGCAGCCATGCTCTCTGATGAAGATGCCGAAGGGATGAGCCGATTTTTACAGCAAGCCGCTGCGCGGAGAAGGGACTTAGTTTATGAAACACATTCACGTTGAATTAGGTAAAGATTCGTATGATATCCATATTGAAAATGGACTGCTTGACCGGGCCGGTGACTATATTCGCAGCCTGACCAAGTCGCAGACCTTAGCCGTCATTACCGACTCTCATGTCGATGCCCTCTATGGACCGCGGTTGGAGGATTCCCTGACGTCGGCAGGATTTCGGGTTCATCGACTGGTCTTCCCGGCCGGAGAAGAGCATAAATGTGCAGAATCCCTTCTCGCCTTATACCAGTCCCTGTCCGATTCGGGAATTACCCGCAGCGACTATGTCATCGCCTTTGGCGGCGGGGTTGTCGGTGATTTGGGCGGTTTTGCCGCAGCGACCTTCTTGCGGGGCATCCCCTTTATTCAAATTCCGACAACCATCATTTCCCAGGTCGACAGCAGCGTCGGCGGAAAAGTCGGCATCGACTTGCCGAGCGGCAAGAACCAGGCCGGTAATTTTTATCAGCCCAAGGGCGTTCTCATCGACCCGACATTGTTGCAGACCCTACCAAAACGATTTATCCACGACGGCATGGGGGAAGTCATTAAATACGGCTGTATCCGTGATTTGGAACTCTTCGAACTCTTGGAAAATCTTGACGATGAACGGATATTCAATCACTGGGAAGAAATCATCGAACGCTGCTGCAAGAGTAAAGCCGATCTTGTCGAACGAGATGTCCTCGACATGGGGGAACGGATGATCTTAAACTTCGGCCACACCCTTGGTCATGCCATCGAAGGCTGTTATGGCTTTGGCAGCTATACCCACGGGGAAGGCGTTGCCGCCGGCATGTCGATGCTGACCGGCGTCACCGAAGGGATGGGCCTTACGAAAGACGGCACGACGGCACGGCTTCGAAAGCTTCTTAGCCGCTACGGCCTGCCCGTCGACGTCGATGCCTCGGCAGAAGACCTCATCCCCTATATCAGTAATGACAAGAAGATGAGGGGCAATCACATGACGCTTATCATTTTGAAAGAAATCGGCAAGGGACGCCTGCTGCCCATCGAGGCAGAGGAATTGCCGAAATACATCCGAAAGAAGGTCGCTCCATGAATGTAACCATTAAACCACAGGCCCTGCAGGGGACGGTAGAAGCGCCGTCTTCGAAGAGCATCGGTCACCGCGACCTCATTTGCGCAGCCCTGGCAGACGGCGAAAGCCTCGTTGACAACATCTCCCTATCGCAGGACATCGAGGCGACTTGCCATATCCTGAACGCCTTAGGCGCCGAGATTACACCGGTTCCTTCGGTTCATCCCGGAAGATCGGCTTATCGCGTAAAAGGGGGATTGCAGCAACAGTCCGGGACCTTAGCTGTCGATGCCAACGAGTCGGGGTCGACCCTGCGGTTCCTCGTTCCCGTCGCCATGGTAAGCGGCAACCGCTGCACCTTTTCCGGAAGAGGCCGGCTGGCAAAAAGGCCACTGACTCCGTATTATCAACTCTTTGATGAAAAAGGCCTCGCCTATGATACGACAGACGGCGGCCTGCCGTTGACGGTAGAAGGCCGTTTTACAGCCGGGACCTACGCGCTGCGAGGGGATGTGAGCTCTCAGTTCTTTACGGGACTGCTCATGACCTTGCCCCTTCTCGACGGTGATTCGCACCTTCGCAGCACGACGCCCCTCGAATCGGCAAGTTATGTCAACATGACCATCGATTGCCTGCGTCAGCACGGCGTCGTCATCGATAAAGAATGGGACGGTTCGTATCGTGTTGCCGGCAATCAGTCTTATCAGCCGGGCACCTACACGGTCGAAGGGGACTACTCCCAGGCCGCCTTTTGGCTCTCCGCAGGGACCCTGGGAAGGGCTGTCTGCTGCACCGGCCTTCGTCAAAACTCATCTCAGGGCGACGAAGTCATCGTATCCCTCATCCGCGACATGGGCGGCCAAATTGAAGGTAAGACGGAATTGACGGCCTGCCCGTCGGATCTTGTCGGTCGAGTCATTGACGTGAAGGACTGCCCGGATCTGGTGCCGGTCCTGACTGTACTGGCCTCTTGTGCCAAGGGGATTACCCGCATTGTTCACGCCGGCCGGGTACGTCTTAAAGAATGCGACCGCCTGCACGCCATGGCGACGGAGCTTAACAAAATCGGCGGCGACGTCGAAGAAGAAGCGGAAGGACTCATTATTCACGGCGTCGACGGCTTTACGGGGGGGACTGTCAGCGGCTGGAACGATCACCGCATCGCCATGGCCTTGGCTGTCGCCTCACAGCGCTGCCGTCAGCCCCTGCGAATTGAAGGAGCCGACTGCGTCCGTAAATCCTACCCCGACTTCTGGCAGGATTTCAAGAAGCTGGGCGGTATCATTGAAAAGGAGGAAGGATAAGATGAATACCTTTGGACAGACCATCGGCCTTACGATTTTCGGGGAATCCCATGGCGCCTCCATCGGCGCCGTACTGGACGGCCTTCCGGCCGGCATGGCCATCGACTGGGATGCCGTCAGGCAGGAAATGGCCAGGCGGGCACCGGGAAAGAATAAGCTGTCGACGACGCGGTCGGAAAAAGACGCCTTTGAAATTCAGAGCGGATTTTTTAACGGCCATACGACGGGGACGCCCCTGTGCGCTATGATCCGCAACGGCGATCAGCACTCGCGGGATTACGATCAGCTGCGCCATATCATGCGGCCCGGCCATGCCGATTACTCCGGTAAGATCCGCTATGGCGGCTTCAACGACTACCGCGGCGGCGGCCATTTTTCCGGTCGTCTGACGGCTCCCTTGGTGTTTGCCGGTGCCGTCGCCTCTCAGCTGTTGGCAAGTAAAGGCGTCATCATCGGATCCCATATCCTTCGAGTGGCGGACGTCACCGACAGGGGCTTTTCTCCTCTCGGTGAATCGGCAGAAACCTTGCAGGCCTTAAAAGGAGAGACCCTTCCCGTCCTCGATAAGGAAAGGGCCGCTGAGATGGAAGAACGCATCTTAGCCGCAAAAAATGACCTCGACTCCGTTGGCGGCGTCATCGAATGCATGGTTACGGGTCTTCCGGCGGGCCTTGGTGATCCCTTTTTCGACTCCGTCGAAAGCTGCCTCAGTCATATGATGTTCTCCGTGCCTGCCGTAAAGGGCATCGAATTCGGCGACGGCTTTTCTTTGACCGGCCTTCGGGGCTCAGAGGCCAACGATGCCTTCTATTACGATGAGGGCGTCGTAAAAACGAAGACCAATCACAACGGCGGCATCAACGGCGGCATTACTAACGGCATGCCTCTCGTATTCCGCCTGGCCGTCAAGCCGACGTCGTCCATCAGTCAGACTCAGGACACGATTGATACGGATACGCAGGAAAATTGCAAACTGGTCATCAAGGGGCGCCACGATCCGTGCATCGTCCAACGGGCCGTTCCCGTTATCGAAGCGGCAGCGGCCTGGGCCATCCTCGACGTTTGGCTGTCGACGAAAGGACGGTGCCTGTAATGGATGAACCTGGAGAGAATAAACTGAGCATCGCCTGTTTTGGCCGGCCCGGCTCATATACCGATGAGGCTATGGGCCTCTACTTCGAGGGCCGGGACTTTACGGCGACATACTTTCCTCATTTTGAAGACGTCATCCAAGCCGTCGCTTCCCGAAAAATCCGATACGGCGTCTTGCCGATTGAAAATTCATCGACCGGCGGAATCACCGATGTCTATGATTTCATCCATCGGTATGACTGCTGTATCGTCGGGGAAAAATATGTCAAGATAGACCATTGCCTGCTCGGCCTGCCGGGGGCAGCGATTGACAATATTTGTGAAGTCTATTCCCATATTCAAGGACTGAATCAGTGCCGGGACTATCTGAAACATTACCCAAAGTGGCAGCTTCACCCTTATTTCAGCACGTCGGAGAGCGCCGAAAAGGTCCGGGATATGAAAAATCCCCACATCGGGGCCATTGCCAATAAGACCGCCGCCGAGCTGTACAAGTTGGACGTACTGGCGGAATCGATCAATGACAACACACAAAACTATACGCGGTTTTTTATCATTACAGCTGACCGGGAAGAAGTCGCGGACGCGGATAAAATCACGTTGGTCTTGACGACGCAGCATCGCCCCGGTGCCTTGTATCACGTCTTGGGCTACTTTTTCTACAACGGAATGAATATGACGCACTTAGAGTCGCGTCCCCTGAAAGGGCGGCCATTTGAATACTTTTTCCATATCGATGTCATGGGAAATCTCAGCGATCCGGCAACGGACCGGGTACTGCATAATCTGGCAGAACACTGCAACTACTTTAAAATTCTAGGCAACTACGTATCCGACCGAGGAGGGATATAGATGAAGTTAGGCGTCATCGGAGCTAAACTGGGCCATACGGCTTCTCCGGCAATCCACGACAAACTGTTTCGCATCTTACAAGTTCAGGATAAATCTCGCTACGGCGTCTTAGAAATGGACCGCAACGACATTCCCAATGAACTGAATCGCCTTCGCCATGAAGGCTATACCGGGGCCAACGTTACCATTCCTTATAAATTAGACGTTATGCCGTATTTGACGGATATCTCCCGGGAAGCCCGCATCATCGGCGCCGTCAATACGATTCACTTTACCGATCACGGCACCTTCGGATACAATACGGATTACTGCGGATTCGGCCGATCTTTGGCTCATGCCGGCATCTCTGTAAAGGATAAGGACTGCGTCGTCCTCGGTTCCGGCGGAGGAGCCCGGGCTATCATCCAATACCTCTTTGATTATGGGGCAAAATCCATCGTCGTCGTATCGCGGAGACCTCATTCAAAGACGGACTTCGAAGCCTTTACGAAACGCATCGGCGTCGAAACTATCGATTATCATACCTTTGAACAGAATTGCCGCGGCGATATCCTGGTCAATTGTACGCCAGTCGGCATGTTTCCCAATATCGACGGCTGTCCCATATCGGAAGCAGCCGTTGCCAGGTTCCCGGCTGTCGTCGATATTGTGTACAACCCGAAAGATACCTGCATTTTGCAGGCCGCAAAACGCCACGGTGCCAAGACCTTGAATGGCATGTACATGCTCGTCGCCCAGGCCATAGGCTCTGAAGAAATTTGGATGAATCAGGAAATCGCATCGAACATTATTGAACAGATTGCAAAGGAGATGGAACATTATTATGAAAAATAAACAGAACATCATCATCATCGGTATGCCCGGCAGCGGCAAGACGACTTTCGGACAGGCTTTAGCGCAGCGGCTTGGTCGAGACTTTTACGATGCCGATGACGTCATCGTAGCCCAAGAAGGAAAGACGATTCCCGAACTCTTTGCCGTCAGTGAAGACTGCTTCCGTGATGCCGAAGTACGGGCCAGCAAATCCTTAGCATCCAAAGAAGGGACGGTCGTCGCCTGCGGCGGCGGTGTCGTCAAGCGCTCGGAGAATATCGATATATTAAAACAGACGGGTATTATCTTTTTCCTCGACCGTTCTCCTGACGACATCGTCAGCGACGTCGACGTATCGACACGGCCCCTCCTGAAAGACGGCAAGCAGAAAGTATACGACCTCTATGACGAACGAATTACACTTTACCGCAATGCTGCCGACTACCGGGTACTCAACGATAAAACCATCGAAGAAGTCTTAAATGCCTTTGCAGCCCTTATTGAAACGATTGAATAGCTCCCGAAACAGATATCCCCTTAGGGAATGATACTTCCCTAAGGGGATATCTGTTTATCTATGTGAAATTTTCACATTCTTAATTCGGTAAATCCGGGGACAGACGGGCGATATCGATTCCCCTGGTTTTTCATTGAAAATATGCATAATGCCATAGATAAAATTTTGGTATCCGGACTGCTGTTTGGGCATATATCTGAAAAAATATTAGGTATTACGAACTTTATCTAAAACAAATTTTTTGAAATCTTGGACGACCGGCGGGGCATATTGGTTCTTATTGGAAATCATATAAAATTTTCGTTCGTATGAAGGATGGGAAATGGGCAGGATCTTGACGTCTAGCTGTAAGAGCATATCCATGAAGGGGACGACGGCGATGCCGAAATTTTGCGCGACAAGTCCGGCAACGACCTGATCTTCCGATACTTCATAGGCTATTTTTGGAGTTTCGTTGATTTCTGCAAACATATGGGCGACGATGGGACGCAGGCCCGACGTCTTATCGAAGAAGACGTAGGGATAATCTAAGGTGTCTCTGAGGTCAACGACATAGTTTTGAGCCAGGGGATGGTCATTGGGGACAATCAGAACCAGTTCCTGTTTGGCAATGGCCGTCGCTTCAAATTGAGCCATGGTCTGGGGGCGTGACGCAAAGACGACGTCGAAGGTGCCTTCTGCTAAGGATTGAATGAGGCGGTTGGACAGGCCGATGTGGAAGGTAAAGCGGATATCCTTATCCGGGTGGGACGCTTTAAAGGCGGCAGCCAGTTCCGGGACCTCGCGGATTCCCAGTGTCCGCAGACAGCCGATGCGGATGATTCCGTTGCCGCGGGAGCCGCTTTTTATCGTTTCGATACCGTTGTCGAGAATATTGAGTGATGAATTGACGCTGGCGAAAAACTGCTTGCCAAAGCCGGTCAAGTCCGTACCGTGAGGCCCTTTTTCGAAGAGAGGGACACCGAGTTCTTTTTCGAGTTGGGAAATGGCGTGACTCAGACTGGGCTGGGTAATACAGAGCAATTCGGCGGTTTTGGTATAGTGTTTTATCTGGGCTAATTTGACGAAATATCTGAGATGGGAAAGATTCATGGTCGTCCTCCTGGCGAACTGTCGTCGCCGCAGCTATTACATTTAGTTACATATAAGACCATTTTATCATCGCCGATAGTTTTAGTCTATGAAAACATGAAAATTATTGATTTGTTAAATGATTCACAATGCGGTACCATAGACCCATCGAAGGACAGGCGTCGAAGAAACACAACGGAGCCTGCCGCATCTTTGATTTTTACACTTACTTATGAAAAGGAAGCGTTTATTCGTGCATATTTCAGGACATACCCGACTGCTCGGTCTCATCGGGACCCCGGTCGATCATTCTAAGTCTCCACAGATGTATAATTACTGTTTTCAGAAATTCAATCAGGACTTTGCGTACTTTGCTTTCGATGTCAATGCAGACAATGTCGAAAAAGCCCTTCATTCTCTGAAAACGTTGAACTTTCGCGGTGCTAATGTGACCATGCCTTTAAAAAATGCCGTCATTCCCTTTCTCGATAAGGTATCGCCGGCAGCTAAGGCCGTCGGTTCCGTCAATACCATCGTCAACGACGACGGTGTCCTCACCGGCCACATTACGGACGGCGCAGGCTATACGCTCAATCTTAAAACCGGCGGTGTGTCGGTAAAAGGGAAGAAGATCACCTTAGTCGGTGCCGGCGGCGTCGCCTCCGCCATCATGATCCAATGTGCCTTAGAAGGGGTACGGGAGATTTCCGTATTTAACTTGAAGGATAGTTTCTGGTCTCGGGCCGAAGCCAACGTAAAGGCCATCTGTCAGTGCGTGCCCGGTGTTAAGATCACCTTGGATGATTTGGGGGATAAAGACCTGCTCAAGCGTGAAATTGCCGACAGCGACATCCTTTCGAATGCTACTCGCTTGGGAATGGCTCCCTATGAAGATCAGAGCATCATCGACGGTCTCGACGTACTGCGTCCTGATTTGATTGTCACCGACGTCGTCTATGCGCCGGCTGAAACGAAGCTCTTGAAACAGGCTAAAGCCGCAGGCTGCCGCACTTTTGAAGGCCTTGGCATGCTGCTCTTCCAGGGCGCTGAAGCATACCGCCTCTATACCGGCGGCACGATGCCTGTCGATGAAATCAAGGACTTGCTCTATAAATAGCTTTTTACTGCGTAGGCAGCGATGAGAATATATAACACATTATTTATATTATACTAAGGAGTGTATCTATTATGTCTAAAAAATCCCCGATTACAATAAGTTCCTGGACCCTTGGCGATCAGTGTACCTTTGAAGAACGCGTCAGCGCTGCGAAAGAAGCCGGCTTTGAAGGCATTGGCCTCCGTGCTGAAACCTATGTCGATGCCTTAGCGGAAGGCCTTCATGACGAAGACATCCTGGCCATCCTCGATAAATACGACATGAAGGTTACGGAAGTCGAATACATCACCATGTGGGCTGAAGATCACCGCTCGTATGAACAGAAGTATAAAGAACAGATTTGCTTCCATATGTGTGACCTCTTCAACGTCCAGCACATCAATATCGGTTTGATGGAAAAATACTCCGTTGAACATACGGCTCAGAAATTGAAAGAATTGTGCCACCGTGCCGGCAAATACATCATCGGCGTTGAACCCATGCCGTACTCCGGTATCCCCGACGTCAAAACGGGCTGGGCTGTCGTCAAAGGCAGCGGCTGCGACAATGCCAAACTCATCCTCGACAGCTGGCACTGGATCCGCGCCAACCAGT
Source organism: Megasphaera sp. UBA1696 (assembly GCA_002319965.1). Classification (GTDB taxonomy): domain Bacteria; phylum Bacillota; class Negativicutes; order Veillonellales; family Megasphaeraceae; genus Megasphaera. The sequence goes on from DCJQ01000013.1 coordinate 30,337, forward strand.
CTTACGATCCGTCGTACCTGGCCGACATTCCGGCAGATAAAATTATCTCCATCCAGATCAACGACGTTCAGCAGCATCCTTATGCACCGACTATTCTCCGCGACGAATCGATGCATGACCGCATGATTCCCGGTACGGGCTACGGCGATACGGCAGGCTTCGTCAAGATGATCCGCGACAAAGGTATTGAACCGAAGGTCTGCGGCGTCGAAGTCATCAGCGATGTCATCGTTGCTAAAGGCGTTAAGGAAGCCGCAAAAGAAAATTTTGAAGGTACAAAGAAAGTATTAGAACAGGTTTGGCCTGAAATCTGCGGCTAATCGGCTGTGATATAGTAAGAGAAGGGAGTTTTAAACATGGAAGCAAGAATTGATGGACATACACAATTATTCGGTTTATTCGGTTCACCGGTCGGTCATTCCGGATCCCCGGTCATGTACAATTATACGTTCGCCCGCCTCGGCATCAATGCGGCCTATTTGGCTTTCGACGTACAAATCGATCAGTTGCCGGACGTCGTTCAGGCTGTCCGCACCTTGAACATCGGCGGTTTTAACGTCACCATGCCTTGCAAGACGGCCATTGCTCAGTATCTCGATGAATTGTCTCCGGCTGCTAAATTGATCGGCGCCTGCAATACCGTCGTCGTTAAGGATGGCAAGTTGATCGGCAATAATACGGACGGTGTCGGCTTCGTCCATAACCTCCACGAAAATGGGGTCGACATCAAGGGTAAAAAAATCGTCCTCCTCGGTGCCGGCGGTGCCGCTACGGCTATTGCCTGCCAGGCTGCCCTCGATGGCGCAGCTGAAGTTGCCATCTTCAACCGGAAAGACGAATTTTTTGCCAATGCCGAAAAGACGGTCGAAAAGATTACGGCAGCGGACCTTTCCTGCAAGGTTTCGGTCACCGATTTAGCTGATGAAGAAGCCTTGAAAGCCGCCATTGCCCAAACGGATATCTTAGTCAATGCTACGAAAGTCGGCATGGCACCCCTCGACGGCCAGAGCCTGATTAAGAAAGAATACCTTCGCTCCGACTTAGTCGTTGCCGATACGGTTTATAATCCGAAAGATACGCAGATGATCTTGGATGCTAAGGAAGCAGGCTGCAAAGCGGCTGTCGGCGGCATCGGCATGCTCCTCTGGCAGGGCGTAGCTGCCTTTAAACTCTTCACCGGCAAGGATATGCCTCACGAAGAAGTTTTTGAAAAATTCTTCGCTTAAGTTTATTCATACTCAAGGAGATTATCGATATGAAATTCAACGCTATGTTCCAACCGATTCAGATTGGTTCTGTTACCGTTCCGAACCGCTTCGTCGTCCCGCCCATGGGCAATAACTTTGCCAATACGGACGGTACATTAAGCGATCGCTCGGCTGCTTACTACGCAGCTCGTGCCAAAGGCGGCTTCGGTCTGATTACGATTGAATCTACCGTCGTTTACAGTGAAGCGAAAGGCGGCCCGCGCAAACCGTGCCTCTTTTCCGATGATACGGTCGACAGCTTCCGCAAAGTCGCTGATGCCATCCACGAAAACGGTACCATTGCTTCTATCCAGCTTCAGCACGCCGGTCCGGAAGGCAACTCGGCGCTTACGGGCTTCCCCTTAAAAGCAGCCAGCGCCATTGCTCCCTCGTCGGGCCGCGAAGTTCCGGTCGCGATTTCTCGTGAAGAAATCTACAAGTTGATCGAATGCTATGGCGATGCGGCTGCCCGCGCTCAGCGTGCCGGCATCGATATGGTTGAAGTTCACTGTGCTCACGGCTACTTGGTCAGCACCTTCATTTCGTCCCGTACCAACAATCGTCTCGACGAATTCGGCGGCTGCTTTGAAAACCGCATGCGCCTGCCGCGGTTGATCATTGAAAACATTCGTAAAAAGACGGGCGGCAAGATGCCGATCCTCTGCCGTATCAATGCCAGCGATGACATCGAAGGCGGTCAGACGATTCAGGACGCAGCAGCCGTTGCAGCATACCTTGTCGAAGAATGCGGCGTAAACGCCCTCCATGTCAGCCGTGCCGTCCACGTCCATGACGAATTCATGTGGGCTCCCGGTGCCGTTCACGGCGGTTTCAGCGCTCCTTTGGTCGAAGAAATCAAACGGGCCGTCGACGTTCCTATCATCACCGTCGGCCGTTATACGGAACCGCAGTATGCGGAACTCTTGGTCCGTGAAGGCCGTATCGACCTCGTCGCTTTTGGCCGCCAGAGTCTGGCTGATCCGGAAATGCCGAACAAGGCTAAAAACGGCAACCTCGACAGCATGACGCCGTGCATCGGCTGTCTCCTCGGCTGTGTACCCTATATGTTCCGCGGCGAACCGATTACCTGCGCTTTGAACCCTGAATGCGGTCGTGAAGCAGAAATCGTGCCGGCCGACAAGCAGAAAAAAGTCGTCGTCGTCGGCGGCGGCCCCGGCGGTCTCTATGCTGCCCGCATCTGCGCACAGCGCGGCCATCAGGTCACCCTTCTCGAACGAGGCGATGAATTGGGCGGCAACTTCCGCTTAGCCGCTTTCCCGGCTGATAAAGGGGATCTTACCTCGGCTATCCGCAGCTACATCGTCCGCGCCGAAGAAGCCGGTGTCACCATTAAGATGAACACCGAAGCGACGGTCGAACTGCTGAAAGAAATGGCTCCGGATGCCGTCATCTTTGCTACCGGCTCGGTACCGCTTATCCTGAATATCCCGGGCCTGGCTGATTCGGACTACGTCACGGCACAGGATATGCTCAGCGGCCGCTATGAAATCGGCAATAAAGCCCTCGTCGTCGGCGGCGGCATGGTCGGCTGTGAAGCTGCTGAATTCCTCTGCGAACGGGATCACAAAGTCACCGTCATCGAAATGAAAGATCAGCTGGCTGCTGACGTTTCCAAGGAAAACCGGGTCTTCATCTTCAACGATTTCGAACGCCACGGCGTAGAACTCGTACCGGGTGCCAAGGTTACGGAATTCTTTAAAGACGGCGTCAACTATGAATTGGCGGATGGAACGAAAGGTGAATTACGCGGCTTCGACAGCATCGTCTTGGCCATGGGTTCCCGCAGCTACAACCCGCTCAATGAAGAAGTTTCTAAATTCGTGCCGCAGACCTTCGTCATTGGCGAAGCCTTCAAAGCACCTGGCAGTGCCCTTACGGCAACGACCGATGCCTTCAATGCAGCCTTAGAAATCTAAGCACTTATTGCGTATAGCAGCGTGTCTCCCAAATCCTTGATTTGGGAGACATAAAGTGCTATCAGGAGGAATAGAACGTGGAAGTAACAAAGACCAGTAAAAAGTTGTATCTTACAGCTATCGTATTATATCTTAACTATCTGATCCTTGGTGTGGCCGCATCCATTCTCGGCCATTATAAACAAGCTTTGGCCCAGCAATGGGGGTCGGCACAACTTGCCGGCGGCCTGTATGATGCCAGCGGCGTCGTCTGGGTATCGGCTTCTCTCGGCCTTGGCTGCCTCATCGGCAGTTTCTTTTCCGGTCCCTTATCCGACCGCTTTGGCCGCCGCATCGTTTCTTTTTTTGGCAGCGTTCTCTATGCCGTCTTTTTCTTAGGCGTCGCCTTTGCTGATAATTTGACCGTTGCTTACATTGCCGGTCTCATCGGCGGTATCGGTAATGCCTGCCTTAACGGCGGTGTCATTCCGGCGGCTATGGAAATCTTCGTCGGCCGCAGCGCTTTTGCCAGCATCATGACGAAATTGTTCATCGCTATCGGCCAGTTCATCCTGCCGTTCATGATCATGTTTACGGCTTCGGCTCAGATGCCGCACACGACCTTGTTTTACTTGTTCCCGGTCATCTGCGCTGTCATCGCCGTCTTGACGATGATCATGCCCTTCCCGAAACAGGCCGGTGTATCGGATAAGGGTGATGAACCGTCCTTCATGGAAAACCTGAAAAATCTGAAATTTACAGCCAGCAGCATCGCTTTGATCATCATGGGCTTTACGACGACGGCTACGTTCCAGATTTGGGTAAACTGCAACCAGGAATACGGCAAATGGGTCGGCATGTCCAACCCGTCGGTCATCCAGTCTTATTATTCTATCGGCGTCATCGTTGCCGTCCTGCTTACGGCTGTTATCGCCGACAAGGTCATCAAGTCCATTCGCTTGGTATTCTGGTACCCCTTGATTGCCTTCATCATGTTCGTCATCTTAGCCGTCGTTCAGGATCCGACAATAACGCTTATCGGTGGTTTTGTCATCGGTTTTGCGGCAGCCGGCGGCGTATTGCAGTTGGTTACGGCTACGGTCAGTGACCTCTTCCCCCAGGTAAAAGGGACGATCATCAGTATCGTCATGATTCTCTCCAGTATCGGTACTTGGGTTGGCGTATCGGCAGCCGGTTCGATTGCAACGGCCGGCGGTGCCAATGGCCCGGTTTACGTCGTTATTTTTGACGCAGCCATTACCTTGTTGAGCGTCTTGTTGGCCTTGTTCGTCAACATCTCGGCTAAAAAAGCGGCTCGCTAGGATAGATAATCTCTGCCGGAATGAAATCTGGCAGAGATATTTTCCTATCTTTTTATCAAACTATGTGAATAATAGAACTTAATAAATTTGAGGTGATTGTACAATGAATACCAATCGATTTCCGACGCCCCCGGAAGGCGGGCAGAAACCGACTGGCAAACGCTGGTTTATGTTGTCTTTGATTTTTGTTCTGACGGCGATTAACTATTTGGACCGGACGAATATGGCCGTAGCGGCGCCGAGCATGAGCGCTGAACTCGGTTTTAGTGCTGCGACGATGGGCATGCTGCTGTCAGCCTTCGCTTGGGCATATGCCTTGATGCAGGTACCGGGAGGTTATTTCCTGGAACGAGTCGGCCCGCGCATTACGTATACGATTTCCCTGTTTTTGTGGTCCTTGTTTACTATGATCATGGGCCTTGGCAACAGCTTTTTATCTTTGTTCGGCATTCGTCTGGCCATCGGGGCCGCAGAATCGCCGGCTTTTCCGACCAATAGCCGCGTCGTAGCGGCTTGGTTCCCTGATCATGAACGGGCGACGGCGACGTCTATCTATACGGCGGCTGAATTTATTGGCTTGGCTTTCTTAACGCCGGTTTTGTTTTGGATTTTGGATACCTTCGGCTGGCGAGAAGTCTTCTATATTACCGGTGTCATCGGTATCGGCGTCAGCGCCATTTGGTATTGGCTCTATCGGGACCCGAAGGACTGCCAAGGCGTCAATCAGGCCGAACTCGACTACATCCGTCAAGGTGGGGGACAGGCGGAAGAGGCCGGTACGTCTAAAAAGATTACCATGGCCCAGCTCAAGGAACTGTTCCGCCATCGCCAGCTCATCGGCATTTATATCAGCCAATTTGCCAACACGAGCACGATGTATTTCTTTTTGACCTGGTTCCCGACGTACTTGATCATGGCAAAAAATCTTCCTATGTTAAAAGCCGGGATTTATGCCATCATCCCTTATTTCGGCGCCCTCATCGGTGTCCTCCTCGGCGGTCGCTGGTCCGATCACATGCTGAAGAAAGGCGCTTCTTTATCGAAGGCCAGAAAGCTGCCCATTGCCTGCGGCTTGATCTGCTCCATGTCGATCATGGCGGCGAATTACTTTGATTCACTGGACATCATCATTGCTATCATGGCCCTGTCCTTCTTTGGCCAAGGCATGGCCGCCATCATTTGGAGTACCGTTGGGGACGTTGCTCCCAAGGAATCGTTGGGCCTGGCCGGTGGTGTATTCAGCTTTGCCGGTAATTTGGCCGGTATCGTAACGCCCATCGTCATCGGATTCATCGTCCAGCTTACCGGTTCTTTTGTCGGTGCCATGGTCTTTATCAGTGCCGTCGCCGCTGTCGGTGTCTTATCGCTCATCTTCATCGTCGGCGATATTCACCGCTTGGAAACCAAGGAAACTTCATCTTCAACCTTACCTTAAAAACATCGTGGTAAACGAAAACGAGCCCGTCACGACAATTTTGTCATGGCAGGCTCGTTATTTTATGTCTTATTCTATTAGTGAAGGGCTCGCAGGATTTGCTGCAGTGTCGTAACTTCGAGCTGGCCCGGAGCCGATGCTTTTTTGGCAGAACCAAAAGTCAGGGCCGAACCGAAAATTTCGCCGCTGATACGGCTGATGGCACCGAGTTTTCCCATGGACATGGTGATGATCGGTTCATCCGGATACTGGGATTTTACGGCTTCTGTCGCTGACAGCAAGGTCAGGACGTCTTTGGCAGACGTCGGCATGCAGGCCAATTTTGCGACATCAGCGCCGAGTTTTTTCATACCCGTCAAACGACCGGTGATGTCATCGAAAGACGGCGTCTTGTCGAAATCATGGTTGCTCATGATGACGGTGACGTTGTGGGCTTTGGCAGCTACCAAGGTCTTTTCGATGCTTTCGCGGCTGCGGAAGTATTCGACGTCAACGGCGTCGACTTTACCGCTTTCGATGGCGTAGTTGATGAGGTCGAAGTAGTAGGTTTCCGGAACGGCTGTTTCACCGCCTTCTTCCTTTGTACGGAAGGTGAACAGAATGGCTCCGTTGGGAAGTTCCCGGCGAACTGTGTCCAGGGCTTCGCCGACGGCTTCGAGGGACGTGACGTCCTTTAAGAAGTCGATACGGAGTTCGACGACATCGTAAATTTTATCTTGGAGATAACGGCACTCCTGAACGAGTTCATCGACAGAATGACCGACGATGGGGACGCAGATTTTAGGCATCCCGTTGTCGAGAGTGACGTTGCCAATTTTAACCATATTTTAAATCCTCCTATGCTTTCATGACGCTATTATAACGCACGTTGATGATGCAGGCAATGAGAAAACTTGTCAGGGCCATCGGTTGCTAGGCCCTATCGTCGAGGAGCACAGCCAGGAGCCTGACAACGTCTCTCAGTTTTTTTAGGACGGTTTAGAAAAGAACGTCTTTAATGAAGTCTACGGGCATTTCTTTCCCCGTCCAAAGTTTGAAGGCAGCGGCGCCCTGATAGAGCATCATGCCCAAGCCATTGAAGTTTTTGCAGCCCACTTCATCGCACCATCTCATCAACTTCGTCTGACGCGGAGCATAGACCGTATCCATGACGACCAAATCCGGGCGGAGATAGGATTTATCCGGAAGGGCGACGACGTCTTCAAGGGGCTTCATGCCGCACGAAGAACTGTCGATGAGGATGTCGGCGCTGTCTAATTCTTCTTTTAATTTTGCGTGGTCTTCAAGGCGGTAAATATTGACGACGCAGTCCGTCCGTTCGCGGAGCTTCTTGACCGTTTCTTCGCCGTGGGCAAAGAATTCATCGTCGCGGTTGAAAATCGTCAGTTCCCGTACGCCGTCGAGGGCTGCCTGGACCTGGATGGCCGTTGCGGCACCACCGGCGCCGATGACGACCATTTTTTTGCCGACGTATTCAACGCCTTCGTCTTTGAGGGCCTGCATGGCGCCGACGCCGTCGGTAATGGTGCCGGTCAGAACCCCGTTATCGTTGACGACGGTGTTGCAGGCGCCAATGATCTGCGAGGCCGGCGACAATTTGTCGAGGTACTGCGTAATCGGCCCCTTGTTGGGCATGGAAACGTTCCAGCCGCGGACTTTCATAGCGCGAAGGCCTTTTACCGTGTCTTCCAACGTCGAGTTGTCGACTTCAAAGCAGACATAGACGTAGTCGAGCCCCAATTTTTTGAAGGCTTCGTTATGCATCGTCGGCGACATGCTGTGGCGGATCGGATAGGCGATGAGGCCGATTAATTCCGTATGACCGGTGACGCGTTCTGTAACTGCAATTTTACCCATGATAGAATCCTCCTGTTGAGAATAAAGGAATATCGTATTTTAATATTTGAACCGTGTTTCCATGAAGGGATACACAAAGATAGGAAAGCAGGACACCGCCGCTTGAAACAGCAGCAGTATCCTGTTTTTTGCTTACCTAGTCATCGAAACCGCCAATCATGTCAATCGTAGCGACGATGTCGCGGCCTACTTCTGTGCCGTGGATAATCTGACCCGTCTTGCGGCTGTTGCCAAAGTTGCAGAAGGGGATTCCCTGTTCTTTGGCATAGGCTTCAAAGGGATTATCCGACGGGATATCGGGAACAAGGCCCATGCAAATGAAACCGTAGTCGAAGGGATACTCGGCAGATTCACCGTTGTGGGAGGCAATGAATTTGTCCGGGCAGACCTTTTCTAAGGCTGTGCTGAGATGCATGTCGACGGGATGCTTTTCTAAGAGCTCTTTGAATGTCGCTTTAGAAACGATATCGGCATCTTTCCCAAAGGACGGCATCATTTCAATCATGGTGACGTCGGCTTTTCGCAACGTGAAGAATTCCATGACGTCCAAACCGACGGCACCACAGCCGATGACGACGACTTTTTTCCCTTCGGCATTTGCTTCGTAGTAAGGAATGTTGTCCATGAATCCGTAGATGGAGCGAATGTGGGAACCTTCGGCATCGGTCAGTTCACGGAGACCTTCGATAGGCGGAAGCATGGGACGGGAGCCGGTTGCGGCATAGAGAATGTCCGGCTTTAATTCAGCCAAGAGTTCCTTCGTTGCCGTCGTGTTCAGGCGAATCGTCAGGTTCGGCAGCTTGGCAGCCCGGCGTTCGAGATAAGCCGGGAAGTCTTCGATGCGCTTCTTTTCCGGCAGCAAGGCAATCTTGCGGGTCAGGCCGCCCAGTTTGTCTTCTCTTTCGAGGAGGGTGACTCGACAGCCGACTTCAGCTGCCGAGCAGGCTGCTTCTAAGCCCGACGTGCCGCCGCCGATGACGACGACATGGATGTCGCGGGTGACCTTCTGCTTCTTATATTGGTCGCCGCCGATGACGTCGGGATTGACGGTGCAGCGAATGGGCTGCGATTTGAAAATGCGGTGATCGGCACAACCGATGTTGCAGGAGATGCACTGACGGATGCAGTCCGTACGACCAAACTGTGCTTTGCGGGCCCAATCGGGATCGGCAATAAGGCCGCGTCCGATGGCGATGAAGTCGGTCTTGCCTTCGGCGATGACCTGGTCGGCAATTTGCGGATTGCGGATGTTGCCGGATGCGATGACCGGTTTGTTGAATTTCTTCTTGACGGCTTCGGCCAGGTAGACGCGCCATGCGTCGGGCATGTCGCATTTGTCGATCTGGTACTGGATGGAGTCGTTGACGGCAGCCGATACGTTGATGATATCGACTTCCGGTTCGATGTATTCGAGGAGTTTCAACGAATCTTCCAAGGTGTTGCCGCCTTCAATGAATTCATCTGCCGACAGGCGGAATACGATGGGAACCCAAGGGCCGACGGCTTTGCGGACGGCTTCGACGACGAGGCGGGCAAAGCGGGCACGGTTTTCATAAGATCCACCGAATTCATCGGTACGTTTATTATACAGGGGAGATAAGAACTGGTCCAGCAGATACGAATGGCCGCCGTGGACTTCTACCACGTCGAAGCCGGCCTGGATGGCATGCTGAGCGGCGATGGCATACTTCTGGACGATGTTGAGAATTTCACATTTATCGAGAGGGCGCGGTGCCGGATTGCCTTCTTTGGAAGGTACGGATGAAGCCGATACGGCTTGGAGGCCGTCGAGTCGTTCCGGGTAAGCCGAAGCACCGGCGTGGTTGAGCTGAATCGATGCCAGGGCACCGTATTTGTGAATCCGTTCGGTCAGTTCGTAGAGACCGGGGATGAACTGCTTCTTGTCGATACGCAGCTGCTTCGTTCCGTTTGTCGCTAAGGGATAGTCGATACAGGCGTTTTCAACGGTAATCAAGGCTGTGCCGCCACGGGCGCGAAGACCGTAATAATTCTTCATTTCTTCGGATACTTCACCGGTGAAGGTGGCGAGGTTAGATCCCATAGGGGGCATGATGACGCGGTTGCGGAAGGTGGTCCGCTTGACCGTAAAGGGTTCGAAAATATGTGGATACTGCTGGCTCATAAAGAGACATCCTCCTTCTATATAGCACTAAAGGTATATGTGAATTGTAGAACTATATTTTTGATCTGCCCTTATTATACGGACGAAATACTGATAACACAATTTCTTAAAATAGGCCAAAACAGTTCAAAAAAACTATTAAAAATGATATAATAAGGGCAATCGATACTGAGAAATTGTCGATAAAACAAAGACGAATTCATTTTACAATACGAAGTAAGTTTGGAAGAATCAGCAGTTTCGGCCATACGGCCTTGACTTGTCCGGCGATTTTGGGGTTTTCGTAAGATTGGTTTTATTGATAGAAAATGGGATTGAAATATTAATAGATAAGCTATTGATATATAAGGGTTTATCACAAAGATTGATTAAACGGCATATAGAAGGAGTCTATTATGAACTTAAAGCAACTTCAATATTTTACAAAATTGGCGGAGACGGAACATTACCGAAAGGCTGCGGAAGCCCTGTATATTACGGAACCGAGCCTTAACCGAGCCGTTCGGGAAATGGAAAAAGAGCTGGGGATCCAGCTCTTTGAAAAACGGGGACGAAATATTTATTTGAATAAGTACGGTCATCTTTTTTTGCCCTATGTGAAACGGTCTCTACAGGAATTGGAACGCGGCGTTGACTTGATGAAAGCCTACACGCGTCCGGATCAGGGGAAAATTACCTTGGGATTTATTTATACTATGGGCTATACGCTGGTGCCGGAAATGATTACTCAATTTCAGGCTATTGACGGCAATGGCGGCATTACCTTTGACTTCCATCAAGGGACGACGGCGGCCCTGATTAAAGAATTGAAAGAGGAAAAAATCGATGCAGCCCTTTGTTCTTCCGTTGAAAATGAGCCGGACGTCCTCTTTTATCCCGTGGCCGAAGAAGAACTGGTCGTTGCCGTACCCAAGGGTCATCCACTGAGTAACCGAGGTTCCGTATCGCTAAAGGAACTTGAACCGTATCCCCTCATCGCCTTCGATAAGAGCAGCGGTTTAAATGAGATGATCAATAAACTCCTCGACCAGGCTCAGGTCCATTTAAAGACTGCCTGCCACGTAGAAGAAGACAACGCCATGGCCGGCTTTGTAGCGGCCGGCTATGGCGTTGCCATTTTACCTGATTTCTATACCCTTCAATATTACAATCTCGATCGGATTCCGATTGCCGATTCGTTTGAACGACGCTATCTCTTTTTGGCCCTCCTGCGCCAATCCCAGGTATTGCCCGTCGTAGAACGGTTCCGGAATTTTCTCTTGTCTCGTTGGCAGCGGGGCGCTATCTGAGTCAGTCCTCGATGCGGTGGAGGTCACCGACGATGAAGATAAAGGAGAAGACGCCGATGGCGGCGACGCAGCCGACAAATATCATGGCGCCGACGAAAGAGCCCGTAGCTTGGACGATAAAGCCGATGACGATGGGCGTAATGATGCCGGCTAAATTGCCGATGAAGTTGAAGACGCCGCCGGCAAGGCCTACGGAATGGGCCGGTGCCACGTCGCCGACAGTACTCCAGACGATGGCAGCCATGCCTTGACCGAAGAAGGCCAGGGCCATGACGATGATGATGGCATTGAGCGAATCGAAATAATTGGCCGTCATGATGGTCATCGAACAGAGGAGACCACAGATGATGGGCAGTTTTCTGGCTTTTGAAAGAGAACTGCCGCGGCGCAGCATGGAGTCAGACCAGTAGCCGCCGAGGAGGACGCCGATAAGGGCACCGACGTAAGGAATGATGGCGTAGATGCCGGCTTTTAACAAGGGCAGGTTCTTAGCCATGATCAGATACGTCGGGAACCAGGTTAAAAAGAAAAACATCGTACTGGCATTGGAAAACTGTCCTAAATAAATTCCCCAGAGTTGGCGGTGTTTAAATAATTCTGCAATTTGAGCCCAGGTAATCTTTTGCTTTTCCGCGGCGGTACTGCCGAGACCGCCGCCTTGGCGAATATAGTCCAGTTCCTCCTTATTTGCCCCGGAATCGGGACCGGGTTCGCGGTAGAGAAAGAACCACCCGAGGCTGGCGACGATGCCGATAAAGCCGGTGATGTAAAAGATTTCCCGCCAGCCGTACGTTTCTAAGATCCAAAATAGGACCGGCGTTAAAAAGGCCAGGCCAATGAATTCTCCGGCCGTATAAATAGATGTTGCCGTCGCCCGTTCATGAGAAGGAAACCAGGCTGCAACGACGCGGCTGTTGGTCGGGAAGGCCGGCGCTTCGGCGGCGCCAATCGCCATGCGGATGCCGAAGAGGGAGGCAAAGGACTTCCCAAGGCCCATGAACATCGTGAATAAGGACCATAAGAATAACGAGGCTGTATAAACGATGTGTGATCCGAAGCGTTCGATAACCCAGCCGCCGGGAATCTGCATCAGTCCGTAAGACCAGGAAAAGGCGGAAAATAAAAGGCCCATGGTGGCGGCGCTGAATCCGAGTTCGTCACTCATGCTGGAGGCAGCGACAGCCATATTGGTCCGGTCCAGGTAGTTGATGGCCGTGAGGATAAATAAGAGAAACAGCATGAACCAGCGTTTCTTCGTTTTCTTAGGACGTAAGTTCGTCATATATGATCATCCCTTCAAATTGTTAAAATATTCACATATGATACTGTGCGGATAAGCAAGTATGTATCTATTTTAAACAAGAAGGTCGATGGGGACTATTACTTATTTTATATATATTGATATATATGTACTATTGATTTAGCCGTTTAGCTAAAAAGCAGGCATACGAAGATCGTGCTCCGCATACCTGCTTTTTAGGGATATTCTTATTTTTCGTCCATAATAGCCTCGGGCCCGCGGTCACCGGTTCGGATGCGGACCGCGTCTGACAGTTGGTAAATGAAAATCTTGCCGTCACCGGGGCGGCCTGTTTTGCAGACCTTTTCGGCGACAGCGACGACCTTGGCGACGGGGACTTCGCAGACGACCGTTTCTACCTTAATGCCCGGCAGAAGATTGATATTGTATCGCTGGCCGCGATAGACTTCGACGTAGCCCTTTTGAAGGCCGCAGCCAAAGACTTGGCTGACGGTCATGCCCATAACGCCGATTTTGTTCAGAGCTTCTTTTAATTCTTCCAGTTTACTGGGACGGGTAATGATTTCTATTTTGGTAAGGGTATGTTCTTCCATCGTTATCACCTCTATATCGTGTGGCTGTTTATATCGGCCCGGTGTACGACGGCGGCCTGACCCAAGGATGTAGTATCTAACGGCAGGCCCGTCGTTTCTTCAAAAGGACTTCCGGCGGTGATGGCGTAATTGTAACCCTGTTCGCCGTGTTCCCCAATATCGAGGCCGGTAATTTCTTCTTCTTTGTCGGTGCGGACCGTCATGAACAGGCTGATGACTTTAAAGATGATGAAGGTTCCGACGATAGCCAGCATATAGGCGACGACCGTAGAAATGAGCTGGGCTATCAACAGGTGACTGCTGCCGTAGAAGAGGCCGTCGGCACCGGCAGGATTGACGTCTGTCGTCGCCCAGAGCCCCGTTGCGAGGGAGCCCCAAGTACCGCCGATGCCGTGAATCCCGAAGGCATCGAGGGAATCGTCATAGCCGAGGCGAGTCTTGACGACGGCGACAGCGACGTAGCAGATGACACCTCCAATCGCACCGATGAGAAGGGCCGGAAGAGGAGCGACGAAGCCGGCTGCCGGGGTGATGGCAACTAAGCCTGCGATACAGCCTGAAGCGGCACCGAGGATGGTCGGTTTCCCTTGGACACGCCATTCCACGATGACCCAGGCGACGGTAGCAGCCGCGGCGGCAGCCTGAGAGGTGATAAAGGCGTTGGCGGCTAGTTCATTCGCTCCGAGGGCACTGCCGGCATTGAAGCCGAACCAGCCGAACCAGAGAAGGGCGGCGCCGAGAACGGTCATCGGCAGATTATGGGGAACCATGGGACTCTTTCCATAGCCGTAGCGGCGGCCTAAGAGAATACAGAGTGTAAGACCGGAAACACCGGAGAGAATGTGGATGACCAGGCCTCCGGCAAAGTCCAGGGCGCCGAGTTTGGCTAGAAAGCCTCCGCCCCAGACCCAGTGTGCCATGGGGTTATAGATGAAGAGAGCCCAAATCAGGATGAAGGCGACGAAGGCATGGAACTTCATCCGTTCGGCAAATGCCCCGGTAATCAGGGCCGGCGTGATGACGGCAAACATGCACTGGAAGGCGACGAAGGCCAGTTCCGGAATCGTTCCGTTGTCGAGGACGGCCATGCCGACGCCGGCGAGACTGATTTTATCAAGAGAACCGATGAAGCCGTGAATATCGGTACCGAAGGTCATGGCATAGCCGATAAGGATCCATTCGACAGAAACCATAGCGACGATGAAGAAACTCTGCATAATCGTCGCCAGTACATTTTTATTGCGGACCATGCCGCCGTAGAAGAAGCCCAGGCCCGGCGTCATGAGAAACACCAGGGCGGCACTGATGAGTACCCAGGCGGTATCGCCCGGATCTATCGCTCCCGGTGCCGATGCAAAGACGGTCGGTGCTGCCGTGAAAAGACAAGGCAGCAGGACCCATAAACGGGACCATAATTGTTTCATATTCCTAGCCTCCTGACCCATAAAAAAAGATGCCTTTCTCGATGATTCCATTGAGAAAAGACATCATTGTCTACTTGTTCTATTGTGATTATCTTCAGAATATGAAAAGCCCAAGGGATAGAAATTTATCACCCTGGGCTTCATTGCCGGCTTCTATTCTGTTGATGAACTTATTATAAAAGCAAAACGTTAAGTTGTCAACGGAAATACTGAAATTTATTTTACAAAACTTATATTTTATCTAAAAAGATAATATCATAATGGGAATCATATTAAACAAATAAAATATGTCCTAAGAAAATATAAAAGGTCAGCGATATGGCGCTGAGGGCCGTTGTGTTCATGACAATCTGCGTCGCATAGTCCGGATTGTTGTTAAATTCGATGGCGAATAGGGCCGTATTGACAGCGGTAGGGATAGCACAATAGATGAGAAATACGGTCGCACTGACAGCCGTAAAGGTGCCGGGGCGAAAGGCGTTGGCACCATAAATCATGGCCAAGCCCAGTAAGGGAAGGGCGGTCATCTTTAAGATGCTGACGATCCAGACGTCCTTATCGAGCCAATGAATCTTGGTCTGTGACAACTGGGCGCCGATACTGACCATGGCCAAGGGAAGCAGGGCATGGCTGGCCATGTCCATGATGGGCCATAAGAAGAAGTTTTCGGCATCCCATCCGACGTTGCGGGCCAATAAGGACGCGGCTAACACGTACAGCAAGGGCATGTGGAACATGACCGCCAAGGTGTCTCTGGCGGCCAATTTACCGCGGCCGGCTTGATAGAGACCGAGGGTATTGAGGGAGACGCTTTGAATCATAAAGATGATGATTTGCACGACCATGGCTTCGGCAAGGTAAGGCGTTTGTCCGTTTACGACGAAGGGATCGTGAGAAAAGACGAGGATAATGAGGGCGACGCCGAGGTTCCCTGTATTGTTGAACATAAAGGCGTTGCGGCACGATTCCAGCATGGCTGCATCATAGTGGCGGATACGGCCGACGATATTGGCGATGACGAAACAGATAACCATGAAAATGGCGATGGCGGCGATAATATTGACGCTCGTTTCGGGGAATTGGGTCGTATAGATATTGGTAAAAAGGAAACTGGGAATGACTAAGTAGAACATCAGTTTCGATAAGGTTTTTACGTCGAGATGGAATTTCTTATCGAGAAAATATCCTAAGAGGACGAGAAAGAAAATCGGAAGCATCGTATGTTCAATAATGAACCAGAAGACCATGAGTCATATCACTCCTTATTATATAGATACTCCCTCATTATACTATGGATATGTAATTATACAATGGCTAAACGGATTCAATAGCTTTCGAAGTAATAGACGATGTGAAGCAGCGTTTCGCACATATACTTCAAGGCGTTGCTGTCCCAGTGGAAGTCCGGTGAATGACCGCTGACCGGAGCATCGCCGTAGACGCCGACATAATAAAAGGCACTGGGGACGGCCTCGCTGAAATAGGCAAAATCTTCAGAACCGGCGCCGCGCTTCAAGGCCACTACGTTGACCCGGTCGGCGCAGTGCTGCTGCAGGATATGGGTGACCTTATCGGTAACGCCGTCGTCATTGACACAGACCGGGGAGAAGGGGACGACGTCCAAATCGAAAAAACCGCCGTACGTCGAGGTTACATTTTTTAAAATCTGTTCCAAGGCGTCGAGGATGATGCGCCGTTTTTCTTCGTGATACGTCCGGAGGGTCCCTTTTAGCACGGCGGTTTCAGGGATGACGTTAGGATTGTGGCCGGCCTGGAACTGGCCGAAGGTGAGGACGATGCCGTCGCCGTCGGCATAGCGGTTGTAGACGAAGTTTTGAATCAATTGGATAATGTCGACGCCCATCTGGATAGGGCTGATGCAGGCTGACGGCTGGGAGCCGTGTCCGCCTCTGCCGTGGAGTGTGATTGTGAAATCGTCGCAAGAAGAGGCGATTTCGCCGCGGCCGATGCCGACATAGCCTTTGGGGAGGCTGCCGGCGACATGCAGGCCGAGGGCATAGTCGACCGGCGGCAGATTGAGAATGCCGGCGTCGATCATGCGGGCGGCGCCGCCGTTCCCCTCTTCAGCAGGCTGAAAGGCCAAACGGATGGTGCCGCGAAGGCAGTCTTTGTGCTTATTGAGAATTTTGGCAACCCCTAATAAGTTGGCTGCATGACCATCGTGGCCGCAGGCATGCATGACTCCTTCTACGAGGGATGAATAAGGGCAGTCGTACTTTTCGGTCAGCGGCAGGGCGTCGATGTCGGCTCGCAAGAGGACGACCGGTCCGGGAAGGGCCCCGTGTATCAGGCCTGTGACTCCGGTACCGGCGATGATTCGCACGTCTTCAATGCCCATCAGGGATAACTCTTGAAAAATCGTCTTGCATGTATCGAATTCTTTTTCGCTTAATTCCGGGTGAGCATGGAAATATTCTCTCATTTCCATCATATAAGGCAAGGTTTTGCGTACTGCTTCGTGAATATTGAATGTCGGTCTATAGTTGTCGTTCATAAGCCGCTCCTCCTTCCGTTTTTCTATATTATGTATATATTTCTATAATAAAGCCTGAAATCCTGCCATGGGAGGGGATTTTTTGGCTCATTCTGTTTCGAAAGGTCTATATATTTATATTATATATATCCTTATTATACGAAACAACCGGAGCCTGTGGTATAATTTTCACAGTGAATCAGAAAGGGATGTGAGTAGGATGCATGGTGATACACGGTTGGAAGCGGCGCTGAGGGTTTTGAACCATTGGCCTCGATTTCGGCTGCAGCTTTTTTTAGAAGGCATTTTAGTCGGTTTGTTGTCGGGAACGGTTATCAGCTTTTTTCGCTGGGGCTTGGAAACGGGAACCCTGTGGCGGCAGTGGTTTTATGCCAATGTTTTGAGCCGGGGTGACATTTCTGTTCACGCGGCTTGGTTTGCCCTGCTGCTGGCTGCAGCTTTGTTATTATGGCGCTTGGGGATTTATGAACCACAAGCAGGCGGCAGTGGGATTCCTCAAATTAAAGGGGTCATCTTAGGGGCCATTCGCCTCCGCTGGCTTCGCGTCCTTTGGGTTAAGCTGGTCGGCGGTATCGTCGGCATCGGGCTGGGATTGTCTTTAGGACGTGAAGGCCCGTCGATTCAGATCGGTTCCGTGACGGCCCAAGGGTTGAGCCGAGCCTTTGGGCGGACGCGGATGGAGGAACGGTACCTCATCACCGCCGGCGCCAGCGCCGGGTTGGCAGCGGCTTTTAATGCTCCCCTGGCAGGCGTCATGTTTGCCTTGGAAGAGCTTCATCGAAACTTTTCCGGCGTCGTTTTGGCACCGGCTATGGCGGCGGCATTGATGGCGACCATGGTCAGCCGCTACCTCTTTGGACGAGAACCTGTTTTTCATTTCGGTATCTTACCGCACTTTCCCCTGCGCTATATGTGGCTGGCCGTAATTTTAGGAATTATTGTCGGAATTGCCGGGGTGATTTTTAATAAAGGATTACTAAATATCCATTATTTTTATGAACTGCCGATCTTTCGCAATCGGTACATGCCCATTGCCTTTGCCTTACTCATGGCCGGGGTGTTGGGGTATGTTTTTCCCGACGTCCTCGGCGGCGGCAATGAGCTGGTTAATGCCTTGTATACCCTGCCGCTGTCGCTTCAGTTGTTTGCCCTCCTGCTGGTCGGAAAATTTCTGTTCACCCTTATCAGTTACGGCTGCGGCGTTCCCGGCGGCTTCTTTTTGCCGATGTTGGTCTTAGGAGCCCTGACCGGTGGTATGGTGGGAATTATTTTCATTCAGATGGGGCTCATTTCATCGTATTATTTGTCGAACATCGTCGTTATTTCCATGGCAGCTTTTTTTGCGGCCTCCGTTCAGTCACCGGTTACAGGGACTATTCTCATTATGGAAATGACCGGCTCGTATGAACACCTGTTAGCCTTATGTACGGCCTCCTTGGTGGCCCTCGTCGTGGCCCAGCTCTTTCGGGGGGAACCGATTTATGAAGTGCTGCTTCAGCGGAGCCTGGCCAAGCATAAACCTGCCTTATCGTCGAGTGAACGGCGAAACCTCTTGGAATTGACCGTCGTCAGTGGAAGTCAGGCTGACGGCAAATATATCGGCCGCATTGCCTGGCCGTCTCATACGGTCATTGTTGACGTAAAACGCGGCAGTGGCGACATCATACCTGATGATGAGACTTGTCTACGGGCAGGGGACTACCTCTATGTACTGACCGATTCTGTCGAAGGGGCTGAATCTATAAGAAATATTGTGGAGAAAGCAGGCGATGAAGATATGTAAAAATGTATAATAATTATAGAAAAATAGGACTAGGTACTAAAAAATATCTGTCATACTTGAGTATTAAGGCACATATGATGTTTCGAAAGCGATTAGAACATAGAATAAAACAATCAAAAAGTAGGTTTAAGTATCCATTTTTTTGACTTATGGTGATGGGTTTGCTATAATTCAGGACGTACTTGAGATTGTATTCATTCGAAGAGGTGGTTTTTTGCGAAATCGTATTTTGAAACATCGTATGTTGATATTAGTGACAATGATCTTTGTATTTGCATTTTCGTCTTTGGCTTGTGCAAGTGTACAAATGGGAATGAAGGGCTCTGTCGTACAGAGTGTTCAATATATGCTTCAAGATGCGGGCTATTTGTCCGGTAGTGCAGATGGTGATTTTGGTTCTCAGACGCAGCAGGCTGTCGTACAGTTCCAGACAGACCATGGTCTGTCTGCCGACGGAATCGTCGGCTCGCAGACGATGGAAGCGCTCTCTGAAGCCAGCGGTCGCCCGGTTCCGGAAGAAGCTGCATCGGCGACGGAAGGTCACCAGCGTCGGTTGGTTATGGAAGCTACGGCTTATACGGCTCAAGATGGCGGCGGCAGTGGTTACACTGCAACCGGCCAGTATCTCCAGCGTGGTATGGTTGCCGTTGACCCGTCGGTTATTCCCCTCGGCTCTCAGCTTTACATCGAAGGTTACGGCTATGCCGTTGCCGCTGATACCGGTGGAGCTATTGTCGGTGACCGTATTGACTTGGCCATGGATTCTACCAGTGAAGCCCTTAATTTCGGCCGTCAAGACGTCGTCGTTTATGTATTAGGTTAATCTCAAGTTGATGCTAGGATATTCATTAGCTGAAAAGGGGCTGTTGTACAGTAAGTTGTGCAACAGCCTTTTTTTTCGCCTCGTTTTGTGGTATCCTTAAAAGGATTTATATAGTTATGTAATTCAGGGAGGCTATTGCTGAATGAAAAATACTATTGCACTTATCCTCGCTGCCGGTAAGGGGACGCGAATGAAATCGAAGTTCCCCAAGGTTTTGCACAAAGTCGGCGGCGTTCCGATGGTGGAACAGGTGCTTCGGGCTGTTAAGGCAGCCGGAACGACGCGCCAAATTGTTGTTGTCGGTTTTGGCGGAGAACAGGTCCTCGACTACCTCGGTGAACGGGCTGAAACGGTTGTACAGCAGGAACAGCTCGGTACCGGTCATGCTGTGCTGCAGGCGGAACCGTTATTGCAAGGCGCTTCCGGTACACTTCTCGTTACCTGCGGCGACACTCCTTTGGTAACGACGGAAACCTTTACGGCTCTCATCGACTGCCATAAAAAGAGCGGTGCTGCGGCAACGGTACTGACGGCACATATGCCGGATCCGACGGGCTACGGCCGCGTTATCCGTGATGATAAAGGGCAGGTCGTCAAAATTGTCGAGCAAAAAGACGGCACGCCGGAAGAGCTGGCTGTCGACGAAGTAAACGCCGGCATTTACTGCTTTGATATGCCCCTTTTGTGGGATATGCTGCACAACGTTACCAATGACAATGCTCAGGGCGAGTATTACTTGACCGATATCATCGGCATGCTCGTATCGTCGGGCCGTGTTGTCAGTGCCTTTGCAGCTCCGTCCTATGACGAAACGCTGGGGGTCAACTCCCGTCAGCAAATGGCAGAAGCAGAACAGATTATGCGTCGCCGCAAACTGGACCAGCTCATGGCCGACGGCGTTTCTATTATTGATCCTAATAATACCTATGTCGACACGACCGTTACCATCGGCCGCGATACGGTACTTTATCCGGGAACGATTCTCGAAGGACAGACGGTCATCGGCGAAGACTGCCACATCGGCCCTTATGTCCGCATGACCAATGTACAGATGGGCGATGATGACCATGTTCAGTTCATGTATGCCCATGACTGCCAAATTAAAAACGGCTGTGAAGTCGGACCTTTCGTTCACTTCCGCCCTGATACGGTTATCGGCAATCACGTAAAAGTCGGAAATTATATGGAAGTCAAAAACTCGACTGTCGGAGACGGCACAAAACTGCCGCACCTCAGTTATATCGGCGACAGCGATGTCGGTCAGAACGTCAATATCGGCTGTGGGACGATTACCGTCAATTATGACGGAAAAATCAAGCACCGCACGACCATCGGCGATCACGCTTTTGTCGGCTGCAACAGCAATCTCGTTGCACCGGTTACGGTCGGTGATTACGCTTATGTCGGCGCCGGTTCTACGATTACCAAAGACGTACCGGCCAAATCCTTATCCGTTGCCCGCGCTCGGCAGCGCAATATCGAAGACTGGGTTAAAGACGATACCTATAAGAAATAACACTTTCTCCACCTAGCGTTTATCGGTTTTTATATCGAATCATATATTACAATATTCATACAGGGAGGCTCACTATGAGTTACGAAGACGGGAAAAAGCTGAAGATTTTTACGGGGAATGCCAATCCGGAATTGGCCAAAGAAATTGTTGAGTACCTTGGATTAGAATTAGGCAAGGCCTTTGTCGGCAAGTTCAATAATGGTGAAATTCAGGTCATGATCGATGAAAGCGTCCGCGGTAAGGATGTATTCGTCATTCAGCCGACCTGCCAGCCGGCTAACGATACCCTCATGGAACTGCTGATCATGGCGGATGCCCTGAAACGCGCTTCGGCAAAACATATTACCGCCGTTGTTCCGTACTATGGCTATGCTCGTCAGGACCGCAAGACCCGCGGCCGTGAACCGATTACATCGAAACTGGTTGCTGATTTAATGACCAGAGCGGGAATCACCCGCGTCGTTACGATGGACCTCCATGCCGGCCAGATCCAGGGCTTCTTTGATATCCCTGTCGATCACCTCGGTTCGGCTTCCATCATCGCTCGGTATATCAACCAGAAAAAAGAAGAAACCGATTTGGGAGACCTCGTCGTCGTATCGCCGGACCTCGGCGGTGTAACCCGTGCTCGTGACCTGGCTGACCGGGTCAGTGCGCCCATTGCCATCATCGAAAAACGCCGTCCCCGCCCGGGCGTTGCTGAAGTCATGAATATCATTGGCGATATCAAAGGCAAGACCTGCATCCTCGTCGACGATATCGTCGATACGGCAGGTTCCTTGTGCGGCGGCGCCAAAGCCTTGAAAGAAATGGGAGCTTCCCGCGTCTTTGCGGCCTGCGCTCATGCCGTCCTCACCGATCCGGCTGTCGAACGAATTCAGAAATCGGTCATCTCCGAATTGATCATTACCAATACGATTCCCTTGCCGCCGGAAAAACAGAGCGACAAGATCAAAGTCCTTTCGGTAGCTCCCCTTTTGGGTGAAGCGATTATGCGCATCTTCCATGACGTCTCTGTCAGCCGTCTTTTCGATAAATAAGGAAACGATATCGTGCATATGATCGTAGGCCTGGGCAATCCGGGCCGTCAATATGAACAATCAAAACATAATACGGGTTTCGATGTCATCGATGAACTGGCCAAACGCTGGGAAGTCACGTCCTGGCAGGAGCGAATGGATGCCCTCGTGGCCCAGGTGACCGTTGACGATGAAAAAATCATCTTGGTCAAGCCCCAGACCTTCATGAACGACAGTGGTCGGGCCGTGGGCCCGCTCATGCGTTGGTATAAGGTAGAGCAGCCTGATGTCTACGTCGCCTATGACGACATGGATTTGGCTGTCGGTCGCCTGCGCATTCGTAAGAACGGCAGTGACGGCGGGCATAATGGAATCAAGAGTCTCTTTGCCAACGGATGCACCGATTTTACCCGCTTCCGCGTCGGTATTGGCCGCCCGCTCCCTCATCACGACGTCATCGACCACGTCTTGACGCCCTTTCCGGAGGAACTGCGTGAAAAGTACCTTCAGGGCATCGAAGACGCAGCGACGGCCATTGAAGGTTGTCTGCGCCTCGGTGTTGACAAGGGCATGAACCGCTATAACCCGCGGAAAAAGAAACTATGAGTACAAGAGACTGCCGCGTCTGCGGCAGTCTTTTTTTCTACGTACCTTTAGGAGGGACCTTATGATTGAAAAACTGCATGCGTCGCCGGATGTATACCGCATCCGCGTCGTATTACCGGATAATCCGCTCCAGTATTTAAATGCCTATGTCATTAAAGGGAAGACCGAGAATCTGGTCATCGATACGGGCTTTAACCGCCCGGAATGCCAAGAGGCCCTGTGCCGCGGTTTAGAAAAACTCGGCATTGATCTCCGCCGCACGTCCTTATTTTTGACGCACCTCCATGCGGATCATACCGGCCTTGTCGGCCTCTTTGCCAAAGCAGGCTGCCCGATTTATATGCATCCCGTCGACTACCAATACCTTGTCGATTCGGAAGACGGATCGACGTGGAAGGCTGCTGAAGACAATTTCATGCGCGAAGGGATGCCGCCGGAAGAAATCAAAAGCCAATTTTCCAATCAGGCTCGAACTTTTTCACCGGATCCGCATTTTCCGATTACCGCTGTCGGTGAGGGAGATGTCCTGCGCCTGGCAGACTGTGAGCTTACGATCATTCATACACCGGGTCATACGCCGGGCCTGTGCTGCCTCTATATGCCCAAAGAAAAGATTTTTTTTACGAGTGATCACATCTTATTTGATATTACGCCGAATATCCAGGTTTGGTACCATATGAAGCATGCCCTGCGGCGTTATTTGGAAAGCCTGAAGAAAGTGAAGAACCTGCCGGTCAGCCAAGCTTTGCCGGCTCATCGGGAGGGTGATACGTCGGTCGTCGGCCGCATCGATGAACTCCTGGCTCATCACGACCGACGCCTCCGTGAAGTCCTTCGCCTGGCTGGGGAGTATCCGCATAGCACGGCCTATGAGATTGCACCCCATATGACTTGGTCCATGCGCGGCAAACCGTGGAAAGACTTTCCGCCGACGCAGAAGTGGTTTGCCTTAGGAGAAACCTTATCTCATATCGAATATCTTATGGATAAGGGACTCCTCCGCTGTACCGAAGAGGGGGGCGTCCGCCATTATGACGTCGTCTCCGGAATGGATGCAGCTCATCTCGTTGACGGCGTGTAACTGCTTTTGACGTATTTGCAGGCACAACGACCTTTCTTATTCTGATATTCAAAAAAATAGCCCCGGCCACCGCAGCAGAACCGTTGCGGTGGCTTTTCTATGCACGACTGTGGACGCTTTGTTCATTTTATGGAGAGAGGCTGTCTTTATCGAGCTCATGTTGCGGAATGATACGACGGAATTTTGATGAAAGGCGAGCGATAAAATGGGAGAAAAAATATTATAATAAGAAATTTGTCTTTTCTGAATGGGCGGTAAAGCCCGTAAAACCTGCATAAAATCATCAAAAATGGAAGTCTGTAAGGTCTTTCTGCACTTACTTATATAAAGAATAATAATTCTCCGTTATTGACAAATATGATAATTTGACCTATAATAAGCACATAAGAAAAAGTATTAATTAGGAAGCAAATGCTTATAATTTTTTTAGATTATATAGCTTATTTTTATTTTTGATTGAGGGGTGCTATCCCCTGGAGGAGGAATTGATATGAAGCATGTTGAATTTTACCGCAATGATGCAGATGGTAAAGTTTTGGTCGTCGTCGGCGCACAGGCCCCGGAAGAAGTAATTTATGCAGGCCAAAAATTGACTCATCTCGTAGCCGGTTCCGTTGATGCCGCCCAGGAAAAACACGTACCGTGTATTCAGAAAATCGACAACCATCTGGAAGTTCAGGTTGGTTCTGTCATTCATCCGATGGAAGAAAAACATTATATTGAATGGATTGCCTTGGTCGACGATAAAGGCGTAGATATCCGCTATCTCAAACCGGGCGAAGAACCGAAGGCTCACTTTGAAACCGGCGATAATGGTGAAGTCTATGCATACTGCAATCTCCACGGCCTGTGGAAGGAATCTTTCTCCGTTAAAGAAGCTCCGGCCCTTGACAGCGCTATGTGTTCACCTGAATTTGGTGGCTGCGTAATTCATGACGTCTAAGAGAAACAGGAGGAATAACACCATGAAAGTATTCGATTTTACCGTTAAAGATATCCGCGGCGGCGACGTTGCCTTGAGCCAGTATGAAGGCAAACTGCTGCTTATCGTCAACACGGCCAGCAAATGCGGATTTACGCCGCAGTACGATGGCTTGGAAGCTCTTTATAAAAAATATAAGGACAAGGGCTTGGTCATTCTCGGCTTCCCGTGCAACCAGTTCTTGGAACAGGATCCGGAAGATAATAAACATATCGAAGATTTCTGCCGCCTGAACCACGGTGTTACTTTCCCGCTGTTCGCCAAAATTGACGTTCGCGGTGAAAATGCAGATCCCCTTTACAAATATCTCACCGAAGCAGCTCCCTTTAAAGGCTATGAAACGGATAAGGACAGCGGCCGCCTGATTCAGCAGGTCGTAGCTGAACACTATCCGGACAATGCCGAAGGCAACGGCATTAAATGGAATTTCACGAAATTCCTCGTCAGCCGTGACGGCAGCCAGGTTCAGCGCTTTGAACCGAGCACGACTCCGGAAGAATTAGATCCGATTATCGAAAAGGCCCTCTAATAATCTATAACAGAGACCCCGCATTACGCTTTGTGCTATAATGCGGGGCCTTTTTTTTGTTTGTTGTATTGACCTTTGATGGGAAAACTTTCACAAATTTAAGGCACTCTTGTTTTTCAGAACCTTTACGGATTCTTTTCTTTATAAAATGTAATCGTCGTCACGATGAACCTTTGTTCCTTGAAAAGTCCATGCGACGATTACATAAATATGTATGTGTTTAGACAGAATCGGCATAAGATGAACGTTTTACTGGAAAGCTCTTGCGTAAAATTTTTATAAATAGTACAATGAGGATAACAAATAGTCATCTAGTTAATACCATAGCTACATAGCTTATAGTGATTATTTTGTCCTTGCAATGTAATGGGATGACTCCAAGTGTACACGGATTCTTTCAAGTTACGATGTTTTACAGAAAGGGGAACAGTATTATGACACAGAAAGTTTTTAAGACAATGGATGGCAACGAGGCTGCCGCCCATATTGCCTATGCCTTTACGGAACTGGCATCCATTTTCCCGATTACGCCGTCGTCGCCGATGGCTGAACACGTCGATGAATGGGCTGCTCATGGCCGTAAAAACCTGTTTGGCGCAACCGTTCAGGTTCAGGAAATGCAGTCTGAAAAAGGTGCTGCCGGCGCTATGCACGGTGCTTTGAATACCGGTGCCCTTACGACGACTTTCACGTCTTCTCAGGGCATGATGATCATGCTCAGCAACATGTTCAAGATTTCCAGCGAATTGCTGCCGGGCGTCTTCCACGTCGCTTCCCGTACCGTCGCAACGAACGGCTACACGATTTTTGCCGGTCATGACGATGCTATGGCTATGCGCGGCACAGGCATCAGCATGATGTGCGAATCCAGTGTCCAGGAAATCATGGACTTGGCTGCTGTCGTTCATGCAACGGCTATTACCTGTCGTATTCCTATCATCAACTTCTTCGATGGCTTCCGTACATCCCACGAAATCCAGAAAATCGAAGTTATTCCTTATGAAAAACTCCGTCCGCTCCTCGATATGGACGCTGTTCGTGAATTCCGTAAACGCGGCATGAACCCGGACAATCCGGAAGCTATCTCCTTCTGCGAACCGGCTGAAGTTTTCATGCAGCATCGTGAATCTTTGAACAAATTCTATGACCGTGTTCCCGAAGTTGCTGAAGGCTACATGAAGAAAATCAGCGAAATCACGGGTCGTGAATATCATCTGTTCAACTATGTCGGCGCTCCCGATGCAGAACTCGTCCTCGTCGCTATGGGTTCCGGCGCACAGACCATTGAAGAAACGGTTAAACTGCTCGTCGAACAAGGCGAAAAAGTCGGCTGTATCAACGTTCACATGTTCCGTCCGTGGTCGGAAAAACATTTCCTCGCAGCTGTTCCTGATACGGTTAAGAAAATTGCCGTCTTGGACCGCACGAAGGAAACCGGTGCCAACGGCGAACCTCTGTACCACAGCGTAGCGGCTTCCTTCGCTGCTGCTGACGTAGCTCCGAAAGTTTACCATGGCCGTTATGGCATCGCTTCGAAAGAATTCTTACCGGGCGACGTCGTAGCTGCTTTTGAAAACTTGAAATCCTTCGAACCGAAGAATGACTTCACCTTGAGCATCATCGATGACGTTACGCACAAATCCCTGCCGCGCGTCCAGAACGTCGACACGGCTGGCGAAGGCCTGAAAGCCTGCAAATTCTGGGGCTTCGGTTCCGACGGTACGGTTGGTGCTAATAAGAGCGCTATCAAGATTATCGGCGACAACACCGATATGTACGCTCAGGCATACTTTGCTTATGACTCGAAAAAATCCGGCGGCGTTACCGTTTCTCACCTGCGCTTTGGCGATACGCCGATTAAGATGCCGTATCTCATCAATGACGCAGACTTCATCGCCTGCCATCGTCAGTCCTATACGCACGGCTTCGATCTCCTGCGGGGTATCAAGAAGGGCGGTACCTTCTTACTGAACACCGTATGGAAACCGGAAGAACTCGATGAAAAATTACCGGCTAAATTAAAACGCTCCATCGCCCGCAACGACGTCCAGTTCTACATCATCGACGCTGTCGGCATTGCACAGAAAATCGGTCTCGGCGGCCGCATCAACATGATCATGCAGTCGGCCTTCTTTAAACTGGCTGACGTCATTCCCCTTGACTTAGCTATTTCTAAATTGAAAGAATCCGTTGTCGAATCTTACGGCAAAAAAGGTCAGAACATCGTTGATATGAACAACGAAGCAATCGACCAGGGCTTGTCTGCTATCGTCAAAGTTAATGTTCCGGCCGCTTGGGCTGATGCTGTTGACGAACCGGTCGACATGTCGAAACACACGAAATTCTTCCGTGACTTCTCCATTCCTGTCAACGCCCTCGAAGGCGACGACCTCCCGGTCAGCGCTTATGACGGCTTTGAAGACGGCCGCTGGCCGACCGGCACGGCTGCTGAAGAAAAACGCGGCGTTGCTATGTTCGTACCGAGCTGGGATGCTGAAAAATGTATCGGCTGTAACCAGTGTTCCTTCGTATGTCCTCACGCTGCTATCCGTCCCTTCCTCATGACGCCGGAAGAAGCTGCTAACGCTCCGAAAGGCTATCAGGATAAGGAAATCAAGGCAGCACCGGAATACAAGTACAATATCATCGTATCGGTCATGGACTGCCTCGGCTGCGGAAGCTGTACGCATGTCTGCCCGAAACAGGCTCTGACGATGAAACCCTTCGACGAAGAAGAATACAGAGCAGATCTCTGGGATTACGTCATCAACCTGCCGATTAAACCGAATCCGATGGATAAGAATACCGTTATCGGCAGCCAGTTCGAACAGCCCTTGCTCGAATTCACCGGCGCCTGCGCAGGCTGTGCTGAAACCCCGTATTGTAAAGTTATTACCCAGCTCTATGGCGACCGCATGATCATTGCCAATGCTCACGGCTGCTCCAGCGTTTGGGGCGGTAGTGCACCGGACTGCGGCTACACCAAGAACGAACAGGGTCATGGCCCGGCTTGGTCGACATCCCTCTTCGAAGACAACGCTGAATATGGCTTCGGCATGATGCTGGCTGAAAAGACGGAACGGAAACTCCTGGCTCAGTACGTCGATGCGGCTATGGAAGTTGCAAGTCCCGAATTACAGGCTGCACTGAAAGACTGGAAAGAAAACATGGCTAAGAGTGAAGGTACCCGCGAACGTTCCGACAAGGTCATCGCTCTCCTCGAAGCTGAAAAAGACGGCAAACCTGAATTGGAACAGGTTTACGATATGAAACAGTTCCTCGTTAAACGGAGCCAGTGGATCTTCGGCGGCGACGGCTGGGCTTACGATATCGGTTACGGCGGCTTGGACCACGTCCTGGCTCAGGGTGAAGATATCAACGTCCTCGTCTTCGATACGGAAGTTTACTCCAATACGGGCGGCCAGGCTTCGAAAGCTACGCCGACGGCTGCTGTTGCTCAGTTCGCTGCAGCCGGTAAGAAGACCCGTAAGAAAGACCTCGGCATGATGCAGGCTCAGTACGGCTACATCTACGTTGCACAGGTCGCTATGGGCGCCGATAAGAACCAGTTCATGAAGGCTCTCAAAGAAGCTGAAGAATACGATGGCCCGTCCCTCATCATCGGTTATGCACCGTGCATCAACCACGGCCTCAAGATCGGTCAGGGTCAGAGCCAGCTCGAAGAAAAACGTGCCGTCGATGCAGGTTACTGGCATCTCTGGCGCTACAATCCGGAATTGAAGAAACAGGGTAAGAATCCGTTCATCCTCGATTCCAAACCGCCGAAAGATAACTTCCGTGAATTCCTCATGGGCGAAACTCGCTTCTCGTCCTTGCAGCGTACCTTCCCGGAAATTGCCGAAGCTCTCTTTGAAAAGACCGAAGAAGATGCTAAGGATCGTTATGAAGGCTATGTCCGCTTAGAAAAAGCGTACGACAAATAAGAATTAAAATGTTAGGCGGGACTGTCCCGGGAGGACGGTCTCATGAAAAAACCGGCTGCCATAGTTCTCAATGGCAGCCGGTTTTTTGTGGTTCGATAATACCTGTTGGGGTTGGCAGATACACCTGGTTCATGCGATTCTTTGTTTTCTAAACGAAGATATATCGGGGTTATATGCCTTTGAAGTTACCGGAAAACCTCGAAGGCATTCGGTTAGATACCTTGCTCGGCTGGGGCCGTATCGGTCTATCTTGCGAAAGGGAGAGCGCATGATGAGAAGAGGTCTCCTGTGCCGTTTTTAGGGCCTTTTAGCGCTTATCCCGCTTCCATGATGTATAAAGCCTCTTTCTGTCATTAGAAGGCCTTACAGGCGTTGTCAGCCCTCACCGATAAGGATGGATTTTCAATATGATATGATTTTGTGTCGAAACGATGCTGTATAAAGGTATCTGTGCGGTCATTTTGTTCGGATCAGGGACATCTCTTCGAAGCGATTTTATACATTTTACGGCACCGGTAACGAAAATATGGGCCTTAAGAGACAAAGACTCCGAATTCGCGCGAGGTTTTTCGCGAATTCGGAGTCTTTGTTTTTTGCCGTAAGTCTTTATTCCCGGCCTGTAAGCAGTCCGGATAGAATTTCGACGTACAGGAGTGCTTCCGGCGGCAAGGCTTCCTCTTTTATCTTTATCCAGCCGACGGTCATCGTATCCAAGGGATTGGCAATGGGAATGGCCGTGATGTGGCGGCCGATGATGGCCGATGCGACATGTCCCGTTCCGATGGTGTAGGCGTCAGTTGCGCGGATGACGCTGAACAGCGTCGACCGGTCGGTGACATAGATGCTTTGTCGGTTCGACGGGTCCGACAGGAGCAGTTCTTCAGAAAACTGCGATCGGTCGTGACCTTGTTCGAAGCGGACGCAGGGATAGTCCTTAAGCTTGCCGGGAGGGATACTTTGATTCTCTGCCAGAGGGTGGTCCAAGCGGACGTAAATACAGGGCGTAAACGTACAGAGAGACGTGAACTCCAGCTTGTTCTTTTGGAACAGGTCCTGCAAAAAGTTTTCGTTCATGTGGGATAAAAAGAGGATGCCGAGCTGACTTTCACGGGTGACGACGTCGTGGATGACCTGCGAGGTCCGACCTTCACGCAGGGTAAAGGTATAGGATGACGTCGGAGATATGCGCTGCAGGGCATGGATGAAAGCCTCGTCGGCAAAAGGGTAGTGCTGGGATGAAATGGTCAGGGTGTGTGAGTCTTCCTGGCCGGTTTCAGGGTGAAAATGGTCATGCATTTCGTCGGCATGCGTCAAGATATGGTCGGCATAGTGCAGAAACTCTAAACCGGCTGATGTGAAGGTGATGCCGTGACGGTTTCGCTTGACCAGAGTCATGGCAAATTCTGTTTCCAAGTCTTTGATGGCGGCACTGAGACTGGGCTGGGCAATGTTCAGGGCCTGGGCGGCGGCAGAAATAGAATTATGCTTAGATAACTCAAGGATATAACGCAATTGTTGTAAAGTCATAGTAAAACCACCTCAAATATAAACCGTACCTATAGAGACGCCCTTGTTATCTTTATTGTATCAAAATAAGCAAAGTTGGGAAAGTTATGACTTTTTGACACAGTAAAGAAAGTTTTAAAATGAAAATTTTAATCTCGAGACGGCAAAAATGAAGAAAGAAAAATCCCACTTAAAAATTTAAATTATAAAGAAAAGTTAACCAAATTTGGCTTTTTGAAAAAGACAAATGTTCGTGAAAATTGGCGTAAGGTGATAATGATTCATTTTTAAATCATGGATATCTCTTGTTTTCTCAACAAAAAAGTAAGGAATAATGATCTATTCCATAGATAAATACTATGAATGCAAATTGCACAATGAATATTTTACAGCCAATACCTTTCATGATATACTTTAACCATAGAATAGAACGTTTAAGTAAAAGGTAAAACCCCGACGTGTACATTAAAATTTACGGTTTTTAGAAAAATGTTAAAAAACGACATAGGTAAAAAGTATATACACTGAAGTTGAGAAAGGAGAGCCGCATCAGGGGATAAAATGTAAGTGTCGAGGGGACATTATCCATCCAATCTATTCACCATAGGAGGTCTTTGATATGAATTCATCAGCAGCACTGGCCCGCCAAGCGGGAATGACAGATGCACAATGGAAAGCAGCCGTCAAGTTCGACAGTACGGACTGGGGCTGGATTATTATGAGTATCGGCATGGCTATCGGTGCCGGTATCGTGTTCTTACCGGTTCAGGTCGGCTTAGTCGGCGTCTGGGTTTACTTATTCTCCGCTATCATTGCCTATCCGGCCATTTATCTCTTACAGCGCTTGTTCATCAATACCCTGGCCGATTCGCCGCGGTGTGAAGACTATCCCAGCGTTATCAGCGGCTACCTCGGCAAAAACTGGGGTTTCCTGCTGGGCATCCTTTACTTCCTCAGTATTCTCATCTGTGTTTTCATGTATTCGACGGCACTGACCAATGACAGTGCATCCTTCCTCTATTCCTTCGGCGTTACCGATACGCTCCTGTCTGACAATCCTTTTTATGGGCTGGCTATCATCTGTGCGATGGTTGTTTTGGCATCCCGCGGTGAACAGCTCCTGTTCCGGATTTCGACGCTCATGGTTTTGACAAAATTGTTGGTCGTCATCTGCTTAGGCGGCATCATGATCCAGCACTGGAACATCGCCAATATCGGCGTCTTCCCGGATTTAGGCTACCTCGTGAAAAACACGATTGCCATGCTGCCCGTAACCTTGACCTCGATTCTGTTTATCCCCAGTATCAGCCCCATGGTCATTTCTTACCGCTCTCATAACAAATCGATCCACGTCGCTCGCTACAAAGCTATGCGGGCTATGAAAATCGCTTTCTCCGTCTTGTTCATTACGATCTTCTCGTATGCCATGTCCTTTAACCTGGCTCTCGGTCACGACCAAGCCGTTCTCGCTTACTCTCAGAATATCTCTGCACTGGCTATCGTAGCCAGAGGGTTTGACGGCAGCGCTGTTAAAATCTTCAGTCTGGTACTCAATGTATTCGCCGTTATGACGGCCTTCTTCAGTGTATTCCTCGGCTTCCGCGAAGCCTGCCAGGGTATCGCTATGAACATCCTGCACCGCTTTATGCCGGAAGACAAGATCAATAAGAAAATGGTCAGCTTCGGCATCCTCATCTTCGCCGTTGCCGTTGCTTGGGGCGCCATCGTCCTCAATGCACCGGTCTTGAAGCTCCTGACCCTTCTCGGCCCGATCTTCGGTATCATCGCCTGCCTTATCCCGGCGTACTTGGTTTACAAAGTCAATGCCCTTCACAAATATAAGGGAATTTCGCTGGTACTCATCGTATTCGCCGGTATCCTCTTGATCATCTCGCCGATCATCGCCATGATGTAAGCTGGAATTTTTCCCTAAAAAGTGTGGGCTTAAACACAAGTAAAACGATTATCTTAAAAATTATATAAAAACTACCTTGACAGTTTAAATCATGCGGTGTATCATACAAACATCAATTGAACATCGTCCATGAAACCATTGAGGCGGAAGTAAAAACGATGACGTGCACGTACAGAGAGCCGGGGTGCTGAGAGCCGGCCGACGCAGCTCGTTAAATGGACCGCTGAGGGCGCAGTGAAAAGCTGTAAGGCTGAGTATCCTGCGACGTGTTGGTATACGTCAGTTACCGGGAATATGTTGGTATTCCGTCGAGAGTAGGGCTCAACCCCTAAAACAAGGTGGCACCGCGGAACTTAAATCCGTCCTTGACAAATCGTATTGTCATGGACGGATTATTTTTTTAGGAGGTTTGTATGGAAACGCTCAGCTTAGAACAGGTAAAAGCCTACCAAGGCCAATATAAGGTCGTTCCTGTCGGAGTCAGCATGTATGCCGACAGTTGTACCCCGATTGAAGTCTTGCGAACGGTCAAGCATATCAGCGCTCATTGCTATATCTTGGAAAGTATGGAAGACTCCCAGCGTTGGGGCCGGTACACCTTCATAGGATACGATCCTCAGATGGGCCTGTTCTGCAAAGACGGAACGGTTACGATTAAGACCGGGGCTGAAGTACAGCTTCATACGGACCATCCGGAACAGCTCATTTCTCAGATTTTAGCCGACAATAAGGCGCCGCGCCTGGAAGGGTTGCCTCCCTTTACCGGCGGTTTGGTAGGCTATTTTTCCTACGATTTTATTAAGTATGCCGAACCGTCTCTGACACTCAAGGCCGCTGATGACGATGGCTTTAATGATTTCGACCTCATGCTCTTCGACAAGGTCATCGTCTTCGATAATTTAAAGCAGCAGATTTATCTCATCGTCAACGTTCGCCTCGACGGGGTAGAAGAAAATTATAATCGGGCTATGTTGGAATTACAGCGGATGGAAGACCTCATTCGCCATGGCGAGAAGGCACCGGCCCAGCCCCTTCAATTAAAGAGCGACTTCAAACCCCTCTTTAATGAGCAGGAATACTGCCAAATGGTTGAAAAAGGGAAACATTATATCCGCGAAGGGGACATCTTCCAAGTCGTCTTAGCCAATCGCCTTTGTGCCGAGGCAGAAGGCTGCCTCCTCGATACATACCGCGTGCTGCGGACGATCAACCCGTCGCCGTATATGTTCTTCTTCTCCGGCGACGATATTGAGCTTGCCGGTTCTTCTCCGGAAACGCTGATCCGCCTCGAAGGGCGGGACCTCTTCACCTTCCCCTTAGCCGGATCGCGGCCGCGGGGCAAGACGGTGGAAGAAGATAATCAACTGGAAGACGAACTCCTGCACAACTCCAAGGAATTGGCAGAGCACAATATGCTCGTCGACTTAGGTCGAAACGACTTGGGACGCATCAGTGAATTTGGCAGCGTCCATGTCGAACGCTATCTCAACGTCCTGCGCTTTTCCCATATCATGCATATCGGTTCTACCGTGCACAGTACGATACGGGACGATAAGACGGCCGTCGATGCCATTGCGGCTGCCTTGCCGGCCGGCACCTTGTCCGGGGCTCCGAAAATCCGAGCCTGCGAAATCATTGATGAACTGGAAGGTCATAAGCGCGGTGTTTACGGCGGCGCCGTCGGCTACATCGATTTTACCGGCAATATGGATTGCTGTATCGGCATCCGCCTGGCCTATAAGAAGGGGAATCACGTATACGCCTGCTCCGGTGCCGGCATCGTCGCCGACAGCGTACCGGAACAGGAACACCAGGAATGCCTGAATAAAGCCAAGGCCGTCGTCATTGCCTTGAAACGGGCCAATGGAGGGATTGACAAATGATTGTACTCATCGATAATTACGACAGTTTTTCTTATAATCTCTACCAGCTCATCGGACAGTTGAATCCGGATATTAAAGTCATCCGCAACGATGACATGACGGTGGAAAATCTCGAAGGCCTGCATCCGGATCACCTGATCATTTCGCCGGGGCCGGGTCGGCCGTCGGATGCCGGGATTTGTGAACAGGCCATCCGCTATTTTGAGGGAAAGATCCCTATCCTCGGCGTCTGCTTGGGCCATCAGGCCATTTGTGAAGTCTACGGCGGCACCATTACCTACGCCGGGGAATTGATGCATGGCAAACAATCCGTTGCCGCCCTCGACCGGGAAAACCCGCTCTTTAAGGGACTTCCCGAAACGGTCGACGTCGGCCGGTATCATTCGCTGGCCCTCGATCCCGAAACCCTTCCCGATGCTCTTCGCGTCCTGGCTCGGACCGATGACGGCGAAATCATGGCCGTCGCCCATAAAGACTATCCTACATACGGCTTGCAGTTCCACCCGGAATCGATATTGACGCCGACGGGACCGATGATGGTCGAAAATTTCTTAAAATTATAATAGACAGCGTGCTTACGAGGAGGTAACGACGATGATTAAAGATGCGATTATCAAGATTGTAAATAAAGGTGATTTGACTTATGACGAAGCAAAGGCAGTTATGCTGGAAATCATGAACGGCAAGACGACGCCGACCCAGAATGCCGCTTTCTTGGCGGCGCTGTCGACGAAGAGCACCAAGGCTGAAACGATTGATGAAATTTCAGGCTGTGCCGAAGCCATGCGCTCTATGGCAACGCCCGTTCCCCATCCCGGCATGGATGTCCTGGAAGTTGTCGGTACCGGCGGCGACGGCGCCCATTCTTTCAATATTTCGACGACGTCGGCCATGGTTATTGCCTCGGCCGGTGTGAAAGTAGCCAAACACGGCAACCGGGCCGCCTCGTCTCTGTGCGGTACGGCAGACTGCCTGGAAACACTGGGCCTCAATATCGAACAGGATCCGAAACTGGCCCTTAAGATGCTGGAAGAAACGAACTTCTGCTTCCTCTTTGCTCAGAAATATCACGCCGCGATGAAGTATATCGGCCCCATCCGCAAAGAACTGGGATTCCGGACCGTATTCAACATCCTCGGGCCCTTGACCAGCCCGGCTAAGCCGACGATGATCCTCCTTGGCGTTTACGATGAATATCTGGTCGAACCCCTGGCAAAAGTATTGTCGACACTTGGTGTCAAACGAGGTATCGTCGCCTATGGCCAAGAAAAACTCGATGAAATTTCGCCGAACGGGCCGACGACGATTTGTGAACTCCGCGACGGATATTATCGGACGTCTGTCCTGCGGCCGGAAGACTTCGGCATGGTGCCGGGAACGAAGGAAGACCTCGTCGGCGGTACACCGGAAGAAAATGCTGACATCACGCGAGGCATCCTGAAGGGAACCGTTCAGGGGCCGAAGCGAAATGCCGTCCTCTTAAACGCCGGAACGGCCTTGTTCATTGCCGGTAAAGCCGATCCCATCGGTGCCGGTATCAAGATGGCTGCCAATCTCATCGACAGCGGCAAGGCCATGGAAACACTGAATCGCTGCATTGCTGTCAGTAACTCGTAAGAAGGTGAGCTCGTGATACTCGATGATTTAACGGCAGCTGTCGCCAAAAGGCTGGTAGAGGATAAGGCACAGGTTTCCTTTGCCGAGATGAAAGAACGGGCCCTGGCAGCTCCGAAAAAAGAGGGATTTCCCTTTGAACATAACCTGAAACAGAAGGGCCTTTCCTTCATTTGTGAAGTCAAGAAAGCCTCACCGTCAAAAGGACTCATTGCTCCTGATTTTCCCTATGTGGCCATTGCCAAGGAATATGAACAGGCCGGTGCGGCAGCCATTTCCGTCTTGACTGAGCGGGATTACTTCTTAGGCAGTCCCCAGTATTTACAGGATATTGCCGGGGCGGTTCAAACGCCGGTCCTTCGCAAGGACTTCATCATTGATGAATATCAGATTTATGAAGCCCGGGCCATCGGAGCCGCTGCCGTCCTTTTAATCTGTGCCGTCCTCGATGATGAGCACTTGAAACGCTTCTTTAAACTTGCCGATTCTTTGGGCCTTTCGGCCTTGGTCGAAGCACACGATGAAACGGAAGTACTCCGAGCTATTAAGGCCGGCGCCCGGGTCATCGGCGTCAACAACCGGAACTTGAAGGACTTTACCGTGTCCCTTGATACGAGCTTCCGCCTGCGGACGCTGGTGCCGGATGACATCATCTTCGTTGCTGAAAGCGGTATCAAGACCGGGGAGCATACGCAAAGTCTCTATGACCATGGCGCCGACGCCGTCCTTATCGGCGAGACGCTGATGCGCAGTCCCGATAAGAAGGCGGCTCTGGCGGAATTAGCCGCCGGAACTCGTGGTTAAGGTAAAGTTCTGCGGCCTCAAGCGCCCCTGCGACATCGCCTGGGCCAATGAACTCCACCCCGACTATGCAGGCTTCGTCTTTGCCGGTACGAAACGCCGCGTTTCTGATGAGTTGGCAGCAGACCTTCGCCGGGAACTGGACCCGTCCATACCGGCTGTCGGCGTCTTCGTTGACGATGAACCGCAGCACATGGCGTCCTTAGTAAAAAAAGGCGTCATCCAGCTTATCCAGCTTCACGGCCGGGAAGATGAAGACTTCATACAGCAGTTGCAGACGGATTTGGACGTTTCGATTATCAAAGCCTTTTCCATTGCCAATCAAGACGACGTAAGGCGAGCCTTGGCGAGCCGTGCCGACTACATCCTCCTCGATCAAGGGAGTGGCGGTACCGGCAAGGCCTTTGATTGGTCCCTGTTAAGAGACCTTGACCGACCGTACTTTTTAGCCGGCGGCCTTACGCCGCAGAATGCAGCTCAAGCGGCAGCCCTTAAGCCTTATGCCCTCGACGTCAGCAGCGGCATCGAAACGGATGGGGTGAAGGACAGAGAAAAGATGACATTATTTATGACAACATTAAGTGTTTACAGGAGGTAAACAGATGAGTACAGGAAGATTCGGCGCCTTTGGCGGCCAGTATATACCGGAAACGCTGATGAACGAAATTCAGCGTTTGGAAAAAGCCTACGACCATTATAAACATGACCCGGCCTTTCAGGCAGAATTAAAAGAACTCCTTGATAACTATGCCAATCGGCCGTCACTCCTTTACTATGCCGAACGGATGACGAAAGATTTAGGCGGTGCGAAGGTCTATCTGAAGCGCGAAGACTTGAATCATACCGGGGCTCATAAAATCAACAATGCTTTAGGGCAGTGCCTGCTGGCGAAAAAGATGGGCAAGACCCGGGTCATTGCTGAAACCGGTGCCGGCCAGCACGGCGTTGCAACGGCGACAGCCGCCGCTTTCTTGGGTCTCGAATGTGAAGTTTTCATGGGCGAAGAAGATACGATTCGCCAGGCTTTGAACGTATACCGTATGGAATTGTTGGGGGCTAAGGTCCACGCCGTTACTTCCGGGTCCCGGGTCCTTAAAGACGCTGTCAACGAAGCCATGCGTGAATGGGTCAGCCGCGTCGACGACACCCATTACGTCATCGGCTCGACCATGGGGCCTCATCCTTTCCCGATGATGGTACGAGACTTCCAGGCCGTCATCAGTAAGGAAGCGCGTCAGCAGATTCTCGACAAGGAAGGTAAACTCCCGGCAGCGGTCCTGGCCTGTGTCGGCGGCGGCAGCAATGCCATGGGTATGTTCTACAACTTCATCGACGATAAGGATGTTCGTCTCATCGGCTGCGAAGCTGCCGGCAAAGGCATCGATACCAAGCTTCATGCGGCGACGATTGCCAAGGGCGAAGTCGGTATCTTCCACGGGATGAAATCGATTTTTTGCCAGAACGAAGACGGCCAGATCGACGAAGTCTATTCCATTTCAGCCGGTCTCGACTATCCCGGTATCGGGCCGGAACACGCCTATTTGAATGAAACGGGTCGGGCTCAGTACATTCCGGTCAAAGACGATGAAGCCGTCGAAGCCTTTGAATATTTGGCCCGCACAGAAGGCATCATCTGCGCTATTGAAAGTGCCCACGCCGTCTATGAAGCCATGCAGCTGGCACCGACGATGAGTCCTGAAGACAGCATCATCGTTTGCTTGTCCGGCCGCGGCGATAAAGACGTCGCCGCCATTGCAAGATATAAGGGGAGGGATTTACATGAGTAAGATCGGCCAGGCCTTTAAAAAGGGCAAAGCCTTTATCGGATTTTTGACGGCAGGCGATCCGTCGCTGGAAAAGACCTATGAATACATTATGACCATGGAAAAAGCAGGTGCCGATTTGATTGAAATCGGAATTCCTTTTTCCGATCCCATTGCCGAAGGCATCGTTATCCAGGAAGCCGATTTACGGGCGCTGCAGCAGGGGACGCGCATTGACGACGTCTTTGATCTCGTTAAGCGCGTCCGTAAGGAATCGCAGATTCCCTTGGTCTTTCTGACATACCTCAATCCCGTCTTCCATTATGGGGCTGATAAATTCTTCACCCGTTGTGAAGAATCGGGCCTTGACGGCATCATTATCCCCGATATGCCCTTTGAAGAACGAGGCGAATGTGCGGAAGCTGCGAAAGCGCACGGCATCGATATCATTTCCATGATTGCTCCGACTTCAAAAGACCGGATTCAGACCATTGCTAAGGCCGGGGAAGGCTTCTTATATATCGTATCTTCCTTAGGCGTTACCGGTACTCGTACAGAAATCAAGACCAACCTTAAAGATATCATTGATACGGCCAAGGCAGTGACCGACGTTCCCTGCGCCGTCGGTTTCGGCATCAATACGACCGAACAGGCCGAAACTATTGGCCGTGACGCCGACGGGGTCATTGTCGGCAGTGCCATCGTCAAATTGATTGCTAAATATGGGGACGATGCAGCCCAGCCGATCTATGACTATGTGAAAGCGATGAAGGAAGCGGTTATGCGCAGCCGCTCATAATTAGGCCATATAGGAATTTACATAAAGATCTGAATGACAGTGCTTACTGTAGTTCAGATCTTTTTTTATGAAGAATACTTATTTATTACAAATTAGCATTAAAAATGACCGGTCTATGATAAATTTGGCACTTCGTTGACTTTGTCGTTTTCCCATGATAATATGTAGGCAAGATATTTCTTGTAACGAAATATTTATATAACTAAGGTTTGTACACGCTATATGGATATTTCCATTTCAACAGAAGGAGTGACGATAATGGATTTTGAACTCACGAAACAACAGCAGCAAATTGTCGATCAAGTACGCGATTTTACGGCCAAACGGTTATTGCCCGGCGTTGTAGAACGCGATGAAGCTTCGGAATTTCCGTTGGAAGCCTTTAAAGAATTTGGCAAGATGGGCATGTTCGGCCTCTGCTATCCGACAGAATTCGGCGGCAGCGATGTCGGCTATCTTCCGTATATTCTGGCTGTCGAAGAAGTCTCCAAAGTAGATTCTTCCTTTGGCATCGGCTTTTCGGTCAATACCTCCCTTTACGGAGGCAGTGTCATGTATTCGTCGGCGACGGATGAACAGAAAAAACGCTTTTTATCTCCTATCGCATCGGGTCAGGCTATCGGCTCCTTTGGCCTGACGGAAGCGACGGCCGGCTCTGATGCTGCCGGTCAGCAGACGCTTGCCACCAAAGACGGCGACGACTATATCTTAAACGGTACCAAGATTTTTAATACCAATGGCCCCATTGCCGACTATACCGTCATCTATGCTCTGACCGATCCGGCAATCGGCATCAAGGGCATGTGCGCCTTCGTCTTGGAAAAAGGGATGGAAGGCTTCCATGTAGGCAAACTGGAAAATAAAATGGGCATCCGCTCGGCTCAGGTCTCGGAAATGGTCTTATCAAACGTTCGCGTTTCGGCGGACCGGATGATTGCCAAACCGGGTGAAGGCTTTAAACTGGCCATGAAGACCCTCGACGGCGGACGCATCGGCGTCGGCGCTCAGGCCCTGGGCCTGGCAGAAGGGGCCTTCGACATTGCCATCGATTATCTGAAGAAACGCGAACAGTTCGGCAAACCGCTGTATAAACAGCAGTATCTGGCCTTCAAGATGGCTGAACTCTACGCCGATATTGAAAAGGCACGCTTAGTCCTTTATAAGGCAGCCTGCCTCAAAGAAGCGGGCAAACCGTTCACGACAGAAGCGGCTGTTGCAAAACTGACCTGCACCGACGTGGCTATGAAAGTGACGACGGAATGCGTTCAGATGCTTGGCGGCAACGGTTACATGAAAGAATACCATGTCGAACGCATGATGCGCGATGCCAAGATCACCCAGATTTATGAAGGCACTAACGAAATTCAAAAACTCGTCATTTCCGGTGGTTTGTTCCGGTAAGACAGGCTTCTTCGAAAGTTTCCTTTCATGAAGATACATTAAAAAGGAGGCTGGCCGATAGCGATGGCTATCAGGTCAGCCTCCTTTTTTAGGTACATTATAAGATTTTTAAAAGATTTTAGTGACCGGCGACGACGCTTTCTTTGGCTTCGGCATCGAGCGTATGTGCCAGGTCATGGTCGGTCATGGCGCAGACGGCTGCGTCAGACCAAACGTTTTCTGCCGTTTCGACCATATCGATGATGGTATAGATCGGCAGGATGATGCCCATGATGCCGATCGGAGCACCGATACTGGACATGAGGGACAATGTCAGGAAGTAGCAGCCCATGGGAACACCGGCATTGCCGATAGCTGCCAGAACGGCGATGAAGAGCCAGGCAATCATCGTGCCCATGGTCAATTCTGTACCGCCGTTTTGCATGAGGAAGAGGGACGTGACCAGGATGAAGGCTGCGCAGCCGTTCATGTTGATGGTCGTGCAGATCGGAAGTACGAAGCGCGATACCTGAGGATGAACGTTAAGGCGCTGTTCAGCCGAGGCCAAGGTGACCGGCAGGGTGCCGGCAGAGCTTTTGGTGAACAAGGCAACGGCGATAGCCGGAGCCATTTTGCGGAAGACGTAGAGCGGATTCAAGCCGCGGATGGCCAAGAAAATCGGCAGGACGATGAAGAACTGAATGAGGTTGCCGCCGAGGATGACCAAGGTGTATTTCCCCAAGGCACTGACGATGATACCGGCTTCAATCTGAGCTGCCAGCTGAGCCGAGAAGGCCAGGATGCCGAGCGGTAAGATCCAAAGCAGGGCCCGAATGAGGGCGAAGAGGACCTCCTGCAGGCCTAAGAGACCTTTGAGCAGGACGGCGCGGTTTTCGGTCTTGGGCATGAAGGCTAACGCGAGACCTACAGCAGCTGCGATGAGCATGACCGAAAGGACGTTGCCCGATAAGAAGGGCTGGAGTATATTATTCGGAATGACCGACAGGAAATGGTCGTAGTAGGTGACCGACTCGAGTTTCTGCGGAACGCTGGAAACACCGGAACTGATCAGTTCCATAGGCAGATTGCCCGGGGCAATCCAGATGTAGAGTGCCAAACCGATAGCGGCGGCACAAATCGTCGTCAGCAAGGTGTACGTGACGGCGTGCGCAAAGATACGCCCCGTTTCTTTTTTAGCACCCAGTGCTGATAAGGTTGTAATGACGGCTAAGGCGATGGTCGGTATAGCGATGAACTGGAATAAGCGCGTGAAAACCGTTGCGATAAAATCGAATAATTGGTTCAATACCGGAATACCAAGCCAGCCTAAGATGGCGCCGAGGATTAAGGCCCCGATCCATAAGATGAATTGACGGCCCTGATGGCGATTGCGGTTGCTGCGAATCGCTTCCCGGGCTTGTTCTTGTACTCCGTCTCGTGATTCATTTGACATGAGTATCTTCCCCCTTTGAGAAATATGGACGGCAGTAATAAACTACCGTTTCAGTATATTATAGAAGAGGGCAGGCGTTCTGTCAATGAAAGAGGCGTTCACATTGTAAAAAAGACACGTAAAAGGATCGGCACACAAGCGACATATGTATACCGATCCTTACGTTATAGGATTCATATTCATTTAGTGTTTGATTCTGCTTTCGCTAAAACTCAAAACGTTAAAACAGTCATCGTTCGTTACAACCAGATACGTAGACTAACCTATTTGAAACACATCACACCCATTCGAAAAGTTCGAAGCACTTTAGATCAAGATAAGTTAATTCATCATGTTCATCGACGAACTCGTGTTAATCCTATAGACATTATTTAGTTGTTCATGATCAACGCAATGAAAACTAAGTCTGTATCGCTTTTGTTTTCCAAGCCGTGACCCTTACCGTCTGATGTGTATGTAACGTCTCCTCGTTTAACGGTCCGGATTACTCCGTTGTCGTCATATTCTCCCTCACCGGAAAGGATATAATATGCTTCTGCGTTGTCAGTGTGAGCATGAAAACCTAAGGAACATCCAGGTTTCAAGGTGATTTCTGCGAACATACCAACGTCTCCTCGCAGTTCGGTGGCGCTCAGAAGCTGTCTCTTCAAGATGAACCCCTTGCCGCCAGCGGCATGTTCGACCTTCTCTACTTCCACTGGACTCACCCCTTTCTAATGCACTTGCAAGGAATCGACTTGCTCTCTATTCCTTTTGCATTTCTTGGCTATATTATAGCATAGAATTTCACGATTGTCATGATATAAACGTAAGTAAGTTATGTTATTTTAGAATATATCTAAGAATGGACATAAATAGAACGAATGGATTTGCCCCTTATCCCTGTAAGATGGGGACGATTTTGGTGCAGTGGGGCATGACGTTGATCGTATAGTCTTCCTTGCCCTGTTCCTTCAACTTCTGTTGGGCCAGATTCCACGCTTCTTCGACCGTGGCTGCCGGGATTTGGCCGGTTCGGCGGATGTCCTCGAAGTTTCGCGGCAGGGTGACCAGGATGACCGTGTTTTTATGGGCCAGGCAGAAGAGGTTGAAGGCGACGAAGAAGGGGATGGTGAAGTGAGCCCGAAGGGCCGTTTCCATCTCTTCCATCGTATCGTATTTGAAGCTGTCGAGGTAGATGGCCGGTTCTTTGATGTCGCGGGCTTCCATGATGGCGATGATGATGCCCCCTTCTTTGACAGCCATTTCAGCCGGATCATAGCACTTGCTGCCTTGGTAGAGGCTGACGTCACTGGGATAGCCCCCGGCGCAGGCGAAGACGACGTCCGTTTTTTGCTTCATGGGGACGCGCTGGATATCGAGGACGGCCTGTGTACCGGCATGCCAGGCTTCATACCAGTCACCGCCGACCATACGGCAGATTTCGCCGTCGGCATTGATGATGGAGTGGACCAGGAAGCAGGGATTGATTTTACGGCAGGCCTCGATCATGTCATCATTCAATGGATTGTCTTCGATCATGAGGGCTCGTGTCTTGGGATTGACGCCGTGGCCGAATTCATCGGCTAAGGCGTGACAGTGATTGCGCTGAATCGT
Source organism: Megasphaera sp. UBA1696 (assembly GCA_002319965.1). Classification (GTDB taxonomy): domain Bacteria; phylum Bacillota; class Negativicutes; order Veillonellales; family Megasphaeraceae; genus Megasphaera. The sequence goes on from DCJQ01000013.1 coordinate 74,332, forward strand.
TTCAAAGCCGGATACGCCGGGCAGGATGAGTTTGCGGCCGCCGCCGAAACCGGCGAAGAGGTGGGTCGTAATCCCGTCGATGATGATGACCTTGTCGGCGTCGACGACATGTTTATTCAGCTTCAGCGGAGTGCCCAGCTTGGTCGTGCCGCAGTCGACGAGGGTCGGGTCCATACAGTCATGCTGATAGGTCTTGATGCGGTCGATGACTTCCTGACCGCAGACGGCGACGTCTTCTTCCGGCGTCTGGGCCCGGTGGGATCCTTGAGAAAAGACGATGTAGATGTCGTCGTCGGGAATCCCGGCCAAGTTCAATTCATCGATGACGTAGATGAGAAATTGGTTGGAATGATTCCACGTGCGTGTAATATCGGCGACGACCAGGCAGACTTTATCACCGGGCTGTACCTTTTCGGCCAGGGGGGCGCTGCCGATGGGGTGGCGCATGCAGTCCACCGTCGCTTCTTTGACGTCGACGGCGGGGACGTGCTTTCCTTCCATGACGTCGGAAATATGTTCTTCCGGCAGTTTGACGGTCTGTGTCGTTTCACCAATACTGAAAGTAAATTCTTTTAATGCCATTGCCTATCACCACTTCTTTTTTAAAATTAATATCAAGTTGTAACTTATTATATCATGATAAACACGGCATGCAAGATTAAAGTTAAAACAATCGGACATAACCTTGGCAAATCGGTCATACGTTTCCGATATAGACGTGGTGCAGATGCTTTTTGGCAACGGCTGCTAATCGGTGAAGGGTATCGACCGGCGTCATCGGCGTCGTATCCCGATAACGGGGAAAGTAGCGAGTCAGATGGAGGGGGATGTCCGGACGAAGTCCTGCCAGCCAGCGGGCTTCATGGTCCATTTGTTCTTCATCGTCATTTTTTCCGGGAATGATTAAGGTCGTCACTTCGACGTGGCTGACAGCTGCGGCAATGGTAATCGTATCCAGTACGGGATTTAGCGACGCGCTGCACTGAGAACGATAGAAATCTTCGGAAAATCCTTTGAGGTCGATGTTCCAGGCGTCGATATAGGGGAGAAGCGCTTCGAGGGGCTTTCTTTCGATATAGCCGTTGCTGACCATGACGTTGAACCGGCCTCGTTTTTTTATCAGTTTTGCCGTCTGTATGATAAATTCATAGCTGAGGGTCGGTTCATTATAGGTATAGGCCAGGCCGATATTGCCCTGAGGCACGTATTTTTCGGCGAAGGCGACGACCTCTCCCGGTGTCAGGTCTTGGGACGGTGCCGGCTGCTGGGAAATCTGCCAGTTCTGGCAGAAGGGACAGGTGAAGTTACAGCCCCAGGAACCGAGGGACAAGATAAGGGATCCGCCGTGGAAGCGATAGAGGGGCTTCTTTTCGATGGGATCTAAGGCAAGACTCGTGATTTTTCCGTAGTTTAAGGCCTGAAGGGTCGTACCGTCGAAGCCCCTCGTTTGGCAGCGGCCGCAGCGACCATTCTCGATGCGGCAGTGATGGGGGCAGAGGCCGCAGACGGCCTTGCCGCTTCGGTCTATGTGATAAAAGGCAGCTTCCATGGGGCTACCTACTTGTAACGGTCGACGGTGAAGCGGTATAGATCGGGCTGTATCTGCGGCGGGATGCCGGCCTTTTCCTTGGCGATGCTGATCTGCTGTTCGACCGTGTCTACGCCTTCGAGATCAGGCAGCAAGAGGCCTGTGCGGGCATGGCTCATGACGATGACGCCGTACTTTTTGGGATTGAGCTCGCTGGCTGAGGTGACGGCTTCCGGCCTTCCTAAGACGTCGACGGAAATATCGATGTCTGCGAGCTCTTCTAAGCTGACCGGTGAGAAACGCGGATCCCGTGTGGCCGCCGAGACGGCATTATGGATGATTTCACTGGCCGTATTCAGATGCATGGGAAGGAAGGTGCCGATGCAGCCGCGCAGACGGCTTCCCTTATGGAGCGATACGAAGGTACCGGCCTGATCCTGAAGTTCTTCCGGCAGATTCTTGGGGACGGCCATCAAGGCATGATGCTGAAGGTAGTAGGTGATGCTTTCACGGGCCAGGCGGACTCGGATGTCCGAGGGAGCCCGCTTTTCGACCTGGTCTTCCTGGCCTTCGGGAAGGTACAGGGCGACGCCGTAGCCGACGCCAAAGGGCGCTTCATAGGCATAGACCGGCATGACCGGACGGAAGTGACGCAGCGTACCGAACAAAAAGTAGACGGAAGGCAGGCCGCAGGTGGCGATTTCGTCGATAAAACTGCGGCTGAGGTCGGTGAGGCCCGAGAGGTTTTGTTTGAGCAGGGCTTCCATGACCAGCTTGTCGAAGACGGCCCCGTTCGGCGTGTAGCCATTGGGCGAGCCTTGAAGCAGGCGGTGGGACAAGTCCCCGGAGGCGATGACGGCAATGCGCCGGCCAAGGGTTTTGGCGGCCTTTATGACGATGTCGCCTAAGCGGGTCATGCTGTCGTAATCGTCAAATCGGGGGGCCATGATGACGATAGGACCGGTGAAGCCGGCTTTACGAAGGTAATATAAGGGGACGAAGGTGCCCTGGTCGACGCTGAGGGGATGGCCGAAGCGATCGCTCCAAGCGGCGTCGAGGCGATAGATATCGGTCTGTTGACTGGCCTTGCTGACAATTTCTTCGGCAAGGTCCATATCGGTCCGAACATCCATCGAAAGTTCCGGATAGCCGAAGGCGGCCAGGTTGCCGTAGAGGCGGGGAACGGCGATGACAGCGGCGCCGTCGGGAAATACGTAATTATGGGGCGATAAGATGACCAGTGTTTCCGGTTTTTGACTGACAATCAGTGCCGAAGCTGCTTCGACAGCCTCGACGGTGGCGGCCATTTTTGACAATTCCGGGCCGCCTATTTCGGGCAGCATGATGGGCGGATGGGGGAAGAATCCGGCTGCTGCACAGACGTGTTCCATCGTGATTACCTCCTTTGCTGGGATGGATGATTAGAGTCAACTTTATTATACCCCAATCGGCCGGGACCTCATAGCCCGGGACCGATTCCAGGTATGAAAAAAAGGACTATCGTCAGATAGTCCTTTCGGTCAATATTCAGTATCTTCTAAAAGGCTCGTCTGCCCAAAGCGGGTCCGAAGATCCTTTCGTTCCATTTTCCATTTTGAAGATGCAATGGACATGGTCGGATCGTAATTGGGGGATTCCATGTTGAGGATGCCGCAGATGAATTCGTATTCCAGGTCATTGGTAAAGAACTTATCCTTATTGGCCTTGACGGCTGACACGACGTTGGGGTTCCGCTGTTGGTAGCCTTCGGAAAGGTAGACGAACATGGGAATGCGCAGCACCTTGAAGCTGGCGCTGTCCGGCTGGCGGGCGACGTCGGGATCGCTGCCGTGATCTGAGAAGTAGACCATGGCGTCGAGGTTGAGGTTTTCCCGGGCGTAGTCAAAGATCTGCGAGAGAACCCAGTCCGTATAAAGCACGGTATTGTCGAAGTCGGCGGCACGGTTCAGATGGCCGTCGTCAAATTTTTGGAATTCTTTCGGGTAGCGGTTGCGGTATTCGATGTGGCTGCCCATGAGATGGAGGACGACGAAATTCTTTTCCTTCGGATTGACCCGCTTGAGGAACTGTAAGAGGGCGCCGTCCTGTGTCGATTCCTTTAAATCGCGGTCGACCCATTCTGAGACGTCGGCCGTATTGGCGACTAAGGTAATGGGGGTATCGGCGACGCCGACCGAACCCTGATTGCTGAACCAATACGTCTTATAGCCGGCCTTTTTGGCCATGTCGATGATGGAAATCGATTCGTTGAAAGGTTTGTTGTTGTAGAAGTTCGACTCGGTCAAGGCGTGCTCAAGAACCGGGACGGTATACCAAACACTGCTGTAGGCGTTCGTGAACAAGGTGAAGTCGGGATTTGCCTTCATGGCTGTCAACCACGGTGTATTGGGGACGTGATCGGGGTTGTAGGCATTCATCAAGGTTCGCGTTTCCGATTCGCCGATGACGACGACGACCGTATTGGGGTAGTCTGCCGGGGTCAGTTGGACGGCCTGTAAATTGGCGTATTTATCATCATGATTTTCGGCGTATAAGGCCGAGCGTTCCATATAATCGTGGGTGTCTAAAAAGGTCCGGACCGGGAAGGATTCCGGCAGGATTTCTTCCCCTAAGGCGACGATAGACGGGGCGATGATGAACAGTACCGATAAAACCGGAATCAATTTGCGGTACGTTTCCGTTCGGGGCAGGACGTCCTGGCGATAATTCAACAGGAACAAGGCGCTGAGAAGGGCAATCAGGCTGGCGGCAATGGTGATGATTTTGGTAACCCCCAGGGACTGGAAGTATTCAAGGGTTTCCGCCGGTCCGGTCTGAAAGATGAGCAGGGCGCCCGACGTCGTAATCGATGAGTGGTACAAGGCGTAGTAAGCCCATTGGAGCAGGATGAGAAAGACGCCGACGAGCTGGACGACGGTCATGATGAGGGACCCTAATTTTCGCGGCACGTACTGCTTGATGAGCATGTTCAAGCAGAAAAAGATGGCAAAGAAGTAGAGTCCGACATAGATGTCGTAAATGTTATTTAAATAAATCGTGTTGGTATTTATTAGTGACACGTAGCTGAGATAAGGACCGGTCACGATCCACCCGAGGCCGATAAGGGCCGGCGGCAGCACGTTCTGCACCGACAGGTGTTTCCAATAAAAGGCCAGCGACAAGACGACAGCCGTGACGCCCGGAAGCAGACCAAAGGTCATGTCGGCAATGTTGTCAGGCCCCATCCCCAGGGACACGATGAACTGCCATTGAAAGCAGGCGATGTAGATGATGGCAAAGACAAGGAACAGACGAAGCAGTCTGTGTCGCCATTTTTTGAGTGCGTTCATTGCGAAGTACATGGATTCGATCTACCCTCTCTATCTCTAGTGTAAAAATGATGTAAACAATGTAAACAACGTGTATCTTCTATATTATACATCAAATACGCGGAATAACATAGAGAAAAATGCAAAGATTTCTCGATAAAAAAGGGACTTAAAATTCTCTTTTCATGCATAGCCGGAAACTATGAAAATCCTTCGGAAGATACGTATTATACAGGCTAAGCGGCTTATGGTACACTAAAAATAAAGAGATATAATGGCATAAAAATAGGAACTGCAAAGATTTGATGAAAAAACGGATTGCCAATGGAGACAGTCCTATATCATTATTATTCGCCATACCTTAAAGGAGGCCATCATCATGGAAAAAGAAATGCTGAAAAAAATGGGTTTTGCGACGCAGGCCATTCATGCCGGTGCCATGAAAAATGAATTCGGAGCACTGACCAACCCGATCTATCAAACATCCACCTTCATTTTTGACTCGGCTGAACAGGGCGGCAACCGCTTTGCCCTCCAGGAACCGGGCTATATCTATTCCCGTCTGGGCAATCCGTCGAATACCCAGGTCGAAGAAAAAGTGGCTATGCTCGAAGGCGGCGAAGCCTGCTGCTCCATGGGATCGGGTATGGGTGCTATCTCATCGGCTTTGTGGACGCTCCTCCGTGCCGGCGATCACGTCGTGGCCGGCGATACCCTCTACGGCTGCACCTTTGCCCTGCTGAATCACGGCATGACCCGTTACGGCGTAGACGTATCCTTCGTCGACATTACGGACCTCGACGCCGTTAAAAAAGCAATCAAACCGAATACCCGCGTCGTCTACTTGGAAACGCCGGCCAACCCGACGTTAAAGATTTCCGATATTGAAAGCATCAGCCGAATTGCCCATGAAATGGGAGACATTACGGTCGTCGTCGACAATACCTTCTGCTCGCCATATATCCAAAAACCGCTGTCCCTCGGTGCCGACGTCGTCGTTCACTCGGCAACGAAGTATTTGAATGGCCACGGTGACGTCATTGCCGGCTTCGTCGTAGGCAAACTGGACTACATTACCAACGTCCGACTCTTCGGCCTCAAAGATATGACCGGTGCCGTCCTCAGTCCTTTTGACGCCTTCCTCATTTCCCGCGGCATGAAGACCTTGGCCCTGCGCATGGAAAAACACTCGTCCAATGCCATGAAGGTCGCTGAATTCCTGGAAACCCATCCGGCCGTAAAGAGCGTTGCCTATCCGGGGCTTAAGAGCTTCCCCCAGTACGAACTGGCTAAAAAACAGATGAGTCTTCCCGGCGGTATGATTTCCTTTGAATTGAAAGGCGGCAAGGATGAAGGGGCCGTCGTCATGAATAACGTCAAACTGTGCAGCTTGGCCGTATCCCTCGGTGATGCGGAAACGCTCATTGAACACGCAGCCTCTATGACCCACTCGACGTATACTCCGGACGAATTAAAAGCTGCCGGCATCAGTGAAGGATTGGTTCGCCTTTCTGTAGGTCTTGAAGATCCGGAAGACATCATTGCCGATCTTAAACAGGCTCTTGATTTAGTAAAATAGACGGATTTTCTTGTACCCATGATGTATGAGTACACGAGGCGTCCCGGAACTTTTCGGGACGCCCTTTGTGTATGTATTATGCGGGAAGCTGCATTATAGGTTATTTTTATGGCTTAAATAGCCTTTAACTATATAATTGTTAAGTGAATATATATTATACAAAGAAAATAATATGATGTACAATAAAGAAAAGATCGTGAGAGAGCCCATCATGCCGGGCCATAGCTTTCAAGAAGAGCGGATTAAAACAAAACGGTTCGTGCGTGGACGGCTGCCCGTCTTCTGCCCTTGTGATACGGCGCCACTACAAGGGACGATGGGGCGGTGTGAAACGATACTCTCTAAGATGCGAAAGGAGACGACTTATGAAAGATAATGAAGGCCTCGAAAAGAAGGTGGAAAAGGCCATTACCGAGGAACGGCGTTTTGAAGACCACCCTATAAAGCCAAACGCATTGGCTTTGATTCCCTTTGTCGTATTCATCGCCGTGTACTTGGGCAGCGGTATTATTCTCGATATGAGCGGCATGGAAATGGCATTCTACCAATTCCCGGCCCCGCTGGCGGCGGCTATCGGTGCGATTACGGCATTTATCCTTATCCGGGACAGTAACTTTGACGAAAAATTTGAGACCTTTGTCAAAGGATGTGGTGATTCCAACATCATTATCATGTGCATCATTTACCTCATGGCCGGCGGCTTCGCGGCCACCTGTAAGGCGATGGGCGGCATCGACTCGACGGTCAATTTGGGCTTGACCTATATTCCGCCGGAATACTTGGCGGCCGGTGTCTTCGTCATCGCCAGCTTTATCGCCACGGCGACGGGGACATCCGTCGGCAGTGCGGCTGCCATCGGTCCTATTGCCGTAGCTGTCGCTGAAAAGGCCGGTATTCCGCTGCCGCTGATGATCGGATGCGTCATGGGCGGTATCATGCTCGGTGACAATCTCTCTATCATTTCCGATACGACCATCGCTTCCACGCGGACGCAAGGCTGCGCCATGAAAGATAAGTTCCGCCTTAATTTTTGGCTGACTCTGGTGCCGGCCATCTTGACCGTTATCTTGCTCGTGCTCTTTGGCGGTTCAGAGACGGCCGTCAGTGCCGGTGATCATCCCTTCAGCCTGATCAAAGTGCTGCCGTATCTCGTCGTTTTGGTGACGGCTGTTGCCGGGGCCAATGTGTTTGCGGTCCTCGTCGGCGGCACGCTTCTGGCAGGGGCTATCGGCCTCTTTTACGGAGATTTGTCGCCCTTGTCTTTTGCACAGGCGATTTACAAAGGCTTTTTAGGCATGACCGATATCTTCTTCCTGTCCATGTTGACCGGCGGCTTGGCGGCCATGGTCAACAAAGCCGGCGGCATCGCTTATCTCTTGACCACGGTCCAGCGCTTTATCAAGGATAAGAACTCTGCCGAACTGGGCATTTCGGCGCTGGTATCCATTACCGATATTGCCACGGCCAATAATACGGTGTCCATCATCATCAACGGCGAAGTGGCCAAGCGCATTTGCTATAAGTTCCACGTCGATCCCCGCCGCAGTGCGGCTTTATTGAGCACCTTCTCGACGATTTTTCAGGGCCTCGTTCCCTATGGGGCCCAGATGCTGATCATGGTCGGCTTTGCCAACGGCAAGGTATCGCCGCTGGAAGTCCTGCCGTACTGCTGGTTTATTTACCTCCTCGGCATTTCGGCGATTATTTCGATTTTTATTCCCTTCTCGGACGGCTTTATCCGCAGGAATCCTTGGAATTTTGAGGCGCAAAAGCCCCAGAGTCAGGTTGACGGCTCGAATGAAAAGGCTGCGCTCTTGTAACGACGGAGCCTTACATGTAAAACAGCTCTTCCCGGCGGATGGGGAAGAGCTGTTTTTTATGGCCTTTATTCTGACCGGTCTTTGGTGATGATGGTTTGGGCAATTCGTTCCGGTGCCTGTTTGGCCGGCTGACTTTCGGCGATGACGTGACTGTGAACTAAGGTTTTCTCGAGCTGTTCGATATAAGCCTTGGCGGCTAAGGGTAAGGGCGTCTCCTGTAGTTTAATCCAGCCGACGCGCATAATATCCAGCGGGTTTTTCATCGGAATCGAAACGATGGGCCATTTTCGATCGTTGCGGAATAAGATACCCGTGCCGATGGTATAAGCATCGGTGGCGGCAATGACACTGAATAAGGTCGAACGGTCGGTCGTGCTGATTTCCCGTTCCGGTTTGATATCAGGAATGATGACTTCTTCAGAAAACTGGTACGAATCTTCTTCCTGCGTATATTGAATATAAGGATAGGGCCGGAGCTGATCGATCGAAAGCGACGGGTACTTGGCCAAGGGATGATTGGCTTGGAGAAAGACGGACGGAGGGTAAGCAAAGAGCTCGGTGAATTTCAGTCTGTTTTTGCGCAGCGTCCGAGTCATGAATTTTTGGGTCATCTTGGAGATGAAGATGATGCCGATTTGGCTGCGCTGGGTGACGACATCCTGAATGACCTGGGACGTACGGCCTTCTCGAAAGGTGATGGCATACTGCGGCTTTTTGGATAACGTCTGCAAGTAGTCCGTAAAGGCATCGACGGCAAACATATAGTGCTGGGACGAGATGGAAAGGCGCAGCTTGTTCTTACTTGGCTGATGGGGATTGAAATGTTCCCGCAGATTGGTTGTCTGCTCGATGATATGATTGGCGTAATTGAGAAATTCCAGGCCTTCCGGTGTAAAGGTGATGCCGTGGCGGTTCCGTTCGAGGATGGTGATATGGAATTCTTTTTCGAGTTCTTTAATGGTCGTACTCAGGCTGGGCTGGGCAATAAAAAGAGCTTCAGCCGCAGCTGAGATGGAATTGTGTTTTGATAACTCAACGATGTAATAAAGCTGTTGCAGGGTCATAAAAGGCACTTCCTTCGTATAGTTGATGCAGTATGATGCTCCCGGTGATGATGGATAGTTTTATTTTAACAGAGTCGACGATACTTTTAAAGGAATGGCCTGGTGTATGGACCTCGGCGGCCCTATGAGTGGGTGCCCGATGGGTCGAAAACGGCTGTTCAGGGGAGGCGAACGGGCTGACCTTCGGGAACGAAGAGAGCGGCAGCGTGGTTTTTCTGAAAAGGAAAATCGTCCCTTTGTAAAAAATTATAAAAAAATAGCTTGCAAAATATAGACGACCATGATAGAATAATTATCGTTGAGGCACTACGTGCCGATACAATGGCAAACGGCCCCGTGGTGTAGCGGTTTAACATGTCGCCCTGTCACGGCGAAGATCGTCAGTTCAAATCTGATCGGGGTCGCCATTTTTTTTGCTCAGGTAGCTCAGTCGGTAGAGCAGGGGACTGAAAATCCCCGTGTCGGCGGTTCAATTCCGTCCCTGAGCACCAACAATATCATGTCATGCGGTTGTGGCGGAATGGCAGACGCGCTACTTTGAGGGGGTAGTGAGCGTAAGCTCATGGGGGTTCAAGTCCCCCCAACCGCACCATAGCTTCTCGTTGAGAAGCAGCGAATAGAAACGGCCCCGTGGTGTAGCGGTTTAACATGTCGCCCTGTCACGGCGAAGATCGTCAGTTCAAATCTGATCGGGGTCGCCATATTCTTTTTTTTAATTTTATATGCGGTTGTGGCGGAATGGCAGNNTCATGGGGGTTCAAGTCCCCCCAACCGCACCACCTGAACGGTCCTACCGCTATGCGGCAGGACCGTTTTTTTATAGGCATGAATCCACTCCGAACGGAGGAATACGCATGGATAAGGAACACGTTTTTTTTGAAAACTATGCCAAGCACTGGGACCGGGATCGGAAAGAGAATCGGGATATTTTGTCGGAATTTTTAAGGCTGATGGCACTTAAAACGGGGGCGGCCGTCCTCGATGCCGGCTGCGGAACCGGCGTCCTCCTGCCCTATTTGTCCGAGGCCGTCGGGACTGACGGGACGGTAGAAGGCTTCGATTACTCCCAGCAGATGATCGATGTCGCTAAGGAAAAATTTGCCTCCTTGGCGAACGTTACGTTTACGACGGGGGACGTCCTTAAATACCACTTTGAGGCCCGTCACTACGATGCCGTCTGCTGCCTTAATTTCTATCCCCACATCGCCGACCACAGCCGCGACGTCATCCGCCGCCTGTATGATGCCACTGCGCCGGGCGGTATGCTGGTCATCATGCATGATATGTCCCGCAAGGCCGTCAATGCCATTCACGGCGGGGCACCGATCCTGCCGCCGGTCGATATCCTGGGGGAAAAACTGATCAGTGCCGGATTTTCAGTTACCGTCGCCATGGATACGGAGGCGTTTTATTTCATCAAGGCCGTCAAAGACGCCGATGCCGACGATTTTGTTTACGACGAGGACATCTCTCCTGCGCCCATTGCGGATCATGGGAGGGGCCACCATCATCATCATGCTGAAACGAAGCGCGTCATGAACCGCTTATCGCGTATCAGCGGCCATATTGAAGCCATTAAGCGCATGGTCGAAGAGGAACGGGACTGCAGCGACGTCTTAGTTCAGCTGGCGGCTGTCCATTCGGCCATTGCCGGTGTAAGCCGGGTCATCTTGAAGGACCATATCGACCACTGTATCGTCGATGCCATCCGTGACGACGATGAAGCTGCTGTGGAAAAACTAAAGAAGGCTATTAATACCTTTGTAAAGTAATGGTATAATGAACTTATCCATTGTGAAAGGGTGTGACTGCCATGCAGTTTCGGGTATTAAACGGTGATATATCGGAATGGAATACCGACGGAATCGTATATTCTGCCAGTTCAACCCTGTTGCCGACAAGTCCCGTCAGCCGTAAAATTCATCAAATAGGGGGCATTTCTTTTTCGGCCTATTGCCGTCATATCGGCATGTGTCACGTCGGCCATGCCGTCATGACCAAAGGCTGCCAATTAAAAGCCTCTTTTGTCATCCATGCCGTAGGACCTTATTGGGCCGGCGGCAAACGGGAAGAGGAAAAGTCCCTCTTATCGGCCTGTCGAGAGGCCTTGCAGTTGGCCCGGGAAAAGAAGCTGAAAGAGCTGGCCTTGGCACCGCTCAGCTCAGCCGATAAAGGCTATCCTCTCCAGCGAGCGGCGGCGGCCGTCGTTCCCTTGCTGCTCACGGAAGGCGGCGATTTTGATCGATTGGACATCGTCTGTGCCGATGAAGCGGAACAGGCAGCCTATATGAAATCGGCGGTGTTCTTTTGGCTCCATCAACTGCGGGAGGCCTCGGCCGGTGAACGCAGCGGGCTGGCGGCGAAGATCGGTACGGCCTTGGCCTTGCTGCCCTGTCGTGAAGGAACACCGGACCCGATCGTTCTGGCCGGGAAGGTGAAGGCCGTGGAAGCCATCATTCAGCCTTTTTTACAATTGACCAAGCCGAGCCTGGCCGATGTCGAGCAGACGGCCTTACAGATTCGAGCCTTGTACTCAGAAAAACAAGAGAAAGGGGAGTAGCCCATGGCTTCGACCATAGGAACCCATGAAATGGACGCTTCCATCCGGTGTCCGGCATGCCGGGCGTCCGGAACATTCCATACTTGGGATATCATTGACGCCGGCGATGTGTCCCTGAAGGACCGCGTCCTTTTTGATGAGAATTTATTTTTTTATACCTGTCCTCACTGCCAAAGTAAGATCCATATTGAAAGCAAGTGCCTCTATATCGACAGGGACAAGAAGCTGCTGATATGGCACATTCCTGACCCCAAGGAAAAAGTTACCCTCGGCGAAGTTCAAGGTGCTTTGGGGACGACGTCTTTGGCAGCATACACCTGCCGGGCGGCTCTGACCTGGGGGGAATGGCGGGAGAAAATCATCGAATGTGAAAGCACCTATGATGACCGCCTGTATGAAATCATTAAATACGGCGCCTATCAGCTGCTCAGCAAGGACGATAAGGAACGGCTTCCCTTAGAGGCATATCATATCGATTATGCTGACGACGGCCATGATCCGGAACGCTTAGCCCTTGTTTTCATGAAGAAAGATGAAAAGGGGATGGCCTATGTTTATCCCATTACAGAGAAGCTGAAAGAAGTGACGAAAGACATTTTTATGCCGATTCTCGATCAGCTTTCCCGTGAGAAACAGGCTCCCTTTGAACGTTTCGGGTATGCCTGGGCCAGCCAGTTCATGACGTATCTCATCAAGGCTGCGGAAGCTGATGCCAATCGGGATACTTACGGCAACCTCATTGGATTCTGGATTAAAACAATCGGCGAAGAAATCTTCCAAACGGCGGTAAAACCGCAGGCCTAGCGTCGATAAAAACGGCATAACTGTCCACTGAATCGGGAATCGGCCGGGGGGAGTACGTCTCCCTTTGCGGAGTCCCGATTCATTGACAGATTATTTGATAAAAAATATAATATTATTAATAGTTTAGGTTTCTAAGGTACCTGTTTATCTATTGATTTTTTAGAGAAGAAAGGGCGCATTTGATGTTTTCAATTTTAAAACGAATTATGTTGACTACGGTTATTGCAATTGGCTTTATGATTGGCTCCATGACGGTGACGGCCCAGGCCGATATGCCGCCGACGATTGCCGAATCGGCGTGTATGATCGATATCGATACGGGAAAAGTATTATATCAGGTTAATCCGACGAAGTGGGTCCATCCGGCCAGTACGACAAAAATCGTTACCTTGATTACGGCATTAGATCAGTATAAAGATAAACTGGATCAGCCTTTACAGATTTCTTGGGAAGCGGCCAATACGGAGCCTTCCAGCTTGGGAATTGCGCCGGGAGATCCGATTACCATTCGCGAAGCTTTGCGGGGCATGATGGTCGTTTCCGGCAATGATGCTGCCGTTGCCGTGGCTCAGACTTTGGGCGGTTCCGTTGAAGGTTATGCGGAAAAGATGAATGCAGAAGCGGTTAAAATGGGAGCAGCCCATACAAATTTCGTCAATCCCAACGGCCTGACGGCAGCCCACCATTATACGACGGCCCTCGATATGGCTAAGATGGCCGCTTATGGGATGAAAAACTTTCCTGAATTTCGATACATCGTCGGCCTCAAGGCCTATGACGTCCATTATTTAGATAATCGGGCACCGAAACGGGTCACGACGACGAATCATTTCCTGACCAGCGGCTATCAAGGAGCCAATGGTATTAAGACAGGCTTTACCAACGCTGCCGGCGACTGCCTGGTCGCATCGGCAACGCGAGATGGCCATACCTTAGTATTGGTCCTGTATAATGATGACAATCGATGGACCGATGCTCCGGCCATTTTAGACTACGGGTTCCGCCGGCTGCAGACCGGGAACTAGGCTGATTGAATCATTTCTGAGGGGGGATTGTTATGGCGCGTGTGTTAATTATTGATCAAGACCGGATGATTGCGGCTATCGAACGCGATTTTCTGGAGACGAACGGCTTTGATGTGGCCGTCGCCATGACAGGAAAAGAGGGGATGAAACTTTTTGACGGAGGCGATATCGAGGCGGTCATCCTCGATGTCGATCTTTCCGATACCGACGGTTTTTTGCTGTGCCGCAAACTGCGGGCTGTCAGCAACGTTCCCATTCTTTTCATCACGGCCCGGGATGCCTTGGAAGATAAGGTAAAAGGATTCAGCTTGGGGGCCGATGATTATATTGTAAAACCCTTTAATCCGTCGGAAATGATTGCCCGCTTAAAAGCCCATCTCGATATTCATGAACGCCTTTTAGGCAGCCAGCGTACGGAGGCAGATAACAGCAAGCCCGATATTCAAATCGGAGATTTGCGTATCTTTGTCAAACGGCATCAAGTCTTTCGCGGCAGTCGGGAAATTTCCTTGACGGGCAAGGAATTCAACTTGCTTTTATTTTTAGCCCGTCACCCCAATCAGGTATTTTCCAAGAAATACCTCTTTGAAATGATTTGGCATCTCGACGCCTTAGGCGAATTGGCGACGGTCACAGTCCATGTCAATCGCCTGCGGGATAAGTTGAATGAAGTAGAACCGCCGTTTACGGCGATTGAAACGGTCTGGGGAAACGGTTATCGTTTTCGTGTAGAAGAATAACAAGGTGTTGTCTATACAGGCAATAAAAAAAGGGAGCCCTCGTAAGAGGGCTCCCTTCGTGTTGCTTAGTAGTTCGTAGCTTGGATTTCAAAGAAGGCCTGAGGATGAGCACATACCGGACAGATCTTCGGAGCTTCGTCGGCTTCTACGATGAAACCACAGTTGCGGCATATCCACGTTTTCTTTTCAGAACGTTTGAATACCTGTTTCGATTCGATGTTGTTAAGGAGCGCTAAATAACGTTCTTCGTGATGTTTTTCGATTTGAGCGACTTTTTCGAACAAGAATGCAATCTTGTCGAAGCCTTCTTCGCGAGCTTCTTTAGCGAAGGTCGGATACATTTCCGTCCATTCGTAATGTTCGCCGGCAGCCGCATCTTTCAATGCATCGACGTCGTTCGGCATTTCACCGCCATGGAGAAGTTTGAACCAGATTTTAGCATGTTCTTTTTCGTTGTTGGCCGTTTCTTCAAAGAAGGCTTTGATCTGTTCGTAGCCTGCTTTTTTTGCTACGCTGGCATAATAGGTGTACTTATTGCGTGCCTGGGATTCACCGGAAAATGCAGCCTGTAAGTTTTTTTCTGTTTTTGAACCTTTTAATTCCATAACTCAATTCCTCCTTAATACTAATTCATTCATTGGGACGTTGTTATTTTTAGCACCCCTCCGGGTTGATATTATTGTAACACCTTTCGATTTTACTGTCAACGAAGATTCATTCCTTGTTGATAAAAAGGAATAGGGATGAATTACTGATCTTTTTCGTCTGTGACGCGATTATTATCGTGAATAGCCGAACGATCAGAAGGCTCGGACTGCAATCTTGTATCGTCACGGCGGGTATCTTTCTCCGATTCTTTACGGTGAACCGACGAATCAGATGACTTTTCGGAATCGGAAGGCTCATCTTGGCTACGGAGGCGGTCACGGTCGCTGTCGTCATGAACTTTGGCGTCCCATTCGTTTTGGAGGTCGCTGCCGGCCTCTTCGGCTGAATCTTTCAGATTGCCGTACTTCGATTCAAATTGGCGTTCGATTTCGGCGGCCTTTTCAGGATACATGGTCCGCAATTTATCGAGCATTTCGGCTTTACTGGCATTGCCCTTATCCAAAGCGCCTTGGAGTTCTTTATATTCCTTATAATAAGTCATCCAACGCTTCAAGGCCGGATAATCGCTGCTCATAAAGGACGTATAGCTGCCGAAGGCAAAGGCCAGGGTCAAAAAGAGGCAGATGATAACGCGTGCCATATTTAAGACCTCCTTCCGCGGGCTGCTGCATGGCAGGCCTGACCGGCATAACTGGCCGTTAAGCTGGCAAAGAGAACGGTGAGTACGACCAGGACGCGAGTCATGATAGAAATCGTAGGCAAGGGCAGAAGATCACTATAGGCATAGGTCGGAATGAAGGAAATGGCAATGGACGCCAAAATGACGAGGGTCAGCCCGGCATATAAGAAGCCGCTTAGAATCCCGAATAAGGTGCCGAGGATGTCTAAAAAAGGACTGGCAACGGCTTTGGCCGTATTGTTTGCCCCGTCATTCCAATTGAAATCACGCCCCGTTTCCCGGTCCGGTTCTCGGTACGATCGGCGTTGAGGCGGACGGGACTGGTAGGACCGGCGAGTCTTCCGGGGCCGGCCATAGTCGTCCGGCTGTTCCGGCAGATCATAGCGGGAAGAGACAGTCCCCGGCCCGAAATCGTCGTATTCTTGGTACGAGTCGTCATAGTCATCTCCGGGCAGGCGGGGATTGTCTTCGGGGACGATGGGTTCGCCGATATAGTAACGGTAGATGTTCTTCGGGTGGCCGAGTTTACAGCAGATTTCTTCTTCTGTTTTGCCCTGACTGGCGCCGAGGCGGAACTGTTCTTTACAGTCTTCGATGATGCTTTTTAAGTCATTTTTATCGCTCTTGCGGAAATAATACTGCAAGAGGTCCATGAATTCATTCTTTTTCATGTTTTTGGTTTAGAGGCCCTTCCTTTCTTACCGATTCTTCATAGCGTTGATGAAATGATGCGCCGTATTGCCAGACGGCAATGGTGACCGCGGCCGTGACGGCGATGAGGATGAAGACACCGTAGGTTGGCATATCGGGTAAAAAGGCAATCGATGCCAGCGGTTCTTTTTCTAAGGCGATACAGACAGCTATCCAGCCCAAAAGGGCGACCATGCACAAGGTCAGGACAGAGCCGACAGCATAACAGAGTCGATATAATCGGCGCAGGCTTTGCTGGTTCGTCGATGACGTCAAAAAAATCCCTCCTCGTTTCTGTGATTATCCCTTATCTTAACACAGCCTATGAGGTCGGTCAATTGCAGGCCTTTTTTCGGACAGCGGTGACTTGCAGGGCCATGGTTCAGACTATATAATGATATATATGCAATCATTAGCTTCTTATAGAGGAGGAATTTCTTATGGCTGATTTTGTCCGTTACTATGTAGGCGACGTGGTCCAAATGAAGAAAGCCCATCCCTGCGGCTGCAACGAGTGGGAAGTACTTCGTATCGGCGTCGATTTTGTCATCCGCTGCACCGGCTGCGGGCACCGGGTTATGATTCCCAGACCGAAGTTTGAAAAGGCTGTCAAGAAACGGCTCCATTCTCATGGCGAAGATGCGGAAAAAGCGTAAAAATTTAGAAAAAGGTATTTTTATTTTTGGAACTTTGTGGTACAATAATCAACAGTTAATATTTTAATACTTTACCAAGATAAAGCGATAAAGAAAGGGTGGTCATAGGATGAACAACAATACCTTGGATGGAGTGAAGATGCTCCACCATGATGAAATGCGCAATTATGACCGAATCCAGGGAAAAATCATTTCCGTCATCATGAACCACGGCTGTAAGATTATTGAGACTCCCAGTTTTGAAGATTACGATGTGTACCGGCACTTCTTTCCTCATCTTCGCCAGCAAATGGTCAAGACCATCGATACCGACGGTCGGGTCCTCGTCCTGCGGCCCGATGTGACACTGCCTGTCGTTGAAACGGCGGCCCGAGAATTTCCCCGGGCCAACCAGCTCATTAAATTCGGTTATGTCAGCACGGTCTTTCGCGAATACTACGGACGGTCGACGTATGGCAAGGATTTTTTACAAGGCGGCATTGAAATTTTGGGCGACTCCAGTCCGGAATGTGATGGCGAAGTCATCGTTACGGCGGCAGAGATATTAAAAGCTGTCGGCGTCGAAAATATTCGCATCGATATCGGTACGGCTGCCTATACGAAAGCCCTGTTCGAAGGCCTTCCCATTTCGGCAGAACAGAAAGAAATGCTGAAGCGATATATGGCGGAACGAAATCTCGTCGCCTGTAAGTCCTATATTGAGACCCTCTCCCTTTCGGCGGAAGCCCGGGAAGCGCTCATCTCCCTGCCGGTTCTGTTCGGTTCCTATGCCCAGACCCTCAGTAAGGCTCGGGATTATTCCATCAACAGCGGCATGCTAAACGCCTTGTCTCGATTAGAAGCCGTTTATGATTACATCCTCTATGCCGGTTATGCCGATAAAGTCCAACTCGATTTCGGCTTCGCCAGTCCTTTGGGATATTATACGGATACGGTCTTTAAGGTTTACGTTGACGGAGCCTTGTACGATATTATCGACGGCGGCCGCTATGACCGCCTGTCGTCCCGCTTTGGCGTCGATCGTCCGGCCTGCGGCTTTGGCATGAATATCAACCTCTTGTATGAATACATGAACGATGCCGGTATTCTTGAAGATACGGAGCCGTCTTTTCAGTTAGCCGTTTCCTATACGACGAGTGATCAGCCGTTGATTCGGGACCTTATGAATTGGCGCAGTAAAGGGTTCCGCGTTGCGGCCTATCCTGATTCGTCATTTATCGACAGTTCTGATTACAGCATTCATGCCATATACCGCAACGGATCGTATTATAAAGACGGTCAGTGCCTGACGGCAGAAGATCTGGAAACTTTGATGGGGAGGTTGTAAGATGGCGATTCACATTGCCCTGGCTAAGGGCCGCATTCATAAAGCAGTCATGAAATATCTGGCCGACAGCGGCTATGAATTTCCGACGTATTCCGAAGAAAGCCGCCGACTCATTTTTGAAGATGCCAAAGGACAGCTCAAGGTGACTTTAGTCAAATCGCCCGATGTGGCGGTCTATGTCGAACGAGGGGCAGCCGATGTCGGCATCGTCGGCAAAGACGTTCTCCTTGAAGAAGCTCCGGGAGCGGATGTCTATGAAGTCATGGACCTCGGTATCGGCTGCTGCCGCATGGCCGTCGCCGGCATTGCCGGGAAAAAAGTTGACATGAATAAGCGCATTACGATCGGTACTAAGTACCCGCGGATTGCGCGCAGTTATTTTGAAGCCAATCATCACAGTGTTGATATTATCAAGCTCAATGGCTCGGTCGAATTGGCACCGATTGTAGGGTTGTCGGATGTCATCGTCGATATTGTTGAAACGGGCAACACGCTGAAAGCGAATGGCCTGGAAGTCTTGAATTATTTCATGGATTTCAGTGCCCGCATGATCTGCAACCCCGTTTCGTTTAAAATGAAGTACCGCGATATTCAGCTGCTCATGGACGTCATCCGTCAGCACAGCATAAAGGCATAAGTAGGGGGAATCAGGATGGAATGGATAGATGTACCCGCCAAGGGGTTGACCTTGCGCGATATTCGCCGTATTACTCGGCGAGATCAGGCCGAAAGTGAAGATATCCGCAAGGCCGTAGAAGAAATTTTAGCGAATGTCGAACAGGACGGAGACGCGGCTGTTCGAGCTTATACAAAAAAATTTGACGGTGTCGCCATCGAGGATTTCCTGGTCACGGCGGAAGAAATAGATCGGGCCGTCGCTGCCGTCGGTCCGGATTTTATGAGTATCCTCGAAGAAGGGGCGGCTAATATCCGCGCCTATCATGAACGGCAGGTGGAAAAGACTTGGTTCGATACCTTCCGTCCCGGCGTCCGCCTGGGTGCGAAATTCACGCCCATTCAGCGCGTCGGCGTCTATGTGCCCGGCGGGACAGCTGCTTATCCGTCAACGGTCCTCATGGATACCATTCCGGCTCACGTCGCCGGCGTCCCGTCCATTGCCGTCTTTACCCCGCCGGCTAAAGACGGATCGGTCAATCCCTACATTCTGGCAGCGGCTCACGTCGCCGGTGCTACGGAAATTTACAAGGTCGGCGGGGCTCAGGGGATTGCCGCGGCTGCGTACGGGACGGAAAGCATCGCACCGGTCTTTAAAATCGTCGGCCCGGGCAATGCCTATGTAGCCATGGCGAAACGGTTGGTCTTCGGTACGGTCGGTATCGACATGATTGCCGGCCCCAGTGAAGTCGGCGTCTTGGCAGACCACGAAGCCAATCCCGTCTGGATTGCAGCCGACCTCTTGGCCCAAGCGGAACACGATAGAAGGGCTGCCGTATTCCTGGTCACGCCGAGTGCAGCCCTTGCCAGTGAAGTCGAACGCGAAATCAAACGTCAGTTGGAAGAATTGCCGCGGAAGGATATCGCTTCGGAAGCGATTGAAAAATACGCCAAGTTCTTTATCGTTAAGGATAAAGACCAGGCCGTCGATATCATGAATCTCATTGCTCCGGAACATTTGGAAATCGCCTTCCCTGATGCTGAAGACTACGCGAAAAAAATCGTCAACGCCGGGGCCATCTTTATCGGTCCCTATACGACAGAACCCTTAGGCGATTACTTTGCAGGGCCCAATCATACCCTGCCGACTATGGGAACGGCTGCTTTTTCATCGCCCCTCGGCGTCTATGATTTTGTCAAGCGCAGCAGTCTCTTGTCCTATAATAAGGAAGCCTTTGAAGCCGTAGCCGATAAGGTCATCCGCTTTGCCAATGTCGAAGGATTACAGGCACACGGCCTGGCTGTAAGGAGGAGAATCGATGAATAATAAATGGCTTCGTCAGACCATACAAGCTTTTAAGCCCTATGCGGCACCGAAAATAAACGAATCAATCGTCATTGACGCCAATGAAAGTCCTTATAATATCTTCGATTTTCCCCAGGTCGCAGACGCCTTTGTGGCCCGCATGAAACGGACGCCGTCCTACCATTACCCGGATCCCTTTGCCGGAGAACTGCGAAAAGCTTTGGCTCAATACGTCGGCCGTGAGCCGGAGGAAGTCCTGGTCGGAAATGGCGGTGATGAAATCATCAGCCTGGTCATGAACACCTTCTTAAACCCTGGGGATGTCCTGCTTACGCACACGCCGACCTTCGATATCTACGGCCTCGATGCGGAAGTTCTCGGGGCTAAGGTCATTACCGTTCCCGACCTCGACGGCTATCGTAGAGATCGTGACGGATTCCTTGAAAAAATAAAGGAATTGCAGCCAAAGGTAACGGTCCTCTGCAATCCCAATAACCCGACGGGCGAGCTCCTGCCAATGGCGTATGTGGAAGCCGTGTTACAGGCTTCGGAAAATCCCGTCGTCGTCGATGAAGCCTACTTGGAATTTGCCGGTGTACCCAGCATTATTACCAAGCTTTCCCAATACGACAACCTCATCGTTATCCGGACTTTGTCCAAGGCCTTCGGGTTGGCCGGCTGCCGTGTCGGTTACGGCGTGGCTCAAAAATCCGTCATCGAGGCCTTAGGGCTGACGAAACTTGTCTATAACCTGAATGTCCTCTCTCAGAATGCCGCCTTGGCGGCTTTAGAATTCGCCGATGACATCTTAGCTCACAATATTCCGCCGACGCTGGCGGCCCGCGACGTCTTCTATAAAGCCTTAGAAGCTGTTCCTGAAATCACGGCATATCCCAGTGCGACCAACTTCGTCCTCATTCGCGTTCCCGACGGACCGGCCATGGATAAGGCCCTGCGCGATGCCGATATTTCCGTCCGCTCGTATAAGGCGGACAATCTCAAAGACTGCCTGCGGATTACGATTACGACAGAAGACGTCGTCCAAAAAGTCGTCGCTGTCCTTACGAAAGAGGTGAAAAAACATGCGTAGCGCTCAAATCGAACGGGAGACGGCAGAAACGCAGATTGCCGTATCCCTCAATATCGATGGTTCCGGGACCTTTGGCGGTTCGACGGGCATCGGATTTTTTGACCACATGATGAATCTCTTGGCCTGCCACAGCGGCATGGATATTACCCTCCACGTCCATGGGGACCTGGATGTCGATACTCACCATGTCCTGGAAGATTTGGCCATCGTCTTTGGCGACGCCTTGACCAAGGCCCTCGGTGATAAGAAAGGCATCCACCGCTACGGTATGTTCTACTGCCCCATGGATGAGGCCCTGACGAGGGTCGTCATCGATCTCAGCGGCCGACCGTACCTCGTTTACGATGTGAACCTTAAGGTCGAACGAATCGGTGCCTTTGAAACGGAAATGCTTCGGGAATTTCTTTACGCCCTTTCCGTTCACGGACGCATGAACCTTCACGTGACCAACTTATATGGCGTAAATGCCCATCACATCGTCGAATCGATTTTTAAAGCCTTAGGCCATGCCTTGAAGGAAGCCGTCCGCATAGATGGTGATGAAACGGGTGTCTTATCGACAAAAGGGGTGTTGGAATGAAGATTGCTGTCATTGACTATGAAGTCGGAAACCTGGCCAATGTCTACCATGCTTGGAAGCGACTGGGAATCGAAGCGGTCATTACTCGCGATGCCTCCGTCATCCGTGACGCTGATTTGATCGAACTCCCCGGTGTCGGCGCCGTTCGGGATGCCATTGGGAATTTAGAAAAATTTGACCTCATTCCGCTCCTAGAGGAACAAGTAAAAGCCGGAAAATTCTTCATGGGCGTCTGCCTGGGCATGCAGCTTTTATTTGAACAGAGTTTTGAAGGCGGGACGTATAAAGGCTTAGGTTTTCTGCCCGGCGATATCGTACCCTTTCACACGAAATTAAAAGTACCGCATATGGGCTGGAATGCTCTGGAATTTCGTCAGGATCACTGGCTCAAAAAGAATCTTCCCAAAGAGCCCTACGTATATTTCGTTCATTCGTATCATAAAGCCCCGGCTGCGACGCCTGATGTCATTGCCACGGCCGACTACGGAGAACCGGTACCGGCTATCTGCGGCCTCAACAACGTCCTCGGCTTCCAATTCCATCCGGAAAAGAGCGGCCGCGTAGGACAGCAGCTCCTGAAAAATGTCGTCGATTATGTGAAACAGGAAGGATGAGACCATGATTGTATTTCCCGCTATTGATATCCAAAACGGCCGCGCCGTCCGCTTGCGCCAAGGCGTAAAAGATGACAGCACGACCTATTTTGACAATCCTGTCGAAGCGGCTGTCAAATGGGCTGACGAAGGGGCTCTCTTTCTCCACGTCGTCGACCTTGACGGCGCTTTTTCCGGGAGTCTCGCTAATGCTTCTATTATCAGCGATATTTGCGAAGCCGTCGATATCCCTGTCGAAGTCGGCGGCGGTATCCGCAGTGAAGAAGCGATTGAAGCTTATCTGGAGGCCGGCGTCAATCGGGTCATCATCGGCTCTAAGGCCGTCGAAGATCCGGATTTTATGGCGGCCATGGCTAAAAAATACGGATCCATGCTGGCCGTCTCCATCGATGCCAAGGAAGACGTCGTAGCTACCCGCGGCTGGGTCGACGGCAGCGATAAACACGTCTTGCCTTTTGCCCAATCGATGCTGGACCTCGGCATCAATACCCTGATTTATACCGATATCAGTCGTGATGGGATGCTGACCGGACCGAATTTTACCGTCCTTGGCCAGCTCCAGCAGCTGCCTTATATCCGCCTTATCGCTTCCGGCGGTATGAGCAGTATCGACGATTTGAAAAAACTGAAGGCCATGGGCATCTACGGTGCCATTACCGGAAAAGCCTTATACGAGGGGAAAATTACCATGGCGGAAATCCGAAGTTTAGGGGGAATGTAAGATGTTGGCGAAACGAATCGTGCCCTGCCTTGACGTCCGGAACGGCCGCGTCGTGAAGGGCAAGCAATTTAAGCACCTGCAGGATGTTGACGACCCGGTCAGCTTAGGGAAATTCTATTCAGACCAGCTGGCAGACGAACTCGTCTTTTACGATATTACGGCGACCCACGAAAAACGCCATATCTTCCTGGACGTCGTCCGTGCCGTCGCCGAGACGATAACCATTCCCTTTACCATCGGCGGCGGTATTGCCAGTATCGACGACTTTCACCAAGTCTTGCGAGCCGGTGCCGACAAGGTCTCCGTCAACTCCGCTGCCGTTCGGCGGCCGGAACTGATTCGCGAGGCTGCCCAGCGTTTTGGCAGCCAGTGCGTCGTCTTGTCTATCGATGCCAAGCGCGACAACCATGGAAGCTGGCAGGTATACGTCGAAGGGGGCCGAAAAAATACGGGCATCGACGCCATGGCTTGGGCCAAACAGGGCGTGGCTTTAGGGGCCGGTGAAATCTGCATGAATTCCATGGATGCCGACGGGGAAAAGGCCGGTTTCGATTTGGACTTGAACCGTCGACTGGCTTCTGAACTTCCCGTGCCGATCATTGCTTCCGGAGGAGCCGGCACGATGCAGGATTTTAAAGACGTCTTCGATACCGGCGTCGATGCGGCCCTGGCGGCTTCAGTATTTCATTTTGGCCAAATCGATATTCCCGATTTGAAAGTTTATTTACAGGAACAGGGGATTCCCATGAGAGGGGCAGAAGTATAAATGGATAGTGTATCGATGAAAGATATAAAATTTGACAGTGCCGGACTGATTCCGGCCGTCGTTCAAGAAGGGTGCAGCGGAAAAATCCTGATGGTAGCTTATATGAATGAAGAAGCGCTCCGTCGTACTGTTGAAAGCGGTGACGCCTGGTATTACAGCCGCAGCCGAAATGAATTGTGGCATAAGGGGGAAACGTCGGGCCATTTTCAGCATGTCCGCTCCATCGCCGTCGACTGCGATGCCGATACGATTTTGCTGACTGTCGATCAAATCGGCGCAGCCTGCCATACGGGCCATAAATCGTGCTTCTTCCGCTCCATGACGGAATGGGAAAAAAGCTATACCGGAAACTTGTCCATCTTGTCCGACCTCAGTCAGGAAATCAGTGAGAAGCGGGTTCATCCGACGGAAAAATCCTATACGTCGTACTTGCTGCAGACCGGGATCGATAAAATCTGCAAGAAAATCGGCGAAGAATCGGCAGAAGTCATCATCGCGGCTAAGAACGCCGACCCCGTTGCCGATGATCGGTCCGAGGCGGCCGAAGATCTGCGGCTTGAAGTCTGCAAGGAGTCGGCTGACTTATTGTATCATCTGGCCGTCTTGTGGGAAGATACGGGCGTTACGGTCAACGACGTCATGAAAGTATTGGAAGAACGGTCTCATGTCAAGGGGAATAAGAAGACCGTCGGCCATTTAGATAAGACATTTTAAGAAAAGGGAGTTCCATGAAGAAGGTAATTTTTGACGTCGACGGCGTCTTACTCAGCGAAAAACGGTATTTTGATGTATCGGCATTGGTCCTTTGGGAGTGGTATTACAGTGAAAAGTACCTGCATTTAGGCCACGAGGAGGTTACATCTGAACTCAGTGATGAAGCCATTGACAGCCTGCGCCGGCGGTTTTGGAAAGACGATGCCATCTTGCGGTGGCTGAAAAAACACGGTGTCAACAGTAACTGGGATATGGTCCATGCCCACCTTGTCGTCACGCTGTGGCTCCTTTTAGAGTCCTATGACGCACATCACGGCGTCTTGAATATGGTCTTTGAGACACCGGCTGATATTCAATCGCTTGGCAGACGTCTCCGGGGCAGTGAAGTTCCTTCGGCCGAAGCCTGTTATCGGCGACTGTCTGAAACGGTGCCCGATGAGGCCGGAAAGGACGATGTATTCGTGTATCTGAGTGATGCCGTTGCCGAGGCCCTGGGAGAGGGGACACGCCAATGGACGCCCCTTCATTCGCCGCTGTGGAATCTGGCCTTTGAAACTTTCCAGGATTGGTACTTTGGCGATGAACTCTATGAAAAGACCTATGGGAAACAACCTTATGCACCGGGGAAATCGGGATTCTTGACCCGAGAAGAACCGCTGGGAACTGTCCAAGGCATCCGCCATATGTTCCGCGAACTAAAGTGCCGTGGTTATGAGATTGCCATCGCCACCGGGCGGTCGCGGGCGGAAATGGAAATTCCCTTCCGCACCTACGGCTGGTTGGAAGAATTTGACGAACATTACGTGGCAACCTACAGTGACGTCGAAGAAGCGGAAGCCATGCTTCACTTGTCTCTCGATAAGCCGAATCCGTTTGTCTACTGCCTCGGGGCCTTTGGCAAAGACAAGGAGCGATACGGTGATTATGTGAACCGCATGGAGGACTTTAAAGAGGGAACGTATTATGTTGTCGGCGATTCCCTGGCCGATGTTTGGTGTGCCAAGGCCTTAGGGGCCGTCATGATCGGGACCTTGACCGGCATCGACGAAGCCGACGCCAGGGAGATGTTTGATCGGGAAGGCGTTCCGCATATCGTGCCGACCGTCGAAGCTATTTTAGATTTTTTAGTATAGGACTTATGTATGAAAATTACTGCAATCGAAATCGGGAAAATTGCCATTCCCTTAAAAACACCGTTTATTACGGCGCTGCGCCGCGTCGATGTAGCGGAAGACTTAGTCGTAAAAGTTCACACCGATGACGGTCATGTCGGTTACGGCAATGCGCCGGCAACGGTCGTCATCACCGGCGACAGCCACCAGTCGGTAGCCGGGGCCATCAAGGAGGTTATCGGGCCGAAGCTGATCGGCATGGATATCGACGACCGCGAACTTATTTTAGAAACGATTCAAGGGGCGATGGTCCACAATACATCGGCTAAGGCCGCCCTTGACATTGCCGTCCACGATCTCTTTGGACAGCGCTACGGTCTGCCCCTCCATCGCTTCTTTGGCGGCCGCCGCCAACGCATAGCATCGGACCTTACGATCAGCGTCAATCCGCCAGACGTCATGGCTGACGATGCTGTAAAAGCCGTTCAGGCCGGGTACCATCATTTAAAGCTGAAAGTAGGGATTGACAGTACTGTCGACTTTGAGCGAGTCGCAGCCATCCGCAAGGCCGTCGGGAAAGACATCGCCATCCGCCTCGATGCCAACCAGGGCTGGAAACCTAAGGAAGCCATCCGCCTCATCCGCGCCATGGAAGATGCCGATCTTTCTATTGAACTTATCGAACAGCCTGTAAGCGCTGCCGATTTCGAAGGCCTCAAACAGGTGACGGATCATGTCGATACGCCCATCATGGCCGATGAATCGGCTTTTAGCCCGACCGATGTCTTTCGCCTGCTTTCCATGCGGGCCTGCGACCTCATCAATATCAAGCTCATGAAGGCCGGAGGTCTCGGCCCGGCTTCGAAAATCGCAGCCATGGCTGAAGCGGCCGGTGTCGAGTGCATGATGGGCTGCATGCTGGAATGCAAAATCGGTATCACTGCAGCGGCAGCCTTATCGGCAGGGACAGCCGTTATTACCAAGAATGATTTGGACGCTGCCGACCTCATGGCAGCCGACCCCATTCACGGCGGCATTACCTATGATAAAGACCATCTCGTCCTCACGGAATTTCCGGGTCTCGGGATTCAAGACATTGAAGGCTGGACTCCTTTTTAACGAAAAGGGTCCGGCTTTTTCTGTTGACACGATGGCTGACATTTTTTATAATAAAAAAAGTATCATACAGTCTGTTAAGGAACCCTTCCGGCTTGTGCAGCAGGTCTGAAGGGTTCTTGTACGATGAATCCATTTATGAAATCGAGGAGGATACATGCGTTTACGAAGAAAACCGTGGATTGACGAGGCCATTAAGGAGTACAGTGAGTTTCTCCACCTCGACGATTGTCAAATGTATAAGGGGAAGTGGCATACGCTCTTTGCCTCCCCGGAAGCGCCGCTGTGGGTAGAACTTGGGACCGGCAAGGGAAACTTCATTTCCCAATTAGCTCAGCTTCACCGCGATGTCAACTTTATCGGCATTGAAATCCAGGCCGGCGTTCTCTACTATGCCGGTAAGAAGTGTGCTGATGCCGAAGTCGATAATGTGCAGCTCCTGCGCTTTGATGTCGCCCGCTTGGAAGATATTTTTGAACCCGGTGAAGTCGACCGCTTCTTCATCAATTTCTGTGATCCCTGGCCCAAGAAACGCCATGCGAAACGACGCCTGACGTATCGCAGCTTTCTCGACCGCTATGCCCGTCTTTTAAAAGAAGGCGGTAAGATCTACTTTAAGTCTGACAACGCCGGCCTTTTCGATTTTACCCTCGATGAATTTAAAGCCTGCGGATGGCCTTTGTCGGAAGTGACCTATGATTTGCATAACAGCTCAGTACTGAATGAAGCCATGACCGAATACGAGGCTAAATTCAGTGCCAAGGGACAGCCTATTTTTCATTGTGTTGCCACACGCCCACAGGAAGTGATAGCTCATGTTGTCGAAAAAGATGAATGCCGAAACGAAGGCCCGGAGGAGTAATCTCCTTTGGATGCTGGCGTCCATATCCCTCTTGATTGTCATCGGCCTGGAAAATATCCTCAGCTCGACGTTTGTCCTTGACGAAGGGGCCTCCTTGTCCGGGTATTTGGTCAAGCAGCTGGCCTTTTTAGGCGCCGGCATTGTAGCTGCCTGGTTCATTTGGCGATGGGGATATCAATTCATTCGCCGCTGGTGCAGCAAGATTGTCCTGATCAATGTTCTCTGTCTCATTGCCGTCAAATTCGTCGGCATTACGGTAAACGGCGCCCGGCGCTGGCTGGGATTCGGCGCCTTTTCTTTTCAGCCGTCGGAATTTGCCAAGTTAGCAGCCATCATTACCATGGCCGCCGCCATTGCCTTTTATTTAGAGCGGCACGGGAATAAGGAATTGATGTCCCTTCACCTTCGGAACATCTTTCCCATCGATAAATTGGAACGAAAAATCCCCTTCGGGAAGCGGCTCTTTTCTTTGTTTCTCCATCGCTATGGCTTTTTTGCCTTCATTCCGACCCTCTTTTTTTCTTTCCTGGTCTTACTGCAACCCGATGCCGGGACGGCCATCGTCATTTTTTTCCCGGTGCTTATGATGTTTTTTTGCTGTGAACTCACGGTGATTCACACTAAATTTTCGTGGAAACAGCGTTTTGCCTTTGCCGTCGCCATCGTTGCTATTATCGCACTCGTCGTCTATTTATTTGCCCATTCGTATCAGATGATGCGTATCATTACCTGGTGGGACCCTTGGCCTTATAGTCAGAGCAGCGGATATCAGACGGTTCAAAGTTATATTGCCGTCGGTTCAGGCGGTGTCTTTGGTCAAGGCATGGGGACCGGGATCAGTAAGTTCAATTACCTGCCCGAAGCTCATACGGACTTTGCCTTTGCCGTCATCGCTCAGGAATGGGGCCTCATCGGGGCCGTCACCGTCTTGTTTTTGTTTTGCAGCCTGCTGTCGGTCGGCGTCAAAACGGCCGTCCGCTGCCGAGACCGTTTCGGGACCTTCCTGGCGTTGGGCATTACCTTTTCACTCTGCGGCCAAGGCCTCATCAATATGGCCATGGTCACGGGCATTGTCCCTGTCGTCGGCGTGCCCCTGCCTTTTATCAGCTACGGCGGATCTTCGCTTATCTTGAATATCATTTCGGTCGCGTTTTTACTGCGTATCAGTTATGATAATTTCTGTGAAGCCGAAGCGGGCCTGGCTGACGTTGAGCAGGAGCCGTTCTAAGAGATGACTCCTTTTTTAACCTGATTTTTTATAAGAAAACTGTCTTTTTGGGAGGAGATTGCATGCAACAACATAGGGTTATACACGTAGAAGAACGGCTGCCCTTACTGCCGACCATTCCTTTGAGTTTACAGCATTTATTTGCCATGTTTGGTTCGACCGTACTGGTTCCGTTCCTGCTTCATGTCGATCCGGCAACGGCTTTATTTATGAATGGCGTCGGTACCTTGCTGTATCTGACCATTTGTAAATGGCGCCTGCCGGCTTACCTCGGCTCGAGCTTTGCCTTTATTTCACCGGTTTTGGCCGTTACGGCTACGCCGGGCATGACCTATGGCGACGCCCAAGGGGGCTTCATCGTCTTCGGCCTGTCCTTCATCATCTTAGCGGCTGTCGTCGACAAGGTAGGGACGAAGTGGATCGACATTTTGTTCCCGCCGGCGGCTATGGGATCAATCGTGGCCATCATCGGTTTGGAATTGGCACCGCTGGCCATGAACATGTCGGGCTATATGGGAGAAGTCCAGGGCATGTCCAATGAAACGGCCATGATCATTTCGACCTTTACCCTCATCGTCACCATTTTGACGACCGTCCTCGGCCGCGGCTTCATCGGCATCATCCCTATTCTTATCGGCGTCATTGCCGGCTATATCCTGTCTTTCTTCATGGGCGTCGTCGACTTAGCCCACGTGCAGGAAGTACCTTGGTTTGCCTTGCCGACGTTTTATAAGCCGGAATTTAATATCAGTGCCATCATGATGATCATGCCGGCCTTGTTCGTCGTCCTGGCTGAACACTTGGGCCATCTCTTTGTCACCAGTGATATCGTCGGCCGCGACCTCATTACCGATCCCGGCCTTCACCGCTCACTCTTTGCGGACGGCGTATCGAACGTCCTCTCCGGCCTCGTCGGATCGACTCCGAATACGACGTACGGTGAAAATATGGGCGTTATGGCGATTACCGGCGTATACAGCACCTGGGTCATCGGCGGCGCTGCCATCTTTGCCATCCTCTTTTCTTTCATCGGAAAGATTGCAGCGCTCATCCATGCCATTCCGACTCCGGTCATGGGCGGCGTCTGCATCCTCTTGTTCGGCTTCATCGCCGCATCGGGGCTGCGCATGCTGGTAGAAAAGAAGGTCGACTATACGCGCTCGAAGAATCTTATTTTAACGGCTGTTACCATGATCTCCGGCCTCAGCGGCGCAACGATCGTCTTGGGTCCGGTCCAGCTCAAAGGCATGGGCTTGGCAACGGTCGTGGCGATGATCATGAGCTGTGTATTCTTATTCTTTGAAAAAATCCACTGGGCCAATGAAGGATAAAAGGCCTTCCTCCGTGGGTCTGTAAGGGCTGCCTTTGGCGGCGCTGAAAGGAGATATTATGATGAAGATTAAACCACCGAAAACCCGCGATGATTTAATCGCCCTGTTGAGCCTGACTGAGCCTGATGCGCTGCAGGCCTTGTATGATGCGGCTTATGCCGTCAAGGCTGCCAATGTCGGCCGCGTCGTCTACTATCGGGGACTCATCGAGTTTTCCAACTACTGCATTAAAGATTGTAAATACTGCGGCATCCGCAAGAGCAACGACGAAGTCGAACGCTTCGACACACCGCGGGAAGATATTTTGGCCATGGCTCGCTGGGCCTATGAAAATAAGTACGGCTCGCTGACCATCCAGTCCGGTGAACGGCAAGACGAGGCTTTTATCGATTACGTCGAAGGCTTGATTCACGATATCAAAAAGCTGAGCGACGGCAAACTGGGCCTGACCCTCTGCGTCGGTGAACAGACAGAAGATACCTACCGACGCTGGTTTGAAGCCGGTGCTCACCGCTATTTGCTGCGCATCGAGACGAGTAATCCTGCCCTCTATGCGACCCTTCATCCAGATGACGGCCACCATAAGTGGGCGGTCCGCAAGGCTTGCCTTGAAAGTCTGCGACGCATCGGCTATCAGGTAGGGACGGGGGATATGATCGGCCTTCCCGGTCAAACCGTAGGTGACTTGGCAGACGATATTCTGCTCTATCGCGATATGGATATCGATATGATCGGCATGGGGCCTTACGTCGTTCACCATAACACGCCCATCGGTAAAGCCGTCCTTGCCGGTGGGATGGACAGCAAGGAAGAACAGCAGAAGCGACTTGAAATGGGACTCAAGATGATTGCCGTGACCCGTCTTTTTTTGCCCGACGTCAACATTGCAGCGACGACGGCTCTGCAGGCTCTCCATCCCTTGGGACGCGAACTGGGCTTAAAGGCCGGGGCCAACGTGCTCATGCCTATCGTTACCGTTCCAAAGTTCCGCCCGCAGTACCTTTTGTACGATAACAAACCCTGTGTCGATGAAGTACCGGAACAGTGCAAAAACTGTATCAGTGCCCGTGTCGCTTCGGTCGGCGATACGATCGGGTTCGGTCAGTGGGGCGACTCGCCGCACTTTTTCCATCGCAAGTAAGGCAGGAATCCCCTCACCGAGTATGCGAATACAGTATATAGGTATATAAAAAAAGCAGGTTCCTTTGGGAACCTGCTTTTTGTGATTGGCGCCGAATAGGCATGATAA
>DCJQ01000018.1 GCA_002319965.1 Megasphaera sp. UBA1696
GCCTATTCGGCGCCAACAAAAAAACAGAGAAGGAATGGACTTCATTCCTTCTCTGTTTTTTATGGTCACTTTATAGTTTTCCGTTTTCAAACATATTTTGGGCGATGTGCAGGGCCCGCAGCTGGGATGTTTTCTTATGCTGGTGCTGTTCCATCCGCAGTAAGATATTCGTCAGGGCTGTGACGGCTTCTACGATGTACGGCCCTTTATTGAGCATGACGCATTCGGCCCGTTCGCCCATGGCGGCGTCGGTAATTTCAGCTCGCGACGGAAGGCCTTTTTTGACCAGATTTTCAAGGACTTGAGTCGCCCAAATGACCGGCACGTGGGCCGCTTCACAGATCCACATGATTTCTTCCTGCAGTTCTGCCAGGCGCCGATAGCCGACTTCAACGGCCAGATCCCCGCGGGCAATCATGATGCCCAGGGGCTGTTTGGACGCGGCCTGGACGATGATTTCCGGCAGGTTGTCTACAGCTTCCTGGTTTTCGATTTTGGCTACCAGGGCAATTTGGCGGTAAGCCTTGCCGCAGCGTTTTTGAAGTTCCCCCTGCAGAAGGGACACGTCAGCCGCCGATTTAACGAAGGAGTAGCCGATGGCATCGGCATACTGTACGACAAAATCCAAATCGTCTTTGTCTTTGTCCGTAAGAGGCGACAGTTTCATCGGCGTCTGCGGGAAGTTCAGACTCTTTTCATTCTTTATTTTCCCGCCCAAGGGCTTCGTATAGGTAATGGTCAAATAAGCCCCTTCAGGCGTCACTTTTTCAACGATAGCCCGAATTTTCCCGTCATCGATGAGGACCGGCTGACCGGCTTCCATGTGTTCAAAGGCTTCGGGGATGCTGCACGAAATGACGATATTTCCTTTATACTCTTCCGGATAGACGGAAATAGGTCCCGATACCAAAAAGATCTGCTCACCGGGCATGACCCTCGCTTCTCCATAGCGCAGCAGGACTGACTCGATGCGAACTTTCGGTCCGGCCAGATCCATGTACACCTTACAATGATTTCCCGTTTCCTGTTCGGCCCGCCGGATATAGGAAATCATCGTCCCCCAAAGCTCCTGAGAGTCGTGAACGCAATTGATACGAGCACAGTCCATGCCGGCTGCCACTAAGTCGCGAATAAGGATACCGTTGTCTTCAGCGGCTTCTGTCGGCAACGTTACCATGATGCGCGTCCCCGTCTTGGCCGTGCCAAAGATCCGACCTGTATTGTATGCCAAGAGGCCGTCGCCATAGAAAAATCGCCGCTGCTGCGGATAGGGAACGAGGTTCGGTTCCGGTTCCTGACAGATACGGCCCAAGGAAGCCATGACGGCATCGAGATTGGTAATAGCCCTGGCTTCGCCACGTCCGAGAGACGACAGGCCAAAGGGAAGGAGCGAGCGCTGTATCTTTCGCAAATCATGACAGCGAAGAGCCAGATAAAAGGCCAGATTCCACGCACTGTATGTAAAGTGTCTCCGCTGAATCAATGGTTTCCACTGCCGGTATAAGGCGTCGCCCCGCGAAAGGACATCCTGCCGTAACCTGCAAAGAACGCCATAGAGTTCTTTCGCTGATGGATATATGTCTTGTTCCACTTCAATTCACCCCATTTTCATGATATTTATTCATATAATTTATTATATTCCTGTAACCTAACTTTCTCAACGCCAGCCGCCTTGCTTTACGTTGATTTTACACCCCTATAAAAAACAGACTCTTCAAAAAAAACAAAATGTCTTACAATCCATCAAAAAAGGCCGTATCTAAAACAAAAAAGACTGTCGTACCCGTGGGATTTTTAATGATAGCCCCGGCACACAAGCGCGCCGGGGCCAAGTACAACAGTCTTTTCTTATAAAGGAAACTTATTTTTGAGCCGCTACGAAACCGGCGATGACCATGCGCTGAACTTCGTTGGTACCTTCATAAATCTGCATGATCTTAGCATCACGAACCAATTTTTCAACCGGATATTCACGGCTGTAACCAAAACCGCCGAGAATCTGAACGGCTTCTAAAGCAACTTCTACGGAAATATCACCGGCGAAGCATTTAGCGATAGCCGCTTCACGAGTATAGCTCCGTTTCGGTTCGGCATAATAGGTGTTGAGGAAGTTGATGATGGCCGAACGAGCGACTTCGGTCTTCATGTCCATATCAGCCAGCTTAAAGGAAATAACTTCATGTTTGATGATCGGTTTGCCAAAGGTAACGCGTTCTTTCGCATATTTGACGGCTTCATTAATCGCTCTCTGTGCAATACCGACAGCCAGGGAAGCTACCATCGGGCGAGCCAGGTCCAAGGTCTGCATCGCATAGACAAAGCCTTTGCCTTCTTCACCGATGAGGTGGTCAGCCGGAATATGAACGTCCTGGAAAATGACTTCCGTCGTATTGGAGAGGCGGATACCCATCTTATCTTCTTCTTTACCGACAGAAACGCCCGGGCGGTCGCGTTCGACGATGAAGGCCGAAATGCCTTTTACGCCCTTCGATTTATCGGTAATGGCAAATACGGTGTAAACGGAAGCAACGCCGCCGTTAGTGATGAAGCATTTCGTACCGTTGATGACGTATTCATCGCCCTGCTTCACAGCAACCGTCGTGCCGGCAGCCGCGTCAGAACCTGCGTTGGCTTCAGTCAGGCAGAATGCGCAGAAACCGCTTCCCTTTTCACCGGTCAAATATTCTGCATACAATTTCTTTTGCGCATCGTTGCCGTGCTGGAGGACCGGTTTGAGACCCAACCCCGAAGCTGCAATAGCCGTAGCTACCCCGGCATCGACTTTAGACAATTCTTCATAAACAGCTGCAACGGTGTAATAATCCTGGCCCATGCCGCCGTATTCTTCAGGAATCTCTAAGCCGCAAAAACCGATATCGACGGCTTCCTGGTAAATATCCAAAAGCTTTTGGCCCGGTTCTTTGGCTTCATCTAATTCATGCACAAAGGGAGCAACTTTCTTTTCCGCAAAGTCCCTTGCCAAGGCGACGAGATCCTGCTGATCTTTATTGAGAATATAACCCATGATAAAAAAACCTCCTCTAACAATGAACAACAAAAAAACAATACGACGGCGGTAACTATACTATTCATACTTATATTCTATCAAAGATTCGCATATAAAGAAAGTTTTAAATAAGAGAAAAGCATATTTTAATTCTATTTTAAGAATGTATTATCAAAAGCTAACATTAGATAAGTCAGCTTATTTTCGCTGAATTTCCCATTCCCTAAAAAAAATGCACACAAAAAAAGACGAGTTATGTACCCGCCTAAAAAAAATCCATGTAATTTCTTTCGGAAAATTATTCATAATCGCATGCTACGACCACTTATTATAAAAAAAGAGCCATTCTCCAAATCATATCATGTACCATGAGCTGATTCAAAGAATGGCTGTGTCTTGGTCGGAACGGCGAGATTTGAACTCGCGACCTCTTCCACCCCAAGGAAGCGCGCTACCAAGCTGCGCCACGTCCCGTCGACCTTTTAATTTTAACCGATTCAGGGGTACTTGTCAAGTTCAAATTTACTGACCATATCGTAAAGCTCTATCGCCATAGGAGAGTAACCGGTGCATATTATGCCTCTATCACCGAAAAATAAGAGATTTACTTACATTTATGATACTCGAAATGGATATGTGCAGAGAATAGTTGTATACTATATGTATAAATAAAACAAGAGGTGGTAAGCTTGAATATTACCGGACACACACACTACATTAGGAACAACATTCTCGCCTTTGTATTCGGCATTATAGTCCCAACGATACTTCTGTTGGCATCCCCCAGCACAGCTTCTGCTGTTTATTTGATATCTGGATTATTCGCTTTATTACCAGCGAATATCGCTTATCATAAAGGCCGAAACTTTGCAAAATGGTTCATCTACGGCGTTCTTTTGTGGTTAATCGCTACGATTCATAGCATCTGTATCCATGATAACGACAAGGCAAAACTCAGAAAGGGGCACCAAAAATGCCCTCACTGCGGCGAGTTCAGCCGACCGGAAGCGACGGTTTGCCGCTGCTGCGGCCGCGACTTAGCTTAGCCTCATTTCCTAAATCTTCCCCACTCAAAAGGCCCTTCCCCATCATGACAGTATACACGGTCATGATAGGAAAGAGCCTTTTTCCTATATTACGCTTAACTCATAAATTTTCCAGGAGCTTTATTTCATTCTTCAGGATATATCGCTCCCGTTCCGGTTTTTGGTCATTGACCAGGTACTGGAAGGCCAAGTCCATGGCTCGATAGCCTTGTTGGTACGGGTGCTGATAGATGATGGTCTTTAAGACGCCCTGCTTCATCATATCTACCGTCGTCGGCGTGCTGTCGAAGGCAACGATAGTCAGCGTCTTTTCTTTTTTCAGACTGACGACGGCTCGGCAGGCACCGTACACGCCGCCGGCGACGATGAACAAGGAATCGATGTCCGGATGTTCTTCAAGCATCTTCTTCGTTTCTTCATAAGATATGATTTCATCGTCCTTATTGACGGCTGTCGCCAAGATGGAAAAGCCCGGCACCGTCGCCATACGCCGCTGGAAGCCCTCGAGACGAAGTTCATGGCCCCAGGCCTGACGAGAACCCGTAACGACGCCGATATTCGCCGTCTGACCTCTCAGGAGCTGCAGTAAGGCGCAAGCCGTTTCACCACCATTAGCATAGTCACTGCCGACGTAGCACTGGCGGCGGCAGCCTTGTACATCATTATTGACAGTGACGACGAAGACGCCTTTATCGACTAAAGCATTGACGGCATCAGAAATTCGTTTATCATTGATCGGACTGATGATAAGGCCGCTCACGGGAATCGCTTCCAGCTCAGCAATAAGCTTCAGCTGGGCCTCTACGTCATAGCCTTTCATGAGGCGCATCGTCAATTGGATGCCGTAAATCTGATAGCGGCTTTCTGCCGTCTCGATGCCGCGGATGATCTCATCGAAGAAAGCATTGCCTTCTGAATTCAAAATGACGCCGACAATGGGACGGTGCCGTCTGGCAGCCAAGGCCTTGCCGGCCGGATTCGGTTTATATCCTAATTGCTTTACCATATTCATGACCGCTTCGGCCGTTTCCGGCTTGACGCGGCCCCGGCCATTGAGGACCCGGTCTACAGTCCCTCGCGAAACCCCGCAAAGTTCAGCAATTTTTTTAATCGTTACCATATTTCTCCCTCACTTATCCCTGTATTCAAGGTTAACGAATCCTCTCTATTGTACCAAACATTGCGGCATGATAAAAGGAACTATCTATAAAGTTCGCACTTTATAAATAGTTCCTCATCTATCAAAGCTTAATATTCTCTCCGACTAAACCGATCCAGGCCTTGTCCTTTTGCAGCCCGCTCTCTTCATGAGCAATGAGCCACTTATTGATGGCAAAGAGCAAGGCATTTTCGCCATGACCGCCGACCTTATGGGGCAAGGCCTCGTTCGTGCCTTTCGGAAGGATGACACCGCAGCGGAATTCTTTGCCGTCGACGCTGCACGGTGCAAAGTGGAGGGTCGTCGCATAGAGTTCGACTGCCGTTCCGGCCGGAACGAAGAAGGCTTCAACGAGAGCTGTATCATACGTATAGGAGGATAGATCGATATCCTGCTGACGGCCGACTAATAAGATGAGGTCTGTCGCTGCGATATCAATTTCAGAAGAGCGATGATATTCCAAGGCATTGAGCTTATTATTATAGCCGCTGCAATGGCCAAATTCAATGGGAAGGAAGCCGAAGGATTCCTGTTCCAAGGTTTTCGCCAAGGGAAGATCTTCAAAAGCGCCGACAGAAGGCTCATACATCGTCCCTTCCGACACGACGGGGACTTCTTTCATTACGTCCACAAACTCTTTGACATCGACGTCGAGGACACGTCCGTAGACGGCAAATTCTTTATCTGTGACTTGTTTCATTATTCATTACCTCCGTGAACCCCAATATTTTTCAACTTCATGCCGGACATCAAGTTCTTTTCAATCTGTTCCAGAGAAACATTCTTCGTTTCCGGAACAAAGGCAAAAGTCAGGGCGATGAATACGGCATTCAAACCGGCGTACATCCAGAAAGTCATGGAAGATCCGAGGGCATCGATGAGGCTGAGGAAGGTGGCACCGACGACAGCACAGG
This sequence comes from Megasphaera sp. UBA1696, assembly GCA_002319965.1. Classification (GTDB taxonomy): domain Bacteria; phylum Bacillota; class Negativicutes; order Veillonellales; family Megasphaeraceae; genus Megasphaera. Next base: position 6,127 of record DCJQ01000018.1, read on the forward strand.
TGATCCAGTTGGTCATGGTCGAGCAGGCAACGCCGAATTCACGCATCTTGAGGGGCTGGATTTCCGAGCACAGAACCCAAACGATCGGACCGGCACTCATAGCAAAACCGGCGATGAAGATCATGGTCATGATAGCCGACAGGTAGCAGACCCAGGGAGCGGGATTCCCGCCTTCAATGACAGCCATGCAAAGACCCATGACGACCATGGCAGCTGCCATGACGGCAAAACCGACTTTCAAAGCCGGCTTACGTCCGGACTTATCGACGGTATAGACGGCAATGAGGGTTGCCAAGACGAAGACGATACCGTTGATGACCGTGCCGATCATCTGATCTTCGGTGCTGGAGAAGCCGCCAAGGCTGAGGATTTTCGGCGAATAATACATGATAACATTAAAGCCGGTAAACTGCTGCATCGCTTGGAGCAGGACGCCGAGGAATACGGCACGGCGCACATTTTTATTCGATTTCAATAAGGACCAGCCGGCTTGTTTTACTTTCAGTGTGTCTTTAATATCATTTAATTCAGATTTTGCTAAGGAAACATCGGCATGAAGAGTCTGCAAGACTTTTTCTGCTTCTGAAAAACGACCCTTGGCAGCCAGCCAGCGCGGGCTTTCAGGCAGCACGAAGACGGTTAGGATCAAGACGACAGCCGGAATGGCAATGACGGTCAGCATCATCCGCCAGGAACCACTGTAACTGAAATAGGTATTGGACAGGAAGGCCGACAGAATCCCGACGGTAACCATAAACTGATAGCCTGAAATAACCTGGCCGCGTGAATCTTTATCGGCCATTTCCGCTAAATAGAGCGGCGCCGTATACGAAGCAATACCGACGGACAGGCCCAAAATCAAGCGAAAACCGATGAGCATATCGACGTTAACGGCCAAGCCGGAACCGACAGAGCCGACGATAAACAGGGCGGCACCGGTAAGGAGACTGCGCTTTCTGCCGATGCGGGCCGTCATAAAAGCGGCACACAAGGCACCAATGGCAGCGCCTACCATCATACAGCTGACAACCCGTTCCTGAGCGGCACTGTTCAGCCCCCATTCAGCCGTAATAAAAGGCAGGGCACCGGCGATAACCCCTTGGTCGAGACCGAATAACAAACCGGCCATACCAGCCGTAAAATAAATGAACTTTCGTACTCGTGAAGCGTGAGACTTTTCTAATGCCTTGTCGTCACAAATCATAGCTGCTTCTTGATTCATCATGGTCACATCTCTCCTAACGTCATTTATAAAGTCGCTAAATCTTGATAACATCCGGCTAATTGCCGATATAATTTCTGATATAAAGCGTGGCCTTTTTCATAATAGGCGTGAGCTGTCGGGTCGGGCTGGCAATAGGTGTTGGTATCAATGAAGTCGCGGCAAGCCGTGACAACGCTCTTAAACAATCCGGCTCCGACACCGGCCAGGATAGCGGCCCCTAGGGCAGGGCCTTCCTTAGAAGATACGGTTTTGACTTCGCAGTTATACATGTCGGCCAGCATCTGACGCCACAATTGGCTCCGTCCGCCGCCGCCGCAGGCCATCATTTCCTGAACGACGATTCCCATGTCGCGAAGGATGTCCTGGCAGTCCGTCAGAGAATAGCCAACGCCTTCCATGACGGCCCGGAGCATATCATCCTGCGTATGGATGGCCGATAGTCCGAAGAATACACCGCGGCAATCCGGGTCGAGGTGCGGCGTCCGTTCGCCCATAAGATAAGGTAAATAAAGGAGACGACGGCTGCCCATGGGTACGTGTTCAACGTGGTGATCCATGACGACATAAGGATCAAGACCGGCCTGTTCGGCTTCTTTTAAGTAGTCATGACCCAGCGTATCACGGAACCAGCGCAGTGACAAGCCCGCAGCCTGCGTTACGCCCATAACATGCCAACAGCCGGGAACGGCGCAGCAGAAAGAATGGACGCGGCCTTTCGGATCGATATGAAGATCGCTCGTATGGGCGAAGACGACGCCGCTGGTACCGATGGTCGTAAAGGCCTTACCGTCACTGACGATCCCCGTTCCGACAGCAGCCGCGGCATTATCACCGGCCCCGCCTACGACGATGGTTTGCGGAAGGAGGCCTGTTTCTGCGGCAAAGGCCGGGGTCAGTGTTCCCGTCACATCGGGTGATTCATAGACCTTAGCCAGCCATGCCGGATCGATGTCGAGGAGATCCAGGATTTCATCGGACCAACAGCGACGGCGCACGTCGAGAAACTGCATGCCGCTGGCATCAGAAACGTCCGTCGCATACTGACCGGTCATTCGCAGGCGAACATAATCTTTCGGAAGCAGAATATGGCGGCACCGGCGATAATGTTCCGCTTCATGATTGCGCACCCAGAGAAGTTTCGACGCCGTAAAACCGGTCAATGCCGGATTGGCCGTAATCTCCATCAACTTTTCAGCACCGACAGTCCGGGTGATTTCGATGCATTCTTTCCCCGTCCGCTGATCACACCAGATGATGGCCGGCCGAATGACTTCGTTCTTTTCATTTAACATGACCAGGCCGTGCATCTGACCGGATAAGCCGATACTGACGATATCTTTCGCTTCTACGGTGCACTTTGCCAAGATTTCCCGTATCGTCTGTACGACAGCCTGATACCAATCTTCCGGCTGCTGTTCTGCCCAGCCGTTCTGTGGCTGATACAGGGGATACTCACAGGACGCCATGGCAACGGCTTGGCACGTGTCGTCAAAAAGGACCGTCTTGGTTGCCGACGTGCCAATATCAATTCCCATTACATACTTCATATATCTTCCTCCCTAATGTCCCTCATTTATTTGAGGACCTTACGCCTTATTGCGTGCCTAAGCACATGTCTATGTTTGAAGTATACCATGACAAAATTAGATGGTCAATGGGAATTTCCATACATGCTCTTTTGCTATACTCTAGTGTTTACCTGTATTTTTTCCGCATAATCCTGCCTTTTGTAAAAAAATGTCAAACTATGTATTGACAGAGTTTTGACAAGCGTGCTATCATTCCCTTAAACGAATGTGCCTAGGCACTCAAAAAATTATGCGTATCCCTTATATGGGAAAGGAGACCTTATCATGAATATTCCCGAAGTGAAATGCGGTATTATTTCCGTCAGTCGTGACTGCTTTATTATTTCTTTATCTCAGAACCGTCGTCAGGCCATCGTCGACGCCTATACCAAAAAATACGGCGACCTCTATGAAGTACCGACGGTCGTAGAAAATGAAACAGACATGCTCAAAGCGGTCGAAGAAGCTAAAGCCGCCGGCTGTAACGCCTTAGTCGTATTCTTAGGAAACTTTGGCCCTGAAACGCCAGAAACCTTGATTGCCAAATACTTCGACGGACCGGTCATGTACGCCGCTGCTGCCGAAGAAACGGGCAAAAACCTCATCAACGGCCGCGGCGATGCCTACTGCGGCATGCTCAACTGTTCGTACAACTTAGGCCTTCGTAAATTAAAAGCCTATATTCCGTCGTATCCCGTAGGAACGGCTGAAGAAGTCGCTTCGATGATCGCCGACTTCCAGCCCATGGCCCGCACACTCATCGGTCTGAGCCAGTTAAAAATCATCACCTTCGGACCTCGTCCGCAGGACTTCTTTGCCTGCAACGCTCCGATTAAGCCGCTCTATGACTTAGGCATTGAAATCGAAGAAAACTCTGAATTGGACCTCCTCATATCGTATCAGGCCCATAAAGACGATCCGCGCATTGCCGACGTCGTCGCCGATATGACCGAAGAACTCGGCAAAGACGGCAATCCCTGGCCGGACCTCCTGCCCCGCATGGCACAGTACGAACTGACTCTCCTCGACTGGGCCGAAGCGCACAAGGGCTCCCGACAGTATGTGGCCTTTGCCAATAAATGCTGGCCGGCCTTCCCGTCCCAATTCGGCTTTGAACCGTGCTACGTTAACAGTCGCCTCGTAACCCGCGGTATCCCCGTCGCCTGCGAAGTCGACATCTACGGCGCCGTCAGCGAATACATCGGCATGTGCGCCAGCGGCGACACGGTCACCTTGCTCGACATCAACAATTCCGTCCCCCGCGATCTCTACGAATCGGACATCAAACCGACGACGAACTATACCCAGAAAGACACCTTCATGGGCTTCCACTGCGGCAACACGCCGCTGTGCAAGTTGAAAAAGGGCGGCGTAAAATACCAGCTCATCCAGAACCGCCTCTTAGAAGACGGCGGTACGCCGGATATTACCCGCGGCACCCTCGAAGGGGACATCGCCGAAAGCCCGATCACCTTCTTCCGACTCCAGAGCACGGCCGGCGGACAGCTTCGGGCCTACATCGCCCAAGGTGAAGTCCTGCCGGCTGCTACCCAGTCCTTCGGCGGCATCGGTATCTTCGCCATCCCCGAAATGGGCCGCTTCTACCGCCACGTCCTCATCGCCAAACAGTATCCTCACCACGGCGCCGTCGCCTTTGCTCACATCGGAAAAGTCCTCTTCTCCATCTTCCAGTATCTGGGCATCGAAGACATCGCCTTCAACCAGCCAAAAGGCATGCTCTATCCCAACGAAAATCCCTTTGACATGTAAAAGTCTACTTATATTAAAAGACGGCACGAATCATTTCGTGCCGTCTTTTCACATCTATACAGTCATTTTTTTGAGCCGATACTTCAACAGCTCTCATTCCCACCGTCTCTCCCTTTTCATTTTTTCGCTGCCTAACGCCCCCGGCGTTTCTAAGGGATTCGAATAATCCGCCTTAGACCTGCATGATTTCTACACAATGTCCCTGAGGCCCGAAAGGCACAAAAAAAGACACGACCGTCATGGCTCACGTCCCACCGACACAATGATGTCAGTATTTCTGTCTACATCAATCAAAACCACCAGTTTAAC
>DCJQ01000027.1 GCA_002319965.1 Megasphaera sp. UBA1696
TTTATCATGCCTATTCGGCGCCAACAAAAAAAGAGGCCGTCGCCAAGATACGACAGCCTCCCTGCAACTAATGATTTCCCGGTACGGCATCCATGACCGCTTGAGCCTTGATGGCCGCACGTTGTTTCTGTTCCCGGGCTTCCATATGACGGGCAAAAATTCCCGCCAAGACAGAGCCCGTTACCTGATGGATGGCGGCTCCGACAGCAGCCGGAATGGCGACGGCCGGTGCAAAGAATACCGATACTAAGGAAATGGCCAGGGCATCGTTTTGCATGCCGACTTCAAGTGTAACCGAGTGCTGCTGCTTTTTACCGAGCCCCAACTTTCCCGTAACGAAATACCCTAAGAGGAAGCCGCCGAGGTTATGAAGGAGGACCATAAGGATGATGAAGATGCCCATATCCAAAATCTTAGCCCCATTGATGGCGATGACGCCGCCGACAATGACCAAAACGCCAAAAGCCGAAACGAGAACCAGTACCTTCGACAAAGAGGCGATATGCTTTTCCCCCATGAGGCGATGAGCCAAAAGCCCTAAGACAAGGGGAACCAAGATGACTTTCATGACCGTCATGGCCATGGCTGCAAAGGATACTTCAACCCACTGACCGGCCAGGCCCCAGACGATAAAAGGCATCATAATGGGAGCCAAGAGTGTCGAGCAAGTCGTAATGGAAACGGACAAGGGAACGTCGGCCTTGGCCAAGAATCCCATGACATTCGACGCCGTTCCGCTCGGGCAGGAACCGAGGAGAATCATGCCGACAGCGATTTCAGGCGGCATTTCAAAGGCCAGGACCAAACCATAGGCCAAGAGAGGCATGATCGTATAATGAGCCGTACAACCGATGAGTACTTCCTTCGGCCGCTGGACAATCAATTTAAAGTCACTGGCATGAAGGGTCATCCCCATGCCGAACATGATAATCCCCAAGAGGAGGACCGTATGGGGCACGGCCCATAAAAAGGCACCGGGCATGAAGTAGGCTCCAATAACGACCAAAAGGACGATATAGGTCAAATTCTTTCCTACAAAACCGCTTAATCTTCCGATGAAATCCATCATAATAAGGCACATCCTTTCATAAAACAAGTAAGATACAAATACGCAAACGGTTTTGATGGAGCAAAAAAAGGCTTTGCCTCTAAAAAAGAGACAAAGCCTTCACTCTGCGGTACCACTCTTATTGTCATAACGACCACTTTTCCGGCATCTCCGGAGTTCCCCTTCCAATGCCTGGCCGGATAACGGTTGCCTGCCGGCTGCGTCTACTGGCAAATCTGCGTTCGGGCAGCAGCTCCTGGATGACTTCACGCCGGGATTCCATCCTGCCTCTCAGCCTATAGCAGGTCTCTGTCATGGCATCCCAAACATTACTACTTCCATTCAACACTGTTCTGTATTTGTTGGTGATAATTATACATCCGTCCAATTTAATAGTCAATAGATTATCCATCTTTTTATCTAATTATTTTAAGCTGTACTTTTCTTATACATAAATATTATATATTTCAGCTGTAAAAATATTTTTATAATATTTACGCTTTGACGCCGTACCACTCGGACAAGGGCCGAGGAGAATCATATCGACGCACCCGTCAGAGACACATAATCTATGCCAAAAAGGCCCCCCTTAAGCCGCACCGATTTTATTCTGGTCTCGACGTTAAAGAGGAGCCTCTCAAGTTTAGATTCGATCAACCTTTATTCGATTATCGCTTTTTCACAACGGATATCACCGTGATTCCGTTTCCGCTGCTGTGTGAGGCAATGACTTGATTACGTGCGTCAGAGGCACTGGAAGCGTTTACCATCGTCGAGCTTACACTGCCTCGAGACGTTTTACTCGTCGTTTTATATCGAAATCTTACTTCATACCGACCGCTCATAACGTAACATCTCCTTTTCAAAAACAGTCCGACAGCGAAACCTTGCTGACTATTTGCTGTAAGAAACGAGCAGATATTCATTATGAGTCCATTATATATGGAATAAAGAATACTGACAATAGACGATTAATGGTTTCCCGGTACGGCAACGGCCTTCGCTTGGAGGGCCGCATTATGTTTCTTTTCTCTGGCGTCCATGTGGCGGGCAAAGAGGCCTGCCAAGATAGATCCCGTTACCTGATGGACAAGGGCGCCGACGGCGGCCGGAATAGCGACGGCCGGGGCAAAGAATACCGATACTAAGGAAATGGCCAGGGCATCATTCTGCATCCCGACTTCAAGGGTAACCGAATGCTGCTGTTTTTTCCCGAATCCCAATTTCCCCGTGACGAAATACCCAAGAAGGAACCCGCCAAGATTGTGAAGGAGAACCATGACGATAACAAAGAGTCCCATTTCCAAGATCTTAGCCCCATTGACAGCAATGACACCGCCGAGGATAACCAAAACACCAAAAGCGGAAACAAGAACCAAGATTTTCGACAAAGAAGCCACGTGCTTTTCACCCATCATACGATGAGCCAAAAGACCGAGGACTAAGGGGACCAAGATAACTTTCATAACCGTCATAGCCATGGCCACAAAGGAGACTTCAACCCACTGACCGGCCAGGCCCCAGACGATAAAGGGCATCATGAGCGGTGCCAAGAGGGTCGAGCAGGTCGTAATGGAAACGGAGAGAGGCACGTCGGCCTTGGCCAAGAATCCCATGACATTCGACGCCGTCCCGCTCGGGCAGGAACCGAGGAGAATCATGCCGACAGCCATTTCCGGCGGCATTTCAAAGGCCAGGACCAGGCCATAGGCCAAAAGAGGCATGATCGTATAATGAGCGGCACAACCGACAAGAACTTCCTTCGGCCGCTGAACGATCAATTTAAAGTCACTGGCATGAAGGGTCATCCCCATACCGAACATGATGATCCCCAAGAGGAGGACCGTATGCGGCACGGCCCATAAAAAGGCACTGGGCATAAAGTAAGCTGCCACAACGACGACGAGGACGATATACGTTAAATTCTTCCCAACAAAACCGCTTAATTTTCCGATGAAATCCATCATAATAAGGCACATCCTTTCATATCACACTGAATAATATACAAATACGCAAACGGTTTTGATGGAGCAAAAAAAGGCTTTGCCTCTAAAAAAGAGACAAAGCCTTCACTCTGCGGTACCACTCTTATTGTCATAACGACCACTTTTCCNNGGAGTTCCCCTTCCAATGCCTGGCTGGATAACGGTTGCCTGCCGGCTGCGTCTACTGGCAAATCTGCGTTCGGGCAGCAGCTCCTGGATGATTTTTCATGTCCGTATTCCATCCTGCCTCTCAGCTTTCAGCAGGTCTCTGTCATGGCGTTCCCGACATTACTTCTTCCATTCAACACTGTTCTGTATTTGTTGTTGTAATTATACAGCCATCGGCATCAGTAGTCAATATATTATTAAGTATATTTCCATGTTTTATCATTAAGTTAAGTTTTACAAAATGTAATCCCGTTTATTATAACGTTTAACTTAGAGTAAATAATTATTTATGCCAAAATATCCGCCACTTTTTGCTGTAAAACAGGTACGACGTCAGCTTTAAACCAGGGGTTTGATGCCTGCCAGCGGAAATTCAGCGGGCTGGGATGGACGATGGGGAAATAATCGGGCAAATAGGCTTCGAAGTTTCTTACCGTTTCGGTCAGATTGCGTCCCTTTCGGCCTTTTAAATAGTAATCCATGGCGTATTTCCCAATCAGTAAGGTCAGAGAAAGGTCCGGCATGAGGTTCAAAATCTCAGGGTGATATTCAGCGGCAATGAATTTGCGCGGCGGTTTATCACCCGTTTTCGCCTTGCCGGGGTAGTAGAAATCCATGGGCATGATGGAAATGGCGGTTGAGTAGAAAACAGAAGCGTCTATTCCCATCCAGTCCATCAGGGTTTCCCCGGACTTGTCATGGAAGGGGATGCCCGATTCTTCTACCTTTCGCCCCGGAGCTTGACCGATGATCAAAATCTTGGCTTCTTCGTGAATCTGAAAAATGGGGCCAATCCCCCGTTCCGTATAGTCTTTGTTTCGTTCGTCTTGGCGAAGTTTTTCAATGATGTCCTGCAATTGCATGCCGTATTCCCTCCATTCGATAAAAAGGCAGAAACCGGATTCCAGATCTCTGCCTACAAAAGATTATATCAAAAAACTATAGTATATGATGGGTATAAATAAGGCCGGTAAAAAATCGGCAACCTTAAATTTCGTCAGTTTAAGCATATTGAGGGCAATGGCCAAGATCATGAGGCAGCCGACGGCATTGAGTTCGCGGACGACATCCGGCGTCATCAGCGGCAGTAAGAAGGTCGCCAAAACATAGAATATCGTTTCATAAACAAAGAGGACGAGGCCTACAGGAACGACGCCAATACCATATAAGGTGCCGAAGATAAAGGATGATACGGCATCGATAGCACTTTTAAAATACAGTAAGTCGTTGCTCCCTAAAGCGGCCTGAATGGGGCCGATAATAGCCATAGCCCCGATGGTTTCCATCATGGACAAGGTCACAAACCCTTTGACGAACCGCGAATCGTCGCCGCGGCTCAAATGCTTTTTAAGGAACTCTCCGAATTGATTCATCCGGTCTTCAATACCGATGGCCGTCCCGAGAATCGTACCGATAATCATACTGGCCAAGACGAGGAGCATATTCTGGCTCTGGACAGCCCCTTGGATTCCCATAGCAGCCAGTCCCAGAGCAATGACGCTCAAAACAGCCGTCGTAAATCGTTCAGAAATTCGATTATTCAACCCGACCCCTAAAAGAGCTCCCAGGGATGAGGTCACTGCATTGACAATAACACCGATCATAGATTACCTCCTGACGAAAAAACTATCTTTATTATAGCAAAAAAAAAGGTGCTGCCGAACATAAAGACAACACCTTTTCTAAACAATCTTTGCTCACTACTTATGAGCGGCCGACAAAGCCCCGTTCGCTGCCGGTTCTTCCGCTGCCTCGTAGTCACTGTCAAAGCGTTTATTTAAATAATTGACATAGAGATAGGCAAGACCGGCTCCGGAAATATTGTGCCAAGCACTGAAAATAGCACCGGGAACGCCGGCCATAGGAAGGGCGGCAAAATGGGTTTTGGCAAGCCCCGTAGCCAAGCCCGAATTCTGCATGCCGACTTCAATGGATACGGCAACCATCTTTTTCCAGCTCATGCCGCAGAGGTGGCCGATAAAGAATCCCAAGGCATAGCCGAGGCAGTTATGCAGGATGACGACTAACAAGATGAGTCCTGAGCTGTTAAGAATGGAATCACGGCTGGCACCGATGATGCCGGCGATGAGGAAAGAAATAGCCATAGCCGAAACAGCCGGAAGATAATCGAGGGCGGCGCCGGCAAGCTTTGGCAGAAAGCGCTTGACTAAGAGACCCAAGGCAATAGGAACGATGACGATCTGTACGATGGATAAGAACATGCTGACAGGATTAAAGGAAATACGCTGACCGATGATCAGGTACGTCAAAAGCGGCGTCAAGACCGGAGACAATAAGGTCGAAATACTGGTAATGGTGACCGACAAGGGAACGTCACCCTTACTCATGAAGGTGATGACATTGGACGACGTACCTCCCGGGCAGGTCCCGACGAGGACGACGCCTGCCGTCAGGGCCGGATCGAGGCGAAATACGGTTGCCAGGACGAAGGCCAGAAACGGCATGACGAAATACTGGGCGCAGACGCCGAAAAATACGTCCTTAGGCTGCTTCAAAACGAGGACGAAGTCGCTGGCACTCATAGTCATGCCCATGCCAAACATGATAATGCCTAAGAGAACCGACAAGACAGAAATGCCGCCGACATGGCCTAAAACCCAAGAAAAACTGGTCGGCATCGTAAGGCCGATGATGAGAAAGATGATGGCGATGACGCCAAAAAACTTACCGATGAGCGCACAAACCTGTTTCATAATAAGCCCCTTTTCATATCATTTTATATTCAGATAAAATAAATCTCCTGCTCCCCATTCCCTGCGCAGCATAGGCGAAGGGCACGGAAGCAGGAGATAGACTTCATTCTTACTGCATGACGGCGCCGGTATTGGCCGACGTAACAAGCTTAGCATACCGTGACAGGTATCCCGTCTTGACCTTCGGTTCCGGCTGCTTCCATGCCGCTCGGCGTTTAGCGAGTTCTTCATCACTGACTTCCAGTTCCAATTTCCGATTCGGGATGTCGATGGAAATGGTGTCGCCGTCGTGAACCAAAGCCAAGGGGCCGCCTTCCATCGCTTCCGGTGAAATGTGGCCGATGCAGGCACCGCGGCTGGCACCGCTGAAGCGGCCATCGGTCAAGAGAGCTACTTTCAAGCCCATGCCGGTGATGACGGCCGTCGGATTGAGCATTTCCCGCATGCCCGGCCCTCCCTTGGGCCCTTCGTAGCGGATGACGACGACGTGCCCTTCTTTGATATCGCCGCGGATGATGGCTTCGATAGCATCTTCTTCGGCATCGTAGCACTTGGCCGTTCCCTTATAGACCAAGAGGTCTTCATCGACGGCACTTTCTTTGATAACCGATCCTAAGGGCGCTAAATTCCCTTTAAGGACAGCGATGCCCCCTTTATTCATATAGGCATTGTCGACAGAGTGGATGACATCCCGATTGAGGACTTCCGCATCTTTAATGCGGTCGCCGACGGTGCCGGTAATAGTCTTGGCGTCGGTGTGAATCAGACCCAATTTAGAAACTTCCTTCATGACGGCGCAGATGCCGCCGGCTTCGTCGAGGTCCTGCATGTGATAAGTCCCGCCGGGGCTCATCTTGCAGATATAGGCAGCCTTGCGGCTGATGGCATCGAACTCGTCGAGGGACAGCTGTACCCCCGCTTCATGGGCAATGGCCGGAAGGTGCAGAGCCGTATTGGTAGAACCGCCGATAGCCATGTCGACGGCAATGGCGTTTTCAAAGGCTTCGAGGGTCATGATATCCCGCGGCTTCACGTCACGGCGGACAAGGTCCAAGACGACTTCACCGGCTTTTTTCGCCAGCATGCGGCGAAGGCCCGTATAAGCAGCGGGAATCGTCCCGTTGCCGGGAAGGCCCATACCCAAGACCTCGGTCATACAGTTCATGGTGTTGGCCGTAAATAAGCCGGAGCAGGATCCGCATCCCGGGCAGGCGTGAAATTCCATTTCGTGCATTTCTTCAGCTGTCATCTGGCCGGACTCGACCTTACCGGCGGCTTCAAACATCGTGCTGACACTGATATTCCGGCCCTTATAACGACCGGCCAGCATGGGACCGCCGCTGACGACGACAGTCGGGATGTTGAGTCTACCGGCTGCCATGAGCATGGCCGGCACGATTTTATCGCAATTCGGGATGAGGACCAAACCGTCAAAGGCATGAGCCGTGGCTACGGCTTCGATGGAATCGCAGATCAACTCGCGGCTTGAAAGGGAAAAACTCATCCCCCGATGCCCCATGGCGATGCCGTCACAGACACCGATAGACGGAAATTCGATAGGCGTACCGCCGGCAGCGGCTACACCGAGTTTAACGGCCTGGGCAATTTCGCCTAAGTGGACGTGTCCCGGAATAATTTCATTAAAGGCATTACAGATGCCGATCAAGGGCTTCTTCAAGTCCTCGTCACTATAGCCCATGGCATGGAACAAACTGCGATGGGCCGTTCGGGTAACCCCTTTTTTTACAACATCACTGCGCATATAGTATTCATCCTCTCTTTATGCCGTACTGGCAGCAGCATATCTATTACATATCCTTCACGGCCGTTTCCCCTCGAGAGAGAGAAATCTGGCCCGTCCGGGCAATTTCAATGATTTCATAGTCTTTCAACATTTCAAGCAAGGCTTCAATGCGATCTTCCCGGCCTGTAATGCGCATAGTCAGCGAATGTCGCTGGACATCGACAATCTTAGCCTTGAACAAATTCGCAATATTGGTCAATTCTTCCCGGATTTCGGGCGTCAGACTCCGTATCTTAATCATGGCCAGTTCATAACTGACAAAGGGGGCGTCATCAAGGTTTACAACCTTGATGACGTCGATGAGTTTTGCCAGTTGATTAACGGCTTGGTCGAGTTCCCATCGGTTTTCGACAGACACGACGATATTGATGCGGGTCACATCGGATTCCTCCGTGTACCCGGCGTTAATACATTCAATATTAATGGCTCTGCGGCTGATGAGGCCGGCGACGTGTGTCAGTACGCCGGGCTTATTGTCGCAAAGCAGTGCCAGGTGCTGTTTCGTCACTGGGCTTCACCTCCCAATACCATTTGATCCAATCGTTTTCCGCCAGGAACCATGGGATACACATTTTCATCCGGCGGAATGAATACATCAAGCAGGGCCGGTCCTTCCGTATGGAATAACCGGGATACGGCATCATCCAATTTTTCCGGACTGCGGACACCGGAGCCGGGAACACCCATCGCACTTGAGAGGGCCGTCAAATCCGGATTGTCGGCAATGACCGACTGCGAACAGTGACCACTGTAGAACATACGCTGCCACTGATTGACCATGCCCAAGACGTTATTGTGGAGAACGACGACTTTGACGTCGATACCATACTTATGGAGGGTCGCAAATTCCTGACAGTTCATCATGATACTGCCGTCGCCGGTAAAGAGGACGACCGTAGATCCGGGACAGCCGATTTTAGCACCCATAGCTGCCGGAAGGCCGTACCCCATCGTCCCCAGTCCTCCGGAGGTAACGAAGTGCCGCGGTTTATTCAGGTTGAAGAACTGAGCCGACCACATTTGATGTTGGCCGACGTCCGTAACGATGATCGTATCCTCATCGGTCGCAGCCTGAACGGCATTAAAAATCGCCTGCGGAGAGATAGTTCCCTCCAGATGACGAGTCGCAAAGGGATGAGCTTTCTTCATGGACAAAACGACGTGCCGCCACCCTTCATATCTTTCATAAAGGGACTGTCCATAAGGCTTCAGTCCTTCGCAGAGACGCGGCAGGGACCAGCGAAGATCGGCGTTGACGCTGATATCGGCATGGACGATCTTATTGATTTCAACCTTATCGATATCGAAGTGGACGATGGTTGCCTGCGGCGCAAAATTTGCAGCGTCGCCGGTAACGCGGTCATCAAAGCGGACGCCGACGGCAAGGAGCAAATCACACTGGGTAACGGCCATATTGGCGGCGTAAGAACCATGCATGCCGACCATTCCCAAGTGGCAGTCCCAATCATCGGGAATACTCCCCTTGCCCATGAGCGTCGTTACGACCGGTATTCCGAGCTGCTGCACGACAGTGCGCAGGGGTTCTGCCATTTCCGATAAGATGACACCACCGCCGGTAAGGAGGACCGGCCGTTTGGCCTTAGCCAAGGCCTTAACGGCACGAACCACATCGCCTTGGCAGCCTTCCTGATGGCCGCTGTAACCTCTAAGGTGAACATCCTTTGGATATTCAAATTCAAAGGACGTGTCGAAGACATCTTTGGCAATGTCGACTAGGACCGGTCCCGGTCGGCCTGTCGAAGCAATGTAAAAGGCCTCCTTCAAGACCCGCGGCAGTTCTTTGACGTCCTTTACGAGATAATTGTGCTTGGTAATGGGCGTTGTGATGCCGGAAATGTCCGCTTCTTGAAAGGAGTCGCGGCCGATGAGGGGCGTCGCGACCTGACCGCTGATGATAACCAGGGGAATAGAATCCATATTGGCCGTCGCAATGCCGGTCACCATGTTGCAGACTCCCGGTCCGGAAGTTGCAAAGCAGACTCCGGTGCGCCCCGTCACTCGAGCATAACCGTCGGCAGCGTGAACAGCTCCCTGTTCATGTCCCGTCAAAATATGAGGGAACTGCGCTTTATATAATTCGTCGTATAAGGTTAGGACGGCTCCGCCGGGATAGCCGAATACGACATCTACACCTTCTCGCTTTAAGCATTCAAGGACAGCTTGTGCTCCGGTCATGTTCATTCTATTCACCTCGTTATCATGTCATTAAGAGCATGGCCCATAGGCCATGGAGAAATTAGTCGTTCTGGTCGTTGCTGTGGAGCCAGGGCATCATGGCGCGGAGCTTTTCGCCGACCTGTTCGAGGGGATGTTCCGCGTGCTGACGACGCATAGCCAAGAAATGAGCCCGGCCGCCGGCCTTGTTTTCGAGGAGCCAATCTTTGGCAAAGGCCCCGGACTGGATATCGTTGAGGACGTCTTTCATAGCCTTCTTCGAATCCTGGGTTACGACGCGGGGGCCGGCCGTATAGTCACCGTATTCAGCCGTATCACTGATGGATTTACGCATCTTGGCCATGCCGCCTTCATACATGAGGTCGACGATCAACTTCATTTCATGGAAGGTTTCAAAGTAAGCGATTTCCGGCTGATAACCTGCTTCGCAAAGGGTTTCAAAACCGTTGGTGATGAGCTGGCAGATACCGCCGCAGAGAACGGCCTGTTCGCCAAAGAGGTCTGTTTCCGTTTCTTCCTGGAAGGTCGTCTGGATAACGCCGGCCCGGGTGCCGCCGATACCGCGGGCGTAAGCCAAGGCGAGATCGAAACAAGTTCCCGTTGCATCCTGTTCAACAGCGAATACGTCGGGGACGCCGCCGCCTTCTACAAAGGTACGACGAACGAGGTGACCCGGGCCCTTAGGGGCCACCATGAAGACATCGACGTCAGCCGGCGGTACGATCTGTTTAAAGTGAACGTTAAAGCCGTGGGCAAAAGCAAGAGCACTGCCGGATTTTAAATTCGGAGCGATTTCAGAAGCATAGACATCCGCCTGTTTTTCATCCGGAATGAGGACCATGGTAACGTCCGCTTCTTTAACGGCTTCGGCAACAGTCTTGACTTCAAGGCCGGCTTTTTTCGCTTTTTCGACAGATTTACTGCCTTCATACAGACCGACGACGACGTCTACGCCGCTTTCTTTCAAATTCAAGGCATGGGCATGACCCTGGCTGCCATAACCGACGACAGCTACCTTCTTACCTCTCATGACATCCCAATTTACATCTTGATCATAAAAAACCTTTGCCATAATAACATCGCTCCTTTGAGTATAAAATAATTTATTCTCGTTGGAATTTAGAGATGCGTCGAAAGAGGTAACAAAAAAACTCCTATCCCTATGAGGGACGGAGTTTTTATTCCGCGATACCACCCTGATTCCCGGCTCATTGCTGCGCCAGGCTCTCTACAACGTACCAACATACGCGTTTCCTATAACGTGGAAAAGTCGTCAGTGCTTAGTATACTTCAGCACTTCTCTTCAGGGATGATTTTCAATCGATCTTCACTATCGGCTCGCACCACCCGCCGACTCTCTGAAAGTATCCGAAGGACCTACTCTTTCCCGTCATCAGATTTTACCATATGCTTTTGCGAGCCCTTATCAGTTCGGCTCGTTTGAAAAGCTTGAACACATTCTACAAAATGCAGCCTCGTTTGTCAATGATTTTTTTGAAATTAATTTGAAATTCTTTAGTTAAACGCTTGACTTCCTAATATTTTTAGGAGTCCCGATTGTTGAGGTACCATTTCACAAATTGCCGGGCAATCCGCCCGTTTCGGCCGGAATGTTCCATCTCCCAGCGCAGCCCTTCGATTCGCAGCTTTTCCGGCGCGAGATCAATGCCGGCTTTCTTCAATTCATGGCTGATGATTTCCAGGTATTCATCCTGCGTCGGCGCTGCGTAATGAAGGATGAGTCCGAAACGGTCTGATAAAGAAATGGCTTCATTGGTGTTATCGTCACGATAGACTTCTTCCCATTCATCATTGCGGTCATGCCAGGTCTCCTTGAGCAGATGACGGCGATTGGACGTTGCATAAATAACCACATTTTTTGGTTGTGGCGTAACACCACCATCCATGGCCGATTTCAGGTATTTATAAGACGCTTCATTTTCATCAAAAGACAGGTCATCGAGAAACAAGATGAAACGCTTGCTGCCGATAGCGCCCAACGTTTCCATCAGAGGCTGCAGTCCCTGAAGCTGGTCACGCTGAAGCTGAACCAGGCGCAATCCCTGTTCATGATAGCGTGAGACCAAGGCTTTGACTGCCGTCGACTTGCCCGTACCGCGAGATCCCGTGAGAAGAACGTTATTCGCCTCTTTCCCGCTGACAAAAGCCGCGGTATTGGCCATGAGTTTTTCCTTCTGTGCATCATAGCCAATGAGATCATTCCAATCGAGGTGCGGGAAATTTTCAATCCCGATGAGATGGCCGTCGTCGGACAAGCGAAAGGCCATGAAACGAGCGAGTTTTCCGCGACCGAAGGCGGCATAGTAATCGAGCAGCACGGCCGTGGCTTTTTCCGGCGTATCCGCCCCTTGAAAAGCTTTTTCTAAGGACCGGATACAGGCGTCGTTGGTGACAGCAGCCGGCTCATACTCATCTAAAAATTCGACATCAAAAAAGTCAGAAGGCTGACGCTGTAAATACGGAAATATCAGTTCCATATCGAAAGCCAAAGCCCGAGTCAGTCCCGTACCGGCGGTACCGACCCGTTCCATAACATCGGCAGCCACCGTACGTCCCTCCGAAAAAAGGTATAAAAAATACTGGCGCAGCACATTGCCCTGAAGCCCCAACCGTTCGGCCGCTTCCAGCAAGGCGGCCGCACCGGCTCGCCGTGAAAACGAAGCCCCTTGATCCGTATCTTCTTGAACATCCATCAAGGCCTTGATGACAGGATCCTTCAAAAAATCCCGGCACACGACGAGGCCTCGTAAACTTTCACACTTCATAGAACCATCTCCCCCTTGCGGCACCGCTTTTGGCGTCCGCAGTATTTGGGCTATTATACTTCCAGAATGGACAGCGGTCAAGAAGCAGGTCACTATCTATGCATAAATAATACTATTTTATCGAAGGTTATCCACTAAGGCATCGGCCATGCGGCACATACGAGCAATAGGCCTTACATCATGAACACGCATGATAGTACATCCCGAAAGGACTCCGGCTACACAAGTCGCCCCCGTCCCTTCCATCCGCTCCGTTACGGGCAGGTCGAGGATCTTTCCGATAAAGCCCTTGCGGCTCGTCCCCAGCAGCATAGGATACGGCAGGGCCGTCAATTCGCGCAGATGCTTTATGACATAGACGTTCTGTTCAAAAGTCTTGCCAAAACCGATGCCCGGATCGGTAATGATTTGATCTTGACGCATCCCGGCCTGGTCGGCAATAATGGACGAACGAATAAAGAAGCGCTTCATATCGCCGATGATATCGCCATACTCCGTGCCTTCCTGATTATGCATGACGACGACGGGGACGCCGTGTTTTACGGCAACAGCGGCCATTTTTCCGGGCTCCGGAGCATACTGCAGGCCCCAAATGTCGTTCATGATATGGGCTCCGGTACTCATGGCATAGTCTGCCGTTTCTGCCTTATACGTATCGACCGAAATGGGCACCGGACAAGCATCGACGAGGCGGGGCAGGATCCGTTCCAATCGTTCAATTTCTTCAGCTGCTGAAATCGGCGTAAAGCCCGGGCGGGACGATTCAGCACCGATATCGATGATATCCGCGCCATCAGCAACCATGTCTTCCATATGGCGTAAGGCCGTGTCGATATCATTCCACTTACCTCCATCCGAAAAAGAATCGGGTGTATAATTTAAGACGCCCATGATCAGCGTTCTTTCTCCGACCGTCAGTTTTTTTCCATCATTCCAGCGATAATGACGAATTTCCATATCCATTCCTCCTATAAAAAAAAGAGATAACCAAGGCGCCCGAAAGGACGCACAGTCGTTATCCCTAAAAAAGTCCGTAACCTGTACGTTACTATGTAGTATACCAAAATAAGGACTTCCGGGCAATAAGGCCATTGTCAAAAGGCACTTGTTTTTCAGTAAAACACTCCTCCCAATTGAATATATGAAACAAGGCCCTTTGTTGACGTAAAGTATGTATATGATATACTAAAAGGGGTTTATATTTACGAATTACAAGACAAAGGGGGATTTGTTATATGAAAAAGACGCCTGTTATCTTCATCGGACACGGAAGCCCTATGTTGGCCATCGATGAAAATGATCTTACGCGCGAAATGCAGCGAATCGGCGCCGACATTCTAAACAGCCCGGAAAAGCCGAAAGCCATATTAGCCATATCCGCGCATTGGTATGCGCCGGGTACATATATTCAAAGCGCCGAAAAACCACGTCAAGTATACGATATGTACGGCTTCCCGGAAGAACTCTACCAGCTTAAATATCCCGTCAGAGGCTGTTCAGACCTTACGAAAGAAGTCTGTGACCGCCTGGGCAGCGACGTTTCTATCAACGACAGCTGGGGCATCGATCACGGAACCTGGAGCGTAATGGTTCATATGTTTCCCGATGCTTCTATCCCCGTCGTACAGCTCTCGGTAAACAGCCATCTGAGAACGGAACAATGTGTCGAAATCGGGAGAAAATTAGCACCCTTGCGCGAGCAGGGATACCTGATCTGGGGCAGCGGCAACATCGTCCACAACCTGCGGCGAATCGAATGGAACAACCGCGGCGGTTCCGACCAGGCTGACCACTTCAGCAAATACATCGTAGACAACGTACTCAGCGGCAATATCGATGCCGTCATCAACTACCAAGAACACGAAAACGCATCCTACTCCGTTCCTACACCGGACCACTATATGCCGCTGCTTTACTGTCTCGGCGCCGCCGGAGAAGATTCGGCAACCGTATTTAACAACACCTGTACCATGGGATCTCTCTCCATGGCCAGCTTCGTGTGGGCTTAACAACGCTGCACGGTTAGTATTTCATTAAAATTCCTAATTTATTCGCTTTTCTCCGAATAAATTAGGAATTTTTTTATTTCATGTAGACCGTAATGAAAACGCTAAAGGATCTTGCAAACAAGTTGTTCACAAGATCCCTATATTTATTATAGCGCCAATTTTTTATTTTTTTCTATTTTCGTCCGTAACAATCCGAGTTGGATGATAACAGCACAGCTCATAATAAGAAAGAGTGGGTAAAACTGGCAGGATAAAATATCGATATAGCTGGCTCCCATAACTTCCTGAACCATCAGAGCCCCCGTACCATGAGGGACAATCATAACTGCAATACAAGCACCAATATCCAGGAATGTCGCCAATCTACGCGGGGCAATTTCGTATTTTTCCCCCAATTCTTTCGCAATGGGAGACGTAATCATGATTGCCATAACATTATTAACAATCGTCGCAGATAACAACAAGGATAAACCACCGGCAATGAATTCACAACTCTTGCGGCCTTTAATTTTCTTAGTAACAACACTTACCAGCCAATTGATACCACCATAATAAGAAACAAGTCCTACCAATCCAGAAATCATAAAGGCAAAAACAGCCAACCAGAACATGCTTTCCATCCCCGCAGAAACGGCTTGGGCCCAACCAAAGAAAGTAGTGGTCCCCATAGCTACGCCAATAGCTCCTGCCAAAGCGATTCCAATACCGAGAACTAGGATAACATCCCACCCCATGAGAGCAAAAACAAGGGTCGAGATATACGGCAAAATCGTAATTAAATTATAATCACCAGCCACAACATCAGCACCCCCGCCACTGCTGCCAGCAAGGCCATAAACGATCAGTGTCAGAATAGTCGCCGGTAGAGCAACATAAAAGTTAAATTTAAACTTTTCTTTCATATCCGCTCCCACACCGCGAGCTGCACAAATGGTCGTAGCAGCAATCATAGAAAGGTTGTCACCAAAGTATGCACCGGTAATCGTAGCCGCGCCTGCCATTGCCGGATTAATACCTGCACTTTGAGACAGGGCCGCTGCAACAGGAATCATAGTAGCTAATGTCCCCATAGATGTGCCGATACAAGTAGAAATAATGGCACAAATGGCAAAAAGACCTGGCAGAAGAAGATATCCCGGAATCAACGAAATCCCCAAGTTTACAATAGACGCTTCCCCGCCCATAGCCGAACACGCCTTAGCAAAGCCACCAGCCATGAGAACCATCAAGCCCAACTGCATGACGCCCGGTTTACCAGCATTTTTCGCCCAGATATCCGTTTTTTCTGTAAACGATTTTTTAGGATCAAAACATAGAAGCGCTGCCATGACTGCAATCAAAATCGATACATAACGTGGCATCATCCAAAAAGGCTTATCATATCCAAGAACCGTAAAAACGACACCGCACCCGACATATAAAATGAGGAAAACGACAATAGGTAATAAGGCTTTACCGCCATAGTTCTGCCCTTGCTCTACATTATCCATGATATTACTCCTTTTACGTAAGATTTTTCATAAATGAATCCTATAAAATAGCAACTTTATCAGTATCTGTAATTGAGATTACCTGACTATGAGAAAAGGCATAATTTGAAATTTCATTGCCTATACCGGGCAAATCAGGAACCGTCATTTTTCCGTCAACAGGTTCATACGTATATTTCGTCAGTTTCAGCATTTTGGGCATCGACGTGTTGACATTGTATTCATGAATAACAAAATTCGGCAATGTTGCTTCCAGATTAAGCGATGCCGCCGTAATCAAGGGAGAACCGCAAACATGAATCTGAACTCCTACATCATGGGTATACGCCATATCACAAATTTTCTTCACTTCTGTGATGCCGCCACTGTTGCCAACATCCGGCTGGATAACTTGAATCGCCTCCTGTTCCAAGCATTTCTGAAACTGCCAGCGTGAATAAATCCGTTCACCGCTGGCAACGGGAATCCCTGTATTCTGATGCACAAAACGAAGCAGTTCTGCATGAGGAGCTACCGGTTCTTCATAATAAAGAATCCCGTATTTTTTGGCCATATTCCCCATTTGGACAGCTGACTGTGCATCTGTATAGGCATGATTTTCCAAGATAATATCACATCTTGAACCGATTGCTTGACGAACAGCGGCTATACGTGATTCAATAACGTTCATATAATCCGGGTGCAAAAAGGCACTTTGTTCAGAGCCATCATACCGACCACCATCTTCACGGAAGGTAGTGAAGTTAAATTTAACAGCATCAAAGCCTTTTTCCACAGCGACTTTAGCATCATGAGCATAGTCTTCCGGAGTCCGCCCCGGACGCCGTTTTTCAGCCCATCCGTTTTGAAGCTGGCTGGCATAAGCACGCAAAGAACTTCGCTGCTTGCCGCCAAGCATTTCATGCAGCGGAGCCCCGTATGCCTTTCCTTTTATATCCCACAAAGCTACGTCAAATGCACTCATGCCGGCAAAAGTAATAGGTCCTCCATTAAGCGCAAAGAAGCAGGCATCCTTATACATTTTCTGCCAAATAACTTCATGCTCCAAAGGGTTAAGTCCAATAAGTTCCGGAGCCAAATCCTGCATCATTCCAAACGCAGCATGAACCGCCCCGCCATACGATAATGCAGCTTCACCATCCCCATAGATGCCACTATCCGTATAAACCCGGCAAAACATCGGCTGCCAACCGCCTTCTACAGGATCTGACAAAAGCACATCGATCTTTGTAATTTTCATAGTCATAGACACCCTTTCTTAAGTAAAGTAAGATAAATGAGATATTATATATGGCGTGTCATCCAGTTACTGCCTTCCAGTATTCGAGCAATCAAAAAGGAAACGACACTATCACCGGTCGAATTAATCATGGTCCCCAGAGGATCGACCAATGTTCCCACTAAAATTAAAATCCCCATCGCTTCAGGCGGTAAACCGAGCATACTGACAATCATAGCACTGCCAATGGCCCCGCCTCCGGGAACAGAAGAAATAGCCGTTGCCGATAAAACGGCTAAAAAAATGGCTAAGGCAAAAATACTCACCGTATTCCAAGGTATATGAAAAAGAATGCATATAAGGTAAATCTTCGTTACCGTAGCAATACACCCTCCATCCATATGCATCGTCGCGCCCATCGGAAGAACAATTCCGGATATGTCAGAAGGAACTCCCATTTTATTGCAAAATTCACGCTGTGCCGGAATAGCAGCATTGCTGGAACTCGTGCATAACGCCATCATCGCCGGAGTAAGCACATATTGGAAAAAACGTCGAACGCAACGACTACCACCGGCAAGATAGCAATAAAAAGAAAACCCAAGAAAGAAGTATGCCAATGCCACGGGGAAAAAGAAAAGCATCACTCGAGCGAATGCGTCAACCAAAGAACCACCCATGGTACCGATAAGATTAGCAAAATAAGCACCCAGTCCGATAGGAGCAAATTTCATCAGAACAGAAATCATTTTATAAATGACTTGAGCAATGTCATTCAATGCTTGGCTCACAACGGATGCCCTGTCACCAATTAAAGGAACACAGATGCCAAAAAAAACAGAAAATACAATAAGGGCAACCATATTCTGCTGCATCAACAGCTGAGAAAAATCATGAACAGAGACAGTGCGAACCAAATAATCCCCTAACGAAAAACTAGTATCTGCCCTCAATCGATCCGATGCATTATAAATAATTGTCGGAAGTTCCATTCCCTCACAAGGATTTATGAGTGTAACCAGAATCAGCGTAGTCACAGCCGCTACAATGCCTGTCGCGATAAACAAGACCAACGTGCTGCTCAAAAGTTTTCCCAAACGTTTCAAATCAGATGAAGCAGAAACAGCTCCTGAAATGGAAAAGAAGACCAATGGCGTTACCAAAGTAAAAAGTAAATTAATGAAAACTTCCCCTACCGGGCGAAAAATGACTGCATCATTTCCCAGATACAAGCCAGCAACAGCACCCATACCGATACCTGTCAATAAAAGAAGCGTAAACGTGTGGTTGGCACGCAACTTTATCATCATCTTTTCTCCTTTGAATAAATAGTTTTACAATCAATCTATTTGTCAATATAATAATTCATAATTTTGACCGTGTCAATGATTTTCTCGGTCATTAGTCCATTATAGAAAGACTTTAAGATAATAAATGCTGAAAATATAGTATTTTTACAATTAAGCATAGCCAATAAGTTTCATTGCCAAACTTTTATAGTTTGGCAATTTGACAGTTTGGTATCCATTCCATATAATAAAATTAATTATATTTCTGATTCCATTATTATCGATTGAGGTGGTACTTCCATGAATACAAAAAAAAATGATATACAGGATATCTTTTCTAACTTAGATGAAAAGGTTGATATTATCTTTCGCCATCAGATGCTCATGAACGCCTATCAATCTATTCCCAGAGAATATGCGCCCGGTTTCTTTATGGGTGAAATAGAGATCCATACATTAGGATTTATTAAACGCACCCCCGGAATAACCGCTAAAGAGCTATGTAAACTAATGTATCGCACAAAAGGGACGATATCCTCCATGCTTTCTAAATTAGAAAAAGGCGGCTTTATTGAACAAAAAACGAACCCTGATAATATGCGGGAACACAATATTTATCTAACCAAAAAAGGTTTGCAAACTTGCAACAAGCACACTGCATACGACAGAAAAACTACCGCTAACTACCTAATGGCCGCTGGGGAAACTTACACGGAAGAAGAAATCAACGGATTTTTTAAGATTACCCGTTTCCGAACGGAATACTTTACCGACATTATCGAAAAAGAGAAAAAGAGATACGCCGAAGCAATGAAAGAAAAAAATAAACAAAAAACAAAATAACAAGATGTTCTGACGCCAATTATCGAGGTAAGTATAGACAAAGCACACGAAAAAAGAAAGATACTTATAAATTTATAAGCGCGAAAAAACCGCAGCAAAATTTTGCTGCGGTTTAAAATTTAATATTCACTTATAACAATTACGCGTGAACGCATTCAAACGACATCATCTCGATGAATCCTAGGGTATCTTTCACGCGTTCCCTCACATAAAACAGGCCGGTACAAATTAACAGCCCGGCATAAACCGAGCTGTTTAAAAGTCAAGGGATGTCTAGAAATGTCATTACGAAACCGTTTGAGGCTGGATGGTTCCTTTTTCGATTTCAAAAATGTGAATCGTATCGGTTTCCCCGGAAAGTTCTTTCTGAACTTCCTGGGCTACTTTTTGGGTCGCTGCCGAGCAGGTGAACAGGAAGATCTGTTCTTTTTTACCTAAAGATGCCAAGAAGTGGATGGCTTCTTTTTGGCGCTGTTCATCGAAGCGGACCAAGATGTCGTCGAGGATGAGCGGCATCGGTTCGATCTGCCGTGAAAAGGCCATGGCCAGGCTGACACGGATAGCGAGGTAAATCTGGTCGCCTAATCCGCTGCTCCACTGTTTTTCCGGAATACGGCGCTGAGTACCGTCAACGGCGAAGAGCTGCTTGCCGTCGAGGCTGGCCTGAAGGGTATAACGGCCCTGAGTCATAAGGTTCAGATATTCACCGGCCTGACGAATGACGATGGGCTGACGGACTCTTTCGTAGTAATCCTGAGCCTGTTCGAGCATGTACTGGGTATACATATAGGTCAGCCAGTCATCGACATGGCGGTCCAAATCAGCCTTGCGGTTCTGCTGGGTCTGCAAGAGTTTCCCGTATTCATCGCTCTTGGCCATCTGACTCAGACGTTCAATGATACTGCCTCGTTTTTCAGCCACTTCGGCCAGTTTCTTTTCGGCCTCGGCGATTTTTTTCTGATAGTAATCGCGTTCGTCGGTCCAGTTTTTCAGCGTGTGTATCTTCAATTCATGGCGCAGTTCCGACAATTTTTTAGGATTCTTGGCGATGAGCCGAATATGAGCCTCCGTTTGGTCATAGACCTCTTTATACTGTTGGAATTGACGGAATTTCAATAATTTGCTGCGGAATTCCGCATCGGTCTTGGCCCCGGCAGCGCTAAGCAGTTCCCGCTGCATCTGAACTTTATGTTCTCGCTCTTCAGACAGGCTTTCAATCTGGACTTCCCGCTCTTTCTGCTGACGATCCTGTTCTTTAGCGACTTCAGCCTGGACGCGGATATCCTGCCACTGTTTATATACGGCTTCCGCCTCATCGGGAGATACAGGCTTTTTAACACCGACTTCACGGAAAATCTGTTCTGCCGTATCCGTCCAACGCGAAATGGAACTGTTCACATCGAGTTTACGCCGCTTCCAATCGTTCGACGCCGTCGTCATCTGTTTCCATATATCCCAGGCATCTTTGGCTTTGGCCATATCCGCCGTTTCAAGTTTCGTAAATCCCGACTGATCGCGCCAGCCTTCCCAAGCCGTTTCACTGGCTAAAAGTTTTTTCTTGCAGGTATTTCCTTCTTCCTGCCAGGTGCCGTAGATGGCATCGTACATCACTTTCTGTTCTTTCTGCCAGGCATTCTTCGATTCCCGCGTCTGCCAGTCCATGTACTGTTTGCGGACACCGTCGAGTTCCTGCTGCCAGCGATCGTTGGCGGCCTCCACATCTAAGGTGATTTCAGCATCTTTTGAAAGGTCGCTTATCTGTTGATTAAGTTTCCCTAATTGACCTTCTATTTCAGCAATTTTACGGGGAATACGATCAGTCCCCGTTTTTTGACGGGCCAGAGAAATGACGGCGATGACGGCACAGGCTGCCCCGGCACCCAAACCAAGGGTTGAGTCAAAGTCTGCCAGATATACCGCTGCCACGCAGGCGACTGCGGCTAAGAGAAAGAGTACGCCTAATACAGTAAAGGCCTTCGACGGACCCGTAGCCCCATTTTTTAGCCAATCGAGCTGTTCTTGCAGGGTCTGCCGTTCCGTAACTGCCGACTGAATGGCCGCTACGGCTGTTCCGACAGTCTTCCACTCGTCTTTCGACTTTTCCGTATCTTCTTCTTCAAGTTCCGGCGACGAGACGTTCTTAGGCTTGGCAGCCTGCCATTTTTCCATTTCCTGACGGCTGTGTTCAAGGGTTGAAGCCGCAGCCATCCCGCGCGGCCAGTCGACCGTTTCCGGAATTTCACCGGTGACGGTCCACCCTTTCAAGGCCTCTGCCTGTTTGTTTTTTTCAAAATCCCAGTCGATTTCTTTGTCTTCATGGTCTTTTAATTCATCAAGGCCCTGCTTCCAAGCCGGAATACTGCGGTAAATATCCTCAATTTGAGGACCGCAGACGAGCCAGCGCTTCCACGATTCCTGAAAAGCCGGTCCCTTTTGGTTCATTTCTTTCAAGTGCTTAATCTGTTCGTCGATTTCCTTGATCTTTTGGTCCATGTCGGCCCATTTTTGAGCGCCATCCAAGGGAAACTGCGATACGTCAGCCAAATTCTGCATCTGCTGCAGAGCATCCTGACCGCGTTTATAGACGTCCCAGGCCGCAATGGGCATAGAAATCTGCTCGATCTGTTGCTTTGATTCTTCAATATCGAGACGGATGCGGTTTTCGATTTCATGAGTCGTCCGCTCCGTTTCCTGCAAGCTCGCGAATTCATCTTCATCAAAGGCCAGGCTGCTGATCTGGCGGTCGAAGTCTTTCTGCTCATTGAGGAGGGCATTGATGGGCTTTTTCCCCTGAGGAGAAGCTACCAGAAGTTCTCCCATCTCTTTGGCCACCTCACTGCGGGCCAGCCCCATAGCAACGCCGCCTTCAATGCTGAAAAAGTGGTTGCGAACGGCTTCGTTGGACAGGATTTTAAAGCCTTGAAGGTCCTCAAGTCCCATGGCGAAAATCTTATCGTAGGTCTGACGGTCCAGCCCGTGCCACCACAAGTCGGCCGGTTCTTCCTGAAGGTTTTCATCGCCGTTCGATAAGGTATATTCTTTTTCATTGCGGACGATCCGGTATTCTTTTCCGTCTTCCCGGCGGATATCCATACTGCCGAAATAGCCGTGCCAGTCGCCCCGCAAGTAGCCGAAGAACATGGAGCGAACATACTTCATGAGGGTCGTCTTCCCGCTTTCATTACGGCCGTGCATGACGATCAGTCCGCTTTCCGGGGGATTCCATTTGACACCATGATAAATCCCGAAATCAGCTAATTCCATCTGTATAATCTTCATGACATTATCCTCTTCTATGTTCCAGCAAGCGCTGCATGCCCAGCCACTTGGCTTTTTCAAAGTTTTCCAGCAGGCGGTCATCAGAAATCGCCCGGCCATACGCACCGAGGCGTTCAAACTCAGGCCGATTCATGAGGATATCCCGCAGGGCCTTTGCTTTTTCAGCAGGCTCCAATTTTTCTAAATTGTCGAAAACATTTAAATAATCGCCAATGGAGTCGGGCAGTTTACTCCGTTCATCCATATTAATTTTCGGACGGGCCAGGTTACGCAGCCGTTCGACCATAACGAAGGCATACTTCCCCTGTTCTTCTTCACGCCAGCTTTCCAGCCAGTACTGTGTCGCTTCCGGATTGTTGATGACATGGTACATACTGCCGCTGCCCGTAAAATTAACGGTCAAGAACGTCGGTTTCCCGATATCACGGCGCACTTTTTCCTTAGCAAAGCGCACGGCACCGCGCAGTTCTGATACGGACTCGAGGCCGTCGATGGCAATATCAATGCTTTCCCAGCGGACGATACTGGTATCGATGAACTCGATATTCGTCGTTCCATAAGGGCCGACTTCGACGTAGTAGCAGCCCCGAGGACCGCTTTCCGTGCAGTCCAGCCCCTGGGGATTGCCGGCATAGACGATATACGGCTTTTCACATAAAATTTCGTGTTTATGGATATGACCCAAGGCCCAATAATCCATGCCGCATTCTTTTAAATCGTCAAGGGTGCACGGAGCGTACGTCGACTCACGACTGCCGACTTGGGTGTGGAGCAGTCCGATAGAAAAGGTATCGCCGGCGGCACGATTGAACTTCCAGGCCAGATTTTCCCGCTGTTCTCCTTTAGCATAACTCTGCCCGTAAACAGCGGCCGCTTCTTCTCCCTCGACGACCAAGGGCACCCGTTCGACAGCCTCTGCCGAAAAGATATGGACGTTGGGCGGGAAAGGTATTTTGGCCTTCCAAGCTTCCAAGGGGTCGTGATTGCCAAGGACGGCAAAGACCTGAATTTGATGCTGGGCCAATTTATGCAGCAGCCGCACGTAATCGAGCTGAGCCGTGAGGTTGTGATTGGCACTGGTATAGACGTCACCTGTAATCAGAACGGCGTGAACTTGTTTATCAATAGCCAGCTGTACGATTTTTTGAAAGGCCCGAACCGGGGCTTTGCCGATGATACGCTGCCAGCGATCATCGATGGCGGCCAGATTATGGAACGGGCTTCCTAAATGAAGATCTCCGCATTGAATAAACCGCAAATTTTTCGCCATTATTATCCTTCCTTCTCTGACCATGCTGCATGCAAGGCCGCAACGGCATCACGGAGCTTACAGCTGGGAATTTTTGAAAATGACAGGAGAAACTCATTGTCGGTTTCCTGTGAGGGTGTTTCATAAAAAGACTGCATGGATAAGACGCGGCAGCCTTGCTGTTCCGCTTTTTTGAGCAAATCCGACTCTGACAAGGGGCTGTGCAGGCGGACGTGACAGTAGATGCCGGAAACGAGTTGGCCGACGACGATTTCCTGACCAAAGGCCTCCACGAGGAGCTTTCGCAGGAATTCGCCTTTTTCCTGATAATCCTTGCGCAGCCGGCGGACTTGGCGTGAAAGTTCGCCGCTCTGGATATATTCCGCCAACACACACTGTTCCGGCACAGAAGCGCCCTGCCGAAAGAGACCTCGCTGCTCATGGTATAACGGCATAAGTTCCGGCGGGAGCACCATATAACTCAGGCGGACAAAAAAAGGCAATACCTTCGAAAGGGCCCCCATATAGATGACGCGGCCACTGCGGTCCAGTCCCTGAAGTGCCGGTACCGGGCGGCCGTAATAGCGAAGCTCGCTGTCGTAGTCGTCTTCGATAATGAGTCCGTCCGTCTCTCCTGCCCATTGGAGCAGGCGATGGCGAATGCCGGCCGGCATGACCGTTCCCGTCGGAAACTGATGTGACGGACTGACGTAGACCAAGCGAACGTGGCTTTGCTCCAGCTCATCGACCTGAAGGAGGCCGTCCTTGATAGGAATGGGAACGATGGAGTAGCCGCTGTTGCGAAAGATTTCCCGTCCCAATCTGAATCCGGGCTCTTCAACGCCGATACAGTCGTATTTACAGCGCAGTAAGTGCGTCAATATGCCCAGCAGGGAAATCGTACCGGCACCGATGACAATCTGTGAAGGCGCTGCATGGACACCGCGTGTTTCATAGACGTAACGGCTCAGCGCGCGGCGCAAATCCGGAACCCCCTGGTCGTCATTGGCCGCCAACAGGCGATCCGGCTCTGACAAAACACGATTCATGTACTTTCGCCAAATATCGAGGGGGAATCGTTCCAAGGCCATGTCGCCGCTGGCGAAATCATAGTCATACACCGGCTGGTGTACGATTTCCTGCACCCGCATTTGACGGCCTTCTTCCGGAAGTTGTTCCCGCCGGCCCAAGGAGGCTACTTCATAGCGGGCTTTGTGCCGACGCAGGATATAGCCTTCGCTGGCCAATTGGTAGTAAGCCTTTTCTACGGTCATCTTGCTGATGCCGGCCGCTTGAGCCAATTCACGCACAGAATCGAGACGCATACCGGCTACCATGCGGCTCGATTCGATTTCCTGGCGATAATATTCATAAATTTGTACATAAAATGGTTTGCTGATAGATTTGTCGAGTTGCAGCATTGCATCCGGCCTAAGGCCCCTTCTCCCCTCTGTGGCATCGCCATGTCTATGGTTGTCTCTGTAATATTATATTGTACCGAAAAATGCGCCGCCTGAAAAGGGGGATAGCCGGCGATTCCTTGGCAAATCCCGATATTTTCTTATAAAAACTATTTTATGCTCATAGCAGCCGCAATCGCAGCGCCGACGGAGACCCCATCTTGGATGAGAATCGGATCGATGGAAATCTGTTTTTCCCGATCAGGACCTTCATTTTGGCAGGCCTGCATGGCATCTTCCATCATAACCAAGGCACCTCGAACATGTTTTAAAACACTTCCGTCAATGGCAATGGTCTGGCTCGGAATGGGCAGCTCTTTATATAAATGATGCAGAATACCACAGCCGACGGCGCCGACAAGCTGAGCTGAACGCACAAAAATAGCCGCTCCGATATGCCTTATGGGACGCACATCTTCCAAGCAGACGATGCGATTCCACAGCCGCCCCATCGTTAGCCGGCCTTGTTGATCATCGTCGTTTCCAATGATATCATTCATTGCCTCCGTCGTAAAAGAAGGCAGTTCCTGCGTGTCAAAATAGGTCAACAGCGTTTGGCGAAAGAGTTCCGAAGCATAAGCACCGCTCATCATCTTTTCCAGTTTATGCAGTCCCGGCTGAGACGATCCGGCATCGACGGCCTCATCCCAGTGATGACCCGTAACACCGTTGTAATCGCCGGCCTCTAAGTTAACGATCATATTCCATTCCGGCTCATAATAACAGGCGTTAAACCCAGTGCCGCA
This sequence comes from Megasphaera sp. UBA1696, assembly GCA_002319965.1. GTDB lineage: Bacteria > Bacillota > Negativicutes > Veillonellales > Megasphaeraceae > Megasphaera. Next base: position 26,286 of record DCJQ01000027.1, read on the forward strand.
GACCATACCGATACGAACCTTCTCCATCGTATACGACGCCGACAGCAAGAGGGCCGTCGTATCATTTACAAGGGCCACCGGCTCGATGTCGCTGAGTCCCTGCCGTCGGAGCGCCGCTTTCAGCAAGGCGTTGACGTTCTCGCCTTCGACTCCGGAAACGGCAATTTCCTTAGACCATGCCAAGAGGCGGCCGTCTTCGATACCGGTTCGTTTCAAGGCAAAAGAAAAGGCGTGCCCCAATCGATAAGACTGGCCGCGTCGTGCCACTTTGCCGACAAGGCGGGCTAAGAAATCAAAGAGTTCTGCCGCCGTCGTCGAAGAGGACAAATAATCGTACTTACCGGCCACTTTCAGCGGTCGGGATACCTTTTTTTCGATGATATAACAATGTCGTCCCAAGAGGCGAATCCGCGAGGCTCGAACATTAGTCCCGCCAAAGTCCAGTGCCAAAAATACGCCCTTTTCATCCCCTCCCGGCAGGGATGCATACGATTTTTCAGCCGAAACCGTAGCTCCGGCCTCACCGGCCAAAGCCCTGTCGATATCGGCCGAGAAATCACGGGAAATCGCCTGCAGCCGCTCATCAGGCAAGTAAAAATAACGGGCAATATCCGTCCAATCCATCCGTTCATTCATGACAGTCATCACCTCTCGTGAGTTTATAATTTTATTATACTATGTTCCCTGTCACGCCGCCAGTCTGCCCTATTTTGACCATATCGGTCAGGGATACCGTTTGGTACTGATTGGCATAAAACGATTGACTTTTTTGAGCAATCGTCTATAATCAAAGGTAGAGTGAGACCGAAACAAAAGGTCGCACGAAGGGGTACACCACCTTGGGTGTAAGTCTTCGTGCGGCCTTTTTTTAATGCATAGAAAGGAGGGCCAGCATGATACGCATCAACGGCAAGGACATCGCAGCAGACGGCCAGAACCTGCTGTCTTATCTTACCGACCAGGCTTATCGCACGGACCGCATCGCCATCGAATTGAACGGCACGATCGTACCGCGCAAAGCTTATGACACGGTGACCTTAAAAGACGGCGATTCCATGGAAATCGTCCACTTTGTCGGCGGGGGTTAACCCTTATGACTAAGCAGAAAACCTACACAATATAAAAGGAGTGTCTCCCAATGGAAAAGAAAGATACACTGGTCCTTGGCGACCATGAATTCACGTCCCGTTTCATCTTAGGCTCCGGCAAATTTTCTGTCGACCTCATCAAGGCGGCAGTCGAACAAGGTGCCGCACAAATCGTCACCATGGCCCTGCGCCGCGTCGAAGCCGGTGAAAAAGACAATATCTTAGACTTCATCCCCAAAGACGTTACACTGCTGCCCAATACGTCCAGCGCCAGAACGGCTGAAGAAGCCGTCCGCATCGCTCGTTTATCGCGGGAAATCGGCTGCGGCGACTTCATCAAAATCGAAGTCATGCGCGACTCTAAATACCTCCTGCCCGACAATAACGAAACGATCAAGGCTACGGAAATCCTCGCCAAAGAAGGTTTCGTCGTCCTGCCCTACATGTATCCTGACCTCTATGCAGCCCGGGCCCTCGTCGACGCCGGTGCCGCTGCCATTATGCCCTTAGCCTCTCCGATCGGCACCAATAAAGGTTTGTCGACGAAGGACTTCATCCAGATTCTCATCGACGAAGTCGATCTGCCCATCATCGTCGACGCCGGCATCGGCCGTCCGTCCCAAGCCTGTGAAGCCATGGAAATGGGTGCCGCTGCTATCATGGCCAATACGGCTATCGCAACGGCCGGCGACCTGCCTCTCATGGCAAAGGCCTTCGGCGAAGCCATTCGTGCCGGTCGCAATGCCTATCTGTCCGGCCTCGGCCGCATCCGCGAAACGGCCTCTGCCTCTGATCCGCTTACCGGTTTCTTAGGTGCCTGAGGAGGAATGCGATCATGACAGAAGAAAAACGTATCGACCATATGACCTACTTGCCGGGCATGGAAATCCTCGATTCCGACATGCTCGACCAAGTCGTCGCCATTCACGATTCATTTAACAACGAAGACTTTACCGATAAAGACGTCCGCATGGCCTTATCGAAAGAACGCTTAGACCCGCGGGACTTCATGGCCCTCTTATCGACGGCGGCTGCTCCGTTCCTCGAAGAAATGGCTCAAAAAGCCCATTTGGTCACGCGCCGCCACTTCGGAAACAACATTTCCATCATGACGCCGATTTATTTTGCCAACTACTGCGACAATCACTGCATCTACTGCGGATTCAACTCGCACAACAAAATAAAACGGGCCCGACTGAACGACGAGGAACTTCACCAAGAATGCAAGAATATCGCCGACTCGGGCATCGAAGAAGTCATCATGCTGACCGGTGAAAGTCCGAAGATGAGCGATATCAAGTACATCGGCAACGCTGTCAAAATCGCTCGTCAGTACTTCCGGGTCATCAACATGGAAATCTACCCGACCAACACCAAGGACTATACCTACCTCCACGAATGCGGCGCCGACTACGTCACCGTATTCCAGGAAACGTACAATTCCGACAAATACGAAACGCTCCACTTGGCCGGCCATAAACGAATCTTCCCGTACCGCTTCTATTCTCAGGAACGGGCTATTCTCGGCGGCATGCGCGGTGTCGGCTTTGCAGCCCTCTTAGGCCTCGACGACTATCAGAAAGACGCCTTGGCTACGGGCATGCACGCCTGGCTCATGCAGCGTAAATATCCGCACGCTGAAATCTCCCTGTCCTGTCCGCGCCTCTGCCCGATCATCAACAACGACAAGATTAACCCGAAGGACGTCGATGAACGGAAACTGACGCAAATCATCTGCGCCTACCGCTTATTCATGCCTTACGCCAACATCGTCGTATCGAGCCGTGAAAGTGCTTCCTTCCGCAATGCCATCATGAAGATTGCCGCCACCAAGGTATCGGCCAGCGTCTGTGTCGGCATCGGCGGCCACCTGCATCAGGACGGATCAGAAATGGGTGATGAACAGTTTGAAATCACCGACGGCCGTTCCTTCGACCAGATGTACGCTGATATCAAGAACATGGGCCTCCAGCCCCTTACGAGCGAGTATATTTATTTGTAATACTTATCTGATATCCACTATTAAATACCTATATAGAACTATGACAAAAGCAGGTCAGGACCTAATCCACCCCGACCTGCTTTTGTCGTAAACCCGCATGTTCTAAAGCGTTTAACTCATAGGAGGGCCCCATTATATTCTATTGGTATAATCATTGACGTTAGTATGAGATTACTGTATATTTGTAGTATAAAATACTCTAATATTCAGGTGATAATTGTGTTAAAAGTAGCTGCCATTACAAACCACGAACTTGCGGCGACAAACTACTGGGACCAGCTCGAACAAATTGCTGCATCCGACGTAGACTTCATCGTCCTTCGTGAAAAAACGCTTTCTGAAGATGACTACACGGACTATGCCAAACGGGCACTTCGCCTCTGCAGCATTCACCAAAAGACGTGTATCCTTCAACATTTTGGCAAAGTCGCCATTCGACTTCACATTCCTCGTTTCCAATGCTCCTTGTCATACCTTGAAAGTCACTCTTCCTTATTGTATTATATGACGACCCTTGGCGTTTCCGTCCATACCGTAGAAGAAGCCGTCCGAGCCGAAGAACTTGGCGCCACGTATATCATGGCCAGCCACGTCTTCCCGACAGACTGCAAACCGGCGGATAAACCGATCGGGGTCGACACGGTAAAGGCAATCTGCAACGCCGTAAACATTCCCGTCTACGCCTTAGGCGGCGTAAACCCCACGACGGTATCCCAGCTTCAGGACTCCCAAGTTACAGGCGTAGCCCTGATGTCAGGTCTCATGACCTGCCCGGACGTCCCGGAATACTTGAAAGAACTTCGTTCCTAAAGAATGCGGGAGGGCTGTATGACGCAAGCATATATCATCATCGACATGCAAAATGATTTTATCGACGGCTCCTTAGGTACGCCTGAGGCTCAAGCCATCGTTCCCCATGTCGAAGCAAAAATTGTTGCCAGCAAAAAAGATACCGACCAAGAGACGGATTTGATTTTTACACAGGATACCCATGACAGTGATTATCTGGAAACGCGGGAAGGTCAGAAACTCCCCATCGCCCACTGCATCAAAGATACGCGGGGCTGGCGCATCTGCAAACAGCTTCTGCCTTACACGCTGATGGCGGAGATCTTCGAAAAACCGTCCTTCGGCTGCCCGGCCCTGGTCGAGGAAGTCAAAGATTATGACCGACTCGTCCTCATGGGACTTTGTACCGATATTTGTGTCATTTCCAATGCCATCTTATTGAAAGCCCATTATCCGGAAAAAGAAATCGTCGTCGACAGCTCCTGCTGCGCCGGCTCTACCCCGGAGGCCCATGATATGGCTTTGAAGATTATGCAGAGTTGTCAAATCGATATCGTATAACTTCATATGTAAAAGGCTGCACATCCTATGATGTGCAGCCTTTTTGCATCTATCCGTCAAATCGATGGTCCCGGCGAAATCAGGCAATGATGCCCGTAATCGTCGCCTTGTTTTGATTGTTATTGATTTTCTTTTCGTAGCCTTTCAGAATGAGGCAGCCGATGACGCCGCCGACGATCATGCCGGCAAAGGCCGTCATTTCCGGCGTCGCCTTCACCTGACCGCCTAAGACGTAGCCGATGATGCCGCAAACGATGATGAGCAGCAGCGGCACGCCAAAACAGACAATGCCTTTGACCCCCATGCCGGCATCGGGAATATTAAACTGCACAAATTGGCCCTTCTTGGCACCAATAGGATTGACGGCGTCGATGACGACGTTGTCAGCACACATGCTGTCACTGCACGGTGAGTACAGATTACTGCGATTGGTCTGAATCTTGACCAATCCGTCGGCACAAACCTCTTCAATGACACCCGTTCCTGTTCTCATATAAATCTCCCCTCGATTAAGTAATTAAGGCTTAAAAGCCCAGATCTTCTCCAACTAAGATAACTTTAATCCGGCCTTGGGGCTTACAGACCCGCGTCCGAACGACTTGAGCACAAATGCTTTCCGGCGTCGTACAGTGAGCACACATCCCCGTTTTCGCGCAAGGCGTACCGGCATTCGGGAAGCGGCCGATATTTTTCGGCGACGCTACCGTATGAGCTCGTTCGATACCGATTTCAACCGTCGGAACGACTTTATTCATGCCGACGATGACGATGACCTGTTTCGGGCCGTAGCAAAGAGCTGCCACGCGGTTGCCGTTGCCGTCGATATTGATAAGCTGACCGTCCTGAACGGCTGCGTTGGTCCCCATAATGAAGGTGTCACAGAGCAAGGCCTTACGCATCAATTCGACCCGTTCTTCCGGCGTCTTAGCCGAGTCGCGGTCGATCACCTGATTGTGTTCCAAGACATAGGGACGCAGACCGATTTCATTGATCGAAGCCGAGCCGCCCCAAGAGACGACATCCGTTTCCGGAATGTAAGAAACAGCCTGTTTCAAAGCCTCTTCTACGGTCGGACAGTATACAGCCTCAAAGCCGCGGGCTTCAAATTTTTTAGCAACAAGCGGGCCTTTAATGTCATACATACGATGGGTCATATCCGTTCTATCCATTCTAAAACCTCCTATTTCGCCAGCATTAATTCTGCCGTAGCTTCGGCAGCTGGCGTGCCGTCGGCATGGGTTATACGCCCTTTCATGATAAATAAGCGACGACGGTGTACTTCCGGCCAACCTTCAACTTTAATCGTTTCACCGATCCGGATGGGGCTGCGAAAGCGGATTTCAAGCCGTGCCGTATAAGCCGGCTTCCCTGCGGTTCGAAAGACATAGTCGCCCATGACTTCATCCAACAAGGTACTGGTCAGTCCTCCGTGCATCCGATCGCCATAGCTTTCATGCTCTGCCTTCGGTGTAAAATAAGCCACACAGCGTCCGTCTTCCATCTGCATATCCAGTTTCAGACCAATCGGGTTATCACGCCCGCAGCCGAAACAATGATTCGTAGCATTAGCGCCTTCCATAACACACCCTCCTCTACTTCAATACTCTTTTATTATACTATATTTGGCAAGTCTCGTGAAAGATTCGGCAAGCATTGTGAAGGGGTTCACCCTCTAAGGAAAGTTTATTTATTCGAAAATAGTTATCATCTTTATATTGACAATCGATTTCAAATACACTATACTAAAGGCAACAAAGCGAAAGGAGGGCATACCGACATGAATCTTGATTGTGTACTAATTAATCACTGTTCTCCGACTTTAGCGGGACTTAAACAGGCATCCCTTCTCTGTCTCCCCCGCTTGGAGGATGGTCATACTTATGATGATTTAATTGAAAATTACAATCATAAATATAATGGTAAAGGATTATATTTTCGCATCTTGTATGCCTGTCCTAAGCGCACCTTGCTGTATGTATACCGTCCAAATGTAGTTTTAAGGTACATACAGCGGCGAGATATTTCTTCATTTTTACAGCAATTCGGCTATGCAGACTGTCAGGACATATCGGCGTTTTTAGACCGTCTCGCATCGCGTTTTGCAGAAGACGGTTGTTTCCCTCACGAAGCCGGCATTTTTCTCGGTTATCCCTTGGAAGATGTCTGCGGATTCATTGCTAATCGAGGGAATCACGCCAAACTCTGTGGTGAATGGAAGGTCTACGGCGATGTCCACGCCGCAGCCCGCACGTTCCAGCGCTATACCTGCTGCCGGCAGGATTATTTAAATCGCTTTGCAATTGGGACAACATTAGAATCGCTCATCGTAGCATAAGGAGGATTTAATCATGGTAGAAATCGCATATTGGAGTGGAACAGGTAATACGGAAGCAATGGCAAGTGAAATTGAAGCAGCTGTCAAAGCTGCCGGTGCAGATGTAGAATCGGTTCGCTTCGAAGATACCACCGTCGATGATGTAGCCGGTAAAGACGTTATTTTGCTCGGCTGCCCGGCCATGGGTGCTGAAGAATTGGAAGACTCCATTGTCGAACCATTCTTTGCAGACCTCGCTCCCAAATTAAAAGGCAAGAAAGTCGGCCTCTTCGGCTCTTACGGCTGGGGCTCGGGCGAATGGATGGATAATTGGAAACAGCGTACGGAAGACGCTGGCGCCACCATCATCGGGACGGCGATCGTCAACGAAACACCGGATAATGCTCCCGAGTGCAAAGAATTGGGCGAACTTGCCGCTAAGGCATAAGTTATTTTAACTTCATATTCATTCTCCTCTAGGAAAGGGGCTGCATACCCGACACAGTATGCGGTCCCTTTTCTCATGTCTTATCCGCTTTTTTCGATTGGGAACGTTTTTGATCCCAATTTTATACGTTTTTGTCAAGTGTCCATGCGATATCGATACAGTCATTCTCTGCTTTCATGGTACGCATTCCCGCTGGCTATGCTACAATAATAACGGATTACATTCATTCTCATTTTTTATTTTTTAAAGGAGGCTTTATTGCATGAGAGACCAGGTCTTTTCTATTTTACAGGCTGTCGGTCGCAGCTTCATGCTGCCTGTAGCCATACTACCTATCGCCGGTCTGCTTCTCGGTATCGGCGCGTCTTTCACAAACGCCACAACCATCCAGACCTATGGATTGGAAAACATTCTGGGGAATGGGACCATCCTTCATTCCCTGCTCACCATCATGAGTGATGCCGGCAACATCATCTTCGGCAACTTGCCGATTATCTTTGCCGTCGGCGTCGCCATCGGCATGGCCAAACAAGAAAAGGAAGTCGCAGCCCTGTCGGCTATGATTGCCTTTTTCGTCATGCATGCATCGACGAGTTCCGTCTTAAAATTGACGGGCAAGGTACTCGCCGACAATACCGTTTCCCCTGACGTCCTCGAAGGTACCATTGCCAACATTAACGGCATCATGTCCCTCCAAGAAGGCGTTTTCGGCGGCATCATCGTCGGTATCGGCGTCGCCTACCTGCACAACCGCTTTCATAAAATTGTCCTGCCCGATGCCTTATCGTTCTTCGGCGGCTCTCGTTTCGTTCCGATCATCTCGACCGTCGTCTACATGTTCGTCGGCATTGCCATGTACTTCATCTGGCCGGTCATCCAGAACGGCATCTTCGCCCTCGGCGGTTTGGTAACCGGCACGGGATATGTCGGGACCCTTATCTTTGGTATCATCAAACGTGCCCTTATTCCTTTCGGCCTGCACCACGTCTTCTACCTGCCCTTCTGGCAGACCGGCGTCGGCGGCTCCATGATGATCGACGGCAAGCTCATCCAGGGCGGCCAGAACATCTTCTTTGCTCAGCTGGCCTCGCCGAACGTCGCTCATTTCAGTGCCGACGCAACGCGTTACTTCTCGGGTGAATTCATCTTCATGATCTTCGGTCTCCCCGGCGCGGCTCTTGCCATGTACCGCACGGCAAAACCGGAAAAGAAAAAGGTCGCCGGCGGTCTGCTCTTATCCGCAGCCTTGACGTCCATGTTCACCGGTATTACCGAACCGATTGAATTCTCCTTCCTCTTCGTCGCACCGATGCTGTTCTACGTCCAGGTCATCCTGGCCGGCGCGGCATACATGATTGCCCATATTCTGAACATCGCCGTAGGCCTTACCTTCTCCGGCGGCTTCCTCGACCTTCTCATCTTCGGAATCCTGCAGGGCCAAGACAAGACGAGCTGGATGTACATCATCCCCGTCGGCATTATCTACTTCTTCCTCTATTACTTCATCTTCACCTTCCTCATCAAGCGCTTTAACTTAAAGACGCCGGGCCGTGAAGACGATGACACGGAAACGAAGCTCTATACCAAAGCCGACGTCAAGGCCCGCGATGCTGCAGCCAAAGACGGTACGGACAGCAAAACTTCCGGCGATGCCGTCAGCCAGACGATCACACAGGCCCTCGGCGGCAGTCAAAACATCACCTCCGTCGATGCCTGCGCTACCCGCCTGCGCTGCACCGTTGCCGATTCCAGCCTTGTAAACGACGCAGTCCTGAAATCCACCGGCGCCGTCGGCGTCATCAAGAGAGGTACCGGCGTTCAGGTCGTCTATGGTCCTCAGGTTGCCGTCATCAAATCCAACTTAGAAAATTACCTGGCAACCAATCCCCAGGACGGTCCCATCGAAGCCGCTCCGCAGGCAGCCCCTGTTGAAGAAGCGAAAAAAGAAGAAGCGCCGGTAAAAACAGACGCTGAAAAACGCTACTTCAACTCGCCTTTCACAGGCGCCCTCCATCCGATTACGGAAGCTCCGGATGAAGCCTTTGCCGGAAAAATGACCGGCGACGGATTCTTCGTCTATCCGGAAGATGGCGTTGTCTATGCGCCGGAAGACAGCACGGTCACCTTCGTCTTCGATACGAAACATGCCATCGGCATGACTACCGCCGACGGCGTCGAATACCTGCTCCACATCGGTATCGACACGGTCAACCTTAACGGCCAGGGCTTCAAAGTCTTCGTCGAAAACGGTCAGGAAGTCAAGAAAGGCGATAAACTGATGGAATTCGATGATGAATACATCAAGGCCAACGCGCCTTCTGACGCCTGCCTGTGCATCTTCACCGACCCCGACCAGGTCTCGGACGTATCCCTCGTTAAGACCGGAAACGTAAAAGCCGGCGAACAGGCTGTCTACTTCTAAGATAATTGCTAAACATAAAAAATGTGATGCCCCTTAAGGAGCATCACATTTTTTATGCCATTAATAGAGTTCTTTATAGATTTCGTAGACATCGTCATACGACAAAGGAACGAAATTATGAGCCATCAGGCGGCCCTGGTTTTCCATGACTGATTTGGCAAATTCAGCCAGTTCTTCCTCTTTAACCCCGTATTCATGAAGGGCCTTCTTCGGCAGGATGACGTTGAGCAGATTTTCCAGCTCATCATAAACGCGATCGGCATCACAGCCTAAGATAGCCGCGATAAAGGCATTGAGCCGAGCGATTTCCCCATCCGATTTAATCGTCATATATCGTTTCATAACGCCGGTAAACATGGCGTAGTTCGATTCACCGTGAGGCACGTGATAGTTGGCCCCTAAGGGATAGCTCATGGCGTGAACGGCGGCACAGCCGGGAACGCTGAAGGCGATGCCGGCCCAGGTGCTGGCCAGGAGGAAATCCTTCATCAAAGGAATCCGGGCTTCCGGCCCGTGGTCGCGGATCTGTAAATAGCCGCTTAAGATGCGTTCAATGGCCTGGTAGCTGAAGACGCGGAAACTGGCGCTTGAATCGGGCGACAAGGCCGATTCTACGGCATGGACCAGGGCGTCGATGGAGCTCGTCGCAAAGACGGGGAAAGGCAGGGTCTGCAGCAATTGAGAAATGACGACGGCCTTATCGGCGTAGAGGGCATCATTGGCAATGCCTTTTTTCGTGTGGCGGCTGATGAGGGCCATGACCGAAACGTTGGTGACTTCACTGCCCGTACCGCACGTCGTCGGTACCAAGATGAGTTCCTTCTCTTTTTCAATGGCCGTCTTGCCGTCGAAGAGGTCGAGAATGGGACTGACCTTTTTCAACACAAACAACTTGCAAAGATCCATGACCGTACCGCCGCCAATACCGATGATGCGAGATACGCCATCCGGGATATCTCGGTAAATGGCTTCGGCCATCTCGTCAGACGGTTCGCCGCTGCCGTATTTTTCCTGAAAAAGGACGTGGCAGGGAAGGTTCAAGGCTTTGAAATTCGGTTCAAAAATATACTCATTGGTAATAATCAGGTCCCCTGCCCCCAAGTGAAGATTGGAAGCAAAGTCCCGGCACGTATCATAAGAGTAAATCGTAGGTTTAAGCTGTAATTCAATCATTCGAACAGACTCCTTTCAAAAACAGCGTGGCTATTATCTACAGTGTAGCAAAAATGCAACGCGTTTTTCAACAGTATCAGCTCCATGCCATCCGTGATATAATATACCTATTATGGGGAAGGACGGGTTCTGGTGTTCCCTCTGGTCTTCAAAACCAGCATGAGGGGTTAACAGCTTCTCAGGTGGGTTCGATTCCCACACTTTCCCGCCATAATCACGACTGCCGCACCGGGTAGTCCCCGCCAGTACGCCGATTACAAACAGCATAAACAGGCAAAGCAGCCCCTTTTCGGATACAGACCGGAAAGGGGCTTTTTTGAAGGAAATGAGTATATAACGGTCAGAAATTTTGACCGGATTTATCTTTTTTCAGCCACTCAATGAGGACTTCTTCCCGCGTCGTCTCGATGTGTTCCAATTCGTCAGGTGTCCAGGGATAGAGGCCGGTCCCCGTTTTCGCTCCGAGTCGACCCTCGTCGACACACTGCTTTAATACGGACGAACCGACCTTATCATCGGCTAAGTCGGCATTCAGATAGGCTGAAATGTTGTAGAATACGTCGAGACCGCCAAGGTCGGCTGTTTCCAAGGGGCCGGTGACGCCGAGCCTTCGGCCGATACCGTATTTACAGATAAAATCGACCGTTTCTGCCGTGGCAATCCCTTCTTTGACACAATGAAGGGCTTCGCGAAGGAGGGCAAACTGCAGGCGGTTACCGACAAATCCCGGCGCTTCTTTTAAGAGGGCCGCCGGCTTTTTCCCGATTTTCTCCATGAGCTGCCACGTAATATCCACCGTTTCTTGACTCGTCTTTTCACCGGGAACGACTTCTACCAAAGGCATGAGGTGAGGCGGATTCCAAAAATGAGCGACGACAAACCGTTCCGGATGGGCCAGGACCGACGAGACTTCCGTCGGCGAGAAACCGGACGAATCGGTCGCGAAAATGACGTCCGGCGGAAGGAACCCTTCTAGGTCCCGATACACCTGTTGTTTTACAGCCATATCTTCAGCCACCGATTCAATGACAAAGTCGGCATCACGGGCGGCTTCTTCAATCGTCGTAACGCCGTGAATGCGCTGCAACAGGGCCACTTCCTCTTCATCATTCAATAACCCATTGGCCTTCATAATGGCCAGCGTCGCCCGGATATTGCCCATAGCCCGTTCAATACTGGCATCCCTGCGGCCAAACATGTTTACGTCATAGCCATGGCGTGCAAAGTCAATAGCCGTGCCAAAACCCATGGTGCCGCAGCCTAAATTACAAATCCGTTTAATCTCGTTTACTTGTTTCATCTCGTATCTCCCGTTCGCTGTGATATGCCGGTAACCGAACCGGCTCCACTCGAAAATAAGCAAATAAGCGGCCATCTTATCTTTCATAATAAAGGACAGGCGAGTAAAACTCAAGCCACGAAGGCCCGGAATCTCACCGAATGCAACTCAGCCTTTTTAGGAAAATCTCGTAAATTCACATTGATCCATAAGACGATCTGCCCCGTTTACAAAATAGAAGCCTCCAAATCATTGAAAAAGGGCGGTTTCTCCAAGATTCGAAGGCTTTTATTTCTATGAGCAGGTTTTATCTATGAGCTTTTTAAAGGAAGGTCAGCGTGTGAAACCGACCGACAAAACTTATTTTTTCATAACCCGGGCTTTTCCGTCAGTTACCAGCTTATCGTGCTGGTTGGTAACGGTAGTCCGGAATACAATCCGATGTTTGGCATCGTCTTTTTCAATGCATTCAACCGTTGCCGTCAGGGTATCTCCATACAAGACAGGCGCTAAAAAGCTGAGCTCCTGATTCATGTAAATCGTATCGATACCGGGCAGTTCGGTTCCCAGTACAGCCGAAATGAGACCGGCTGAGATCATGCCGTGGGCAATGCGCTGCTTAAAGAGCGAGTTCTTCGCAAATTCCGCATTTACATGGACCGGGTTGAAATCGCCCGTAACCCCGGCAAAAGCATAGACGTCGTGTTCAGAAATCGTCTTCGACACTGAAGCACGGTCGCCTACATGGATGTCATCGTACGCAATATTTCTTGCCATCATATCACCTCCTTAAAAGAATATCTATACTTCTAAGCCCATGGGCTTATCTTCAAAAATACGGCTGTCCATCAATTTGACATCCTTCATGACCGGCTTAAATTCCATGTGAGCCAATACATCTTTTTCTAAATCGATGCCCGGTGCAATTTCAATCAGTTCCATGCCTTCCGGGGTCAATTTAAAGACGGCTCGCTCCGTAACGTACAGCACGGGCTGTCCGACAGAATTGGCATAATCGCCGCTGAAGGTGATTTGTTCGACCTGTTTCAGGAACTTATGGTTATGTCCCTCCTGATCGATGATCAATTTTCCGTCCCGAACCGACTCTTTCAGGCCGCCGGCCGTGAAGGTTCCGCAGTAAATGACTTTTTTAGAGTTCTGCGTAATGTTGATGAAACCGCCGCAGCCGGCAACACGGCCTTTGAACTTGCTGACATTGATATTTCCGTGCTCATCGGCTTCAGCCAGGCCCAAAATAGCCAGGTCGACGCCGCCCCCATCGTAAAAGTCAAACTGGTAGGGCTGATCGATGATAGCATGGGCGTTCGTCGCGGCCCCGAAGCTTCCGCCGCCGGCAGGGACACCGCCGATCGTACCGGCTTCCGTCGTCAGAACCATGCCTTCAATGCCTTCTTCGGCGGCAATGGAGGAAACGCCTTCCGGCATGCCGATGCCGAGGTTTACGACGGCATCGGGAATCAATTCCATGGCGCAGCGGCGGGCGATGATCTTGCGGTTAGTCAGCTCCATGGCCGGCAGTGAATCGACGGGAACTTTCAAATCACCGTTAAAAGCCGGATTGAATTCATGGTCCCAGGTCATGAGATGATCCGCCGTATCGCTTTGAACGATATAGTCGACGAGGACGCCGGGAATCTTAATATCTTTCGGGTCGAGAGTACCGCGGGCGGCCACTTTTTTAACCTGGGCAATGACGATTCCGCCGCAGGCATGGACGGCTGCCGCAATAGACAGGGCTTCACCGGTCCCGATTTCTTCTTCCATGGAAATATTGCCGTCCTGGTCCGCCGTCGTTCCGCGGATGATGCCGACGTTAAGAGAGAGAGGCTTATACCAGAGCCATTCTTCACCGTTCATTTGAACGACTTCCACTAAGTCTTCCGTCGTCTGCGCGTTTAATTTTCCGCCTTCTAAGCGGGGATCGACGAAGGTGCGCAGGCCGACCTTCGTAACCGTTCCCGGCCGCTGACCGGCAATATCCCGGAACCACTGGGAAATCGTGCCCTGCGGGAAATTATAGGCAGCGACTTTATTATCCATAACCAGCTTCCCGATGCGCGGTGTCAAGTTGAAGTGACCGCCGACGATGCAGCGCAGGAGTCCTTCTTCGCCGAGATGGTTGAGGCCGCGTTCACCGCCGTCACCCTGACCGGCGGCAAAGACAACGTTTAAATCGCGGGGCGACCCCGTTTCCAGATAAGAAGCCTGGATGGCCTTCAACACGGCTTCGGGGATAATCCCGCCGACAAAACCACTGGTAGCCAAGGTAGCTCCATTTTCAATCTTTTGCACAGCCTCAGCAGCTGTTATAAATTGTGCCATATCAACATCTCCTTTATCGTGACGGATCTATCCGTTAGTGAAGCCCTGTAACCAAGTAAATAATGATGACGACAAAGACGGCAAAGGTCTTCAAGAGGGTAATCGCAAAAATATTTTTGTAAGAACTCCGATGAGTTAAACCGCAAACGGCAAGCAAGGTAATGACGGCACCGTTATGAGGAAGGGTATCGAGACCTCCCGATGCCATGGAGGCTACGCGGTGAAGGATTTCAGGACCCATACCGATAGACGAGGCCCATGCCAGCCAGTCCTGGGACATCAATTCAAGGGCAATGGCCATGCCGCCCGAAGCCGATCCGGTAATACCGGCCAAGGTCGTGACGCTGATTGCTTCCGATACCAGCGGCGTACCGCCAATATGGATGTTGATCAAAGCGTGGGCTACGTGGGAAAAGCCTGGAAGCTGCGAAATAACATTGCCATAGCCGACTTCTGAAGCCGTGTTCATGATGGCCAAGAGGGAGCCGATGGCGCCGGCATTGAGGATCTTGGTCAGGCGGTCGACCGATTTAATCTCCCCTTTACCGATGATGAGGGCTAAGAAAATCCCGACGACCAGGGCGATGATCAAGGACCAGATGCTGGCAACATTTTTAACCTGAGCCACGACGAGGGGCACGCCCTTCATGGACTGGAAGGGTTCGAGAATGCCCGGATGCCAAATGACGATTTCCGTAATGAGGAAGTTAATGATCAAGACAGCCAGCAAGGGAATACAGGCTAATTTCCAAGAAACCAAGACGGCATCCGGATTGTCTTCCGGTTCATTGACGGTATGATTCCCGTAGCCCTCCCCATTGGCAATGGCCTGTTTCAAGCAGCGGGTCAAGTACACCAGGCCGCCGCCATAAATGATGCAGGCACCGATGATGCCGGCGATGGGAGCGGCATACAAGGTCGTTCCGAAATAGGCCGTCGGGATGATATTTTGAATCTGCGGAGTTCCGGGCAGGCAGTCCATCGTCGCCGTGAAGGCGCCAAGGGCGATGATACCCGGAAGTAAGCGTTTCGGATAATTCGCTTCCTTGAAAAGAGCAGCCGCGAAAGGATAAACGGCAAACACGACGACGAACAGGCTGACACCGCCATAGGTTAAGAGAGAGGCCGCAATGACGATCGACATGACGGCTTTATGCGGTTCTTTCCCAAGTCCGGTAATAATCGCTCTGGCAATGCTTTTAGCCAGGCCCGTGTCTTCCATGACCTTACCAAAGATAGCGCCTAACAGAAAAATCGGGAAAAAGGACTTAATATAAGTGACGGCCTTGCCCATAAACAACTCCGTATAGGAAGGCATAATGGCCAGCCCCGATAATGATGCAGCCAAGAGAGCCATAATGGGAGCCATCATGATAACGGAAAAACCGCGGTACGCAAAGGCAATCAATCCCAGCAAACTAAGAATAATAATGATTACACCAAAATCCATACGTATCACTCCTTATCGAACTTATTAAATCATTTTGTTGTTAAGGTTGGCCCAGGATAAATGTTCCTTATTTCACATATCCAAATAAAAGGAGGGGAACACGGACCGGAAGGGACGATCCTTCATGGGGTTCAAAGCATTACATTGGTTTATCACACGTGTAAATAATTGAGATTCATTTCTCGTATGCTTTTGTTGCCTACATCGTATCATCGCCACTATGCTTTTGTAAAATACATCGATTTCATCCCTGTAATGAATAAATTTCACGTAAAAAAAGCACCTGACTCCGAAGGGTCAAGTGCTAAAAAGATCAGATGTGCAGCTTCGATTTTTGAACCAAATCTAAAAAGAGTTTCATGGGTGTACTCAGAAACTTCTCCTGATGGTACGCCGCTAACGGAATCCAAGGAAGGGACGGATTGCTGAGATGCAGGGATTTTACCCGCTTACTGCAAAATTTTTGAATGATCGGCTTCGGTAAGATGGTGACTCCCTCACCGTGAGAAACGGCTTCTACCAATAAGTCCCATTGGGCGCTCTCCATTTGAATTTTAGGCGTGAATCCGGCTTCCTTGCAAGATTCCACCATGCGGTCGCGGAGCATGAAAGATTTGTCGAGCGAAAAAAACGGTTCGTCCTTTAATTGGGAAAAAGAAACGGTATCATAATTAGCCAGGCGGTGACTCGTTGAGACGACGCAGACGGCTTCTGACTCCATAATGGGAATTTTATTGACCTCCGGATGGTCAAAAGGCTCGATGATAATGCCGATATCGACGGCACCGGCCTGTATCAGCGAAAAAACGGTTTGGGCTCCGATTTCCGTAATTTGCAGGGTGATTTCGGGATACATCTGCTGATATTGATGTAAAAGCGAATGAATGACCGTTACCGTAACAGGCGGTATCCCGAGAATCAACTTTCCCCGCTGACTGTGCAAAAGGGTCGCCAACACTTCCGTTTCAGCCTGATAATTCGATACGATTTTGACGGCACTGTTGTAAAAAATTTCGCCGGCCGACGTTAACTTGAATTTACGAGCTTTCCGGTCAATGAGTTCCGTATTATACGTCTGTTCCAGATTTTTTATGGCCTTACTGATCGTTGACTGGCTGATAAAGAGAGATTCCGCAGCCCGAGTAATACTGTTTTCCCGCACCGTCTCTATAAAATAGGAAAAGTGATTAATATTCATAAACATGCCTCCTTTTATATGAAATATGTCATCAAATCACAAACTTCGACGATCCTCTGTCCGAAAAAGCCCTGCATCGATATAGCCGTCGACGCAAATACAATCATCAGCTCCATGAAAATAGTTCATCCTGCCCATATAATGAAAGCTGTCACCGAGATGACAGCCTTTTAATCAGTTTTCAAGGGCTTCTATCATCGACTCGAAAGCAGGTACATAATAGCGGGTAATCCGCTGCACCTTCGCTTCCACTGGTTCCGTACAGTCCGGACGGTACCGATCTTTCAGCATGGACAGCCAAATCGATTCATCGACAAAGAGATGCCGTTCGTACGCATCTAAAATCAATTCCTTCGGTGTCAACGAAATGGCAAGTGAGGGATTACTTTCCGAAAGATAATCGCGAAACACCTGCTGCCCCAGATCAAACTCATCCATAAACCAATGAACAATGCCGTGCAAAATAAATACATTCGATAAATCCTCTTTCTGTAAAGAAGAAAAATCATTCAAGCCTTGTGAAAACAGATCAATGGTTTTCATAGACTCACCACCTTTTAACCATCTTATATACTTATCGTATAAAATAAAGGTTATAATTGCAAAAGACTTTAATTCATCAGCGGCTATACTTTTTTTCATCCATATTCTCCATGGAGTCAGAAAAAATCGAAGTTCTATCCCTCCATTCCCTTTTCATCGGATCATCCATGATAACATCGCAAGTCATAAAGCAACAATAGTAATTATACCATTAATTATTCCCCTTGTATTTGCATAAACGAAAATTTCAATTGCGATTTATTTATGAGAGCGTAGTCGGCATTTAATAGCAACACCATAATATTGTCCGGGCAGACTTATCCATCTAGCAAGCAGAAAAAATAGTGCCAATATCAAAAGCGGACTCCAAAAAATCGGAGTCCGCTTTTGAGCTTTACCTATTCAATTTATACACTTGGCGTTACGGCCTATTCGGTGAGGCGATTCGCCCCTTATCCGCTGCCGGTCCAAAAATACGATAGTTTTCCTCTCTCTCAGTAATATGACGAGCATCGATGAACTCGAGGATTAACATCGATGCTTTGCGACTGGAATGCGTAGCGTCCCGAAAATCGCCCAACGTCATTTTCCCATGTTCATTAAGGTAGTCATAGATAATATCAATGGCTTCTTCGTACCTTTTTTTTGCAATGATATATTCAGGAGTCAAGAATATGAAATCTTCCCCTTGTTTCAATCGGGCCAATTCCGAAATATCCGTTCCCGGTAGTATTCCATCATCAATTTTCACCGGATTGAAGCCAGCGTCATCAACCATTTTCTGCAATTGTTTCAGCTGCTTCTTTTGCGCCTCTGTCAATTGAATCTTAAAGGAAGAGGCGGCTATATACTTTCCGTCCAAGCGACAAGATTGATCTGCCGTCAACAGCGGAATCAACGTAGAAATTTCCTTATCCGGAATTTGCTTGGAAAACCGAGACCGGAACTCTTCCAAAGGCATCCCCGCCCGCAGCGGGTATTTATGATGATAATTGAGCAGCGCCTGTACAACCTTTCCTCGCAAAGATTTATAGGTATCTTTATGTATATATCCCTCTTTCATAGGAATGAGGATTCCCTCTGTGACCATACGGTTAACAGTGTCTGACACTTCTTCTTTCGATATATGAACATATGCAGCCAAATCATCCTTCGTGGCTACTATATTTTTAGTATTAATCAGGAAATCGCTAATAATCGCATCAAGATTCCCTTCCTCTTTGGTTTTAAGACTATCCAGTACATCTTGGTGAAACCTCCGATGCTTATGCGGAGCCGCATCAAGCACTTCACCACCACCAATTGTCATCATCGGGGAATAAGAGCGCAGGACAAATCGATCCCCATTTTTCACAAAGACAGACTCTTCCATCCGCAGCTGCAAAAAACCTTCATGGCCCGGCTGAATACAATCTTCTCCGATAGGAACGATTCGTCCCATGACTTCCCGTGTGCCGATCAGCACACGAACGCGGTCCCATAAGCCCATCACAACCGGAGAGGTTTTCAAGCATTGAACTTTGACGTCAAGCATCCACGATTCTTTTAAAGACGGTGATGACGAAATGACGTCGCCGCGTCGAATATCTTCAAGTCCAATATTGGCTAAATTAATGGCAGTACGATGCCGAGAACCGGCATGCTTCACATTCTGTTCATGGATTTGTATGTTCCGTACCTTCGTCTTTTTGAGTTCCGGATATACATATAACTCGTCACCAATCCCTACCGTGCCGTCTAAAAGGGTGCCGGTTACAACAGTCCCAAACCCCTTGACACTAAAGGCTCGGTCAACATTCATGCGAGCTTCTCCTTTTTCTTCCATAGCCGGATTTCGTTCTGCCCATTCTTGAATCTTTGCCTTTAACGTTTCAATGCCTTTCCCACTGACAGCATCGGTCTCTACCATATCGGCATCCTTTAATACGGTATCAGACAGCTGTTCTCGAATATCTTCCCGGACCAAATCCCGAAGTTCTGCATCAACCGTATCTACCTTCGTCAATACAATAATAAAATCACGAACACCTAAAACGGTAAGAATGTCTATATGTTCCCTCGTCTGAGGCATTACGCCCTCACCGGCATCAATAACGAGCAGTACCAGATTAATGCCCGGCAAGCCGGCCACCATGTTCTTTATAAACCGTTCATGTCCGGGAACATCAACGATTCCGACCCGTTGTCCATTCGGTAAATCCAAGTAAGCAAAGCCCAGATTAATAGACAGGCCTCTTTTCTTCTCTTCGGCCGTCGTGTCGGTTTCAATCCCCGTCAATGCCTTGATCAGTGTCGTCTTGCCATGGTCGACGTGTCCCGCAGTTGCAATCACTAAATATGCCATCCCACATCATCCTTCCCCGACTTTATGCATAAAAAAGGGGATGTCCCCTATAAGCGAGATATCCCCTTTATAAATTATTCGGCTACGGCCTTCTTTAAGCCTTTGCGGACATATGTGAAACTGGTATAGATAACAACAGCAATGATGATCCATGTCAGCAGTTTCAAATCCATATTGACAATGATGTTGGTCGCAATAAGAACAGCTACTATCCCCGTCAGGGTAAAGCACAAGCTGATTTTTCTTGCATAGCTTCCTGCTGCAATAAATTCTTTACCGGCAACAGGCATTAATGCCGCCGCAGATCCCATCATGACGGGGAAAGCGACAATCGGATTCATGCCTAACATAAAAACCATTACCATGCAGGGAGCATATAAACCGCACCCCAATGTCATCAAAGCACCGAAAACAAAGTTCAAAACAATGGCAATAATTAATTTTGCACCATCTAAGCCGACAGCCGTATTACCGCTTCCCAAGAAATCGACGAACCCAACTTGTTTGCCAATCATAAGGATAGCCGTAAACAAAAGGGCAATACCTAAATAAAGTTGAACTTTTCGTTCCGGAAGTTTCGGAACCAACCGTCCGCCAATAGCAGCACCTGCAATGGCTGCAAAGATAAGCGAGAACAGTGTAAGCGGTTCAACTTCAACATTTTTAATAAAGATATACGCTTCCATCATGACAGGAACCGTAAAAGCAACATTCAACGTTCCCGGCAGTAATCGGTCATGTTCCAACTGTTTGGTCGCATTCAACAGCATCGTAGACGTTGCAAAGCTCCCAATCCCGAAAACATCAAAAAAATCTACAACAAAACCGATGATACTATTTACGATCCAGCTTCCATGTCCCAGATCATGGCGGTGTGCGTATAAATCACGAATATAGAAATATAAGAAATAAATCAATAAGACAGCTAATAAGCCAAGCAAAATGTGTACAATCATAAGGTTACCTCCCGTTATTCGGACGTGGCATGTTTTCGTATAACCAACTTGATTGCAGCTAGGGCTTTAATAGCATCGACATGCGCAACGGCATTTTCACCGATAATCTCAGTTTCTCTGCCGTCAACAGACTTATTGATGTCCAACACACGCTTCGTATATTCATTTTGGACTACAAAGTTTGCCTGCTTGCCAATAAATTTGAGACCGACAACGCTTATCCCCCGTCGTCCTATTTGTTCCAGTGTATTAACAAAATCAACATCTGAATTTCCCCATCCGTCTGCAGAAACAACAGCGCCATCGCACTTCATCCCGGACAGCCATGCAGCTACACGCTGTCCGACAAGATGTTTCATCCGGTTATCCTGCGGCGTACCCACTACGATAACGCCCACAAAATCAATATCCGGGTCCTCTGCAAATACATTTACCAAGGGATCCTCAAAATAATGTTTCGTCGTCTCTTTCGTCGAAGGACCAATTCCCATAATGAAGCCTCCTTCCCTAGACCATAGCTCGCAGCATACCGTCGCGAATCTCGTTGGCCTTTAGAAAAACAGGCATATTATTCATGTCAATAATGGAAACGCCTCCCGTAAACCCGCTCGGTTCAACAGGAAAAACCATCGTATCATACATAGCACCCTGCCCGGCGACTTGTCGAACGAGTGCAACTCGGGGTTTTCCCGGGTGAGTTTTTTCTTCATACACATGCGTCTCGACAGCGCTGCGCCCATCCATTTCTTTCATCAATACACGGATGTGCTGTATGTATTCATCGGCAAGCGCAAACATTTCTAAACAAAGCTTCCGGGTTAAAATACAATCTTTTTTCGCCAACATATCGATTACGATTAAGTAATCGTCCTCTTTAGGTGTTCCCGGACGCCCCCATTTGACATGATCATTTAACAGGCCTTCTGTCGACCCGAATTCATGCATCTGTTCCCCATCACGTATAGCCCCGCACAGGGCCACGCATACCCCGGTCAGGGTATGCGTAATGCCTGTACCGGGAGTTCCCAAAACCTTTGTCGATATAGGAATAAAATCCATAATCGTATTCGTTTCGAGATCCCGACAATGCGGTGGCAAGACATGAATGGTCAGTTGTTCAATGTCGGGGCAATCGTAAGAGAATGTTGTTGGAACTTGTAAACGATCCGGTTTCAGCTCAAAACGAGCTCCCACAGTAACATCCTGCATGTGAAATACTCGTATACGTAACGATTCGCCTCGCATTATCCCACCTGCTTTTCAATCAATCATGCCTATTAAATATGTGCAATATATTCATACGGCAAGGGCACGATTTTCCCAGGCGTCTGAATGTCTTCCAGAGCCTGAAGCGTATCTCGTACAATGCCTAACTGCATCGGTATATTATGCGGTTCCCCGGCATTTGCGCCCATAGGAACACGAGGCGATACAGCACGCGGCGTACCATTTTGACGTACGACAGGTGGTAATGCGGCAATAATAATGGTAGGAATTCCAATTTCTTCAATGGCTCGCTGCACGATCACGGCAGTTCTATGGCACGTGCCTCACCCAGCGGTTAAGATAACGCCATCGACGTTTTCTTCTTTCAATCTTTTGGCAATTTCAGGACCCGTTTTATCGTGGAATACTTCCTGGTCACCGCCGCCGCCCATAAAGCCGTAGTGGAAGGGGGCCGTTTCTTTAATAAAGCCTTCTTCGACCAACTCATGGAGTCTGTCGAGGGGGAACATGCAGTTAATATCCCGGTTCGCATCGGTATTGTCATATCCCCCGTGGGAAATCATGAGTTCAGACGTCGGAGTAGTGTCGGGAATTTCCCGGAAAGAGGTATCCCCGGCTAAGTTGAATCGAGGATCGGTTTTAACATGAGCACCGCAGGCAGAAGCCAAGGCAATTCGCATTTCGCTCAAGGGCTTCGTCACGGGTGTAAAAATAGATTTAGGTGTAATCGGCACATAGATTTCTGACTGTAAGCCTTCAAATACAGTTACACGCATAAGGCGTTTCCTCCTTTAATCAGAATTAGATATCTTTTTTCCGTTCTCTCATAAGACGCTGCTGGTTGCGGATAGCTCGCACGTATTTATCGTTCGGCTCTTGCTCAAACACTTCCGGATAGGACATCAAAAATCCAACTTCTTGTCCTACTTCTAAGTCATAGTCGGAAATGATCATCCTTTTAGGAATCCGAAGCTGCCCCAGACGTCCTTTTAAGTCAATGACAACGCTGCCGCCATGTACTTCAATAATAATACCTTCATACATGCGTTCGCTTGACATGTACTTCAATTCATGTTCGGCCATTTTATCCATCTCCAGCAACAGCCTGATTAATCTTCAGGCTCATATTTTTCCAAACGCTTCTTGCTCTTCGGCAATACCTGTTCATTGTCGACCAATTCAATCTTTTGACCGGTCTTCTTTTCAATGATGTCGATGTTATTCAACTTCACATTGACATTCCATTGCCGTTCAGCCGGTTTTATGGTACCGCCGCCAATAAGCGTCTTCAACATAGCCAGCTGGCGAATGGCATCTTCCCGGCACAGTGTATTATTGCCAAGAATTTCGTTTTCAATGCCTTGCATGGATTTATTATTGTCGCACATAGCACCCATGTACTTGTTGCCAACAACTAACGCGCCCTGCTTAGCGCAATAAGAAGCACCGACAACTTTCACACCCCGCTGTCCGATCTTCTCAATATGGGATGTAAAGTCAACATGGTTATTGCCAAAGCCTTCTGTCGTAACAATGGCACCATCGACGCCCAAGCATTCTACCGTTTGACCCACACGTCCGGATACATAGAACTTATCCGAGTTAGCCTGTGGTGATCCGACCAGCATAACGCCGACTAAGTCGATTTCTTCATCGTGCAAAGCTTCTAAAATCAAGGGTTCACGCCAGTAGTGACGAGACATTTCCTTAGAGGCCGGTCCGATGCAAGTCAAAGCATGGATGCATCCGTCAAGGACTTCCAAGGGATTTACCATAACCGGAACGTTCCCGAGGTCAACATTTGGCTTAGCCCCCAGCGTACCAACCGGTTCTACCGGCAGCAGCAGGTTGTCATGCATAGCCCCTTGTCCCATAATTTCCTTAACGATGACGACTTTAGGCTTGCCCGGTCGCCGATATTGGGTCAGCGTTTCTTTTTCAGTTACCAGCGATTCATCCGCCTTTTTAAGCGCTTCGCGGATTTCCTGGCAAATATAATCAGAAGCCCGATGAGCCGCTAAGGGGCCGGGGCGTTCCATATTCGCATGCGCACGAATCGTGACATTCGTCCGAATGAAGATTTCGCCCTTATCCGGGGAACCGGGACGTCCCCACATGATATTGCGGTCCATTTCGCCTTCACTGGAACCAAACTCGCCAATCTGTACACCATCATGATCCGTACCGGTAACCATGAAAACGACTCCGTCGAGGACGCGGGTTATACCTTCCCCAACTTCGCCTTCTACCTTGGTAGCAATCGGCTGTACGTCCATAATAGTATTGCTGTACTCACCATAGCGGTCCGGCGTAATAATATCTAATTCGATGTTTTCAACCAGTTCTTGAGACTCAACTGCTTCTTCGCAAATTCCGTCTTTGCGAATTGTCAAAGTTGTGCCTTCAACCTTTGTTTCATCACCAAAAACAACTTTTTCTATTTTAACATGGTCATGACGAACTTCACGAACCTTTACAGCTTCTTCCACGACTTCCGGAATATCAGCACTTGAAACGGCAGGTGCTGCCGCAGCGATGGATTCAGCTGATTTTACCGATGTCGTATTCGGTACCGTCGGAGTCACAACTCCTGCGGATACACCGCCGATAGGAAATTCTAAGTCAATTCCCTTTCCTTCACTGATGTGAATTTTAACGGTTCCTGCTGTCGTAACAGCGTGAGAAACGGGCAAAGGTTCTGTCATTGGAACAGGCGCTTCTTCTTCAATTACATCCTTGACCGGTTCGCTTTCTGCCGGTGCTTCGACAGCAGCCTTAATTCCATCAACCATATCTGCCGTCAAAGGAACTAAAGAATCGGCGGTCTGTTTCAAAGTAGCCCCAATAACCTGTTCAATTTTCAGAACATTATCGGGAATGGTCAATAAGCCGGAATCTTCTAAATCCGCAAAAATTGCCGGATCCTCTAAATTAGCGGCTTCTAATACAGTGCCTGCTTCGGCACGGCAGCATAATACTGCAGGGTCTTTTGCGTGGTCTTTTGCCATTTCGGCTGTAATAGACATAAAGTCATCCTCCTTTTTAAACTGTTTAATGTTTAAACATCATTGAGGAAGCTTTCGATACAGCTTGTGACCGTCCGCCCGCAGTACATGATCAGTATGATGATAAACTGGCACTCCTAACCTAGGAGCTACACCCATAACGGTGTTCGTTCAATTAGAGCATGTTCCAACAATTAAAACGTCTGCTCCAGCTTTTTTCAAAGCGATTACCGTTTCTGCCTGCCCCGGGCATTCGCCTGGCAAGTCACATCTGTATCGACCATTTACCTCAACCATTCGCTTGCATTGTTTCTTAGCGACGACCGTTGCGCCCATACTTTCGGCAATGTGCGTCAGGCGTTCTTCGGATCCGCCGCACTCACAAATCAAGATGCCGGCCTTACGAGATTCTTGTGGGAAAGGCATGGCGATTAAGAAAGCCCCGCTGGTTTTTGTTACCGGAGAATCTTCACTGCCGGCACGGCCGGTCTGAGGCCCCCCAACGACGATTTCACCATAGGGTTTTATATACCCGCCAGCTTTCATAATCAGCTCCCGAGCCGTCGTTCCGATAGGGACATCGACAAAGACGCTTTCTTTCTGTACAACCCGCCCCGATACGGTCAAATCTTTATCGATTGCAGGTTTTCTGTCTTCGATAGCTTCCGCGACATGCTTGATCGTTTCCACATTATCAATGCAAGCTCCGACAGCTCCCGGCAATTGTCCCGGTTCCAGGACAATACCCATGATTTCCCGAACAATAACGCGTTCATCCCCGGCAGGATACATATCCGGCAGCCGGAAGACATCGATATTCGGTTCATCTTTCGTTTCCTTGATTAAGGCCAAAACTGCCTTCCGATGCTTTGGTTTGATGGCAATATAAGCCTTCGGAGCCTTTGTGATTTCCATGCAGTACTTAATCCCGCGGATCAATTGTGCCGCATGCAGTTCGACCTGATGGATATTATGAGCCAACAAAGGTTCACATTCTGCTGCATTGGCAATAAATACACCGTTCGGAATTTCAGTTTTTAACTTAACGGCTGTCGGAAAACCGGCACCGCCTGCACCAACGACCCCGGCGGATTCAATGGCTTCTAAATTCGTCTGAAATTCAGGAATAGGCACATATTTCGTGAAATCCTGAACATCATCCGCAGCCATATGTATCTCCGTATCCGTTACCTTCGTGATAGTGCCGGAATAACTGGCATGGATGTTTGCTCCCAATCCACCGGGAACGGCAATCAGCTGACCGCGTTTTACAGATTCCCCTTCAGAAACAATAGCCTTACAAGGAGCCCCAACATGTTGTTTTAATGGCAATACAATGTTTTTCATTTTTTTCACCTCCTTTCACTAAAGTGATGAGCAGCCTCAAGTTTGTACTTTTACGAACAAGTATAACGAAAGACACTTCATCCTTAAATAAATTATCTCATGCGGTATCATTTGAAAAAATAGGACGATATTGACCAATTATTGACCCATTATTGACTCAACATTGATTTCTTATCCCGTAAGAAATGGACATTTGTTAGACAACCTTATATAATAAGAACTATCCTATATGATAATGTTTCACACATTAATCAAATACTTTTATTGGCAAGTTAAGTCTATATGGATTTTTAAAAATACTCCGAGGTAGGCACCATGAAAAAATCAAATGCGTCAAGCTATTCATCAGCGTTAAAAAAATTGATTTCCTTTACGGAAGCCAGTTCAACCGAATTAGCTCAGTACATGGGATATGATATTTCATATATCAGCAAGTGGAAAAGCGGAACAAAGTTGCCTTCATCTCGTACCATTGAGCGTATTAATACTGAAATGGGAAAGTACTTTTCAGATTTAATTATTTCCAAAAAAATGACGGATGAATTTTATGCCTATTTTCTAATCCCAACGTCTCAGAGCGACATTCCGTTTGCGATTGCCCAATATCTTTCCACAGCCTACCGCGATACGCTTCATAGACACCGCACGGCGGACGTAACGACAACGCCTCATTCGGCAATCCTTACCGATCCGAAAGACATAAAAGACCTATTCGCTGAACGGTTCAAAAAACAGTTGTTAAGTCAGGATTCCAGTACCGAACTGCTGATTCTCGGTGATTTTTGCGCGCTCTATGATGCCGGTTTTTGGCCGTGCTTACAAGAGGCATCCGACCAAGGGATTCCGTTGAAAATAACCCTCGGTGTAAATCAAAAGAAGTTGTCCGAAGATTGGCATTATACAAAAGCCCTTTACGATACCTTAAATCAATACCTCTGCTTCAACTTCACCTTATACGAATACGAAAACATATTTTTAAATAATCTGATTATCCTGAATAATAAATTTATTATTCAATACGCGCAGCAGCCGGACAATGCCTTCGGACTGTGCACCGCTATCGATGACCCCATTGCCGTCCAGACCGTTTCAAAAAGATTCCGATCAAAAAAACTGGCTGCCACACCGATTTTAAAAGGGATGAGTTCCCCTTGGAAAACCGACCTCGGTTATCGAACTTGGTTTTATGAGCGAGCCCGCTTTTTCTTCTATCTGACAAACGGCATCGAATACCTCCTGCCTAATGAAGTATTTGACAATCTCAGTAAACAGCTGCCGCCGAAAGAAGCCATGTCCATCCACCGCCTTCGCATTACCTGGGAGGAAATCATCAATAAATCCGATTTAAAATTAATGATTCCCAGCCCTTCGCTGATCCGCTATTTAGAAACAGGAAGTATTGACCTGACACAGTATCAATATAAGCTGAGCCCGCAAGAGCGAATTTCTCATTTGAAAAATATACTGGCTTGTTTAAAAAACAACCCTAAAATACAGATTGGCTTACTATTCGCTTCTCCGGGATCAATTCAGAATCTGTCCTTCTATTCAAATTATAAAACCTCCTTTTTTAAAAAGAACGCGACGCATATCAAACCGGAAGCAGATGCCTTCTATCTCATCGAGAATGCCGATTTAAATGAAAATTTTTTAAATTTATTTCACCAATTAAAAACGCTTCCCTCGTATCATGAATATACGGAAGAGGAAATTTCTGAAAAATATGCCCAATATGCTCCCTTAACAAAGCGGATCATGTCGATTGACGCCGGTCAATAAAGAGTCAAGCATTCAATAATTATTCAATGGAATACCCGTATTATTCATCCATCGCCCGTGATATAATAAAGGTGTCCTGGGGAGGGATGGGTTCTGGTGTTCCCTCTGGTCTTCAAAACCAGCATGAGGGGTTAGTAGCTTCTCAGGTGGGTTCGATTCCCACACTTTCCCGCCATACAAAAGAAGCGCCTATCACAATTGTGATAGGCGCTTTTTGTATAGTCAGGCTATTTTTTTAATCCATATCGGATAAAGGCAAGGCTCATTTCGTACAAAAGAACCATGGGAATGGCCAATAACGATTGTGAAACCATGTCTGTCGTCGGCGTGATAACAGCTGCAGCCGCAAAAGATATCACAATAATATATTTCCGGACGCGTTTCAACTGTACCGATGACACAACCCCCATTTGAGCGGCCGCGATTAAGACCAAGGGTATATTGAAAATAATTCCAAAAGGTATGACCATGAGAACTGCAAAATCTAAATACCCTTCTAAAGACCATAGGGGTTGTACCGATTCCATCGCAAAAGTCATGAAAAAGCGGAGCCCCTGCGGCAAAACAATGAAGAAAGAAAAAGAAATCCCGCCTAAAAACAACATCGTCGACAAGGGGACAAACAGCAGCAGCCCCTTCTTTTCATGACGGGTAAAGGCCGGAAGTAAAAACGCCCATAGCTGATAAAACAAGACCGGAGATGCAGCAATAACACCGCTCCATAACGCGATTTTCATATAAATCAGAAAGGCTTCCGCCGGTTTCATGACATACAGTCTTTCGACAGGGCTTGTCAAAAAAGCGACAACGGCATCGATCTGCCAGGCGCAGAAAGCCACACCAACAGCGACGGCAATGACCGATTTAATAATTCGCCCTCGAAGCTCTGTCAAATGATCCGTAACGGTCATACTTTATCTGAGGCCTGAGCATTCTGACGCGGAAGCGCTTCAGTCGTTTGTGCTGTCTCTTCAACCGTTTTCTGAGCCTCATCCGCATTCACCGCATCCTTAAATTCATGCAGACTCTTACCCAAAGCATGCCCGATAGTCGGCAGCTTTCCTGGCCCAAAAACAACTAAGGCAATGACTAAAATAAGCAATAATTCCGGTGCACCCAATCCAAACATCGCAGTCCCTCCTATTCACAAATAGCATGTAGCGCGGCAATCGCCTTGTCAACCTCGTCTTCGGTATTGTAGTGGCTGAACGAAAAGCGAACCGTCCCGGCAGGAAAGGTCGTCAGTGTTTTATGCGCCCACGGGGCACAATGGAGGCCGACCCGCGTTAAGATGCCGTATTGATTTTCCAGCTCAAACGCAATCTGAGCATTGTCCTTGCTGCTTGAGGATACAGAAACGACGGCCACTCGCTGCTCGGTATCTTGTTTACCGGCAACAAGCAGGTCCGGAATCGTGCTAAGACCGTCCAAAAAGCGGCGGGTCAAGGCCATTTCCTTCTCATAAATTGTCGTAATGCCTTCCTCCAACAAATAGTTCAAGGAAGCATGAAGTCCTATAATCCCCGGCAAGTTCATCGTTCCTGCTTCAAACTTATCCGGTAAAAAATCAGGAACGTCTTCACTATGGGATAAACTGCCCGTTCCTCCGCTAATAAGAGGCTGTATACGGGCCGCTAACTCGTCGGTGACAATAAAGCCCCCGATTCCCTGAGGACCCAGCAGTCCCTTATGTCCGGTAAAGCAAAGGGCGTCAATATGCATATCCTCCATATGAATCGGCAGAACCCCGGCCGTTTGAGCACTGTCGACAATAAACGTAAGGCCGTGACGACGACAAAAATCTCCGACTTCCGTCAAAGGCATAACCGTTCCACAGACGTTAGAAGCATGGGTCATAATAACCGCCTTCGTATTGGGACGAACCAACGCTTCCGCTTCTTTCAGGCACAACTCACCTTGCTTCGTACAGGGAATTCGATCAAAAGAAACACCGTCCCCTGTTAACTGAACCAAAGGACGCATGACGGCATTGTGTTCCATCGACGATACCAGGACGTGATCTCCCGGCCGCAGCAGACCTTTTAAAACCATATTCAAACTCGTCGTAATATTTGCCGTAAAAATAACATTTTTACAATCGGAATAGCCAAACAGGCGGCTCAAGGCTACTCGCGTCTGGTATACGACATTTTCCATCTCATAGGCAGGGCCATAGGAACCGCGGTTGATATTGACTCCGTAATTGGCAATAAAATCACAGACAGCTGCCGCGACGGACGGAGGTTTTGGAAATGACGTACAGGCATTGTCCATATAAATTGTATCCATAACAGTCTCCCTTTATACAAAATCAATCATTGGACGCACACAGTTTACCGACTGCATCAGCACGGCAGCGGCAGCAGTGCCGCATTTGTGCCACATACCGTTCCGCTTCATCCTGAAGACTTCGATGCCTGTCTGCGGTTAAAGGAATCACGGTCTCAAAAGGCGTATTTTCTACAGGAATCATCGAAATACAATTCATGATGTCTACCTTCCAGGAAGCGCATTTCCTAGCAATATCGGCAACGTGGTCTTCATTAATCCCCGGAATAACGACCGTATTTACCTTGACGGTCAGCTTCAGCTCCTTCGCCATACGAATGCCTTCATCTTGTGCCCGCAATAAATAGCCGGTTCCAAGAGTCCCTTCCAACTTTTGACCGTTTACACCGACAAAAGCATATATCTTACTGGCAATTTCCGGAGAAACGGCATTTACAGTGACCGTCAAATGACTCACCCCGACCGAGACTAAATCCTTCACATACGCAGGCAGGGCTAATCCATTCGTCGATACGCACAACATTAAATCGGGATAAGCATCGTGAACGAGCTGAAAGGTTTCTAAGGTCTGTTGAGCATCACAAAGAGGATCTCCCGGTCCGGCGATTCCTACAACAGAAATATCAGACCGAGTCTGCATAACCTTTCGCAAAAAGGCAAGAGCCTCCTGCGGAGTATATACCCGATCGGTAACACCGGGACGAGATTCATTGACACAACTGTACTTGCGGTTACAAAAATTGCACTGAATGTTACAATGCGGTGCCACCGGCAAGTGAACGCGCCCCCACGTACGATGAGCGCCGTAATTAAAGCAAGGATGGTTACTCATGTTTCTTTTTCTTCCCCCAATAGATCGCATTATTATGGCAAACATGTAAACAGTCACCACAATTATTACAGTTCATTTCTTCAGGTCTGGTTCCCATTTCACAGACATGTAAGCAAGCATCACAATTGTCGCAGGCTGAAGATTTCCGAATTCCAAAAACAGATATTTTCTTTACGATTTCAAACAGCCCACCGGCAGGACATACAAATCGGCACCATGCATTTGCAACAATAAGGCTGCCAACAATCAGTGCAATAATAAGAATAGTCCGAATCAGCCAAAATGTTGAAGCGTGTTGGAAACTTAAGTAAATAGAATTAAAAAACTCTCCGGTCCGAATGGGAACCATCATCCGCGGGTTATCCAAAATAAAATAAATATAAGCACAGGCTACAACCATAATTACCATGCCCAACTGCCCAAAACGAATCAGGCCTTTATTGCACCGTAATTTAAAGATCGCCGCCTTTCCTAATACTTGATTTACAAAACCAACCGGACAGACCCAGCCGCAAAAAGCACGTCCAATAAGAACGGCTGAAATAGGAATGATCAACCATGCCGTATAAAAATATGCCGTCAAACGCCCCCAGCAAGTTAGGATAGGACAGTTTTGGCAATTGACGAAAGGGACCAAAAACGGACAGCGAAAAATACCGTAAAAAGCCCATTTCCCAAGCCCGCCTACCATGATTAATTGAATAAGTCTCCGCATAAACGGTACCGTGTAAAGTTTCTCTGTCAATGATTTCATATTATCAATCCTTTACTCCGAACTTCTCAATAAGCAATTTTCCTTTCGGCGAGTATGCCGGAATAAAGCCATGACGCTGAAAGGCATCCTGTGCATCCTTATCACAAAGGAAGTTGACATAATCATCGGCCAAGGCACGATCCGGTGCTGAGTTCATAACGCCGATGGTGAAAGTCCTCGGCCCTGGCGGGAAAAACTTCTCATCAATCGGGACGATGTGGACTTTGCCCTCATACGCCGGCATGGTCGTCAAACGTCGTTCAACAATCGAAGCATCATAAGTCCCTTTCACGACTTTAGGCATCATCTTGATGACGCAGCTTTCTTTCTCCAGCATATTGCTTCGTACAGCCTGGTCAATCCCTGCATTTTTGATAATATTAGCCACGGCATCCCCGCCCGGAGGTGACGCCCCCAGTGGCAGAATTATGCGCACTCCCGGTTTTGCCAAATCATCGATGGTCTGTATCCCGGCAGGATTGTCGGCCGGCGTTACAATAACATATTCTGTAAAACATAACGGCTTGAAATATGCCATTTTCCCGGTTTTTCTCAAGGATTGCGCCAATTTTAAAACGCGGCCGGCAAAGACATCCGTTGTAGCGCTGCCGCCAAGTAAAGATTTGCCAAGGGCACCGGCAAAGGCCCCGGTGTAATTAATATCGACCCCTCTTTTTTTCTCATACATCGCATTGACTTCGGTAAATGTCTCGGCTAAGCCCCCGCAAGACCAAACGGTAAGGCTCTTCGAATTAAAAAGAGCTGAATCTGCCAAAGATACTTTTGGCAGTACAGCCGCCGCCGTAACAGCCAACATCGACTTTAAAAAAGTTCTTCTGGTGATTTCTCGTTTCTCGTCCATAATCATCCTCCGCGCATAATATTGGTATATTTATCTATAAGTATACTCACCTCAAATTTCATGCGCAACCCGAATACCATGGATTCTGTAGGCCAATAATAGTCAATTTAGCTTCAAAAAAGAGTCAATGAAATCAAACTTTATGCGTATGTGAAATAATTTACTTTTTCTAAATTTCATGATACAATCTAATTAATTATTAGCTCGGCTGTTTATTTGTTAGGTTGTTGATAAAAAGTCAATTTAATTATAGGAGGTAGTGATAATGAGTTTAGAAAGGGAAAAAATTGCCATCATCATTGCAGGACTCATCATCGGGCTGATTGCAGGTCTGTTGGTCGTTGCCGGAAACCCGGCCAACATGGGTTTTTGTATCGCCTGCTTTATCCGTGATACCGTCGGAGGACTGGGGCTGCACCGGGCTGGAGCCGTCCAATACATCCGCCCTGAAATCATCGGCCTGCTGCTGGGATCATTCATCCTCTCGTTAATTCGTCATGAACACGGTTCCCGCGGTGGTTCGTCTCCGGTTACCCGCTTCATTTTGGGATTTTTCGTCATGATAGGCTGCCTGATGTTTTTAGGATGCCCCTTCCGAATGATTCTGCGTATTGCCGGTGGGGACTGGAACGCCTTAGTCGGCCTTGCCGGTTTTGCCTGCGGAATCGGCGCCGGTGTATTTTTCTTAAATCGCGGGTATTCTTTGAAACGGACTTATACCCAAACGAAGCTCGACGGCTTCATTATGCCGGCTGTTCAAATTATTATGTTGCTCTTATTAATTCTTGCACCGGCCTTTATCCTCTTTACCCCAGCCGGCGGCGGCCCCGGGGCCAAGCATGCTGCCGTTTGGATTTCGTTGGGAGCCGGTCTCATCGTCGGCGCTTTAGCACAGTATACCCGCTTTTGCATGGTCGGCGGAATCCGTGATTTCATCTTATTCCGTGAAACAAAATTATTACTCGGCTTTATTGCACTCTTAGTTGCCGCCTTCGCCGTAAATCTGGCTGTCGGCAATTTCCATCCCGGCTTCACAGGACAACCCATCGCCCATGCCGACGGACTTTGGAACTTCTTAGGCATGCTCTTAGCCGGTTTCGGTTGTGCTCTTCTCGGCGGCTGCCCTATGCGCCAGCTTATTTTAACCGGCGAAGGCAACACCGATTCGGCCGTTACCTTCTTGGGCCTTGCGGCAGGGGCTGCCTTTGCCCATAATTTTGCCTTGGCAGCTTCCGGAAACGGTCCGACCATGAACGGAAAATACGGGGTTATCATCGGATTGATCGTCGTTTTAATCATTGCCGTCGTAAACACATATTCGCAAAAGAAAGCTATGAATTGAGGTGAGCCACATGATGATAGATGCCAGAGGTTATTCCTGCCCGGAACCGGTTATTATGGTAAAAAAGGCCTTAGAACAACAGGACGACAAAACTTGTGAAGTACTGGTAGACAACCACGCTGCCCTTGAAAACATCACTCGTTTCGTCACCCACCAAGGATATGCCGTAGAATCGACCGAACAAGGAGACGATTTCCTCCTAAAAATCACACGGAAGTAGTGAACGCCATGTACTACGTCGCTTTATTTTACTCCCATTTCGGGGCCATTCGATTCATCAATTCCCTCCCCGAAAATATTACCGAAAAAAGAATGATGCCGGTCCCGCGCTCACTAAGCGCGTCATGCGGGACCTGCGTCCGCTTTGAAGGTCCCCATGACCTGACCTTCACGATTGACGAAAGTCACGAAGTCGAACAAATCGTAAAAGAAACAAAAGACGGCTATATAGCCGTCTTCAAATCAGAATAACCGACAAAAGACAAAGGTACCGGTTCTGTATACCATGCAGAACCGGTACCTTTGTTTAATTACCTAAAGTACGTCGTCTCTATCAGAAATGGCTGCGAAATTAATGCCGAATCCCAAAATGTACAAAAAAGAGCATCTCTGCTACAATATAAAGAAATATTACATCATTACCCCTCCTTCGCCGTTTATTCATTATACCTCTCTTAAAAAAACTATCACGGTAATCGGAATTATTGATAAATAGGCAACCATTAGTTTACCTGCTTCAGGGCAATGAAGATGCCATACGAGATAATAAATCATGAACCTTAAATCGCTATATATTCAACTGTAGGTGAATCATGAAAGATATTAAGTTGCACAATCCAACCTTGCGAGTATTGAACATATTAGAAACAGTCTGTGCAAATAATAAGGGTTTGACACTGACCGCCATTTCAAACCAAACGGGAATTGCGAAAGGGACACTTTATCCGATTGTAATGACTTTGATCCATGAAAGATATCTGCAAATACATGACGCTTCAATTACAATCGGGCAACAGTGCTTTAAGCTGGGCAATGCCTATGAGCATTCTCTGAATTATCTGTCAATTATTCGACCATATATGCAAAAAATCGTAAATCAATGTGACGAGATATGTCAACTGGGAATTTTAGACGGCCCCGATGTCTTATATATAGAAAAGACAGAACCAGATCAAGCCATCCGAATTACATCATATGTCGGAAAAACATTAGCGGCTTCTGCAACAGCTTTGGGTAAAGTGCTTCTTTCTGGATTAAGCGAAGAAGAAATTCGTAAACTCTATGCCGATGGATTAACTCGTTACACTGAAAAAACGACCCGCGATATAGAGACGCTGTTATCACAGGTGAAAACGGCAAGGGAAAAAGGATATGCCCATGAAATTGGAGAGTCACATATAGAGGTCGAATGTTTAGCGGTCCCGATTCGACGGGACACGGATATACTGGCAGCTATAAGTGTCAGCCTTCCTATTTTCCGTTCAACGCCAGAGAAAACCAAAGATATTGTTTCATTGCTGAAGCAGCACTCTCTGATGATTGAACAAGAACTAAAACAGTTCCCTTTAAAACAATAGACAATATAAAAGCACTCGAATTACGCTAAAAACAGGACCCATTCAAAGGAAATACCCCTTAGAATGTGTTCTGTTTTTTTTAGCTGTTTTATTATTATAGATACTCATACATAAAGCAAAGCATATGCACAATTACTATTTCGATAACGGGCCTAATAATTGACAGGTATATCCATAAGTGGTACAGTTAAATTGTAGTTAGTATATACAATTGTAGTTAGAATATACGAACAAAAGAGGTGCGTAAAAATGGATTGTAAATACTTTTGTCCAATTTTAACGTCTGTCAATTCAGATGGAACAGTGAACTATGAAGAGATGCATCAATTCTATGATCGAATCTTAGGTGCCGGTATCGATGGAATTTTGGTAGGTGGCAGTGCCGGCGAATTTTATGCCTTTACCTACGATGAAATCAAAGACATGATAATCGATGCCGTAAAATACATTGATAAAAGAGGATTCGTGTTAGCCGGGACAGGGCGCATGGCAAAATCCGAAACAATCAGTCTTTCCAACGCAGCCATTGACGCCGGCGCTGACGCCGTCATCATTGTCGGCCCATACTATTGCGGCTGTACACAGGAAAATGTATTCCAGTATTACGATGAGGTAATGGGGCAGATCCACGGTAATATTTTCCTTTATAATTTTTCAGACCGCACGGGATATGATGTTTCAGAAGAAACGATACTGCGGCTCATCAAAAAACACCCTAATTTCATCGGTGTAAAGGATACCCACCCGGTATTACGCCATACACAACGCTATATCGAGGAAATCAAGAGTCAGTATCCGGATTTCATGGTATTTACAGGATACGACAATAATTGTATCCCCTCTGTCATTTCCGGCGGCAACGGTTGCATCGGGGCACTATCTAATGTCTATCCGGAGATGTGTCATCAAGCAGCGGAAGCTCTCCGAAAGGAAGATATATCCGCACTGCGCTCTATTCAGCATCAAATTGATAAACGCATGAAATTCTATGAAGTATATCCAACATTCAACCCGGTAATGAAATGGGCCTTGAAGGAATTAGGACAACCAATGCAGGAAAATTGCAAGGTGCCGCTTGCCCCCTTAACAGCTGAAGAAAAGAAAATGCTAAGTGATGCAGCCGATGAACTCTGGCGCAATCAATCAAAACCACCAGTTTAACTG
>DCJQ01000044.1 GCA_002319965.1 Megasphaera sp. UBA1696
TCATGCCTATTCGGCGCCAAAAAGGCCCTGCCCATCGTCATGGCCGTCCAGCAGCAGTTGGACAAGCTCACCGATCTAGTCCGCGACCACATCATCGGCATGTCCGTCATCCGGGCCTTTAACCGCAGCCACGATGAGAAAAACGCTGAAATTCAGATGTTTTCCGATTTGTCGACAAAAGAAACGAAGCTGGCCCGGACCTATGCCATCGGCCTGCCTACGATTCTCATCATCTTCAACATGAGCACCGTCGTCATCCTCTGGATCGGCGGCTATCAGATCGACTCCGGCGTACTGCAGATCGGCGATATCATGGCCATCATCGAGTATGCCACCCTCATTCTGATGAATCTCATCATGGCCGTTTTCGTCCTCCTCGACGTGCCCGAGGCCCTCATCTGCTATGGGAGGATTCAGGAATTACTGCGCCATGCCGAAACTACCGTTACCCGTCAAAATACGGTGTCCACGGCCTTTGGCCAAGGCCGCCAAAATACGCAGGCCCATCATAATTCAGCCTGCAGCGACTCCCATGGCCACGCGCCGCTCTTAGAGTTTCGTCACGTCACCTTCCGTTATGATGACGCCGAAGAGGCGGCTTTAAAAGACATTTCCTTTACGCTCGAAGCCGGGGAAACCTTGGCCGTCATGGGCGATATCGGCTCTGGGAAAAGTACCCTGGCCAAGCTCATGTTAGGCCTTTATCCCATTGAGTCCGGCGACATCCTCTTTGACGGGAAGTCTATTTTCAAGCAGCCCATGGAATCCGTTCGCGCTCAAATCGGCTACGTGCCGCAAAAAGCGTACCTCTTCACGGGCTCCATTGCCATGAACTTATCCTTCGGCAAGCCCCAAGATGCGACGGCGCCCGCCTCTTTTGAAGAGCTCGAAGAAGCGGCCAAACTGGCCGGCGCCCACGAGTTCATCAGCCGTTTTGACGACGGCTACGATCACGAGCTCTCCCAAGGCGGAACCAACCTCTCCGGCGGTCAGCGGCAGCGCCTGGCCATGGCTCGGGCCTTAGTGCGAAAGCCTCGTCTATTAATCTTTGACGACAGTTTTTCCGCCTTAGACGGCATTACCGAGCAGCAAGTGAGAAAAGCCGTAGCCCGGGAAATCAAAGAGGGCACCGAAAAAACGGCAGCCTCCACAGATACGGGCCGCCAAGGCAAAGGCCGGGCCTTCATCTCTATCGAGCAGAAAGTCAGTGCCGCCCAAAAGGCCGATAAAATTCTGGTCATCAATCAGGGCCAAGCCGTCGGCGTCGGCACGCACGATGAATTATTGGCCCATTGCCCCATTTATCAGCAGATCGTGACGTCACAGGAGGTGGCCTTATGAACCTCGTCAAACGCTTTCTCTGTGACTCCCGCGATCAGTGGTGGCGCCTCGTCGTCCTCACGGCAGCCCTGATGTTGGCCGCCTGCTTTGAAATCATCGCGCCCCGCCTCTTGGGCAACATCGTCGATGCCATCGTCCACGGTCTGGAACAGCAGCGAGAAATCACGGCCATATTAGACGGTACGACCGATACGGTCCTGCTCCTCGTCGCCTTTTACACCTGTCATGCCGTCTTCACCTACGTCAGCGAATTCATCATCGCCGGTGCATCCCAGCACATGGTACTGGCCCTGCGCAGCCGCGTAAGCCACCAGCTCCACCACCTGCCCATGGCCTATTTCAACCAGCACAACCGCGGCGATATGCTGAGTCGTCTGACCAGCGATTTGGACTCCGTCGGCGAAACCCTGCGCGAAGGCATTCCCGGCCTCATTTCGTCCTTCATCGGCATCGTCGGCGCCGTAGCCATGATGATCTGGATCAGTCCGCGGCTGTCGGCCATCATCCTCAGCGTCATCGTCGTCGGTATTTTAGGCTTGACCATTACGGCCAAAAAGGCCCGCACCATTTACCTTCGCAAACAGGAAGCCTTAGGCGCCGTCAACGGCGGCATCGAAGAATTGATTTCCGGCAAACAGATTGTCCAAGCCTTCGGTCTGGAGACCGTCACGACGGACCATCTGAGCGACTTGAACACCCGCCTCTTTACCCGCGAGCGGCAGTCGGGCTTTATGGGTCAGCTCATCATGCCCCTGGTCAATTTCATCAACCAGATCGGCTACGTCCTCGTCGCCATCCAAGGCGGCCTCCTCGTCCTCCGAGGTCAGATTACCCTCGGTGACATTCAGGCCTTCTTCCTCTACGTGACCCAAGTATCGGACCCCATTTCCCGCAGCTCGTACGTATTGACCCGCTTTCAAGAAACTCACGCCGCCTTAGGCCGCATCTACGAGATTTTAGACTATCCGACGGAAGACGATTCGGGCACCTTGGAAACCTTGTCCGATGAAAATACAGTTCGCCAAGAACCGTCTTGCGATGAAGCACAGCAACAACCGGCGACGGGCTCAAAGGACAACGCCATTGAATTCAAACACGTCACCTTCGGCTATCGTGACGACAAACCCCTCATGGAAGATGTGAGTTTTGCCATCCCCAAGGGCCACGTCGTCGCCATCGTCGGTCCTACAGGGGCCGGCAAGACGACGATCATCAATCTCCTCATGCGCTTTTACGAAATATCGGCCGGCACCATTACCATTCACGGCACCGATATCCGTGACCTTCGCCGTGAAACCCTGCACCGGCAAATCGGCATGGTCCTTCAGGATACGTGGATTTTCACGGGCACCATTGCCGAAAACATCGCCTACGGCAAACCGGACGCCACGCGCGAAGAAATTATAAAGGTCGCAAAACTGGCCATGGCCGACCATTTCATCCGCACCCTGCCCCTCGGCTACGACACGGTGTTAAAAAACGGTGCCGACGACCTGTCCCAGGGCCAGCGTCAATTACTGACCATTGCCCGCGCCTTCTTAGTCAATCCCGGCATCTTGGTCCTCGACGAAGCGACGGCCAACGTCGACACCCGGACGGAAGTAGAAGTCCAAAAAGCCATGAGCCAGCTGTTAAAAGGCCGGACGGGCATCGTCATCGCCCATCGCCTGTCGACCATTCGCGACGCCGACTTGCTCCTCGTCGTAAACCACGGCCAAATCGTCGAGCAGGGCACCCATAGTGAACTCCTGGCACGAGGCGGCTACTATAAAGAATTGTACGAAAACTACGCCAAAGGCATGGCCCTGTAAGCCTAACATTCGGCCGAAAGGACTTGCCCAATCCCATACAACCTTCTGAAAACGATAAAACGGGACTGCTCCGGGGAATCATTTCCCGGAGACAGTCCCGTTTTGTATGATCTGAGCATAGAGCTATGTTGCTAAGGCCGTCGGCCCTTTGTCACGCCGCCCGTGACTTACTTGTTCTGAGCCAACTGGCGGGCGATTTCCTGAACCTGCGTGCGCAGCGCTTCATTTTCCCGAGCCTGTTTTTCAACCTGTGCCCGTAATTCCTGATTTTCCTGTTCCTGTTTTTCCATGCGGGAATTGAGGGAGGTAATGGTCGAAGCCTGTTCCGATACGACGGCGGCTAAAGAAGCTTTGGAGTAGTTTGAATATTCGTTGCCGCTGCCGAATTTGAAGCTGACGCCGGCGTTGAACATGTTTTCCCCGCCGCCCATGCTGGTTCCGATGGAGAAAAGAACGTCGTTCGTCGGCCGATAGAAGGCACCGATGGCAACGGCATTGGCCGATTTGTAATTGCCGTAACCGGCTGCAAAGTCCCACTTCGCGCTGGGATCATAGTCTTGCGGATGAAGGGCTGCTAAGGCTGCCGCACCGGCACCGACGCGATTGATGCGCGTATCGAGGCTGCTGACACGGCCGTTCAAATGGGTCACGCTGTCGGAAATATCCGTTACCTGATTCGAAAGATTGGTGATATTGTTAGTGTTGGTCGTGATCTGCGTCGTATTGGAAGCTACCTGGCTGTCCAAAATCGTTAAGTTATCGCCGGCCGATTTCGACTTCTTCACATACGTGCCGTCTTCAGCGACCCGTGTTTCATTGTATACGGTACCGCCGGTGACGATGCCCGTGCTGCCCGATTCTACCTTGCCGTCGGTATTGACTTTGATCTTGTAATTCGTTCCGCCGATATTATTCTTTTCCGTGCTGTCAATGGTGATCGTGCTGTCGCCGTCGGCGTTGGCCAAGGTATTTCTCGTATCGATTGCCGAAGCTATGGTAGATAAATTAACACTGCCCGTGACTTCTGTTCCGGCCTTATCTTTAATCGATAAGGATAAGGTATTGTCTTTGAAGGACAAGGCGTTTGAGTTTTCTTCTAAACCGGAACTCGATCCCGAAGCGGCAACGGCTTCCTGCAGTTGGGCTACGTTAACGGCATCGGTGGCTTCCATACCGGCAGCAACCCCGGTAATTTGACGCGTGAGATTATTGGCGGTGTCGCCGACAGAAACAGCGGCTAAGGTCGATTTCCAAGTCCCCGTCGTATCTCCCGTTCTGTCCGTACCTTTGGGATCATAACCTACGGCACCGGCTGCTGTACTTGCCGTCGATTGAGCCCCTAAGGCTACACCGCCGTTTTCCGTAACGTCCGTATTGTAGCCGATCATGACGGCGTTTTCAATATTAGCAGTATTCTGTTTCGTTGGAACCATTTCTTTAACTACATACGAAACATTAGCTCCATCATAAGACAAAGAGGCGTATTGTTTCGTGACATCTTCTTCCGTCGCCGCCATCGAGCCCAAAACAACGTTGCGCTTGCCGCCATCCAGAACATGATAGTCACCGAGAATTACATTATCTTCGCTATTAGTAATGGTATTCCCTGTGCCCACGATAGCCGTATGGCTTACGTTGGTACCCTGGTTGGCATATCCGCTGATAGTATTATAGCTGCTCAATTGAGCTTCTGAGCCTTTCAAATCATTGGCAGTACCAATGATTTGTGAGCGCATAGAATAATCTACGGTATTACTATTGCCGAGTACGGCTACAGACCCGCCCAGATTGGCCATATAGGCTTTAACAGCGTTATTAATAGCGTCCTGATTATTA
This sequence comes from Megasphaera sp. UBA1696, assembly GCA_002319965.1. Taxonomy (GTDB): domain Bacteria; phylum Bacillota; class Negativicutes; order Veillonellales; family Megasphaeraceae; genus Megasphaera. The sequence goes on from DCJQ01000044.1 coordinate 4,989, forward strand.
AACTGATTATTCTGTTGATTAAAAGCATAGTATTTTGCCGCTAATATAGCCTCTGTTGACCATAGAGAATGCATCGGCATACTCTCATTGTATGGATCAATCCCATCAATATCAGAGCCGGCAGAATGCGTTACTGTGTTGCTGGCCCCGACAATCATGGTTCCCGTAGCATTAGATGTCGTATTCAGAGCCCCATTCAACGTGTTGGCAAACCCATCTACCCCACCCTGGTCATCCTCGGTCAAGCCGTTTTGTATACGGTTAAAAGCGCCATAAGTCGAAGAAAATGCACCTATATCCATCAGTATAGAAGGCCTGCTTTCAATATTTGACCGAATTCCGGTTATCGTCGAATAATTACCGTCAGCATGCGAGTAGTTGCCAATAGCTACACTGGCTGCCGCAGCTGAAGTATGATACCCGATAATAGAACTGGCTCCTTTTACTGAATATGTAAGACTTCCGTCACTGGTTTCATCTTGTTCACTTGGGGATAAAGAACCAATGATAACCGAGTCCTCTATGGATCCAATATTTTGGTTATCACCGATTACAATTCCAGCCGCAGGGCTGCCGACAGAAGCCGTACTAACAGTAGCAGAATTGTTATTGCCGATAACGGTCAGTGAATCCCATTCATTGCGATACATATTGGCGCCAGTCAGGACGTTGCCTCTCCCAATAGTCAAGTCAGAAATATTAGTTTCGCGTCCTTCCGGATGACCATAGTCGGTAACGATGCCTACATCTCGACCGGTTATCGTATTATTATCACCGATGACGTTCTGTTTCCGACTTCCGCGAACCTCATTATTATTCCCTAATATATGAACATCGATGCTCGACACAGAACCACCAGAAAAGGAATCCGATACGGTATTATTATCGCCGATAATCTTACTGTTGGCACTATTTTCAACGGTATTGTCAGTCCCCACTACGCGAGCTGTAGAATCATCTGCGACCTTATTTGTAGTACCGGTAATATTACTGCTGTCGACGACAATATTATCCGCTGCATAGACACTAAGGTTCCCCCCCCTGTAAACAAAGGCCGGCCAAAATCAAGGCAGCCATAGCCGTTCTTTTCACGGCACGACAGCCGCGGCTCTTAGCCCGACTGTTGGCGATTTCCGATACGACGACATAGCAATTTTTTGCTCGACTCCAAATTACCCGATAAATCTTGTTCATGAGAAAGCCCCCTTAACATATAGTCAATTTCGAGTGATGCCATAATTATTATGATATTATTTACATATATACCATAATCATCGCATTTTGTTGTCAGTCACGAGTATATACCCATTTTTTTCTGTTTTCAAACGTCCTTTTTCGATATGTAGATACTTATACTCTATATTATAAATTTA
>DCJQ01000011.1 GCA_002319965.1 Megasphaera sp. UBA1696
CTTATTGTTTTTGGTGTCCGGCTTACACCGGACGTTTGAATTGATTCGGTTATTTTCTTACGAAAATGACCTGCACTCCCGAGTAAAACTCGGCATAAACAAATCTAAAGATTTATTTACTGGCGTTCATTCAATCATTGTTCAGTTTTCAAAGGTCATCGTGTCGCCGTAGCGACGACTCGTTTATCTTACCAAACTCCAAGGAGCTTGTCAAGCACGTTTTTGAAAGATTTTCAAATCGCGTCGGCTGTTGTCTCAGCCGGGCCGTTCGGGGCTTCCCCCTGACAGCTTGTTTAGTATACTACGCCAAGAATGCCTTGTCAAGCAAAAAGTAGATGACTCACAAAGTTTCCCTTCAAAGGCGTCCCCTTTTATAGTATAATTATGTGGAAGTTGTATTTTATTATTTCCGTTTACAAAAAAGGAACAGGAGTTGTTACGTATGAACAAGAAGTATTTAGTTATGGCGGTAACTGCAGCAGCAGCGGCCACCTTACTCGCCGGATGTGGTTCTTCAACAGACAAACAGGCAGGTGCTGCCAATGAGCAGAAAACCCTCGTCGTCGGCATGGAACCGACTTTCCCGCCTTTTGAATTCACGGACAACGGCAAGTACGTCGGCTTCGATATCGATTTAGCCAATGCCATCGGCGAAAAGACCGGTATGCAGGTTGAAGTCAAAAGCCTCGGCTTCGATGCCCTTATCCCGGCCCTGCGCAGCGGCCAGATTGACATGATTGCTTCCGGCATGGATGCTACGCCGGAACGACAGAAACAAGTTTCCTTTACAGAACCGTACTTCCAGGACGGCTATTCCGTCGTCGTCCGCAAGGATAACGACACCATTCATGGCTTTGATGACCTCAAAGGCCGGACGGTCGGCACTCAGGTCGGCACCAAAGGCGTAGACCTCGGAACGGAAGCCGGCGCAACGGTCAAACAGTACGACGCCAACAGCCAGGGCTGGATGGAATTGCAGAGCAACACCTGTGATGCCGTCATCATCAATACGTCGGTAGCCCTCTACTATCTGAAAGAAGGCGGCGACAAAGATCTTAAAATCGTCGGTGACTCCAAAAAAACCGATGCCGGTATCGCCATGGCTGTCGGAAAAGATAAGACAGACCTCCTCGAAAAGGTCAACAAGGCCTTGGCTGACCTTAAAGCCGACGGAACGTATGCGAAACTCTACAAAAAATGGTTCGGCGTCGACCCGCAGATGTAATCCATGTATAAGACATATATATTCGACTTCGACTACACGTTGGCCAACTCGGAAAAGGGAATCGTCATGTGCTTCCAGCTTCTCTTTGATGCCGAAGGATACGACGGCATTCCCGAAGATGCCATTCGCCGTACGATCGGCATGACCATGTACGATGCCATGAAAAGCCTTACCGGAGAAACGGACCCGGACCGGATCTATGAACTGATTAAGGAATATAAAGTCCGCTTCTCCGACAAGTATATGACGGCCAATACCCATCTCTATCCGGAGACCCTGCCGGTTTTAAAGGCCCTGAAGGAAAAGGGGAGCCGCTGCTGTATCGTATCGACGAAGACCCGCTCGCGCATTAATGAAACACTCCGTAAATACGCCATGGAGTCCCTCATCGACCTCGTCGTCGGCATGGAAGACGTGGACAACGCAAAACCTGCGCCGGACGGAATCAATCGGGTCTGTGACCATTTCGGACTGGATAAAAAGGACGTCCTTTATATCGGCGACAACACCATCGATGCCAAGGCTGCGCAAAATGCAGGCGTCGCCTTTGCTGCCGTAACGACAGGAACGACATCGGAGCCGGATTTCCTTCCCCTGCCCCATGTGGCAATCATGAAAGACCTCAGCGATATCCTTGATATTCCCTAATTGGAGGAACCTACTATGATGAAGAAAAAAGTGATGACCTTGGCAGCGGCTTCGATAGCCGCCTTGACCTTACTCGCCGGCTGCGGCGGCAGCACAGAACAGTCCGCCGGTGCGAAGGGTGACAAGACACTCATCGTCGGGACGGAACCGACCTTCCCGCCTTTTGAATTTACGGAAAATGATAAAGACGTCGGCTTTGATATCGATTTAGCCCAGGCAATCTGCGATAAGTTAGGCTACAAGATGGAAGTCAAGAACCTCGGCTTCGACGCCCTGATTCCGGCCTTGAAGAGCGGCCAGATTGACATCATCGCTGCCGGCATGGATGCGACGGAAGAACGGAAGAAACAGATCAACTTCACGGATGTCTACTATCAGGGCGGCTACACCATCGTCGTTCCTGTAGGCAATACGGATATTACCGGTTATGATTCCATCGCCGGCAAGACCGTCGGTGCCCAAGTCGGCTCAAAAGCGGCCGACTATGCCCGTGAACACGGTGCCAATGTTAAGGAATTCGACACCAATACACAGGGTTGGATGGAATTGGAAGCCGGCACATGTGACGCCGTCTCCATCGACCAGGCCGTCGCCCAGTACTATCTCCAGCAGGGCGGCAAAGACAAGCTCAAACTCGTCGGCACGCCCATAACATCTCGTGGTGTCGCCATGGGTATCAGCAAAGACAAACAAGAACTGACCGATCAGGTCAACCAGGCCTTAAAAGAACTCAAGGCAGACGGAACGTACGACAAAATCTATCAGAAATGGTTTGGCACAACACCGAATAAATAAAGCGTAAAGTCGCGGTTCATTCAAGCGGTGTCGATTGTCAACAGCATAAGAAAACAGCCATCCGGATGGATGGCTGTTTTCTTATGCTTACTTTTTCTGTTCCTGCTGCAGTTTTGCCATGCGGTCCTTCAGCGACGTAAAGGGCGTCTGATTGTCAGACTGAAGTTCTTCAGGCTGAATCGTCGTATCATGACGAGCCGCTTTCCGTCTGGCTTCGGCTTCGGCAGCCCGACGTTCTTCCGCTTCACGCGAGCTCTGTACGGCTTCGCGAATAGGCTGCAGCTTACTGTCCGGCACGACTAGGAAGCGAACCGGCAAGTTAGCCGCTCCTGGCGGCATGATATGGATGGTCATATCCGTCCCGGCCGGGAAGGTATCCACGTATTCCATGGCATAGGGGTCATTGAGTCCCATGGAATGACGATGACGCGGCAATTCCACGATTTTTTTATCTTCTCCTCGCTGAGGATCGCTGTAGATAAGCTCTGTAACACCGGCATATTCACCGCCTTGGGGATTAAAATAGAGGTGGATGTCTCCGGTCCCTTGGGTACGCAGATGAATGGTGTAATCGAGGCCATAGTTTCCCGTATCTTCCGACGAGCGGTTATCCATGACATCCCGTCCTTGCAGAAAGCGGTCCATGACGCCGTCCGCCAAGAGGATATAGCCAATGCCGCTGTCCGTAGAGTAAGGCGTAAGGGTACTCATGAAGCGGTCTTTGCCGTGAAAAGTCCCCCGCAGTTTGACCGAGTCACTGGGCAGGTACTGAAGCTTTCGAACAAAGGCCGTCGGATCTTCTTTAACCGGTAAAATCATGGACGACAGAATCATCGGTTCCGGAAGGCTGACGTTGATGATGCCTGAAAAGAGCTGATCCGGATGGACGACGACTTCATTGAGCCGCTGTCCGACTAAGGCATAATCATGAGGCTGGACAGTAACCTTATTGACCGTCATATTCCCTTCATAATACAGGGTCGACAATTCTTTGCCGACCTGATAATAATCGGTACTGGGACGCGTATATTGATATCCTTGAAGGAAGGCGTCAATCGGATAGTCATGGGGATTATACAGCATGGCGACGATTTTGCGGTCGGTCTGCTGCTGATTGACATGATAAAAGTAAAGGCGTACATCGCCGCTGACCATGTCCCCATAGAGGATGCCGTCGTTTTCGGCATATTCCGGGCTGTCCGATAAGAGCAGCGTCCCCGTATCAATAGGCGGCGTCATCGAAATGGACTTCATCGGTTGAACGACAACACGGCTCATGACCTCGGGATCGTCGATTCCCGGAAATCCGGCCGCCAATGGGGCCCCCATAGGGATAAAGGCCGTCAAAAGACCGGCAATATAGGTACATAGTTTCTTAATGTTCATCATGTTGTTGACCTTCTATCTGTTTTGCTATATCGGCAATTTTTTTGAATCGATGCGTTAATCCGGACTTTGTCAATCCTGACTGAGCTGCCAATTCGCTCATCGAAGCCTCAGGATTGGCCATGCGCAGCTCTGCCGCTTCGCGAAGCTTAGCCGACATACGCTGATAAAGTCCCGATTCCTGAATACGGGTAATGGCCTGGCGCTGGCGAACAGCGGCATCAACCGTTTTCTGAAGATTCGCCGTTTCGCAGTTGACGACGCGATTGACGTTGTTGCGCATCTCCTTTACGACACGAACTTCTTCAAAGGTAAGATAGGCCTGGGCAGCCCCGATATACTGCAGGAAATGGGACACGCCGTTCCCTTCTTTTATATAGACCAAATAATCGCCCTTACGGTCGGTAATCTTGGCCGGCAAACGGAAGCGGCGCATGATTTTGAGCAGCTTTTCTGCAAAGGCCGCATTGCCCGTTACCAATTCCAAATGGTAGTCCCGCTGTGGTTGATTGACAGATCCGCCGCCCATAAAGGCGCCTCGCAAAAAGGCTCGCTGACACTCAACCTTACGCAGGTCGATAGCAGAAAATTCTGCATCCGTCGGAAAGAGAGACAAGTCGCGCAAAATTTTCGTACTTTCCGGAGACGGCGATACACGCAGGATATAATAATTTTTCTTTCGCAAGCGCAGCCCCTGGCGAACCCGCACTTCCGGACGGACGGGAAAAGCCTTCATCCACATCTTCAGGACCTTTCGGGCAACGGCATTGTTGGACGTGCTGAATTCGATGCCAATCATCCCGTGAGAGCCGAGAATCAGCGATCCGCCCATACAAAGGAGGGCTGCCAATTCTGCAAAGCGGCAAGCGGCGTTCTCCGGTTTATAATGGGCAATCTCATTTTTCACTTCTTCCGCAAAAGACAATGGCTGCCGCCTCCTAACGGTGGGTAAGGGTATAACGCTTGAGATAATAGTGAAGTAATTCCGGCGATAAATCGGTCCTCAGGGCATTGATCAAATCAAAGAGAACGTTCGCCAACTTCTTCGTATCGTGAGTCGCACTGTTTTCTTTATTGATGAGATCCGACAGGATCAGGGTAGCGCCGGTTTCGCCAATTTCTTTTTTATCAATGATGACCGGATGAGAACCGTGGGCCACATAGCGCTGCAGCACAGCCGGATCGACGTCACCATTATTGGCAATGACAAAATCGATGATCTTGTCGCCGGCCTGCTTATTGATGGCCTTGACGTGATCGGAGACGGTATAGTCATCCGTTTCCCCCTTCTGGGTCATGACGTTGCAAATATAAATTTTAGGCGCTTTACTGTCTCGGATTGCTTCGATGATATCCGGGACGCACAGATTGGGCATGATGCTCGTATAGAGGCTCCCCGGCCCCAGAACGATGGCATCGGCACCTTTGATAGCGTCGACAGCCGACCGAATAGCCTTAGGGCGTTCCGGCGTCGTAAAGACGCTCTTGATACGGCCATGGGCATGGGGAATCTGCGACTCACCTTCGATGATGCGCCCATCGGTCATTTTGGCATTGAGCCTGATTTTTTCTGCCGACGACGGAATGACTTTGCCGCGGACACGCAGAATTTTACTGGTCGCATCCATCGCCTCCTCGACGTCGCCAAGGACCTCGATGAGTGCCGCAATAAAAAGGTTGCCAAAACTGTGGCCGGTTAAGTCACCGGAGCCGCCAAAGCGATGGGCAAAAAGCTGCTCCATGAGACCTTCTTTATCTGCCATGGCAACCAGACAGTTTCGTAAATCACCGGGTGCAATAATATCCAGGTCTTCGCGGATTCGCCCGGTCGAACCGCCATCATCGGCAACGGTGACGACGGCCGTCAGATTATACGTCTTCGACTTGAGCCCGCGCAGCATGACGGACAGACCCGTACCACCGCCGATGACGACGACTTTCGGCCCTTTCGAAAGCTGAAATTTAGAAAAAATCAAATCGCTGAAATTCCCCGATTCACCGGGCATGACGACACCGATCATGGTCCGTATGAGCCGCCGCGTCGCCCAGCCCATAATGGCCATGCCGACGATAATGACAAAGATACCCAAACTGGCCAAAATCGTATAATTATAGTGCCCCGTCATTTCATAGAGCAACCGGAAAGCCCACTCTTCCACTTCCCCCAACCACTGATAGTTAAAAGTCAGGATAATGCCGAAGCTGGAAAACATCATGCCCAGCCCGAAAAGGAAGAGCCAGCGCTTAATATGCAGTCCCGGATGCAGCCATTTCATAAAACGCATGACAGTACCTCCTAGGCTTCGCCTTCGTACCCCGGCGCATCTTCTTCAACGTCGTTTTTCTGAATATCGCGGTGTTCGATGGATACATCGACGCCGTTGTCCCGCAAGTGTTTGTACATGGCTTCTGCCATGCAGACACTGCGGTGCATCCCGCCGGTACAGCCGACGGCAATGACTAATTGGCTCTTGCCTTCTCGTTCGTAATTAGGCAGGAGAAAATCGATCATATCGAACCATTTTTCCTTATATACTTGGGTAATAGGAAAACTTTCAACGTATTCCCGCACGCAGGGAACGCGGCCCGACTTATGGCGGAAATCGTCGATATAATAAGGATTCGGCAGGAAGCGAACGTCTTCAACGATGTCGGCATCAATGGGCATCCCATGCTTGAAGCCGAAAGAGACGACGGTGACAGTCATACTCTTTTTGCTGTCTGTAATAGCATAGCGCTTCACCAGGATTTCCTTCAGCTGTTTAGGCTGCAAATTAGACGTATCGATAATAAAATCGGCCTTTCTCCGCAAAGAAGCCAGACGTTTTCGTTCTTCGGCAATCCCCTGGCTGATGCGGCCGTGAGGGGCCAACGGGTGGACGCGGCGCGTTTCTTTATAGCGGCGGACCAAAGCCTGATCAGAAGCTTCAATAAAGACGATTTCATAAGAAATTCCTTCTTCTTTCAAATCCTTCAGATCCTTCAGGCACTGACTCATGGCATCAAAAAATTCACCGCCGCGAATATCGGCAATGAGGGCAACATGGCGCACCCTTTCACCGCCTTTGATGCATAACTCGGCAAACTTAGGGATCAATACCGGCGGAATGTTGTCGATGCAAAAATAGCCGATATCCTCTAAGACTTGAACGGCATGGGTTTTGCCGGCGCCGGACATGCCGGTGACGATAATTAAATGAAAATGGTCCATAAGAACCTCCTATTACAATACAAATTTCTCGACGACAGCGGCTACGCCGTCTTCATCATTCGACAAGGTGACGTAGTCAGCAGCATCTTTTACTTCCTGTGCCGCATTGGCCATGGCCACAGAAAAACCGGCCGCCTTCAGCATGTCTAAGTCGTTTTGGGAATCGCCGATAGCCATAATATTTTTTATCTCAATGCCGTAGTGTTCTCCTAAGCGGCGGATGCCATTTCCCTTATCGACGCCAAGGGGCATGATTTCCAAAAAGGTCGGATCGGAAAACAGGATATTGAACCGGCCGGGAAAGGTCTTTTCAATGAGGGCCTTGCGGCCTAAAAGCTCTTCGTGCACACCGCGGCTGAGGAGTTTATTGCAGTCCCCCCGGACCCGGTAAAATTCATCCCCGCAGATGACGGCCTTGACTTTTGTAATTCGTTCATAGTCACGAATCCACGGTTCATCGAGTTCAACCCGCAGCACGTCGTCAATATAGGTCTGCATCTGCCAGCACTCTTCTCGCGCCAAGTTGACCAGAGCCTGAGCATCTTGCTGAGAAATCGTCTGCTGAAAGAGGATTTTCTTTGATTCCAAAGTTTCAATCAAACCGCCGGCAAAGAGCAGCATCGGACTGTCGCCTAAGGCCAGCCGTTCGCCATAAGCCTTTGCCGTCTGGTACATGCGGCCCGTAGCAATGGCGACGATGACGCCCTTCTGACGGGCTTTCTGCAGCGTTTCTACGGTGTGGTCCGAAACGGAACCGTCACTGCGAAGGAGAGTCCCGTCGAGGTCAATCGTAATCATCTTAATGGGTTCCATTAATTATTAGCTCCCTTCCAATCAAAAGCGACGCCTTTCGGTGTATCGTCCGCTTTTTGGGGTGTATCCGTAAGATACTGCAAATCATCGGCATAGCTTTTAGCCAGCCTGTCAATCGACTTCTGTTGAGCTTCTGTAGCCTTGCTGCGGTTCTTCATGGCGACGGCGATCATAGACGTCACTTCATAACGCGTCAAGTTATAAGAACGGTCGAATCGTTCCATCGGCGCCCCGGTCAGCCCGGCTTCGGACAAGGCGTAGACGGCCTTGTATTCCCAAGAATTCCGGTCGACGCCGTCAAATTGATTCGGTGCATAAGGATTATAGGCAGCAGCCGGGCTCACAACACCAAAAAGAAGGCAGGCTGCCAGTAACAAAAAAAGCTTCTTCATCGTCGTTCCTCCTATAAATAAATATACTCCCCGCCGGGTCTAACATATGTCATACCTGAAAGAGAGCATATTCATGAAACACGTATTATTTGGATTTAGGGGCATCTTTTTTGCCGCTATCCTGACGTCCCTGGTCGGGGCGGACCGGCTGAGCCGATTTTTCGCTGACAGAAACAGACGAAGCCATATTATCGCTTTCTTTGCCTTCACCGTCAGCCGCCATATCATCGAGCAGCCGCAGCTGGCTGGTCAATATAGCCCGACATTTTGCGCGGTATGCTCCCGTTTGAGCCTTGAGTTTTTCCCATTCCTGCTGGGAATTCTGCAGGCTCATCATCGTTTCATCAAGCATCTTCTGCTTTTTACTTTCGGCTTCCTGTAAAATCAAATCCGCTTCCTTACGGGCCGAAACCTTAACATTTTCAGCCGTCTGCTGAGCCAACATAAGCGTACTATTCATGGTTGCTTCCATTTTTTCGTACTGGGTCAGCTTATCCTGCAGGCTGTCACAGCGTTCTTTCAGTTCACAATACTCCCGGTACACTTTTTCATAGTCGCTGGCAATATTATTCATGAAAGCATCGACGTCTTCCTCGCTGTAACCACGAAAACCGCGTTTAAACTCTTTATTATGAATATCCATAGGTGTAAGCATGGTGGTATCTCCTCCGTACAAAGGGAACTACATATAGCGCTTTAACAGCACGCCGGTTCGACCTTTTCGCGACGTTCCGGTAATTTCGGCCAGCTCCATCCGCCCTTTGCCGCGGAGAGAAATGACATCGCCTTGACGAACTTCCTGACTGGGCCCTTTGGCGGGCTGCCAATTGACCTGTACCCGTTCGCCCTTAATCGCATCGGCCGCTTTCGTGCGGGAAATGCCAAACCCCGATGAAACGATAGCATCCAGGCGAAGCGAGGCCACCGTCGTCTTGATTTCTTTCACTTTTTCCTGACGCGGCGCAATATCGCTCAGGGATATTTCTTCAATCGCAACGGGTACCATCGCGATTTTCGTAAAGTTCTGCTGTAAATAAGGGACCAACGGAGTTTCCGCCAACAGTACCGCTCCGGCATCCTGCATGATGATGTCGCCGAAACGGCCCCGGTCGATGCCGAGACTCATGAGCGAGCCCAGGACATCGCGATGCCCTAAGAGGCGATAGCGGTCATCCCAACTCAGCTTGCAGGCCGTAATTCCAAAATCGACGGGACCGTCATAATCGACGCTGACAAAAGCCAATCTGACTCGTTCAGCCCCTTCGTAACCACCGGAAGTGCGAAGTACCAAGGACGGCACATGAGCCTGAATGGTCTCTCCGATTTGGACGGCACCGGGTGATACAAATTCACTGACGGCATAAGGGCGTCCCTTGGCTGTACTGTCTGCCAGGTCAATAAGACGGGCAGCCAATTCACCGTTATCCGTCCCTTGATAATAACGGATAATTCTATCTCTATTCTTCAAAACAATCCCTCAATCATTAACGAAGCGGTGTATTTCCGCCGTTGTTGTCATTATTCGTGCCGCCGGCATTCCACGTAAGAGGCGGGGCATTAAAATCGCTGTAGTCATCGCGTTTCCCATGGTCTACAGTAACATTGCTGGGTACGCAGAGGAAGATTTCCTTGCCGACCTTCTGAATATTGCCGTCGATGGCATAGGTAGCACCGCTGACGAAGTCGACGACGCGCTTAGCTACGTCTTCCGGCGTCGCTTCAAAGTTGATGACAACCGGTTTACGGTCGCGGATGTAATCAGCAATGCTCTGAGAATCATCGAAGGTTTCCGGTTCGACGATGACCATGCGCAGCGGTTTGGCCGGAGTCGGCGTATAGTTGACGCTGGTACGGGTCGGTGCTACGGCAGGAGTACGGCGCGGTACGCGTTCTTCTTCATATTCCAATTCGTCTTCATATTCGTCCGTTTCATATTCGTCCGTTTCAAATTCGTCGTCTTCATTGACACCACCGACGCCGCTCACGACATTTACGAATCTATTCCACATATTCTTTGACTTCTTCATAGTAAATACTCCTCCTTAGTAATTACGTGCCCCAAAGATTGCCGTGCCGACGCGGACGACATTGGCGCCTTCTTCAATTGCTATTTCAAAGTCATGGGTCATCCCCATGGACAGATACTGGATCTGGCCTTCCGGAAATTTCGGCTTCATATCTTCATATAAAGCGCGGGCAATGCGGAATATGGGCCGTACGTCTTCGACGTTTTCATAATTGGGAGCCATGCACATCAGCCCCCGAACACAGACGTGATCCAACCCCTTTGCCAGTTCACAAATCGCCGGAAAATCTTCGACTTCCATTCCAAATTTACTTTCTTCACGGGCTACATTGACCTGTAAAAGGATATCCTGCACCTTCCCGATCTTGCCGGCTTCCTTATTTACCGCTTTCAGCAAGTGCTCCGAATCAATGGAATGAATCAGATGGAAGTGTTCTACTGCAGGTTTCGCCTTATTGGTCTGTAAATGTCCGATTAAATGCCAAGTAAGTCCATTATCCGGAAAAGCCTCTAATTTTTGCATCGCTTCCTGGACACGGTTTTCACCGACATCGGTCACACCGCACCGGGCGGCCTCTTCCATCATCTCTACGGGATGATTTTTCGTCACTGCAACAAGCGTAATTTTGTCAGTTCTGCCGACACGGGCAGCTGCATCAGCAATTTTCTTGTGTACTGCCTCAAGATTTTCCTTAATCAAGCCTATCCCTCCGTCGTGCATGCAATTACATGTATTTATAAAACATTACACTTCTTTTATTATATATAGTTAGCCCTATAAAAGCTAGTCATATTTAAAAATTTATTCATCTGCTTTTACAAAATCGCAAAGGCACCCATGCGGCCTGTATGACCGCCGTCACGGCGATAAGAAAAGAATCTGTCGGCGCAGTCAAAGACACAGCTTTCCGTCGTCTCGATATGCTCCGGAATTAAGCCGGCATCGGTTAAGAGAAGATGATTGGCCTTCCATAAGTCAACCCGCCAGGTTCCTTCATGCTGAACCGTACACGCCCCATAAGCCGGCCCCAGATGCCTAAAAGTCATGGCAGTATCTTCACTGACTTCAAAATGCGCTTTTGAAATAGACGGTCCGATATAGGCCAATATATCTTTCGGTTTGGAACCATAGGCCAGCTGCATGGCCAGCACGGTTTTAGCCGCCAGCCGCTGCGCCGTCCCTCGCCAACCGTCATGAACGACGGCACAGACTCTTTTTACCGAATCAAACAATATAACCGGTACGCAGTCGGCAATACACATCATGAGCGGTACGCCGGGAATATTCGTCATGAGGGCGTCCGTATGGGGAAAGGCATCGCCATAGCTTCCGGCACCGCGGCCGATTTCAGTCGGACCGACAGCGACGATATGATCCTCATGGGTCTGCCTGGCCGTCGTCAGCTGCTGCAGATCACAGCCCAAAAGGGCACAGAGGCGCCGCCTGTTTTCGAGGACATCCTGCGTCCGGTCCTCGACGTGAAGGCCTAAATTGAGGGATAGAAAGGGACCTTCACTGACGCCGCCGCTGCGGCCGGTCACACCGTGACGCAACCCGGCATCTGCCAATAACGTACTTTCTTCCCAACCAATTCCGTTTTCATGTTCTACCCACTTCGTCATTTCAGCCTCCACAAATATGGCAGCGGCGGCAGCCGTCAAAACACGGCAAGGTATAGTCGCCGGCTTCAGCCTTCTTTAATTCATCGGTCAGATACGTCGGTACCAAACCGGGATCAAGGGTATCCCAAGGAAGAACCGCATCCAGCGGCCGCTGGTCATATAAAAATCCGTTGATATTAAAATGAAGCTCTTTAGCCGCCCTTTTCCAGCCCTTGACGCCGCCGTATTCACAAGCTTTAGCCAGAACCTGACCGACGCGTCGATCGCCGCGAGACAGGACGCCCTGGATATAAGCCGACCGCAAGGGCTCGATGAGCAGCTCGATCTGTTTATCTTTTAAGGCCTTCTTTAAAAAGGCCAGCCTTTTCTCGACGACCTTCTTGTCGGTCATAGCCATCCACTGAAACGGCGTAAGCGGTTTGGGGATAAAGGGATTGATGCTTAGGGTAATCCGGCTCGTATTGCCGATGGCTTTCATATGCTCTTGGACCCGGCGGGTCATCTCGACGATGCCTTCGATATCGGCATCGGTTTCCATCGGCAGGCCGACCATGATGTACATGCGCACGTGACGGATTCCGGCTTCCGTCGCAAGGTCGATGGATTTCAGCAGATGTTCTTCCGTGATGCCCTTATTGATGATATCCCGCATCCGTTTACTGCCCGCTTCCGGTGCCAAGGTAATCGTCTTTTGGCCGCTCTCGGCCAGTCCCTTTACAATGGTCGGCGTAATCGAATCGGCCCGCAAAGAGGCACAGGAAAAGCCCATACCTTGGTTACGGATAAAGGTGACTAATTCGTCAATATAAGGATAATCTGAAATAGCGGCCCCCATGAGACCGATTTTCTTTCCCAATTCTTTGCCGCGGAGAACGGCTGATTTGACGTATTCTAAGGGACGGACACGAGGTCTGCGGTAGCAGTACCCGGCCATACAGAAGCGGCAGTGACGGCCGCAGCCCCTAGCGATTTCAATGAGATACATGGCACCGAATTCCGTATTCGGCGTGGCAATAACCGTTTCTGCCGGCTGGGTCAGTTCCCGCCATTGCCGTTCCACCTTGGCCGGAATCCCATCTTCCGGGACGATTCGCAGGAGATGGCCGTCTTCGTCGTATTCGTGGCGGTATAAGGACGGTACATAGACACCCGGCACGTGCTGAGCCAAGTAGCGCAAGAGGTCATGACGCCCTAAATTCTGTTCCTTTGCGTTCCCATAGGCATCGAGGAAGGCATGAATAAAGCCTTCCCCTTCACCGACCAGGACGACATCGATAAAGGGTGATAAGGGTTCAGGATTAAAAAAGGCCACAGGGCCGCCCATGACGACCAGCGTATCGTCATCTCCGCGATCAGCTGCTAAAACAGGGATACGCCCCATCTCCAAAATAGAAGGCACGTTGAAATAGTCCATTTCGAAACTGACGGAAAACCCCAGGATCTCAAAATCGGAAAGGGGCCGTCTGTTTTCTAAAGACACTAGGGGTTCCCCCGTTTTTTCAAAGACTTTCATCAAATCTTTATCGGGCAGGAAGGCTCTCTCACAGAGCCAGTCTTCGCGGCCGTTTACTTCACGGTAAATAATCTGCATCCCCAGATTGCTCATAGCCACGTCATACGTATTGGGATAGCAAATGGCCATAGCCCGCCGCGTCCCAAAGGGATAGACGACGGCACCGGTTTCCTGACTCACCAGTTCATCCAGCGTCTTCTCTATTTGCCAGCTCATCGACATTCCCCCTTTATACGGCAAAAGCTCCCCGGCTAAGGGAGCTTTCGTGCAACTCCTTCGAGATTCACCAAGTCGCCTGCAGGAGACGGCTCTCATCTTAGGTATCCTATATTGTATCACAGATTGCTTCAACGGGCCAGCAGCCCGTAAAAACATAGCGACGGAAAAGAAAATCCGCTCCCAGCCGGTTGCCCTTGAAGGGACATCATGCTATCTTATAAAAGGCAATACCGTCAATTGAATCCATTTCATTGCATTTATAAAAGGAGTATCTCATGGAAAAAATTATCTTCATCGCCCTCGGCGGCGGCATCGGTTCCGCCCTGCGCTACGGCATCACCCAACTGGCAACTCGTTACGGAGCGGTCAGCCTCCCTTATGGTACGGTTCTGGCCAATACTATCGGGTCTTTTTGCATCGGCCTCCTCTTCGTATTCTTTACGCAGACGTCCAATCTCCCGCCGACGGTCAAACTCTTTTTCGTAACCGGCATCCTCGGCGGTTTTACGACCTTTTCGACGTACAACATGGAACTGTTGACCCTCGTCCGCACCGGCGACCTGATGTCGGCAGCGGCCTATTTTTCACTCAACGTCATCGGAGGCTTCCTCTGCTGCTGGCTCGGGTTTGCCGTCGGCAACGCCTTCTGGCAGTAAGGCCTTAATGCTGGGCCGGAGCGCTGACCTTTTCAGCCAGTCCGTCCGTTGAAATGGCTTTCTTCGAGACCAGGCTGATGCCGCAGAAGGTCACACTGCAAACGATCCATTCAGCATAAATGACATGGGGCAGGATCCGAACTGCGGGAATGACCATCCAGGCGACGAGAACGATGATCGAAGCCATAATCGTATAGAAGGCCGCCTGGCGCGAGCAGTAAGCCGGCGCATACATCGTCATGAGAACGATGACGGCAAAAGCGGTCATGAGTGACAAACCCGCCATGAGCGTCGAAATGATGCCGCTGATGGTAAGGGCAAAGCCCAGCGTAAGGATTCCTAACAGGAGTACCGAAATACGGGTGACAGCCATATACTTCTTATCTGACATCTGCGGATCAATGAACTGCTTATGAATATCGTGAGAATACAGCGTCGCTGCCGACAAGAGCAAATTGCAGGCCGTGCTGACGTCAGCCGCCCATAAAGAAGCTAAGGTAATCCCGGCAATCCAAGGATTGAGCGACATAATGAGCTGCGGCAAGGCCGTTGTCGGTGAAATAGAAGGATACATTTCTGACGCAATGACGCCGAGCAAGGCCGCTACGAAACCGACAGGAAGCATGACCAGGCCGCCGATGACAAAGCCTTTGCGGGCCGTCTGCACATCTTTGGCCCCCAACGAAATCTGGATGATTGCCTGAAGGGAAATATTCACGGTAATCAAGACGACGATCCAGGTAACAATCGTCATCGGTCCCACTCCGCTGAAGAAATCCATCGACGTCATGGACGGTGCCTGGATGGCTACGACATCGATGCCGCCGGCCATCGCCACGATGAGGAAGGCCGCAACGGTAATGCCGACGTACTGCAAAGTTACATTGAGGATGTTAGACTGACTGGCCGACCACATGCCGCCGATAAGGGTAATCCCGATGAATACGACGGCACTGGTGAACATCCCCGTAACCGGTGTGAAAATATCCGGCATGAGGGCTGCCAGGACGGCGCCGCCGGCTACATACTGAAGACTCATGACGACGAGCTGTACCAAAACCTGGCAGGCAATGCCGGCCACCATGCTGCGCCGATCATAATACCGTTCAAGGAGTTCCGGAACGGTCGTAATATTGAGACGGCGATACTTCTTGGCGACCGTCAATCCCATGACAATGGCACCGATCCCCCAGGCCGCCGTATACCAACCGGCGGACAAGCCGACTTTATAAGCCTGTTCGGCAACGCCGATCGTCGAGGCACCGCCGACGGCAAGGCCGACGATGGATACCATAATAAGAGGCGTCGTAAGTTTGCGGCCGGCCAAGACATAGGCTTCGGCAGAATCTGCAGCCCGCCGCTTCACATACCAGCTGATACCGAAGAGTACGCCGATATAAGCTAAAATAATAACGATTTGAATTCCTGTTGTTCCCATCATAAAAACTCCTCTCTTCCTAATTTCCCGAAAAAAAAATCGCCCCTAAAAAGGGACGACGACGTCGCGGTACCACCCAATTTATCGATAGAACAAAAAAAGGGTGGCACCCAGGGACGGAAAAATCCGCGGTACCACCCTATTTATCTTGAATCGATCAACTCATGGCCGTATAACGGCAGCCGCCCCGGTACAGCCTACTATAGTTCAGCCGTACAGTTCAGGAATGAACTTCAGACCTCATCGCCTGTATCCTCACACCACCCGGATACTCTCTGAAAAGTTTAAAGGCCTTACTTTTTTCCGTCACAACTGTTATCAGGAAATTAATTGTTGATAATGATTATACCGGAAAATAAATGAAAGTCAAGAGAATATTTTCATAAAAATAGACGAAAACTACGTAAAACGTCGTACTAGTCCGGCAATACCTGCGACTTCAAGATTAAGACGATTTCTGTATTCTTATGCGACTTATAATGATAGCGGAATAATTTCCCGATTAAAGGCAGGTCTGCCAAAATCGGTATTTTTCGAAAATGTTCCAGGTCTTCACGGCGAATGAGGCCGCCGATAACGAGAGGCTGGCCTTCCTGAAGTCGCACCGTCGTCCGAGCCTGACGGGTCGCAATGCGGTAAGCCTTCAGTTCGGGGACAAAGACCGGCGTGCTGACTTCGGCAAATAAATCCGCCGTCACCGAATTATCCGGATGGACTTGAGGGGTATAAGTCAATTTAATGCCGGCATCTTCATAGGTCGTACTGATAGCCGTCTCCTGTCCGGACCGATGCTCGGTCTGAACGGGAATCTTATCGCCAATGAGGATATGAGCTTCTCTGCCATTGCTGGCTACGATATGGGGCCGGGCTAAAATTTTCGCCTTACCGCGTTCTTCTAAGGCATGAATCGTCCCGGACAGGGAAAAAATACTGTGAGCGGCGCCGCCTTCAACGGTCGACCAATTATACTCAATACCGGTCTGTTTCAACAGACTGTCATCGATGGAAGCGATTTCAACAGACACATCGACTTGCCGCGGCGGCACATCAAGGCGCTTGACTAAGGCCTGTACAGCAGCCTGAGTCTGGACCGATCCTCCGACGACAACGGTATTCGTATCACCGTGGCAGCGCACGTCGGCTTCGGGGACGGCCGCCTCAACGGCTTTCTTTACCGTTTCAGGATCGGCATAGCGGAGCTGCCATGTATGAAACGTTTTTACACGCTTTCCGGTATGAGGACCGGTAATCGTCCGTATCGGACCGGATGCATCGTAATAGAGGCCTTTACTGTCAGCAATAGCCTGCAGGGCCTCTTCGACGGTAATATCCCGCAGGGTCATCGTGAGTGTACCTTCTACACTGTCATCGACGATAAGATTAATATGGCCCGACCGTGCCAATCCTTCGAGAACGGTCCGAACAGGGACATCCCTCACCTGAACGTCGATGGCAGCCGCCTGAAAGGGCAGGAAACAACAGACAGCTGCCACCCAGGCTTTGGTATAAAAATTCATGACACTTCCTTTCTCCCCTTCACAAGCGAATCTCCCAAAGTTTTCCGTCACGCATAAGCCCTACAGCCTGGCGGTTGATATAAGCAATATACCAACCCTGCCAGGATTCTCCGGCAGCGCAGGCAGCCGACTGGCCCTGCCACTGCAACAGGACCAGGTGATTCTCCCCTTGATGAATCGACCC
Organism: Megasphaera sp. UBA1696; assembly: GCA_002319965.1. GTDB lineage: Bacteria > Bacillota > Negativicutes > Veillonellales > Megasphaeraceae > Megasphaera. The sequence continues at coordinate 17,647 of DCJQ01000011.1, forward strand.
GCCAACAGTGGGCAAGGTCCATTGCGGCTGAACGGATTCCGTAATCTCTACCGATTTCGCAGTCGGTGATATATCGGGTCCCCCTTTTGGTTCCGCGGCGACAGCTTTCTTCGGCAAACTGCCGCCAAATAAATCAGGCAGGGGCTTATACTGTATCGCCGGCCTTACGTCGTAGACGAGGCTTCCTTCGGCCTCCTTCTCCGGCGTATCAAAAACGGGATGCTTCTCAGCTTGCTGCTGAGAGGCATCCCGTTTCATGTTTACTTGTCCCTGGGGCTCTTCCCACAAAAACCAAACAGCGCCAAGGCAGACAAGTATCCCCACATAGGGAAGCCAAGTCTTGCGACGTTGAACGATACCGTTCCCCACCTTTTGCAGGACCGATAACCCCTTATTTTTTATCGCCATACCCCTGCGGATGGTGTTGATGCCAATGCCAGGCATCGGCTATAATTTGTTCTACTTTACTGTGTGTCGGCTGCCAGCCTGTGATTCGGCGGATTTTTTCCGATCCGGCAATGAGCACAGCCGGATCGCCGGCACGACGCGGTGCTTCTTCCACGTTAAAATCACGACCGGTAACCTTCTTCGCAGCTTCAATCATTTCCCGGACGCTGAAGCCGTTCTGAGAGCCCAAGTTAAAGTACTGCGACTCGCCGCCTTCCGACAAGTAGCGAAGGACGCGAACGTGGGCGTCAGCCAGATCGGTGACGTGGATATAATCACGAACACAAGTCCCGTCCTGCGTCGGATAGTCGGTACCGAAAATTTTAATGCTGCCACGCTGTCCCAAAGCGGTCTGCAAGATCAAAGGAATGAGGTGCGTTTCCGGTGTATGATCTTCCCCGATGGCACCACTGCCATCAGCTCCTGCAGCATTGAAGTAGCGAAGAGCTACATAGTGCAGACCGTAAGCACGGCTGAACTGAGCCAACATCATTTCAATCATGAGCTTGGTCTGGCCATAGACATTGGTCGGCTGGTAGGGCATATCTTCCGTAATCGGCGTCTTTTCCGGTTCGCCATAGACAGCTGCCGTCGACGAAAAGACGAAGTACTTGACCTTGGCCTGACGGACAGCTTCAAGGAGGCAATATGAGCCTACGACATTATTATCGTAATAAATGGTCGGATTTTCCATCGATTCGCCAACCTGGCTATGGGCCGCAAAATGCATGACGGCATCGATATTCATATCTTCAAGAATCCGGCGCACGCCATCAATATCGTGGATGTCGACGACGTAAAAGGGAATCTCTTCCGGAACGGCTGCCCGATGGCCGCGGGACAGGTTGTCAATGACGACGACCTTATGGCCTTCTTGAAGCAGGGCCTTCACCGTATGGCTGCCGATATAGCCGGCCCCGCCGGTAACTAATACATTCATAGCTTAACCTTCCTGTAATTTTTTCAGGCGGCCGCCGAGGAATTTCTTATATACTTCGACGCCGGGCTGATTGAAGGCATCGACGTTGGCAAATTCACCTTCATAAGCAATGGACAGGCAGAGCATGAACATCAATTCGCCCAAATGATAAGGCGTAATGGCCGGCATGATGTAGTTGGCACTGGGACGGCCGTCACCGGCAAGGGCTTCAGCATTAGAGCTGCGAGCAGCTTCTAAGATCTGACTGAGCGGAAGACCGCTGAAAGCAGCCAACTTCGGATATTCATCGTACAGATGAGGTACCGTAACGTCATCGGGCCAGTTTTCGACAGAGACGAACTGGACGACTTTATCCTGCGGGCCTTCCTGATGTTCCTGGGTCTGCGCATGCATGTCCGTCGTACCGACAGCCACGATCGGCGTACGGCCATAGTTGACGACATTGCCCTGTTTATCAAGGCGCTTGCCGAGGGATTCAGCCAAGAGCTGAATGTACCATTCCGACAAGGATTTCAAGCTGTCGGCATAGGGCATGAGAACTTCCAGGCTGCGGCCGTGATTTTTACCGGCCAGGAATTTAAGGACACTGTTGAGAAGGGCCGGATTTTTCCAAATATCCGGATTCTGGCAAGCATGGTCCATATCACGAGCACCGTCAAGGAACTGACGGATGCTGAAACCGGTCAAGGCGCCTACGATGAGACCGACTTCAGAAAAGACACTGAATCGTCCGCCGATGCCATCGGGAACGTAGAAAATAGGCCAGCCTGATTTTTTAGCCAGACCATGGAGCAGCGTTTCTTTATCTCCGCCGTCGTGGGGGTCCGTAACGGCTACGGTTTCAAGGGCAATGCCAGCGTCGCTCATAGCTTCTTTCAAGACCATGTAGTTCGACATCGGTTCGATTGTCGAGCCCGATTTAGAAATGACGACAGCCATTACCGTATAGTTCGGCTTCGTCTGGCTGTCCTTTTTCAAGAATTGAATAAGGCCTGCCATTTTATGAGAGTCAACATTATTGCCGGCAAAGAAGGCTTTCGGGAAACCATTGCGTTCTTCCGTGCTCTTTAAATTCCAAAATTCACCGCACTGAACGTCAAACAAAACTTTCCCACCCAAATAGGAACCGCCAATCCCCAAGAATACGACGGCATCGACGCGGTTGCGCGTCGTCCGAGCCAATTCTTCAAGGGCAAAAATACGTTCCGGGCTGTTGATGTTGCCATCTTCAATATACGGCAGCTGCGTAAAAAGAACGGCTTCGGGTTCTCCGTCTTTAGAGAGATGTCCCGGCATGGTGCCGTTCTTGCGCATGTTCATCACCGCTTCATGAGCCTTGGTATAGACCGGTGAAAAGTCCTTTACCTCTGCTTCCGTGACGGCCTGAGGGCCATAAAGATTGGTTACGTCAAAAGTAAAGCCTGAACGTAATTTTAACTGTGTCATGTTCACTTCACTACCTTTCGATAGAATAATGTCTTATTCACGTATGAAATCATTATAGCACAGAACGGGTATACTATGCCACCTGCGGGGCACTGAATGCCCCATGTAAACCAAAAGCCCCTGTACGGGGCTTTAATGACAGCACGAAGTTCTTATTAGAACCGCAGCATCGATTGGAGGAAGCTTTGTGTCCGTTCATTTTGCGGATGTTCAAAGACGTCTTCCGGTTTACCTTGTTCTTGAATAATGCCGTCGGCCATAAAAATAACCCGGTCGGCCACTTCTTTGGCAAAAGCCATTTCATGGGTTACGATGATCATGGTCATGTTTTCATCAGCCAACTGCTGTATTGTGCGCAGAACTTCACCGGTCAATTCCGGGTCAAGGGCACTGGTCGGTTCGTCAAAGAGCATGATATCCGGGTCCATCGCCAAAGAACGGGCAATGGCCACACGCTGCTGCTGACCGCCGGAAAGGCGTGACGGATAGGTATCTCTTTTTTCCCACAAGCCGACCTTTTTAAGCAGTTCCTCAGCCTGAGGCATGATTTCTTCGGTCTTCATCTTCTTGACGACGCGAGGCGCTTCCAAGATGTTATCCAACACCGTCATATGCGGAAACAAGTTGAAGTGCTGAAAGCACATGCCCATGCGGCGGCAGATAGCCCGAACATCAGCAGCCGGCGCATAGACGGCACGCTGGCTTCCGGCAGGCGTACTGGCCATGGTCTTGCCGTCAACGACGATAGAACCGCTGTTGATGGTTTCCAACTGGCAAAGGCAGCGCAGAAAAGTACTCTTACCGCTCCCTGACGGGCCGATGATAGAAACGACTTCCCCCGCTTCTACATGGAGAGAGACGTCTTTTAATACTTCCAAATTCCCGAAACTCTTTCGGATATGGTCCATTTCAATAAAACTCATGACAAGACGTCCTCCTTATTCATCATAGACAGCGTAGCGTTTTTCCAGATAACCGAAAACTTTGGTCAGGATAAACGTAAAGAATAAATAGAATACAGCAGCCACTAAAAAGGCCGTCGTATCGAAATCACGCTGAACGATGGACCGCGTAATGCGCAGGATGTCGTTCATGGCCAAGATGTAGACGAGGGACGTATCTTTGAGCAGGTTAATCGTTTCATTGGACACTGGCGGCAAAACCCGTTTTACGACCTGAGGCAGGATAATGCGGCGCATGGTCTGAATATAGGTCATCCCCAAGACTTTGGCTCCTTCATACTGGCCGCGGTCGATGGACTGGATGCCGCCGCGGAAGATTTCGGCAAAGTAAGCGGCATAGTTAAAGACGAAGGCGATGATGGCCGCCGGAAAAGCCGGCAGGGTAAAGCCGTCGATGATAAAGGGCAGTCCGTAATAGATGAACAAGATCTGCAGCATCAGCGGCGTACCACGCATAACATAGATATAGGCATACATGGTCTTTCGCAGGATGGCGATCTTAGAAATGCGGCCAACGGCCATGAGGATACCCAAGGGCAGACTCAAGACGATGGTAATAACAAAAATTTGCAGTGTAATTTTCAGGCCTGCTGCGACGGCAGGCACAATCTGAATTAAATAATCCATGCTGGCTCCTTTTTCAGGCACGGCGATTCACACAGGCAGTGTGCAACACGGAAAAACAACCTCTCCGTCCATGCCGGGGACCTCTCCACGACGGGGAGCTGTCAGCGTCATCTGACCGAAAGGTTGTTTTTCGTACATCTTTCCCGATTACCGTACTTTTATGGTAATATCTTCGTTAAACCATTTCTGGGACAACTTAGTCATTGTACCATCTTCACTCATCTGTTTCAAGACATCATTGAGTTTATCCCGCAGCAGATTGTCATCTTTACGCAGGCCGACGCCGAATTGTTCGTCACCCATTTTGTCGTCAATGACTTTAAACTGACCCGGCTTCTTGGTCATGTAATAGCGGCCTACAACACTGTCGACGAGGACACCGTCAATGCGGCCGATTTCAAGGTCCATAAAGGCGTTGACGAAATCGCCGTATTTCTTAACTTCGGACAAGGATTTCTGGAAGTCCATGTTCTTTTCCAAGGCATTGATGGAGCTGCTGCCTTCCTGTGTCCCTAAGATTTTGCCGGCCAAGCCTTCACGATTCGCAATCGGGGAATCATTCCGAACGACGAGAAGCTGCTGGTTATGCATATAAGGCTTAGAAAAGGCAATTTGCTGGGCCCGTTCGTCGGTGATGGTCAGGCCGTTCCACAAGAGATCGACTTGCTTACTCTTAAGAGCTGCTTCCTTGCTGTCCCAATCGATTGGTTTAAATTCAACGGGGACGCCGAGGCGTTTAGACGCTTCCTGAGCCAAGTCAATATCGAAGCCGACGAGGTTGCCGCCTTCATCACGGAAACCCATAGGCGGGAAATTATCATCGAGGCCGATGACGATTTTATCCGGCAGTTTCTGCTCTGCCTGACTGCTGTTATCCGTGCCGCAGCCAACGAGTAATGCAGCCGCTGCTGCCGTTAACGCACCGGCAGCCAATATTTTTTTCCAATTCATGTAAATTCCTCCTTACAGAGTAACATAACGATTAAAGGCTGTCAGAAACTCCCTTCCCGGCCCTCCATCGAAAGCCTGTGAGTTTCCCTTACTAATTCATCATGGGCGGCGTAAGTACAAAGGACAGACCGTTTCCTGATGTATATGACATATTTTACTTTATTTCGTTAAAAAGATAAAGGGTTTTGATTATGAAAAATCAGCATGTTTCCATGCTGATCAATGCATATCCTGAATAAATTGCCGTTTACACCTCATCATCGTCCTTATCCTGCATATCCTTGATGGTGTCGATGATCTGCTGTTTGCTCTTTTTCGACAGGAACTGGAGCCGGACGGGAAGTACGACGAGTCCCCCTTCTTCGGCTTGCCCCAACTGGATTTCCTGCCACGTATCGCCAATCACAAAAATATCCTTATAAGGAAGGAATACCAGACTGCGGTCGGTATGAAACTGGTCATCATAAAATTCGTGAAGAGACCGGAACTGCCGGCGGACAATGATTCCCTTTTCCGCCACGTAGCACATGATGTCGCTTTGCCGGTGGATGCGCCACAGACAAAAGGCAAGAACGGCCCAGTTATCGAGATGTTCGACGAGGCGTGTTTCCCCCATCATGAGCCAGAAAAAGTAAATGGCCACTAAGAGAAACAAGATTTTCATAAATCCGGAAAACCATTTTGAATTTTCATAAGCCGCCGTAATAGGGCCGCAGCGGAACTGTTTTTCCAGGTCTGTTTTTTCCATGGCCACGCCTCCTTCAACGACAAGCGGCGGCAAAGCTATTTACGCAGCTTTTTACTGGTCTTGGGAGCCGTTTTAATGACGACATTACGGCCATCCTTCACGACTTCCAGGGAGATATCACCGACACCGTCTTTAAAATAGGCCATCTTGATGTCGAGGAGGATGGAACCTACTTTTTCCTGAAGGTCATCGGTAAAGAACTGACGGCGAAAATCGCCGGCCGTCTGTTTCTTATCTGATTTTCGGACGGGTTGACGGCGAGGGCTGGCGTCACCATCTTCCCACCCCGTCGTTTCAAAGGTATCTTCTTCCTGAACACCTTTGAACATATCTTCAATTGAACGATTCTTAGGAATCTTATGTTTTGCCAAAGTCAATCACCTATTCCTTTTCCATTTTATCCGACTTTTCCGACGCTTCATGCATACTGTTCAGCGTGATGCTGTTGAAGTCTTCCGGTGTCCGATAGGTAGCAATTTTCTTAAAGCCTACGCCCAAACGGCCCCGATAAGCGGCAATGACTTTGTCGTCACGGTTCATTTCAGCAATGTAAATTTCCTGCCCGTCGAGACCGATGAGTCTGAAGTTACCGCTCGGCGAAATTTCGCGCCAGCTGCTGGTGGCCCCGTCGAGCATGTATACGACACCGGTCCGGAGGTTATCGTAGAAGAAAGTATCCGAATCGTAGAACACGGCGATGCGGCCGATATTTTCAGCCTGGACGTGGATACGCCGCGTATCGTAGTTGGCGTCGGTTCGATAAATGCGATAACGATCTTCTCCAACTTCAAGTTTCATATAAACGACATTGGTCGCCGTCGAATAAGCGACGTCGACGATTTTGCTGTCTGCCGGTGCATCTTCAATAGGCGTATCTAACTCCCGGTCCGGGTAGATCGGATTGTACTGGGCAATATAGACACCGTATTCCCCGGTCTTATTGTCGCGGCCATAGGTCGCAAAAATAGCCAGGTTACGGTCCGGAAGCCATTCAAAGAAAGAGACGTTGCGTCCGTGCAGATTGATACGCTGGGGATCGTTCTTTTTCCCGGCTTCATAGATGGTAACCTTATCATCGAGAATGGTCGCCATGAAGCGCTTGTCATAGGAATAGAAGCTGCGGCCGTTCGTTTCCGTACCGTCTCCCATGGCCTCTTGCTGCGTCGTCCCGCCGATTTGGAAGTCCGACGTCGGCGCAAACAAGACCTGGTCTAAATAAATATAAATGCCGGCCTGTACGGCAATACCGAGCACAAAGACGCCAATAAACTTTCGAAATTTCATAGCCTGCCCTCCTACTTGACGACGAACGCCGTCGGAATCATGCGTTCACCCAAGAGGTCCGCCGGTTTGTTGATGACTTTTCCATTGTAATACAAGGTCGAACTGGATCCGCCATCGAGGTTGGCTGCAATGACGGCCCCTTCTTCATACATGATATTCTGCAGGTCACGCAGCGTCGCCCCGACAGAATACCCGGGCTGACGACCGTCAATGACCAGAAGCAGTACGGTGCCGTCCTTACGCTGGCCAATGGCCGTGCGCGGACCGACACCCCAGCCGCCGTCGCCATTGGTAATCATCTTTTCCCCGTTGACGATAAGCGCCGGACCGAAGGAGATGCCTTCGACGACGTCCTTTTCTCGCAGTTCGGCTTTAGAATAGTTCCCGACGATGAGGTTGCCGCCGGAAGTGAAACCGACAAATTCATTCGTTTCATCGTCAGAAGAGTTCTGACCGAGGAGGTATTTTCCATCATGAATAATGAAGCCGTAAGGCTGGCGGCCTGTTCCGGTCCCGTTGGCATCATAGAAGCCGCCGGCATTGATAGCCGCTACGGCACCGACGCGTTCGGCAATGCCGCTCGTCGTATCACCTTTTTCATCCATATTCTCCGCCGTTGCGACCTGCAGGCGATGGGGATCGGGGACTTCCAGCAGGAAGCCCTTAAATCGACTGGAATCGATATTTTTCAGGGTAAGCGTCGTATCTGTACGAGCTTTGAAATTAAACAGCTCCTGCTTCGGCGTCGAGCTGATACCGCCTAAGATCTCATCAATTTCCTGCTGCGTAAAAAGCCACGTAATATACTGCGGATGGCGACTCTTCAAAATAGCGCCCACAACCGTCCGCTTCAAATTGTCGAAGGGTCCGAAGAGGACGACAAAAGGCGATGTCAGAGAGAAAAAAATGGCGATAAAGATAAAAAACTTACCGATTTCTTTTACGTGTTTCCTCATATGTAACCTCGAAAAAATAAAGTTAACGTTCTTCGTATTGCGGTGTTGTAACGCGCTGCTTGAAGTTTTCAATGTCGACAGCGTTGCCGATCCAAATCCGTTTGACGGCATACAGGTTATCCCCATACTTTGCCCAGCCCGGGTCCATGGTCACGGCCAGTTTAATACCGGCTGCCTTTAAGACCTCACCGGCTTCCCGGGTATAGCCGCCATAAGGGTAACAAAAGTATTCATTGGTAATACCGAGCTGTTCTTTTAACTCGGCCTGGCTCTTTTTAATCTCGTCGGCAAAGGTGTTCCCCGTCATCTCCGTTGCCCGCTCATGACGATAGCTGTGCGACGCAATGGTGAGGCCTGAAGCCTGCATTTCCTTCACTTGCTGCCAATTGATGCGCGTCCCCTGGTCCGTGTCATACGTCGGCACGAAAACCGTCCCGGCAAAACCGTATTCCTTTAAAATAGGCATGACGATACGGTACGTATCGGGATAGCCGTCATCAAAGGTAAGGACGACAGGCCGGACCGGCACCGGTTTGCCATGGGCCAAGTAGTCGTAAAGCTGATCCATGGTCAAGGGATGAAAATCGTTATCTTTCAAAAATTTCATCTGCTCCCGAAAGTGGGACTCTAACAGAACGGCGTCATTATCCGGAACGTCGCCGATCATATGGTACATCAGAACGGGAATGCCCTCTTTGGGCACAGCCATAGCAACTTCCTGCGACGGGTTCTTTTCCGCCGCAGGTGCATCGGCCGTTTTATTGTCCAGTGCGCAGCCTGCCAGTATAAGGCAGCTCAACAGAGCCATACAGGCCAATTTCAAGATGCGCAAATCGTACAGCCCCTCTCATCAAGATCATTCATTGTCCCGCAGGGTTACTACGGGCAGTTCATCATAGTGGCCGGCCAGGAAAAGCCGGATATAACGTTCCGCATCGTCGCGGATATCACGCACCGCTTCGACGGAATGGAAGCTGACGCTCGGCGTCAATAAAAATTCCGGCCGGGCAATCATTTTGAGAAGCATCGGACTCGGATGCTCTGTCGACAGGGCATCGAGGGCGGCACTGCGGATATGGCCGTCATCGACGGCATGGTACAGGGCAGCTTCATCAACTAAGCCGCCGCGGCAGCAGTTGACGAACATGGCACCTTTTTTCATGGCTTCGAATTGTTCATCTTGAAAAATGTAGCGTGTCGATTCGTTCAGCGGCATGTGCAGTGATACGACGTCGCTAGTCTGAAGAAGTTTATCAAAATCGACAGGGCGGACGCTGCTTTCCATCATGAATTTTTCACTGACGAAGGGATCGTAAGCCTGGATTTTGCATCCAAAGGCCTGCAATCTTGAAGCAACGGCACGGCCGACATGGCCAAACCCGACGAGACCGATAAGATTTTTACTGACCCGGTGAAGGGGCCAGGGAATAGAGCCGAATTCCCAACGGCTGTTGGTCCGGATATCACTCTGATATTCCGGCAGCTGTCGAATCAAAGCCAATATCATGGCGCAGGCATGATCGGCAATGTCGTCGACACAATAGGAAGTATTATTGATGACCATGACGCCCTTTTCATGCGCCGCTTTTATATCGACATTATCAGACCGAGTCGATAAGACGACAATGAGTTTCAAGTCATCGAGTTCCTCAAGAAGCGAAGCCGTAATCGGTTCGGCATGGCAGATAATAATCTCGGCATCATGCAGCCTGTCGGCTAACTCATCTTCATCTCCCGGAGGACAATATTCAACGCGCGCTACATCGCGCAGTCTCTCTCCAAAATCATCTTCATCCTGACGTCCTGTCAAAACACTTATGTGATACATTATCACAGCCCCTTTTCTATAACCAAAATCATTTAGACATAAAGATACATCTAATTATATACCATGTAATCGTCAATTATCAAGTATTCCCGCCGACCTTGACGGAGTTGTCAAAACTTTGATATAATATTTTCGTTATGGAAAGGTGTCCGAGTGGTTTAAGGAGCTAGTCTTGAAAACTAGTGATGCGGCAACGCACCGTGGGTTCGAATCCCACCCTTTCCGCCAATCAAAACCACCAGTTTAACT
>DCJQ01000029.1 GCA_002319965.1 Megasphaera sp. UBA1696
TCCTAATTGGTATTGCAATTAACCCGCAAAATCGCAAACACGAAGAAACCTGAGGCCTACATCCGGACGTTCGGCAGGAAGGTACGGGACATGTGGGAGATGATAGCCTGGTACTTATCCCGCTTGTCCGTCGGATAGGTTACGGTAAAGGCCACATAGGTCTTGTTCTTATCGTTGATGTAAAGTTCGTGATAGTAAGACGTCTTGCCGTCGGTCCAGCCGATGGCGTAACTGTCCTTTGTTTTGATGTTGGTCGTGAGTTCCGGCGATTCGTTCATGCCGACAGCCATGTTGTACAATTCATCGATGGAAAAGCCCATGGTATTCTTGGCGGCATAGGTCCGGAACACGGCATCGTCCTTCGGGTCCTGGAAGTAGGCACCGTCCCCGTCGGTCGTCATATCGGCGGCCGTCGCGCTGCGCGGGATGTCGACGGCGTACTGATAGGCGCTGTTGTAATACTGGTAATAGTCCTTATCCTTGGTCGTCATGACCTGAACGACGTCATAACTGTCGGCATTGGAGCTTTTGATGTTGACTTTTTCAGCAGCCAGTGCCGTCGAGCCGGCGATACAGGTCAAAGCCGCGACTAAGAGGGCAACGTTCTTTAATTTCATGGATATCACTCCTTTATTTTCTGGTGCGATGAAACTTGCGAAAAGAGGGCTTTCAAATAAATAACAGATGCAGGCAGGCTGCATCTGTCATCTATTATACCATATTCAAAATTAGCTGCACAAGAAAGGCGGCTTACGATAATTTTTTGATATCGCCCAGCGGCTGAATGAGGCTGTACGTCAGGGCCAAGAGATGGAGACGGTTTTCCTTGACGGCTTCATCCTTATGCATGACCAGGACGTTGTCCAAGAATTCGTTGATGACGGCAATACCTTCGGACAAGGTATTGGCTACGCTCTGATAGTCATAGACGGCGTACTGCTGGGACAAGTTGACCTGCATAGCCTGGCAGGCGCTGTAGAGGGCCCGTTCTTCATCCGTTTCAAAGAGGTCTGGATCGACGTCGGTGTCATCGGCACCTTTGATCATATTGCTGACCCGGGTGAAGGCCTGGAGAAGATCGGTTTGGCTCATGATGTCGGCATCGATGAGGGCCTGGGCGCGGCGAGCAGCTTCATTGGCGTTGAGCGTATCGGAACTGAGGACGCAGTCGATGATGTGGTAGTCCATGCCCTTGTCCTGGAAGATGTTCTTTAAGCGCAGGGTAAAGTAATCGTCGAGTTGATTCATGACCGTCGCTGCATCTTCACCGGTTACTCCGAGGAGGTTTAAGATGAAGGCGAAGACTTCATGGCAGTTGATATTCCAGCCGGCATCCATGACGATGTTCAAGATACCGATGGTCTGACGGCGCAGGGCAAAGGGGTCCTGCGAGCCCGTCGGGATGAAGCCGCGGCTGAACATACCCGTAATGGTGTCGAACTTATCGGCAATGCCGAGGATGCGGCCCATGTCGGTCGCCGGCAGTTCGTCGCCGGCAAAGCGCGGCTGATACTGTTCGTTGATGGCTTCGGCAACGCCTTCGTCTTCCCCATCGATGAGGGCGTATTCCTTACCCATGACGCCTTGGAGTTCCGTAAATTCCATGACCATCTGAGTGGCAAGGTCGGCTTTGGCCAGTTCAGAAGCCCGTTGGAGTTTCCCATCGTCGAGGCCGAGGTCGAGTTTCTGATTGAGGAATACCGTAATCTGCGCCAAGCGCCGGGCCTTATCGTGGAGGGTACCGAGACCGTCCTGGAAAACGATTTTCTTCAATTTTTCCGTGTAATCGGCTAATTTATGTTTCTTATCTTCTTCAAAGAAGAACTTGGCGTCGTCGAGACGGGCCCGAAGGACGCGTTCGTTGCCGTGCTGGACCGTTTCCAAATGGTAGTCGTTGCCGTTGCGGACGGTCAAGAAGAGGTTCATGAGCTTGCCTTCTCCATCGCGCATGGGGAAATACCGCTGGTGGTCCTTCATAGGCGTAATGATGGCCGCTTCAGGGAGCTTCAAATAATCTTTATCGAATTCACCGCAGAGAGCCGTCGGATATTCGACGAGGTAAACGACTTCTTCCAGGAGGTCGTCGTCCATGATGACCGTCCCGCCCTTTTCGTCCGCCAGTTTCTGGAGGCCGTCGAGGATGAGCTGACGGCGTTTTTCCGGGTCGACGATGAGGAAGTGTTCTTCGCAGACGGCTTCATAAGAGGCCGGATTTTCGATGGTAAAGTCGCCCGTGCCGAGGAAGCGGTGGCCGCGGCTGACCTTGCCAGACTGAACGTTGGCCAATTCAAAGGGAATGACCTCCGTATCGAAGAGGGCGACGAACCAGCGGATAGGACGGACGAAATGGAAGTCGAGGCTCCCCCAGTGCATGCTCTTGGGGAAGTTGAGGCCCGTTACGATGCCCTTCATGAGATCCGGCAGAAGACCCTTCGTTTCAGCACCGACGCTGGTGACGTTGGCGTAGACGTAGCCGTCTTCAACAGTCAAGTCTTCGACGGCAATCTTCTGACCGCGGGCAAAGCCCATGGCAGCCTTGGTCGGCTTGCCGTCGCCGTCATAGGCAATGGAGACCGACGGGCCCTTGTGTTTGGCCGAGACGTCAGCCTGTTTTTCAGCCACACCTTTCATCAGCAAGGCGATGCGGCGCGGCGTGCCCAAGGTGCGGACCGATTCATAGGCGATATTCGCTTCGCCAAACGATTTTTCAGCCAAGTCTTTGACCTGGCCGAGGATACTCGGCATATAATGAGCCGGGATTTCTTCGGTACCGATTTCAAGTAACAAATCTTTGCTCATCTTATTTTTCCTCCTTGGAAAGCATTGGGAATCCTAATTTTTCACGCTGTTCCAGGTATGCCTTAGCGCAGGCCCGGGCCATACTGCGGACGCGGCCGATGAAGGCAGCTCGTTCGCTGACGCTGATGGCGCCGCGGGCATCGAGGAGGTTGAACGTGTGCGAGCATTTCAATACGTAGTCGTAGGCCGGAAGGACGAAGCCGGCTTTGATGACCCGCATGGCTTCTTTTTCATATTCATCGAAGAGGTGGAACAAGAGATCGGCGTTGCTCAATTCAAAGGCATACGTCGACTGTTCGACTTCGTTCTGATGGAAGATGTCGCCATAGGTGGCCGTTTCATTCCACTGGAGGTCATAGACGTTTTCTACGCCCTGGATATACATGGCCAGTCGTTCCATGCCGTATGTGATTTCCGACGATACGGGAGCGACGTCGATGCCGCCGACTTGCTGGAAGTAGGTANNNACTTCCATGCCGTCGAGCCAGACTTCCCAGCCAAGGCCCCAGGCGCCGAGGGTCGGCGATTCCCAGTTGTCTTCGACGAAGCGGATGTCGTGTTCAGCCGGGTTGATGCCCAGCGTTTCCAAACTCTTTAAATAGAGTTCCTGAATGTTGTCCGGCGACGGTTTGCAGATGACCTGGAACTGATGGTGCTGATAGAGGCGGTTCGGATTGTCGCCGTAGCGGCCGTCAGCCGGGCGACGCGACGGTTCGACGTAGGCTACGTGCCACGGTTCCGGGCCGAGCGTTCTCAGGAACGTCGCCGGGTTCATGGTCCCTGCCCCTTTTTCTACATCATACGGTTCGTAAATGATACAGCCCTGAGAAGACCAGAAGTTCTTCAATGCGAATATCATGTCTTGAAAATTCATCGTATTCCCTCCTACATGCAAAAAAGTCCCTGTAACATAGATAAGTATGTTACAGGGACGAGTATACGTACCCGCGGTTCCACCCTGATTGGTCCAAAAGACCCGCTTGATTTACCGGCCATACACATCGACTGACTTCCGGCCGCGGCCTTCAGAGCGCCTTCCGCATCGGCAGCCGGCTCACACTGTCCCGGCCTCGCTGATAAGATACGTACTTGTTCTCTTGCATCGCCTATGTAATTGTACGTTCCTTATCATAGCAAACTTAAGGGTAAAAGTCAATCTTTTCCCGGCATCAAAAAAGGATTGTCGCTAAAGGTACAGTGACCTTTAGGAGACAATCCTTTTCAATCGGGTAATCCTATTGCTTGCCGTATTTGCGGGCTACGTCGATGCGGCGCAGAGCACGCTGCAGGGACGCTTGGGCACGAGTTTCGTCGAGGTCGGCAGCGTGTTTTGCCAATAAGGCTTCAGCACGCTTTTCCGATTCGATGGCTCGCTCTAAGTCGATGTCTTCCGGCTTTTCCGAAGCCGGCGTAATGACCGTGACCGTATTGCCATGGACTTCGAGAAAGCCTCCGGCAACGGTGACGCAGCCGCGGCTTCCGCCTTTGTCATAGCATAAGGGCCAAATCGACAGGGATGCGATGAGCGGCGCATGGTTGGGCATGATACCCAAGTCGCCGTCTAAGGCACGGACGAGGATGAAATCCACGTCTTCATGGAGTACGGCAGCATCGGGCGTTATGACTTCCAAATGGAGTGTCTTTCCTGCTTCTGCCATAGACTATTCCCCTTTCAGCGTCTTGGCCTTTTCATAGGCTTCTTCAATATTGCCGACCATGTAGAATGCCTGTTCAGGCATGTCGTCACATTTACCGGACAAGATTTCTTTGAAGCCTTCAATCGTTTCTTTCAGCGGGACATAGCGGCCTTCCTGACCGGTAAACTGTTCAGCAACGGCGAAAGGCTGGCTGAGGAAACGCTGTACTTTACGGGCACGAGCAACGGTCAGCTTATCTTCTTCTGACAGTTCGTCGATACCCAAGATGGCGATGATATCCTGCAGGTCGTTGTACTTCTGGAGGATTTCCTGTACGGCACGGGCCGTATTGTAGTGATCGTCGCCGATGATGTTCGGGTCGAGGATACGAGACGTGGAGTCCAACGGATCGACGGCCGGATAAATCCCGAGTTCGGCGATCTGACGGGACAGAACCGTCGTCGCATCGAGGTGGGCGAAGGTTGCAGCCGGAGCCGGGTCCGTGAGGTCGTCGGCAGGGACGTAAACGGCCTGGACGGACGTGATAGAACCGTCTTTAGTCGACGTAATGCGTTCCTGCAGGGCGCCGACGTCCGTCCCCAGGGTCGGCTGGTAACCGACGGCCGACGGAATACGGCCGAGAAGGGCCGAAACTTCGGAACCTGCCTGGATGAAACGGAAGATGTTGTCGATGAACAACAAGACGTCCTTGTGTTCTTTATCGCGGAAGTATTCGGCCATGGTAAGACCGGTCAGGCCGACGCGCATACGGGCTCCTGGCGGTTCGTTCATCTGACCGTAGACGAGGGCCGTCTTGTCGATAACGCCCGATTCCTTCATTTCGTTCCAAAGGTCATTGCCTTCACGGGTACGTTCACCGACACCGGTGAAGACGGAATAACCGCCGTGGCCCGTAGCAACGTTGTGAATCAATTCCATGATGAGGACCGTTTTACCGACGCCGGCACCGCCGAAGAGGCCGATTTTACCGCCCTTAGCGTACGGGCAGATAAGGTCGACGACTTTGATCCCCGTTTCAAAGATTTCTGTTTCCGTCGCCTGGTTTTCGAATTTCGGAACCGGACGGTGGATCGGCCAGTAATCATCGGCTTCGACTTTGGCGTCGACTTTGTCAACGGTATGGCCGAGGACGTTGAAGATACGGCCTAAGACGCCTTTGCCGACAGGGACCTTGATCGGGTCGCCGGTATTTTCGGCTGCCATGCCGCGGACGAGGCCATCTGTGGAGTCCATGGAAACGCAGCGGACGACGTCGTCACCTAAGTGCTGCATGGCTTCTACGATGAGGTCGATCTTCTGGTCGCCTTCGCCGCCCGTGATGTGGATGGCGTTGTAGATGGACGGCAAGTCTGCTTCGGAAGCAAACCGCACGTCGACGACCGGGCCGATGACCTGGACTACTTTCCCAATGTTATTGCTCATGAAGAGGTTCTCCTCTCTTTCAAGAATTGTAACAGCAGCGCGTGACGAGAATCACGTCTTATTTCAAGGCGTTGGCGCCACTTACGATTTCCGTCAGTTCGTTGGTGATACCAGCCTGGCGGACTTTATTGTAGGTAACAGTCAGTTTTTCGATCAGCTCACCGGCGTTGTCCGTAGCCGACGTCATGGCCGTCATGCGGGCACCGAGTTCACTGGCAGCTGACTGAAGGAGACTGTTGTAGATAAACAGATCTAAGTACTGGGGCAGCAAAGAATCGAGGACCTGGGATGCATCGGGAGCAAACAAGTACTCTTCCCGCGGCCCTTGGTCGCCGGCCTGTTCTTCCTGAGAAATAGGCAGCATCTTCACGATTTTTGCTTCCTGGGACAAGGCCGTTTTGAAGTGCGTATAGATGACATAGACTTCATCGACTTCGCCGTCGAGGAACTTCTGCGTCGCCAAATGGGCGATTTCCTGGGCATTGATGAGCTGCGGCTTATCCGAAAAACCGGACCATTTTTCATCCGGCGTAATACGCAGGTGCTTTAAGTACTCTGCCGGTTTGCGGCCGGATACGAAAAGGACCGACGCACTGCGCGGCTTATCCTTTAAGACGGATACCATGGTCTTGTTGATGTTGGCGTTGAAGGCACCGGCCAAGCCCTTATCGGCCCCGATGATGATATAACACGTCTTCTTGACGTCATCACGGGACTGGAACAAGGGGTTCCCGGAATCGGGCGAGACAGCCGACAAGCGGCGCAGCATGCCTTCCATTTTTTCGGTATACGGGGCAGTAGCCAGTGCCCGTTCCTGTGCACGGCGCAGTCGCACGGAAGAGACCATCTTCATGGCCTTAGTGATCTGCTGGGTATTAGTAACGGATTTTATCCGTCGATTTATTTCGCGTGCACTCGGCATAGCTTATTCCTCCTCTTTAACCAGTTCGTGAGAAGTACCGTACTGCTTGAGGTATTCCGCAATGGCTTTCTTGAGGGTTTCTTCTGCATCTTTGCCGAGTTCCTTCGTCGATTTAATGCTTTCTCCGACTTCCGGATAGTTGCTGTGCATGAAGGTAACGAAGCCGTCTGCAAATTCTGCAACTTCATCAACCTGGACAGGCATCAAGTAGTTCTTAACGGCCAAATAAATCTGCATGACCTGATCTTCAACGGCCATCGGTTTATACTGCGGCTGAATGAGGAGCTGCATCGTCCGTTCACCGGCGTCGATCTGTGCTTTCGTGTTCTTATCGAGGTCGGAGCCGAACTGCGCAAAAGCTGCCAATTCGCGGTACTGGGCCAGGTTCAAACGGAGCGTACCGGCAATGCTCTTCATGGCCTTGATCTGAGCCGAACCGCCGACACGGGATACGGAGAGGCCGACGTTGATAGCCGGACGGATCCCGGAGTTGAAGGCTTCTGTTTCGAGGAAGATCTGGCCGTCGGTGATGGAAATGACGTTGGTCGGAATATATGCCGACAAGTCACCGGCCAAGGTTTCGATGATCGGCAGGGCCGTAATCGAGCCGCCGCCCAATTCATCGGACAGTTTGGCAGCGCGTTCGAGAAGACGCGAATGTAAGTAGAATACGTCGCCGGGGTAAGCTTCACGTCCTGGCGGACGACGGAGAAGCAAACTCATGGCACGGTAGGCCTGAGCGTGTTTGGACAAATCGTCGTATACGCAGAGGCAGTCTTTGCCCTGGAGCATGAAATATTCCGCAATGGATACGCCGGAATACGGAGCGAGATACTGGAGCGGAGCCCCGTCGGAGGCCGTTGCGGCAACGACGATGGTATAGGCCATAGCGCCGTGTTCTTCGAGGGTCCGTACGACGCGGGCAACGGTCGACGATTTCTGACCGATGGCGACGTAGACACAGATGACGCCCGTATCCTTCTGATTCAAAATCGTATCGATGGCAATGGCCGTCTTGCCCGTGCCACGGTCACCGATGATGAGTTCACGCTGGCCACGGCCGATAGGGACCATGGAGTCGATGGCTTTGAGGCCTGTCTGGAGCGGTACCTTGACCGGCTGGCGGTCGGCAATACCGTAGGCCTTGACTTCGATCAGGCGAGATTCCGTCGTCTTGATGTCCCCTTTGCCGTCAATGGCCATCCCTAAGGGATTGACGACGCGGCCGATCATATTTTCGCCGACAGGGACACGCATAACGCGGCCCGTACGACGGACGGTGTCGCCTTCTTTGATGAGGGCGTCATCGCCGAGCAGTACGGCACCGACATTATCTTCTTCCAAGTTCAGGGCCATGCCGTAAACGCCGTGCGGCAGTTCCAGCAATTCCCCGGACATGGCTTTTTCCAAACCGTAAATGTGGGCAATGCCGTCCCCGACTTCCAAGACGGTACCGACGTCATCGACGTTCATTTCCACATTATAATCTTCGATTTGTTTCTTGATTATAGCCGTAATTTCTTCTGGCTTCATATTCATTATTCGTCCGTCACCCCATTCGTCGCGTCAGCCTGGAGCAGGCTATTCTGCATATCCTGCAGATGCCGCTTGAGGCTGCCGTCTATTAATTTATCGCCAATTTGGATGACCATGCCGCCGATAAGCGACGGATCGACGTAGTACAGCGGTTCTATCTGCTGTCCCGTCATGGCTTCCAGGCTGGCTACGAGCTTGGTCTGTTCTTTCTTGGACAGCGGCTTGACGACGCGGATTTTGGCGACTTCGATGTTCTGAGCCTTGCGGGCCAAATCGATAAACCCGTCAATGCCCAAAACCAAAGCCGCTTCACGGCGCCGGTCGATCATGACATACATGAACTGCATGACCATCGGCGACACGCTGTCCCCAAAAATCTTTTTCAGTGTGTCCTTTTTGGACTGCGGCGGTACGAGGGGATGATTCAGGAATTTCCATAAATCGGGATTTTCCTGAAACGTATCCCGTACGCCTTTTAATTCTGTTCCGAACTCGGTAAGCTTCTTCTGTTCGCTGGCAATGTCAAACATAGCCTGGCTGTATTTGCTGTAGATCGTTTCGGGTATCATAGGATCAGTTCCCCTTTACGCGCTGCGTCTGGATCTGGTCAATGCAGTCGGCTACGAGTTTTGCGTTCATATCGGAATCGATATTCTTCTTGAGCAGTTTTTCTGCCACAGCCATCGACAGATTGACTACTTCCTTACGCATTTCCCGGATAGCCGCTTCCCGTTCATTGGCGATTTCAGCCTGGGCAATCTGTTTTTCCCGGGCGATCTGATCGCGAATGGCTTCGAGCTGGGCCTGTGCTTCTTTATCGGCCTGCTTTACCGCTTTGTCGACGATGGCCTGGGCTTCTGCACGGGCATCGCGGATCTGAGCTTCATAATCGGCTCTCATTTTTTCAGCCGTTTCCTTGGCTTTCGCTGCATCGCTGAGATCGGAGGCAATCTTATTGCGGCGGTCTTCCAGCACTTTGAGCAGCGGTTTGTAAGCGAACTTCGCCAAAATAGCAACTAAGACGAAGAAGTTGATAAACTGGAACAGCAAGGTACCATTAATACTAACCAATGTACGTCCCTCCCCGGCTGTATAGTAGAATCATTCAGATTAAAGCAGGCTGACGAACGGATTGGCGAAGACCAATACGATGGAGATAACAGCTGCGATAATCGGCATGGATTCGATCAAGCCGATGGAGATAAGCATGTTGACCAAGAGTTTGCCGCCCATTTCAGGCTGACGAGCCGTTCCTTCGAGCATCTTCGATGCGGCATGACCGTCACCGATAGCAGCGCCGAGAGCTGCCAAACCAATACCCAAGCATGCACCAAAAGCGGACAATGCCAATACGATAGCTTTTTCCATAATAAATAACCTCCTAGTTTCTGTGAATAAGATGAAAATTTCAGTGTAAAACAGTATCCGGCACGATTAGTCGTCTGCAAAAGACGGAGCCAGATAAGACGTGGTCAGGATCGTAAAGATAAATGCCTGAATCAGACCGATGACCAGGCTGAATACCAGCCAGATGATCGGAATGCCGATAGGCACGAGGAAGTACAGGACTTCCAACAAAATTTCCCCGGCCAGGATATTGCCAAATAGACGGAAGGCCAACGTTAACGGTTTGGTAATTTCTTCCATCAGATTGATGATAACAAATGGCGCAAAGGGTTTAAAGAAGCTCTTGAAATGTTTTTTGAACCCCTGGTTCTTCAAGGCCATAAAATGGACCATAAAAGAAGATACCAGTGCCAGGGCGACAGTCGTATTCAAGTCATTCGTCGGCGAAGCCAAGATTTCCGGATTCGGAATCATGCCCAATTCGTTGGCGAACAGGATGAATAAGAACATGGTCAATAAGACCGATACGACTTGGCCGTATTTCGGTCCCAACGTTTCCCTGAACTGATCGAGGAGGGATTCGATGACCATTTCCATGGCATTCTGCAGGCCCGACGGGACAAGGGAACGTCCCCTTGTGGCAGAGACGGTGACGATGATAACCAGCGCTGCAACGAGCCAGGTCATCATCAGCGTATCCAGGTTCACATTCAGACCCAGAAGCTGAACGACCACATGATGCCCTGCATGTAATTCCATACGCAATACCTCCTTTCCTTTACCGTCTGAAGCGTGCGGTCAACACATCCGCAAAGATCAGGACGCGGTATGAAAAGATACCGGCCACGGCAGCTCCCAGTGAAATGGACGGGAACTGCAGGATCACGATGACGGCCAGGCAGACGAAAATCAGCCGGAACACGGCACCGCCGCGGATGAATGCCGCCGCCTGCTCCGGCGGCAGTTTCAAGGCCCGTACCGAACGGCTGCTGAGCATGAAAAAATAGACGATGTTCAAGCCGCTGCCGATACACCAGCCACTTATGTA
The DNA here is from genome assembly GCA_002319965.1 of Megasphaera sp. UBA1696. Lineage (GTDB taxonomy): Bacteria > Bacillota > Negativicutes > Veillonellales > Megasphaeraceae > Megasphaera. Next base: position 10,733 of record DCJQ01000029.1, read on the forward strand.
CTGCCACCACCCGCCCAGTAAGAGCACGGCTGTGACGATACATGTAAAACCAATGAGTTTGCAAATTGTTGCCTTCACATAGGTGTAAAAAGCTTCCATAGACTATCCTCCGCGGTTCTCATCGGCTCGATGACGATCCATTCCGGCGGGATTCATCCCGTTCATAGGACAAGGCTTTTTTGTAAAGCGTCCAGAACCCGGAAACGGCACCGATCAGGGAAAACAGGATCAATCCCCACGGCGAGGTACCCGTATAGACATCGATAAACCGGCCGATGGCGACGCCGACGCAGATGCAGACAAAGAGCGACAGACCGAGAGACCCGGCAATGGCAACGATGTCTAAAAGCTTCATGGAAGACCTTTTGTCACTGTGAGAATCATTCTTTTTTCTCATAGTACACACACTCCCGCTCAGGCGATAGCAGTCTTTCCACAACCGCGTTGCGCATAGAAAATCTACGTTTAGCCGCGATTATTGCTTATTTTAGCACGGAAAAACAGGAAAATCAACACAAAATGAAAGAAAAAGCGAGTATATAGCTAAAAACTATTCTCAATATAACTGAAGCTTATTTTAACGGCAGAAGTCGTCAGGAACGGCTTCCTTGCCGGCAAAAACATGGAGAATGGCTTCGACGATGCGCCGCGAAGCCTGGCCGTCGCCATAGGGATTTATGGCGTTGCTCATGGCGTCATAAGCAGCCTTGTCGGTTAAAAGGCGCTTCGTTTCGGCATAGACGACATCTTTATGCGTGCCGATGAGGCGAACCGTCCCGGCTTCCACGGCTTCCGGCCGTTCCGTCGTATTGCGCAGGACCAGAACCGGTTTTCCCAGAGACGGCGCTTCTTCCTGGATGCCGCCGGAATCGGTCAGTACCAGATAGCTGAGGCTCATGAGGTTGGCAAAAGGTTCATATTCCATGGGATCGATGAGATGGATCCGGTCGATGCCGGACAGTTCATCTTCGACGACCTTGCGGACTTTCGGATTGCGGTGGACGGGAAAGACGATTTCCGTATCGGGAATCTCTTCGATGATGCGGCGCAGGGCCTTATAAATATGGCGCATGGGCTCGCCCAGGTTTTCCCGACGGTGGGTCGTCAAGAGGATGACCCGGTGGTGCTTGAAGTCCACCGATTTCAATTGGTCACCGAAGTCATAGTCGCCGGCAACGGTCGTCATCAAGGCGTCGATGACCGTATTCCCCGTTACGTAAATCTGAGACGGATCTATATTTTCACGGACGAGATTGGCCCGGGCCGTCGAGGTCGGGGCAAAATGGATGGCCGCAATGGCCCCGGTTAGCTTGCGGTTCATTTCTTCCGGGAATGGCGAATAGATATCCCCTGTCCGAAGGCCGGCTTCGACGTGGCCGACGGGGATCTGCTGATAATACGAAGCCAGGGCCCCGGCAAAGGTCGTCGTCGTATCCCCGTGAACGAGGACCAGATCCGGTTGTTCTTTGGCCAGGACATCCTTAAGACCCAGGAGCGACTTCGTCGTAATATCGTATAAGGTCTGGCCCTTGGCCATGATGTCCAGGTCGTAATCCGGCGTAATCCGGAACAACTCCAGGACCTGGTCGAGCATCTGACGATGCTGGGCCGTGACGGCAACGACCGTCTGAATGCTGTCGGCATGTTTCTGTAATTCCTTGACGACCGGTGCCATTTTAATCGCCTCCGGCCGCGTGCCGAATACAGTCATTACCTTAATCATAATACAAATTCCTCCTTATATGACGAACCGATTCTTCCCGTCATGGTTTGCGGGTCGAATCGGTCGTTGATTTACGCAGTATGCCGATGCGCTTTGCCGAGTAGATGATAACGGCAAGAACGACCAAGACAGTCACGATCCCCGTCTGATAGCTTACGTTGGCTACGAAGAGGGCGACGATGCCTAACATCATGCTGACAAAATACATGATCAGTACGGCTTGCTTCTGTGTCATACCCAAGGCCAGGAGACGATGGTGCAGATGACCCTTATCCGGCTGAAATATGGGAACGCCGCTCATCCGGCGTCGGATGATGGCGAAGGTCGTATCGAGAATGGGAAGGCCTAAGGCGATGATGGGCACGACCAGTGCCACCGTCGCCGCCGTCTTGACCAGGCCGAGAACGGCCGAGACGGCCAGGGTATATCCGAGAAGCATACTCCCCGTATCGCCCATGAAGATTTTGGCAGGGTTAAAGTTGTACTGCAAAAATCCCAAGGCTGCACCGGCCATAGACACGATGATGAGGGCCGGCAGGAATTGATTGAGGTTTACCGCCAAGAGGAACATCGAAATCGAGGCGATGAAGGCTACCCCGGCAGCCAGTCCGTCCAGACCGTCGATGAGGTTCACCGTATTGGTAAAGCCGATGATCCAGAAAATCGTCACCGGGATGGCAATGACTTCCGGCAGGACCAGGATATCCCCGAAAGGATTGGTCAGCCATTCGATCTGAATACCGAAGGCCACGGGAATACAGGCCGCTGCAATCTGGCCGACGAGCTTGACCCGAACCGGGATATTGCAGATATCGTCCCAAATGCCGATGGCGACGATGGCCGTACAGCCGAGGAGCATGCCGATGAGTTCGTGGTGCAGGGGCACGCAGAACAAGACGGCTGCCATAAAGCCGATATAAATGGCCAGCCCGCCGAGCCGCGGGATGACATGAGTATGTACCTTTCTTGCATTGGGCCGGTCCACGGCGCCAACCTTGATGGCCACCTTCTTGACGCCCGGCGTCAAAAGATAGGAAACGACCAAGGCAATGATAAAGGGTACAACATATTGGAGCACAACACACGCCTACTTTCCGTTAATCTATCATCAGTTGGTCAGACTGCGCATGGGCGCCGGAATGCGGCCGCCGCGGGCAATGAATTCATCTGACTTATATTTATTGACATTGATAATCGGGCAATGGCCGAGAAGGCCGCCAAACTCGACGTTGTCGCCGACGCCCTTGCCCGGTACGGGGATGACGCGGACGGCCGTCGTCTTGTTGTTGATCATGCCGATGGCAGCTTCATCGGCAATGATGGCCGAAATCGTCGACGCCGGGGTATCGCCGGGAATAGCGATCATGTCGAGGCCGACAGAGCAGACGCAGGTCATGGCTTCGAGCTTTTCAAGGCTCAGGCTGCCGCGGCCGACGGCTTCGAGCATGCCCTTATCTTCGCTGACCGGGATGAAGGCGCCGGACAGGCCGCCGACACGGGATGATGCCATGAGGCCGCCCTTCTTGACGGCGTCATTTAAGAGTGCCAGGGCTGCCGTCGTACCGCAGGCCCCGCAGCTTTCAAGACCCATTTCTTCAAGAATGGAAGCCACGCTGTCACCGACAGCCGGCGTCGGAGCTAAGGACAAGTCGATGATGCCAAAGGGCATATCGAGGCGTCTCGACGCTTCCATGGCGACCAATTGGCCGACACGGGTAATCTTAAAGGCCGTCTTCTTAATCGTTTCGGCGACGACATCAAAGGGCTCGCCTTTCACGTTTTCAAGGGCTACTTTTACGACGCCCGGGCCGCTGACGCCGACACTGATACAGGAATCGCCGTTGGTGACGCCGTGGAAGGCGCCGGCCATGAAGGGATTGTCTTCCACCGCATTGGAGAAGACGACCAGTTTGGCACAGCCTAAGGCATCCTGTTCCTTCGTCCGTTCGGCCAAATCCTTAAAGACCCGCCCCATTTCAGCAACGGCATCCATATTGATGCCGGCCTTGGTCGAGCCGACGGCGACAGAGCTGCATACGAGATCGGTCACAGCCAGGCTTTCAGCGATGGAATCGATGAGGATCCGGTCGCCCTTGCTCATGCCCCGTTCGACGAGGGCCGAAAAGCCGCCGATGAAGTTGATGCCGATCGTCTTAGCCGCCTTATCAAGGGTCCGGGCGATATCGACGTAGCTCTTCATATCGCTGGCCCCGGCGACGAGGCTGATGGGCGTCACGGACACGCGCTTATTGATGATAGGCACGCCGTATTCACGGGAAATGGCTTCGCCCGTCTCTACCAGGTGCTCGCCGTAGCGCGTAATCTTATCGTAAATGTTGTTGCACAACGTCTTGCCGTCGCTGGCACAGCAGTCAAGAAGGCTGATGCCCATGGTAATCGTGCGGACGTCAAGGTTGTTCTTTTGAATCATCTGATTCGTTTCAAGTACGTCATGGATTGTCAGCATAGTCCCTCTCCTTAGCCCACACGATGCATGGCATCAAAAATAGCCTGGTTTTGGGCTCTGATTTCGACACCGAGGGCTTCACCCTTCTGCTTGAGCAAATCCTGAAGAGTATCTAAATCAATATCTGCAGGGTCCATATCAACAATCATGGCCATGTTGAAAATGCCATCTAAAATAACCTGATTAATGGTCAGTATATTTACCTTATGTTCCGCCATGATCTGACTGACGGCGGCGATGATACCCGTACGGTCCACGCCGACTACCGTGATTACAACTTTCACAGCTGCCCACCCCTTTGAGTTAGATTCTACGCTCCCCATTATAGCACAGGTAACGCAGTAAATGCCACTTTCGGCCCATGAAAAGGCCTTATGATAGGAAAATCGAAGAAATCGTTTCGTTTTGAGAAAAATATATTATGCATCCAAAGCCTTGCTGATAAGGGACTTGCCTTCTTCAAGAAGCTTTCCGGCTTGTTCCTCGGAGACGAAACTTTCGGCATAGAGCTTATACATGTCTTCCGTTCCCGACGGGCGGGCTGCGACCCAGCCGTCATCGGTCGTAATCTTGACGCCGCCGATGGCCGAATTGCCGTAAGGCGAACGGGACAGGACGGCCGTAATGGGACTGCCGCAGAGATTCTTTTCGGTGACATCCTGTTCCGTCAGGGAGCTGATCTTGTCCTTTTCTTCAAGCGTCGCCGGCGCATCGCTGCGCACGGTGTAAGGCCGGCCCAGTTCTTCACAGAGTCCTTCATAGTAAGCCAAGGGCGATTTTCCCGTAACGGCGTAGATTTCCGCTGCCAAGAGGCAGAGAATGATGCCGTCCTTGTCCGTCGTCCAGACGCTGCCGTCCTTAGCGATAAAGGAAGCACCGGCACTTTCTTCGCCGGAAAAGGCGATTTTCCCGTCTTCATAGAGGGGGCCGAAATACTTAAAGCCGACGGGCACTTCATAGAGAGGTATGCCGAGTTTTTTCGCCGCCCGAGCCAGCATATCCGTCGTAACGACGGTTTTAGCGATACCCAGGCCGTCGAAATGGCGATGGGTCATGAGGTAGTGCGCGGCGACGGTCAAAAAGGCGTTGGCCGTAATCATGCCTTCCGTGCCGCAGACGATGCCGAAACGGTCATAGTCGGGGTCATTGGCCAAAATGAGGCGATAATCGGCAGCCTGACCGGTAACGGCCGACATGACGTATGCCGACGAGCAGTCCATGCGGACCTTGCCGTCGTGGTCGTAATTCATAAAGGTGAACTGCGGATCGTACGTATCGTTAACAAAAGACAGGTTCAAATGGTAGCGTTCGGAAATACGGTGCCAGTAGTTCATGCCCGAGCCGCCGAGGGCATTGACCAAAATGGGAAGTCCGGCATCGCGGATGGCTTCCATGTCAAGGATGGACGCCAATTCAGCGACATATAAGCCCTTATAATCATAAGGGACGACAAAATCACTCCGGGCCGCTTCTTCATAGGAAATGGCCTTGACATCCTGATTATGCCCTGCAAGGATGCGGTTGGCTTCGGCTTCAATAGCCTTGGTCATATCGGATCCGGCAGGCCCTCCCGTCGTCGGGTTATACTTAATGCCGCCGTGTTCCGGCGGATTATGGGACGGCGTCAGGATCAGTCCGTCGGCTAAGTTTTCCTTGCGGTGGTCATTAAAGCGCAGGATAGCCCTTGAAACAGACGGCGTCGGGACAAAATCGCCGTCGGCATCGACATAGGCCGTAACCTTATTGGCCGAAAGGACCGACAAGACCGTTTCGAAAGCCAATTTCGATAAATAATGGGTGTCGGCCCCGACGAACAACGGTCCGTCGGCACCAAAATCGTGACGGAAGTTACAAACGGCCTGGGTAATGGCCGCGACGTGGTCTGCCGTAAAACTGCCGCTGCCGGCCTGACCGCGGTGGCCTGACGTTCCGAAGCGCACCTGTTGATGGGGATCGGCGGCATCGGGATGGATCGAATGATACGCCTTCGTCATGGCGTCCAAGTCGATGTAGTCTTCAGGTCTTACTTTCGTTCCTGCTAATTCATGTACTGCCATACTATCACCTGCTTTATTATTTTGACAAGGATTCAACGATTTTATACAATAAGAAAGAGTGCTGCCAATATCCTTGCGGATACTGTCATCACAGCATCTCATCGCGGCAATTCGTTTGTTTTCATTATAGCAAAAAACGCATCATTATCCTAGATAAAAATGGCTTATCATCGAGGATATCTGAAAAAGAAAGGTGGTTTCTATGACAAAGTTTATCTCTTGGAATGTCAACGGTCTGCGGGCCGTCATGAAAAAAGGATTCTTAGATACATTTAACGCCCTCGACGCCGACCTGTTCTGCCTGCAGGAAACGAAGCTCCAAGAAGGCCAGATCGACATCGACCTTCCGGGTTACGAACAGTATTGGAACTACGCCGACCGCAAGGGCTACAGCGGCACGGCTATTTTCACCCGCATCAAGCCCCTGTCCGTCCGTTACGGTATGGATAAGGACGAACACAATCACGAAGGACGTTTGATTACCCTGGAGTTTGACGACTATTTCTTCGTCACCTGCTACACGCCCAATTCACAAAGCGAACTGGCCCGCCTGCCCTACCGCATGCAGTGGGAAGACGACTTTAAGGACTACCTTCTCACCCTCCATCAGGAAAAACCGGTCATCGTCTGCGGCGACCTCAACGTCGCCCACCAGGAAATCGACCTCAAGAACCCCAAGACCAACCGCAAGAACGCCGGCTTC
>DCJQ01000050.1 GCA_002319965.1 Megasphaera sp. UBA1696
GACGAATTCGAGAGCATCTTCATGGGCAAGAGACATGAAGGCGTCGTATTCATCGCGGGCACTGATTACGGTCTTTACGGACGTAATGACCCGGTTTTCCTTGCAAACTTTGCCGTTCTGCTGACCTCTCAAGCAGACCGTATATACGTCATTTTGTTTGGAGTAGCGGTCGGTCTTGCCCGAGCGGGGCATGACGACAGCCACGCTGCCGTCAAACCCGTTTTCCTCGTTGGCTACGTCGACAGCATAGTCGACGAAGGCGCGGAGGAAATTGCCTTCCCCAAACTGTAAGATCCGCACGGGATGCTGTTGTTTCTGATGGAATTCACTTACATTTTTCATCGTTTACCCTCGTTTACATCTGAAATTGAAAATAGTTGGCTGCGTTGTTATAGCTGATATCTTCGACTAACTGGCGAAGTGCATCTTCATCGTTCGGATATTCTCCGTTTTCTACGAGATTGCCGATCCAGTTGCAGAGAATTCGGCGATAGTATTCATGGCGTGCGTAGGATAAGAAGGAACGGGAGTCTGTCAGCATGCCTAGGATATTGCCAAAAACAGATTCGTCGGCAATGCCGTTCAGCTGGTCGATCATGCCCTGTTTCGTATCATTGAACCACCAGGCAGCGCCTTGCTGGATTTTGCAGCGAACTCCAGGCCCCTGGAAAGCGCCGATAATCGTAGCAATCATGGCATTGTCATTAGGGTTGCCCGAATAAAGAATCGTCTTCGGCAAAATGTGGCGTTCATTGAGATGGTCTAAAAGGGCGATAAGGCCTTTGCAGCAGTTGCCTTCGGCAATGCTGTCATACCCCGTATCAGGACCGAGTTTACGATACATTTCCGAGTTGAGGTCGCGAAGGGTTGCAAAGTGAATCTGCATAGCCCAACCGCGTTTATGGTATTCACCGGCAAGATAGGTGAGAACGGCCGTCTTATAAGCTTCCATTTCTTCTTGGCTGACAGCTTCGCCTTTTAAGGCTTTGGCCATGATGGCGTCGATTGTGTTTTCATCGGCTTCACGGCAGAAAACATATTCTAAGGCATGGTCCGTAGCGCGGCAGCCCATTTCTTCAAAGAAGGCGATGCGGTTGTCCATGGCTTTGCGAAGGTCGGCGAAGTTCTTGATGTCGACGCCGGCAGCTTTTCCGAGACGAGTCATGTAATCAGCGTAACCGGCTTTATCGACGTTCATCAGTTTGTCCGGACGCATAGCCGGGTATACTTTAGCACTGCAGGTCTTTTCGTCTCTCAATTTTTTGTGCCATTTCAAATCGTCTGCCGGATCGTCCGTTGTGCAGATGACTTTAACATTAGACTGTTCGATCAGACCCTGAACGCCCATGCCTTTTTCCTGAAGCTTGGCATTGCAGCGATTGAAAATGTCTTCAGCATTCTTTTCCGTCAACGGTTCATTGATTCCGAAATAACGCTGTAATTCCAAATGACTCCAATGGTAGAGGGGATTGCCAATCGAACGGGAAAGCGCTTTCGCATATTCAACAAATTTTTCCAAGTCCGTCGACGTTTCACCGGTGACTTTTTCTTCCGGCGTTCCGTTGGCACGAATGATGCGCCATTTGTAATGGTCACCGCCGAGCCATACTTCGGTAATGCTGCGGAAGTGGTGATCTTCTGCGATTTCCTGCGGGGAGATATGACAGTGATAGTCAATAATCGGCATCTTAGCGGCATAATCATGGAATAAATGTTTAGCCGTATCCGTATCCAATAAGAAATCCTTGTCCATAAATTGTTTCATTTTATTTATCTCCTTCCAAATCCCCGGCATCATGTCTGTCGGTCAACTGAGAAAATTATTGTAAGCTCTTACACTTATCTTTACCGAAAGAATATCATAGCATGACCTTAGTGTCAATGATATATGATTTTTCTGTATGGTTTTTGAAAAATAAAAGCTTTTCAATGCTTTTTTCTCATAAATCTGCTGGTCTTCATTTAAATACAATGCTTTTTGTTTTAAATTCAAATAGGTTATTGGGGTCCATTCTAGTTAAGCTCTTACACATTTTTCTATATTTCTCTTGATTTCTTAAGAAAGAAGTATGGTATAATGTAAGTACCCCAGATTTTTACATAAAGAGGATCGATCGCTATGAATATTACGATTTACGACATCGCACAAAAATGCCATGTATCTATCGCCACCGTCTCCCGCGTCCTCAACGGCAGCAGCCGGGTCAGCGAAAAAACACGGGCAAAGGTACTCCAGGTGATGAAAGAAATGGGTTATAAACCCAATCCTTTTGCACGCGGATTGGGCCTGGATTCCATGAAAATCATCGGCGTCATCTGTACCGACGTCGCCGATATCTTCTATGCCCATGCCGTGTCCCTTTTAGAAGACGGCCTCAGGCAGCATCACTTTGACGTCATGCTGTCCAACACCGGCAGTGATAACGGCCATAACGGCAAGTATATCTCCGACATGGCGGGGAAACACGTCGATGCTATCATCACCATCGGCACGCCTTTTTCATCGGAGTCGGATGTCCGCCTTCTCTGTGAAACGGCCCGTCAAATCCCGGTCATTACCATCAACAGTGATTATCACCAGCCCCGCATGTACAGTGTCGTCTGCAATGAAAAAGACGGGATGAAAGATGTCGTCGCAGCCCTAGCCAAGAAAGGCTGTCAACATATCCTCTATGTCTATAATTCTCTCACCTACAGCGGCCGCCATAAGTTGGACGGCTTTCGCCAGGGAATCAAAGATTTAAAACTGCCTCATCGAGCCGAGTTGATTCAACAGATTCCCAAAACCCTTACGGATACAGAAGCCCTGATTGACCGCTTAGTCGCTGAAAATATCGACTTCGATGCCATCATTACAGCCGATGACATCTTTGCCGTCGGGGCCCAGCGAGCAGCCCTGCGCCACGGCCTCAATATCCCCGTCGTCGGCTGCAACAACTCCATCCTGGCGGAATGCGCCACACCGACCTTAACCAGCCTGGACAACAAACTGACCAACTTATGCGCAGCTGCCGTCAACATCGTAACTGAATTAACCACTAAGGGGCCCGATGCCGTTCCCATCCGGACCGAGTTCAACGCCGAACTCGTCGAGCGCGAAAGCTTTACAACATAAAAAAAGTCTCCGTATAAAATATGAACCGACCCCCTAAAGTTGGAC
>DCJQ01000043.1 GCA_002319965.1 Megasphaera sp. UBA1696
TCCGAATTCATTATACAATCAACCCTGAAATTTTATTGAAAAAGGGAACGGAAAAATGCTTGACAGGAGTTATTTTATTTGGTATGATATTCAAGTGTTCTGAAATAGACACGCGGTACATGCGGAAGTAGCTCAGTGGTAGAGCACCACCTTGCCAAGGTGGGGGTCGCGAGTTCGAGCCTCGTTTTCCGCTCCATTTATTCCTCAATAGCTCAGTTGGTAGAGCAATCGGCTGTTAACCGATTTGTCGTAGGTTCGAGTCCTACTTGAGGAGCCATACAGGGGTGTCGCCAAGCGGTAAGGCAACGGACTCTGACTCCGTCATGCGTAGGTTCGAATCCTACTACCCCTGCCAGTATGATCCACTAGCTCAGTTGGCAGAGCACCTGACTTTTAATCAGGGTGTCCCGAGTTCGAATCTCGGGTGGATCACCACAATCCACATTACGTGGCCCCTTGGTCAAGTGGTCTAAGACATCGCCCTTTCACGGCGAGAACATGGGTTCAAATCCCGTAGGGGTCACCACATGGGCGATTAGCTCAGCTGGGAGAGCGCCTGCCTTACAAGCAGGATGTCAGCAGTTCGATCCTGTTATCGCCCACCAAATTTTATTCAGGGACAGTGCATGAATGATATCTTCATGCACTGTCCCTTTTCTTGTGGGATTTTGAGGGTGTACCGAATTTCATAATTTGTACCACTGTCCAATGAGGGTTTATGGGAACAAAGCGTTCGTTGTCAGTTGTATTCCCACTGCTTTTCCTTTATGATGGAGGCATAAATGTTTTGCGTACAGACAGGAGGCCTATAGCGATGGCAGACATGATAAAGGATTGGAAGAATTTTCAGAAGGAATTGAACTTAGACGGTGCGGATTTATGCCGCTTGGCTCAGAATTTTCGCCGGACGGCGGAAGATGCTCTGGCTGGTAAAAAGAGCTCTCTTTCAGCCCTGCGTACCTATTTGGGACTCCCGACGGGACTGGAAACGGGGACCTTCATGGCTCTTGATTTCGGCGGTACCAACGTCCGGGCTTCGCGGATTACCTTATCCGGTGCAGACGGCTTTACGATTGAAACTAAGGTAGCGAAGCCCTTAAGAGGTGATGATTACGACTACACGACTTCGTCGACGACGGCAGAGGCCTTGTTCGACTTCATTGCCAATATCGTAAAAGAAGCAGCCGGCGGGAATGAGGCCTATAAGTTGGGCTTTACCTTTTCCTTTGCTGTCAATCAGACGTCGGCCAAGGATGCCAGCCTCATCGCCTGGTCGAAAGAAATCGATGTTCCCGGTGTTGCCGGCAAGTCGATTAACGGTCTTCTCAAGGAAGCCCTCGTTCGCAATGGGATGGACCGTATTGAACCGGTGGCTTTGTTGAACGATACGACGGCGACCCTCTTGTCGTCTGTCTATCAGCATAACCCGGCTCAAATCGGCATCGTCTGCGGTACCGGGTTCAATATGTGCTATTATGAACCGGCCCTTGAGATGATCGTCAACTTAGAAGCTGCCGGTTTTACGGGCGGACCGCGTACCGATTGGGACCGCCGTGTCGATGAAGAATCGCAGCAGCCCGGAGACCACTGTTTTGAAAAGATGATCGGCGGCCGTTACTTGAACGAGCTCTTCCGGGTCATGCTGATGGATTATTTGAATCGTGACGATATTCCCCGGTTTACAACGCGCTGCATGAACGAACTCTTCGCCGGCGAAAAGACCGTTCGCGATGTCCTCGGCTTTGACGTGACGCCGGCCCAAAAAGAAGGCCTCTGTGCCTTAGGCGGAGCCGTCTTTACGCGGGCAGCACAGATGATCGGCGCTGCCAGCTTCGGTATTCTCGGTCATCTGGCCGGAGAAGAAGAGCTGAAAGAACAGGCCATTGCTATCGAAGGCAGTCTTGTCGAAAAAATCGCCGGCGTCCCCGGCGTCATTGAAGGGGCTGTCTGCCGTTCCTGCATGGGCCTCTCCGAAGGCACGCCGATTCACATTGTGCCCAACAGCCATGGGGCCTCCATCGGTGCCGCTATTGCTGCGGCTCTCTGCGTATGATGCGGAGGACTGGCTCTTGACGCGTTTCTTCTAATTTTTTATAATAAAAGCATAATTCCGGCCCTTGCGGAAATTTCCGCAGGGGTCTTTTTTGCAAGGGAGGAGCGGCCATGGCACTGGAGGAACTGATCAATGAATACCGGCAAGAATTGAACAATACGGATATGGGTATCTGGAAGTATATCGTACAGCACCGGGCTGAGGTGCGCCGCAGTTCGATTCATGAATTGGCTCGAGCCTGCAACGTGTCGACGACGACCATTGTCCGCTTTGCACAAAAATTGGGTCTCGAAGGCTTTGGCGAATTCAAACTGCTCCTCAAACGGGAACAGGCGAAATCTTTCGAGTATGATGCCCATACCTTGGAAGGGCTGAACCGATTTTATGCCCAAACGGTCGATAAGGTCTGCAATCTCAATTTTGACCGGGCCAGTTCCCTCATCTATGAAGCCAATCGGATTTTTACGTATTCTTCGGGCTATGTGCAAAATAACGTCGTCCAAGAATTGAAACGCCTCTTTTTCTATGATAATATTTTGATTTACGATGTACCGGCGCGGGAGGAATTTCGAAATCTCGTCCATTCCCTGACGAAAGATGACTTGTTCATCATCGTTTCTTTTTCCGGAGAATCGCCGGCTGTGACGGAATTGGGCCATCTCCTGAAGGCTCGGGATATCCCTTTTATTTCCGTTACCCGTCTGCAGGATAACACGTTGGCCTCCTTGTCGACGGTCAATTTTTATATTTCTCCGGGCCAGTTCCAACTCTACGATAAAGACGAGGAGCGCGTTCCCTTCCAGTCCATGATGCCATACTTCGTCCTCATTGAAGTATGGTATGTCAATTACTGTATGTACTGTCATCGCCTGCGCCAAGGGGACGACTGATATGTACCAAAGTACGTAATTTGTACCAGATTACAGCCCCGTGCCACAGTGCCGGAAAGCCGCGAAACTATTGTGTTCGCGGCTCTTTTTTTATATCCTGTTAGTAAAGATAGCTTCAAGGAATACATCGAATGACATCTTCGCGATATGACCGAGAAAGCTAAGGACTTATATTTTTATTTTGAACGGGAGGAATCTGTTATGACTTTCAGCAAGGAACGCAGTATGCAGGAATTGCAGCGCTTTGGCGGCGCTATGTATACGCCGGTCATTTTATTTGCTTTCTTCGGCTTGACCGTTGCCGTGTCAATCATTTTCAGCAATACGGGACTTTTTGGCAGCTTAGCTGAAGAGGGAACCCTGTGGTATGATTTCTGGTACGTCGTCCAGCAAGGTGCCTGGACGGTATTTAAGCAAATGCCGATTCTCTTCGCCATTGCCGTTCCCATTGGTTTTGCCAAGAAGGAACAGGCTCGCTGTGCCATGGAAGGCTTCGTCATTTATATGATCTTCAACTATTTCATTTCTGGCCTCTTGAGTCTCCACGGAAGTTATTTCGGCGTCGATTACAGTCAGGAAGCCGGAGCCGGTACGGGCCTGGCCATGATTGCCAACATCAAGACCTTGGATATGGGCATGCTCGGCGCCATCTTCATTGCCTGCATTTCGGCCTATCTCCACAATCGCTTCTACGATACGGAAATTCCGGACTGGCTCGGCATCTTCAAAGGACCGGCCTTTGTCGTCGCCGTCGGCTTTTTGGTTATGCTGCCGACAGCCCTTCTCTTCTGCTATATCTGGCCGCCCATTCAGCACGGTATCGAACAGTTCCAGTTCTTCCTCAAGACCAGCGGTATCTTCGGTGTTTGGGCTTATACGTTCTCTGAAAAGATGCTTCTGCCGGCAGGTCTTCATCACTTCATTTACCTGCCCTTCATTTTTGGGCCGGCTGTCGTTGACGGCGGCATTCAGGCCTACTGGTTGGGACACATCAACGACTTTGCAACCAGCGCTCAGTCGCTGCGGGACATGTTCCCTCAAGGCGGGTTTGCCCTTCACGGCAGCGGTAAAGTCTTCGGTCTGCCCGGTGCGGCCTTGGCCATGTATTACTGCGCCAAACCGGAAAAACGTAAAAAGGTAGCCGCCCTCTTGATCCCGGCTACGATCACCGCCGTACTCTGCGGGATTACGGAACCGATTGAATTTACCTTCTTGTTTGTCGCCCCCGTGTTGTACGTCGTCCATGCCGTTTTATCGGCGACGTTGTCGTCTATCCTCTACTTTATTGGACTGTCGGGCAACTTTGGCGGCGGTCTTATCGACGCCTTCGTCCAGAACTGGATTCCCTTGTTCCGCTTCCATGCCGGGACGTATATCATGCAGATTGCCATCGGCCTCTGCTTTACCGCTATTTATTTCGTCGTTTTCCGTTTCTTGATCCTGCATTTCGACTTTAAGACGCCGGGGCGGACCGATGACGGTGAAGATGATAAATTGTTTACCAAGGCTGAATATAAAGCCAAGAAAGAAATGGAAAAGAAGGGCATTGCCGGTGGTGCCGATGCCTTGAAAGCCCAGGTCTTCCTCGACTGCCTCGGCGGCCCGGACAACATTCAAGAAGTCACCAACTGTGCGACCCGTCTGCGGGTCACGGTCAACGATCCGGATAAAGTTGCCGGGACGAGCAAGTTTACCAATGCCGGTGCCTTTGGCTTGGTGAAAAACGGCCGTGCCGTCCAGGTCATCGTCGGCTTGTCCGTACCTAACGTCCGCAGCCATTTTGATGCCTTGCTCAAAGGTGATTACTCGGCCGTCCGTGAAACGTCAACGTCAGACGTGAAAGAAACGGAAATTGATGCGGCTAAGACCGTTCCCGTTGAAGCGACCGCTTCCGTCGATGAAGATTCTCGCTCCATGCGGCTGAAAGCCTTCGTTTCCGGTGATCTTGTCGATATCAGCGAAGTTCCTGATGACGCCTTTTCTCAGATGATGATGGGCGATGGCGTGGCCATTAAGCCCTCCGGCGATACGATTGTCGCTCCGGCAGACTGCGTCGTGTCGATGATCATGGAAAGTTCCCTCCATGCCGTCGGTCTGGAACTGAGCAATGGCGCTGAAATCCTCATTCATATCGGCCTCGATACAGTCAACTTGAACGGTGAAGGCTTTACGCTCTTGACGAAGCAGGATGCACAGGTAAAAGCAGGTGATCCCTTGATTCGCTTTGACCGCGATGTCATTGCCAAGGCCGGTTATGACGATATCGTCATTATGGCCGTCACCAATTCACCGGAATATCCGCAGATGAAGAAAGAACCGGACCAGCCCGTCGTCGCCGGTGAAACACCGATTGTCATTTTCTAGGAGGTTTTTATGGATACGTTAAAATGGTGGCAAAAAACAGCAGTCTATCAAGTTTATCCCCGCAGCTTTCAGGATACGACAGGAAGCGGTGAAGGCGATATTCCCGGCATTACACGTCATCTCGATTATTTGAAAGCCTTAGGCGTCGGTGCCGTCTGGCTGACGCCGGTCTATCCGTCGCCCATGGTCGATAACGGCTATGACATCAGTGATTACACGGCCATTGACCTTCGCTACGGAACCATGGCTGATATGGATAACCTCATTGCCGAAGGGAAGAAGCGGGATATCCGTATGATCATGGATTTGGTTTACAATCACACGTCGGATAAGCATGCCTGGTTCCGGGAATCGAAACGGAGTCGAGACAACGATAAGGCCGACTGGTATATTTGGCGCGATGCCAAGGAAGATGGTTCTGCCCCGACGAACTGGCGGTCCATCTTCGGCGGCTCGGCCTGGACCTGGTGCGAAGAACGGCAACAGTATTACCTGCATACCTTTGCCGTCGAACAGCCGGATCTCAACTGGGAAAATCCGGCAGTCCGCCAGGCCTTGTATGATGCGGCCAACTTTTGGCTCGATAAAGGCGTCGGCGGCTTTCGCATCGATGCTATCGTCTATATCAAGAAGCCGGCTGTCTTTGAAGACGGTCCCGTCGACGGGGCTGACGGCTTGTCGTCGATTCATCAGATGATCGCCAATACGCCGGGCATCCTTGATTTTCTCCATGAATTTCGCCGTCAGGTCTTCGACGGCCACGATATCTTCACTGTTGCCGAAGCCAACGGGGTGGCACCGGAAGATTTGCCCCGTTGGGTCGGCGAAGACGGCGTTTTCAGTATGCTCTTTGAATTCAGCCATTCGAACGTGGAATTTACGGATGATGAAATTTGGTGCAAAGCCGCTTCGTGGCCGCTGACGAAGCTCAAAAAAGCCTTATCAGCCAGCCAACGGGCGACGGCCGACAATGGCTGGTATCCGATTTTCTTTGAAAATCATGACCGCAATCGCTGCGTCAACCATTATTTCCCGGAAGGAACGGATATCAAGCAGGCGGCGAAAGCCATGGCGACGGTCTTGTTCGGCCTCCGGGGGACGCCTTTCATTTATGAAGGACAAGAATTAGGCATGGCCAATACGGCGTTTGAACGGATTGAAGACTATAACGATATTTCGACTCATGGCCAGTATCAGATGGCCTTAGAGGAAGGCTTTGAACCGGCGGACTCCTTGAAAGTCGTACAGTTCCACAGCCGAGATAATGCCAGGACACCCATGCAGTGGACGACGGGGACTCAGGCCGGTTTTTCGACGGGGACGCCGTGGCTTCCCGTTCATGACGACTTTGCCTCCTGCTGCGCTGAAGTCGAAGAAAAGGACGATCAGTCGGTCCTTTCTTATTACCGTAAACTTCAGCATGAACGATTCCGGGGTGAAGCGTCGCAAATCTTGCTGCAGGGCCGTTATGAAGAACTCTTGGCTGACGATGAGTCCATTTACGCTTTTAAACGGACCTTGGGCGATAAGGCCGTTCTCGTGTTGGTCAACTTTACCAATGAGACGGCATCTTATGATGCAGCCTTGGTGCAGGGAGCATCGGTTCTGATCGGGAATTTTGAAAGTCCGCGGGCCGGGCAGCTGCGCCCGGCAGAAGCCGTCATCTATCGTATATGAGGAGGAATATTATGTTAAAAGTTGCTGCCAGTGATTACGACGGGACTTTATTCCGAGACGATATCATTACCGCTGAAGATGCGGAAGCCGTCCGTCAGTGGCGGGCTGCAGGCCATAAATTCGGCGTCGTTTCCGGCCGTGACCACGGCATGCTTTGGCCACAGCTCAAACACCACGGCATTGAATATGACTATTTGGCCTGCAATAATGGCGGCCTCATCAGTGACGGACAGAATCGGGTCCTTTGGGAAGCCCGTATCGAGCCGGCCGTTTTAAAGAAAGCCAGTGAACTGCCCCTGGTCCGAAAATCCTTCCATTTCTCTTTTTCATCGGAAGACCGGACCTATCTTTGCCACGATATGGAAGGGACCTGGGTTTGGCGCGAAGCTGAACAGTGGGACTATCCCTTGGTTCCTATTACAGAAGATGATATAGAGCACTTGCCGCAGATCATTCATCAGTTTTCCTTAGGCTTCACGACTGCGGAAGATGCCTTGGCGGCCAGTGAGGAAGTAAACGCAAGTTTGGGAGACGTCATCCACGCCTACCCGAACCGCTGTGCCGTCGATATTATTCCGGCTGACATCAGTAAAGAACAAGCTGTTTCCCATACACTGGCTCTTTTTTGCTGGGACGGCGCCGAAATCCTGGCTATTGGCGATGAAATCAACGACCTGCCCATGATTTTGGGCTACAACGGCTATACTGTTTCCACGGCCCGACCGGCCATTCAGGCTCAGGCCAGCAACGTCTATGACAGCGTAGGGGCCATGCTGATCGATAACTTATAAGAAAAGAGGTCCTTACGATGTATTTGAATAAAAAAGCCTGTGCGGTCTTAGCGGCCTTGACGTTGGAACTGTCCGGTGCGGCCTGGGCGGCATCGGCCGACAGTTTCTCCGATGTACCGAAAGACCATTGGTCCTATGAAGCCCTCGATTATCTGGCTCAGGAAGGGGTCATCGAAGGGATGGGCGACAATACCTTTGAAGGCGGCCGCACGATGACTCGCTATGAAGTGGCCAGCATCGTCGCCAAAGCCATGCAGAAGGGCGGCGGCAGCTTCGGGGACAAGGCGGTTCTTGAAAAGCTCCACGGGGAATACGCCGATGAAATCAGCGTTCTCCGGCAGCAGGTTGCGGCCAATACGAAACAAATCGATCAGAATACGAAAGATATCGATGAACTGAAAAACGGCATTGCCGGCAAAATGGAGCTCAGCGGTTTTGTCCGCGTCCAATACGACCATGATAAATACAGTGGTCAGGTGCAGAACAACAGCGACCTCTACAAAGACAACAATCGCTTCTATATGAGCCTTAACGGGGCATATAAAGTAAACGACAACTGGAAGGCTAAATTTCAGCTGGAAAAAAATTCCTTCTACAATGGTGGTCACGACCACGAAAATGAATCGGGTTCTTGGGCGGCCGACGGGAAAGACAAGGGACGTGCCAAGCGATGGTCCGGTCACGACGGTAATATCCAGCGTATCTGGGTCGAAGGGACGGATCCTAAGACCGGAGCTTGGATCAACATTGGCCGGGCATGGCGCGGTTTAGGACAGCAGAATGTCCTTTTCGGGACCGAATCAGACGGCGTCCAGGTTGCCGTACCGATCAAAGGGACGAACCTTATGGCCAGTGGTTTTTGGATGGCTTCGACCGGGGCCGGCAACCACGAAAGTTGGTACGGCCTTGGCACGTGGGGAAATGTCGGGCCGCGAGCCGGCATCAACCTGGCTTACGCTCTCAACTCCAAGAATAAGGGCGACGTTTACGAAAAGAACACGACCCATCTTGAATCTTGGGGCGAAGAAACCGTCGATTACGATAAAGCCTACGTTCTCAGCGGCTGGTTTGACGTCTCAAAAGACGTCCGCTTCTTGGCCGATTATGTCCGTACCAATGCCGACTATCAAAACAGCAGTACCTTCCTGCGGCTGAACTACAAAGAAACGGATCTGAAAAAGCCGGGAACCTGGCAGGCCTATGCCCGGTGGTATCGATATGGAACGAACGGTACCATTGCAGGCGACGATGAATGGGGTTCCCTGTTCTACAATGGCAGCGCCGGCAGTAAAGGCTGGATCCTCGGTTATAAATACGTACCTTGGAAGAATATCGAATGGGAAACGCTGTACTCGAAACAAGAACAGATTTCTAATTCCGACAATAAGCGCACCCTCATCCGTACGCAGATGGACTTCCATTTTTAAGAAACGGCTTTTAACTTTATAAATCACCATACCCATCACACAGACCTTGCATGAATGATTTTTCGTGCGAGGTCTGTTTTGCCATGTTTTCCTTCTTGACGCTTCTTTTTCCTCTTGATATAATTAATTAACATAAAAGAACAAATAAAAACATGTTATTGTGAGAGAATCTTGTGAAGATGAACATGAGGTGAAGCATATGTTACCGGCAGAACGGCGGCAATTTATTTTAAACGAACTTTATCGCAGTAAGGCAGTTACGGTAAACGATTTGGCGCAGCAGCTCGATGTGACGACGATGACGATTCGTCGGGATTTACAGCATTTAGAAGAAGGCGGTTTAGTCGAAAAGAGTCACGGCGGGGCAGTCCTTGTTGAATCATCGGTAAAAGACGCAGCATACCGCAATCGAAAACTGGTTCATATCAATGAAAAACGGGAGATGGCGGCTGCGGCTCTGCCCATGATAGAATCGTCTATGAGCATTTATTTGGATGCCGGAACGACGAATTTTGAATTGGCGGAATTGATGACCAAACAGCACTGGGAGAGTCTGACGGTGGTTACCAATGACTTGGCGATTGCTCAAGTGTTAACACCTGTCATGGGGATATATGTCATCCTTTTAGGCGGGCATATTGACGTCGAATCTAATTCGACGTGCGGTGTCTTGGCGACCAATATGGTGCAGACCATGCACTTCGATATTTGCTTTTTGGGAACCCAGGCCATTACGCCCGATTGGCGCATTATGACAGCAAACGCTGAAAAAATCGACGTTAAACGGGCTTGTCTGCAAGCGTCTGATAAGGTGGTTCTCATTGCCGATCATTCTAAGTTTAAAAAGCATAAACTCTATTATATTTTCGATATCTGGGAAGTTGACACCTTGATCAGTGATTATACGGCAACGTCTGAGGAACAAGGACTGTTTGACGAGCATCAGGTAAACTTTATTCATGTGCAGTGAGGTGGTAGTATGCATCATTTTGTTATCATCGCCGATGATTTTACAGGGGCGAATGATACCGGTGTCCAGCTTTGTAAACGGGGCATTCCCGCTGATGTTATCCTGGATATAGATCAAATTGAAGATAATGAAAATAGTCTGGCTATTGATAGTGAAAGCCGCGTCGTATCGCCTCAAGAGGCTTATGACCGAGTTTATCATGCCGTGATGCAGGTAATGCGGCAAGGGGGCTGTCGCTTTTTGTATAAAAAAGTGGACTCGACCCTGCGTGGTCATTTACAAGAAGAAATCCGTGCCGCTTTAGACAGTTATGCGCCGGAACTCATCATTTTTGCGCCAGCCTATCCCGAACTGGGACGGACGGTAGAACAAGGCCGTCTTTGCGTTCAGGGGACGCCGCTTCTCGATACGGAAATTGCCCGTGATCCGAGAAACCCTTTGGAAGAAGATAATGTTCAGCAGATCCTGTCGGCCTGCCTGACAGAACCCGTACAGCATTATGACTCTCATGATCTGGCTGAGGGGGCGCTTGACTTGACGGGGCGAGCCTATTCCTTTGATACGAAGGAGTCATCGCAGTTGGAGCATATCGCTATGGCGGCCATGAAGACGGGAAAGAAAATCCTTTGGATTGGCTCTGCCGGTCTTGCCCAGGGGATATTACAGGTCAGTTGCCGGAGTCTTCCGGTATTGGCAGTCATTGGCAGCATTAGCAGCAAGACGATGGCGCAGATTGCATACTGTCGAGATAAGGGTGTGAGTATCGTTTCTTTGGATATGAAAGGACTTTATGAAAAGCCGTGCACCGATGACGTTATTCAATCTGTTGTCTCACGTTTACAGAAAGGTCATAATGTCATTTTGACGGGAGCGGACTGCCGTCAGGCGTACGAAGATTTTGCTGCCTATGGCCGTGAAAAGGGGCTTTCTACGGATACGCTGGCCGAGTTTACGAAACAGACCCTGAGTCAACTGGTGCCGGCTATTTTAAAGGATGCCTCCATAAGCGGATTATTTTTGACAGGCGGAGATACGGCCATTGCTGTCACACGCCGGTTGGCAGCACACGGATCCCGGATTGAACGGGAACTTGTGCCCGGTTTTGTTCAAGGGCGATTATTGGGCGGGGTTCGAAATGGTCTGCCCATTGTGACCAAGGCCGGAGCCTTTGGAACGGAAAAAGATATTTACAATTGTATAGAAGCGCTAAGATATCTGCCGGAGTCGTGAATTTTCGGCGCATAAAAATCGTTAAAAGTCATTAGAATAGGTAAGTGATGGTGCCTGTTCTAATGGCTTTTTTGTTCTTATTTGTTCTATTATGTTAAAATATCATGATTTGAAGATGCGGATAAATGGGGATAAAGCCAATGACTGTCTAGCATTAGCCATTGTTTTTTAAGAATCTTAAGCAAATTAAAAAGAAAAAACAATGATAAATAGGCATTATTGACATTATAAAAAGTTGTTGACTTATTCGAACAAGTGAAATATAATTTAAACAACAAAAATAAACACATAACAACATAACAAAACAATGATGTTGTGATAAAGGAGGAGGTACAGTGGCAAATAAATTTGTGGGCATCACCATGGGTGATCCGGCCGGAATCGGTCCGGAAATTTCGCTCAAAGCCATAGATGCTAAAAAAGAGTATCAGCAGTCTGTATTGATCTACGGCAGCTATGATGTACTCCAATACTACCATCAACAGCTCCATTTGACGACGCCGCTGGTACGTATTCAGAATATTCAAGAATTTCAGCCGGGAAAGATTAATGTTATCTCTGTGATAGACCTGGCTATCGGAAAAGATTTTGAAATTGGAAAGGTTTCTCCCGTTGCCGGAGATGCTGCTTACCGATATATCGAAAGGGCTATCGCCGATGCACTGAACGGTGACATCAAAGTCGTCACGACGGCGCCGTTAAATAAAGAAGCCCTTCATAAAGGCGGGCATCAATTTGACGGTCATACGGAAATCTTTGCAACCCTTACGGGTACCAAGGCCTATACGATGATGCTTTGGAGTGAAAAGATGTCAGTCGTTCATGTGTCGACGCACTGTTCCCTTCGAGAAGCCTGCAATCGGGCAACGAAAGCCAGAATCTTAGAATGTATCCATTTGGCAGATTCGGCTATGAAACAGTTAGGCATTGCCAAGCCGCGAATCGCCGTCGCCGGGCTCAATCCGCACAGTGGCGAAGCGGGAATTTTCGGTCATGAAGATATTGATGAAATTATGCCGGCTATTGCTGAGGCACAGGACGAAGGCCTTTCGGTAGACGGTCCGGTTTCACCGGATACGGTTTTCTTGAAGGCCTACCGCGGTGTATATGACATTGTCGTCGCTATGTATCACGATCAAGGTCATATTCCGATGAAGCTGGTAGCCTTTGATTCCGGGGTCAATGTCACCTTGGGACTTCCCATCATTCGGACGTCCGTCGACCATGGCACAGCCTTTGATATTGCCGGTAAAGGCATTGCCAAGGCAGACAGCATGTGTTATGCCGTCGATTTAGGAAAACGATTTGCAGATCATTAAATTTCTATATAGATGCGCAAAGGAGCGAATATATTATGTTTAAAGCAGAAGGCTTAATTACCCCCGTTGTTACGGCGTTGACGGAAAAGGAAGAATTTAACAAAAAGGAATACCAAGCGTTTATCGATCACCTGATTAAAGCCGGTGTGCACGGTGTTTTCCCCTTAGGTACGAACGGTGAGTTTTATGCATTTTCTTTTAAAGAAAAATTGGAAATCATTGAAGCTGCAGTTGAAGCCGTCCAAGGTCGGGTCCCCGTTTACGCCGGCACAGGATGCGTTACGACAAAAGAAACAATCGAAATGTCGAAGGCGATTCAACAGATGGGCGGTATCGATTGCCTGTCCATCATTACGCCGTACTTTGTAAAAGCTTCTCAGGCTGACTTGATTGAACATTTCAGTGCTGTTGCGGAAGCTGTTGACCTACCGATTCTGTTGTATAACATTCCGGCAAGAACGGGGAATGCCATTGACTGGAAGACAGTTAAAACCTTGGCAAAATATGAAAATATCATCGGTATTAAAGATTCGAGCGGCAACTTCGATAATATGCTGAAATATATTGAAAATACCGATCCTCGTCTCAATGTACTGGCCGGCAGTGACTCCCTCATCCTTTGGGCACTTATGGCAGGCGGCACGGGCGCCATTTCCGGCTGCTCCAATGTCTTCCCCGAACTGATGGTCAGCATCTACAACTACTGGAAAGAAGGCAACATCGAAAAAGCGAACGAATCGCAGAAGAAAATTCGCGCTTTCCGAAATGTCATGCAAATGGGAAATCCGAACTCTGTCGTAAAACTCGCTGTCAACATGCGCGGCTACCAGGTAGGCCCGGCTCGTCAGCCGTCAAACTGCACCGACCCGGCTATTAAAAAAGCATTGGAAGATGTTTTTAAACTGTATGACTAATTGACGTAAGGAGATGTAATTCATGGCTAAAGTTGTAATTTCACATCGTCTGCACGACGATGGCATGGCTGTTCTTGAAAAGGCTGGCGTAGAGGTCGTTATTACAAATAGCGGTGACCCGAAGGTCATGCTTCCGGAATTAAAAGATGCTGATGGTGTCATCATTCGAATCGGCTCTATTGATCGGGAAACGATGGAGCAGTGCCCGAAATTGAAAGTTATTGGACGTCCTGGTGTCGGTGTCGATGATGTCGATGTCGAAGCTGCGACAGAACTCGGGATTCCCGTTGTTATTGCTCCGGGAGCAAATAGCCGTTCTGTAGCAGAACATGCTATGGCAATGATGTTTGCTTGTGCTAAAGATATGATTCGCAGCGACAAAGAAATGCGTAACGGTAACTTTGGAATTCGTAGTTCTTATAAAGCCTATGAATTGGGCGGAAAAACACTTGGCCTGCTGGGCTATGGTCATATTGGCAGTATCTTTGCCGGCATGGCAGCCGGTATTGGCATGAATGTATTAGTTTATGATCCGTTCATTAAACGTGAAGCTGTCGAAGCACAGGGGTATGGGTACCGTGAAGATATGCATGATATCTTAAAAGAAGCCGATGTCGTTTCTATCCATACACCGCTGACGCCGCAAACACGAAATATGATTGGTGAAGCGGAATTGCAGATGATGAAAAAAGATGGCATTTTGATAAATTGTGCCCGTGGTGGTATCGTCGACGAAGCTGCGCTGAATAAAGCGTTAGATGAAAACCGAATTCATAGTGCTGGAACGGATGTTGTTGTACATGAACCAATCGACCCGGCAGATCCTATTTTCCATCATGATAATATCGTTGTTACCCCTCATATGGCAGGACAGACGAGAGAAGCGGCTTCCGGCGTTGCGACGTTGGCGGCAGAAGGAACGGTAGCTGTTATAAACGGTCAAAAATGGGATAAAGTATGCAATCCGAAAGCATATGACCATACGCGATGGAACAAGTAAGAGGCTGATCTATAATGCTGCATACATAGCAAAAAGCATGAAAGCATTGCGTTTATTTGAGAATGGGTGTCCTCGGGTTATGCAATAATTCATGCTATACCAATGGTATAGCACTTTGATCTGGCCACACCAAATGAAACTCCATAGTTAAATCTATATTTTATAATTAGAAAGGTGTGACTTATAAATGGAAGAAATGATGAAAAAGACTAATGCACGATGGAATATCTTTTTTATGTTAGCTATTATTTGTACTATCAACTATATTGACCGTGCAGTTATCTCCGTATGTATGCCTCAGATTCAAGAAGAACTGAACTTTTCTCCGGAAGTCGTTGGTGCTATTTTAAGTGCATTTTTTTGGGGATATGCATTGATGCAGATTCCTTGTGGGTGGCTTTGTGATAGATTTAAGCCAGGTAAGATTTTGCTCATTGGTGGTTTATGTTGGGGGATATTTCAAGCTATTACGGGTATTCTCAGTAGTAGTAAACTATTCATGTTTGTTCGGGTCCTGCTAGGTGTTTCTGAAGCACCTATTTATCCGGCAGGTGCTAAGTTACAGTCTATATGGCTTCCTGTTACGGAACGATCCAGAGGGAGCGCCTTAGTTGATGTTGGATCCTCGTTAGGGAATGCTTTTGGGGCGCCGTTAGTTGCTTTATTTGTCCTTTGGTTAGATGGATGGAGAGGTGCTCTGATTGCCATTGGGGCTTTAACGGCTGTAATTGTCGTTGTTTGTGGTCGACGTTTAATGTCAACTCCTGATACCAATAAACGTGTTAATCAGGCAGAACGCGATTATATTAAAAATGCGCTGGAAGAAGAATGGAAGGCTAATCAGGCTGATAGTGTTGCTACAAAAGTTAAAGTGCGTTTGACCACGTATTTTATGCATAAAGATTTTTGGGGAATGTGCTTTGGCTTTACTTGCGGTAATGCGATTGCCTATGGTTTGATGACTTGGGGCCCCATGTATTTGGCAACTGTACATCATCTGGATATCAAAGGCTTAGGCGGAGCTTTATTTATCATCTATGGTGTTAGCGTACTTGGAGGGTTATTAGGCGGTACTATTACGGATACCCTGAAAAGAAAATTCGGGAAAGAACATTATAACAAGATTATGCATTGTAATTTATTGTTGATTGGTGTTATGACTGGTGGTGCAATGTTGTTGCTCAGTCAGTCTGATTCCCTTTACATGGCTATTGGATGCATTACTGTTGCATTGTTTTTCCAAAAATGGTCCGGATGCTTATATTGGACTGTTCCGGCTGCCTTGGCACAACGTGAAAACATCGGTACGGTTGGCGGCTGCATGAACTGTGTAGGGAATATTGGTGGAGCCATTATTCCTTTAATTATTGGGGCAATTGTTGGTTCCACAGGCTCTTATTTCTTGGCACTTGTGTTGTTTGCCTGCTTTGGCATTGGCATTGGTTTGTTCTCTTTGTTGATCAACTTTAAAAAGAAAATTGGTGTTGAAGCATAACATGCTTTTTGTGCAGCCTAAGAAACTCTGCAATAAAATGCCTCTCCAGCAACTTCTGTTTTGAAGGGGCTGGGGAGGATGTTTTATTAATAGAAAGGGGTATGATTTATGAGCGAAAAAATAGATATTTTAATTAAAAATGGTAATGTTATTGATCCGGATGATAAAAAGATTTCCAAGAGAACCATTGCAATACGTGATGGACAGATTGTAGATTATAATCCGGGAGAGGTCTACACTATCAAGGACGAAATTGATGCGGAAGGTTATTATGTTAGCCCTGGATGGGTTGATTCACATGTACACGTGTTTAAAGAGGGAACAGAGCCGGGTTTTGATGCCGATTTAAACTTGATTCCAATGGGGATTACCAGCGCTATTGATGGAGGAAGCTCAGGTGTCGGCAATTGGCCTATTTTCAAGCGAAACGTTGTGGATAATTGTTATTTGAATCTTTTCTATTCTGTGAACGTTTCTACATCGGGGCAAATTACTGAAAGCTATCCTGAAAATGTTGATCCCAGATATTTTGATGAAGATGGTATTCGCCACATTTTTAAAGAAGACCCCATTCATGCTAGAGGTTTGAAATTAAGATATGGTGCAGAAGTTGTAGAACCATTTGGTACAAGTGTTTTGGATAAGACCATTGAATTAGCTGAAAAATTACAATGTTCAATTACCGTGCATGTTACTAACGCAGCAAGTCCGATGGAAAATATTGTAAATAAATTGAGACCAGGGGATATTGTTTGCCATATCTATCAGGGGAAACAAAATAGTATTCTTGATGAAGATGGAAAAGTTAATAAAGCGGTTTTTAGTGCAAGAAAACGCGGGGTATATTTTGATTCAGCCGATGCAAGGATTAACCATTGCTATAGGGTCATTTATCCGGCAATAGAACAAGGGTTTTATCCTGATATTATTTCGACAGATATCACCAAAAATGGTTTGTTTAATAATATGTTATGGGGACTCCCCGTTGTTTTATCGAAGTGGCTAAATTTGGGACTACCATTGATAGATGTTATCACTGCATGCACTTTAAACCCAGCTAAAATTCATAAATTACCTTGGGGAATTGGTACATTAAAATCGGGGGCGAATGGCAATGTAACCATATTCAGTGTAGAAAATCGTCCATTTCATCTGAAAAATAGAATGGAAGAAGAGTTTGACGGTAAAAAAATGATTATGCCGCAGGTTACCGTTGTTAATGGTAATATTCGCTTTAAGAATTTGTATTTTCCGTTTTAATTAAAGATTGAAGTAGGAGGTAATAAACATGAAACAATGTCAGTTGACGATTCCGGGCGTTGTATTTGCAGGTCCCGGCAGTGTTGAAAAAATAAGTGAAGTATTACAGCGGGAAAATGCGCAGTCCGTCCTTCTCTTTACCGATAAAGGCGTCCGCGGTGCAGGTCTTACGAAACGGGTCGAAGAAATTTGCTCGTCCTTGAAGCTTACGGTTATTGATGATTTGGCTACCGAGCCGTCCTATCAGGATGTCGAGCGCGTCATTGCCGAAGTCAGCCAGGCCAATATCGATTTGGTCATCGGAGTCGGCGGCGGCAGCGTCATGGATGCGGCAAAGCTGGCAAGCATCGTTATCGGTGCCGAATATGGAGTTCGTGACTTACTTAAGGACCCGACGATTGCCAAGAAATATATCAAATCGCTGATGATTCCGACGACATGCGGTACCGGTTCTGAAGCAACTTGTAATTCGATCGTCGCCATTCCGGAAGAACAGTCGAAACAGGGGATTGTCAATAACTGCATGATTCCCGACTATGTCATTTTAGATGCTGAAATGATCCGTCATCTGCCGCCGAAGGTTTTGGCAGCTACCGGTGTCGACGCCTTAGCCCATGTTGTAGAATGCTTCACATCTAAGAAAGCGACGATTTTGAGCGACACCTATGCCGTTGAAGGGGCGAAGAAAATTTTCCATAACATCCGGGAAGCCTTTGTAGATGGGGCTGATATGGACGCTAAAACGGAAATGCTTATTGGTGCCTTTTATGGCGGCGTTGCCATTACCGGCTCGGGGACGACGGCCGTTCACGCCTTGTCTTATCCCTTAGGAGGTAAATATCATATTGCGCACGGTGTTTCCAATGCCATCCTCTTTGCCCATGTTATGGAATTCAATAAGGATGCCTGCACGGATCGCTTGGCAGCCCTTTGTGACGCTGTCTATCCGGAAAAATACGCTGAAACGGCAGATGCCAAAGCGGACTATATCATTTCCGAAATCAAAGATGTCGTAGAAAAAGTTCAGATTCCGACTAAATTGGAAGAATTCGGCGTCAAAAAAGAAGACCTCGATTTTCTGGTCAAGGCCGGAAGTCAGCAGACCCGACTCTTGGTCAATAACTGCAAAGAATTGTCTCTCGACGATATTCGCTTCCTCTATGAAAAATTGTTCTAACCTTTGCATATAGAAAGACCGCACGCAACCCACGCGTGCGGTCTTTCTTTGTAATGTGGATATTAAAGCTTACTCGTGTGTTCTTGGTTGGCCATGGAGAAACCGCCGCCTCGGACGTCGTCGAAGTCGAGGCTGGGGTCGTAGTCGGGGAGCTTGGCCAAGCGTTTTACAAGGCCATAGGGGTTCTTTAAGGAGAGGGTTTCACCGTGGCCTGAGAGGACCCAGAGGACTTTATAGCCTCGCGGCGCTGTTTGAAGTTTTTCTTCGCCTTTGCCGTCTGTGAAGTAGACCAAGAGGTCGATGTTTTGGGTGTTGGCATAGTCGAAGACCGGTGAATAGGCGGTGCCGCCGCGGATGTCCAGGCGGCCTTTGACGTCTTCGAGGTCGCGAATGCGATAGGTACGACGGATCTGGTCGTCGCATTCGGCGACGATGATTTCATGGTCGTAGCAGCGAACGAGCTGCAGGACTTCGCCGATGGCTTGGCGGAATTCGGCGTCGGTGATGCTGCCGCTGATGTCGAGGCCGACGAGAATTTTTGCCGTATGAGAACGCAGCTTGCCCGGCAGATCGAGGCGGTCCGGCTGGCGGCGGTTGCGGCGCATGGGTGTCCGTTTCCAACTGCTGGTAACCGAACCAATCAGTTTTTTTAGGTACCAGTGCCAGGGAAGGCTGTCTTTGTTGTCTTTTAAAGCCTTTATCATGCTCTCCAAATAATTGGAGAGGTCGCCCTTTGACGAGGCATCGACGTATTTTTCGGTGAACTTCTTCAGCGTTTCATCGTCGATGACATCGCTTTCGTCCCAAAGTTCATGGGTCGTAATGGGGTTATAGGAGACGGCGACGGTTTCGTCAGCATCGCTTTCCGGTTCCGGCAGATTTTTGTTCTCTGTCCGTATGTCCAGGGCGGTCTGAATCTTATCGACGTAATATTCGAGACTTTCGAAGGGCTTTAGGAGGAGGGAGAAATTGGTATTGACCCATTCCAAGGTCGTCGAAAAAGGCGGCAGGTGGTCGAGGTAGGTATTGACGACGACGTCCATGGCCAAGGTGATGGCTTGCTTGCTGTAGTTTTCTCGCAGTTCCTTGGCTCGGATGAGGTGTAGGGAGACGATGTGAAGGATTTCATGCTTGATGGTGCTTTCCATCTGTTCCGGCGACAAAGTCAGGAACAGGAGAGGATTGAAGTAGATTTGATAGCGGGTGCCTTTAAAGTTGACACCTGTCGGGGAAGCCAAATCGAAGCGGATACTCTTGGTCATCTGGAAGAGAAAGTATCCGAAGAAATTATCCTTGTCTTCCATGAGGTGGCCGTTGATGCGGCCCAGGAAGGCAAAGAAATCGTTTTGAAAATCAGCCGGTACCTCCGCTTCCCGGTTGGAATAATCCTTATCCCGGAGGATATTGTCGGCGATTATCGATGCCTGCTGGTAGAGGAGCGTAGCTTCCACGGAAATGGACTGTTTCATCCGATTTACCGCAGGGAGCGAAAGGCTGCAAAGTAACTGTCGATGAAGTCGGCGTTATCCAAAGCGCAGGCATAGACTTTGGGGTTGGCGGCTTTCATGTCTTTCATGACACCTAAGCGAAGATCGACGGGATAGAGGGAAAGGAAGGCGACGAAGCGTGACAATAAGGCTTGGTTGTCCCTTTCTTGAGAAAGGTGGTAATCTAATTGTTTCAGAACGTTTTTTGCTGTAAGATAAAGGCGGGTATGGCTTTCTCCGGCTACGCGGCCGCTTAATTCCGGAGCCAGGGTTTCGCCGCTGAAGACGTCGTTATAGGTGATGAGGGGAGAGGCGTCGGAGTTGATGAATTGGATGAATTCTTCGGCAATGAGTTTTCCGACGTTGCCGCGGATGACGTTGTGGAAAACCGACTTGGGAATGCTGCCGGAATCGTTTTTATAAATGGTATAAAGTTTTGAAATTCGTTCATAGCTGCGAGGGGTAGCGTTGATGTCGTCTTCGTTGGTCTTATCGAGGTATTCCGGATAGGTGGAAATGAATTCCATGACCTTTTCTTCGATGCCGGCCGACGAGGCCCAATCGAGCCACTGCAGGTAATCCGGTTCCATGTACAGCCAAACGAAGCGGTTCTCTTGAGCTGCGTCCATTTCGACGACTTCATAGTCGTAGGCATCAGACGGGTTCATGGCAGCGATGATGTGGACCGACGGCGACAAGGCATAACCGTTGATTTCGCGGTTCAAGATGAGGTTCATCAATTCCTGCTGGACGGCGTGGTCGCAGCGGTTGATTTCATCGATGAACAATAGGACGGTTTTGCCCTT
Organism: Megasphaera sp. UBA1696; assembly: GCA_002319965.1. Classification (GTDB taxonomy): domain Bacteria; phylum Bacillota; class Negativicutes; order Veillonellales; family Megasphaeraceae; genus Megasphaera. The sequence goes on from DCJQ01000043.1 coordinate 20,861, forward strand.
GGCGATTTCTTCGTCGATGGTACGAAGCTTATGATGGACGGCGTAGACGGTAGTCCCATTTTCAACGGTCGGAAGGCCGCCGATTTCCCCTTCTTTTAATAAGTTTCCGTCGATTCCGACGAGGCTCCAGTCATGGCGATGGGCCAGTTCGCGGGCAAGAGAGGTCTTGCCGATACCCGTTTCGCCGACGAGAAGGGGAACTTCACCGGCGGTGAGAACGAGTTCTACGCTTTTATAGGTATCTGTAAAGTTCATAATCGTTACTCCTATTTTAAGGTCAATTTTTCGTCTACAGCAATGCGGCGGGCTTTTTGGCTGCCATAATCATCGACGAGGAGTATCTTGTCGACAGGCGATAAGTCGACGGCGCTGCAGGTAATGAAATTGCGGACGTATTCTTCAGACACGTCTTCTTTGGCGAGGATAGCCTTGATGGTATCGCGCCAGTCATCCGGCGTGAGGCTGATATCGGCAGGGCGATATTTGCTGACCAGGACGTTGAGTCCCAAATAATGAAGGAAACCTTCTTTTTCTAAGCCGCGGATGAGCCGCAGGGCTTGTGCATCTTCGATGATAGCCAAGTCCTTTGCTTCGTCCGTCGGATTTTCGATGTAGCGGAGGGCTTCGTAATTGCCGCGGACGGCGGCCAGCTGGACGTCCGATGCCGGATCTTTGATGTATTTGACGGCGTCGTAGTTCTTATTGACGGCGCGGAGCTGCAAATCGTGGCCGGCATCCTTGATGTATTTAATGGCCCAGCCGGACTGGTCTAAGGCGGCGTCGATAAGTTCCTGTGAGGGATTTTCGAGGTAGCTTAAATTGTTCCAGCCGGCGCGGACGGCTTGAAGTTTGATGTCTTCGGACGGATTGTCGATAAACTGAATCGCCCGGGCCGTGTTGGCAATGGCGGCCTCTTGGACTGCCGGTGACGGATTGGTAATATATTGGAGAGCCTGGCCGTTCAACTGTACGGCCAGAAGCTGCATTTCTTCTGTTGGATTTTCGATTCGCCCAATGACATAAGGATTGTTACGAATCATATTCATATATTGTTCTGTTGTCATATCGGGTACCTTTCCTTGAAATAACAGGTTTTTTATTTCTATTATACAATAATCATTATTAATAAGATATATTTTGTTGTTATCGATTATAGTTAGTATATATTACATCTATTAATAGGGATACGGCTAAGGAGTGTTTGGGTATGAAAAAAATAGGAGTACAGGGAAAGGGGGATTTGGCAGGCTCTTGTTGAGAATACGTTCCATTGGGAACGATGTCGTCCCATCAGTATACGGAAATTGCCCACTTTGTTCTTGATAAAACGACTGAAATATCATAAAATTATCTTATGGAAAACGCAAAGAAAGGAAAGGGTGCCATGTTAGATTTTCGTATCCATACATTTTTGTGCGTTTGCCGTCACATGAATTATACCCGGGCTGCCGCTGAACTCCATATTACGCAGCCTGCCGTTTCTCAGCATATTCGATATTTAGAACGCGAATACGGGGCCAAACTTTTTAGCTACAAGGGGAAACATCTGCAGCTGACACAAGCCGGGCACATTCTTTGGAATGCTGCGACGGCTATTAGTCATGATGATACGCTTTTAAAAGAGCATCTGCATGACTTGCAGCAGCATAACCGCTCCTTGTCTTTTGGCGTGACGCCAACAGCCGGCATGGGAATTCTCGATAAATTGTCACTCATTCTCAAGCAGAATGGAGACATGAATCTTTATATGGAAATTGCCGATGCCGATAAACTGCTCCAGTCCTTAGATAAAGGGACCATTGATTTTGCCATTGTCGAAAGTTCGTTTGACCAAGGGCATTACGATTCGCTTTTATTTTCTACGGAACCCATCGTTGCCGTCTGTTCGGACGGGTACGATACGCCCGACGAAATGACCCTGGCGGATCTTATGCACCATCGTCTCATCATTCGTGAACGCCATGCCGGTGTTCGGCGGATCTTAGAACGGAAGTTGGCGGAAAAGGGGTACACCCTGGAGCATTTTCCGTCCCGCTATGAAGTGGGCAGCCTGTCCGCTGTAAAAGGGCTGGCCTGCCGCGACTGCGGTATTGCATTCTTATATGAAAAATCAGTTCAAAAGGAACTGGCTGAGGGAAGGCTCAGACGCATCGCCATTACGGATTTTTCCGTTATGCACGCATTTTCATTCTTGTGGCGCAAGGGCAGCATGTACCGCGCTTTGTTTACACAGATATATGACCAGTTGAAAGACTGAGTCGTATACTTGCTGCCGTTTATTTCATAGATTTTGAAAGGGTGAAGAGAACATGTTGTATTCAACAGAAGTTAAGAATATGTGTCCTGTCACAAAGGGAGCATATCATGGACCAGCACCGATTCCGGAAGAAGGCGAATGGGTACAAGTAAAGGAAATTAAAGATGTCAGCGGTTTGACACACGGTGTAGGCTGGTGTGCCCCTCAGCAGGGTGCCTGTAAGCTGACCCTCAATGTCAAAGACGGCATTATCGAAGAAGCCCTCGTCGAAACGATCGGCTGTTCCGGCATGACTCATTCTGCAGCCATGGCTTCGGAAATCCTCCCGGGCAAGACCCTTCTCGAAGCCCTTAATACGGACTTAGTATGTGACGCTATTAACGTAGCTATGCGCCAGCTTTTCCTCCAGATCGTATACGGCCGCACACAGACGGCATTTTCTGAAGGCGGTCTTCCTATTGGCGCCAGCCTCGATGACCTCGGCAAAGGCCTTCGCAGCCAGACCGGTACCATGTTCGGCACGAAAGCCAAAGGCACTCGTTACCTTGAAATGACCGAAGGCTATGTCACCCGCATGGCTCTTGATGAAGAAAATCAGGTCATCGGCTATGAATTCATCCACCTCGGAAAAATGATGGAAGCCATTAAAAAAGGCATTGAACCGGCTAAAGCTATGGAAGATGCCAAAGGTCATTATGGCCGCTTTGAAGAAGCAGCTTCGTACATCGATCCGAGACAGCAATAGGAGGGCAAAACAATGGAATTATTTGAAAGCTACGACAGAAGAATCGATAAAATCCTCGGCGTACTGAAAGAATACGGTATCGGCAGTGTTGAAGAATGCCGCGATATCTGTGCAGCTGCCGGTTTGGATCCTTATAAAATCGTCAAAGACGTACAGCCTATTGCCTTTGAAAATGCCGGCTGGGCTTACACCGTCGGTGCTGCTATCGCCATTAAAACCAATGCGCGGACGGCTGTAGAAGCTGCTAAAGCTATCGGCATCGGCCTCCAGTCCTTCTGTATCCCCGGCTCGGTTGCTGAAGACCGTAAAGTCGGCCGTGGTCACGGCAACTTGGCGGCGATGCTCCTTCAGGATGAAACGAAGTGTTTCTGCTTCCTCGCCGGCCACGAATCCTTTGCCGCTGCTGAAGGTGCTATCGGTATCGTCCGCAACGCCAATAAAGCCCGCAAGGTGCCCCTTCGCGTTATCCTCAACGGCCTTGGCAAAGATGCAGCTCAGATCATTTCCCGCATCAACGGCTTTACCTATGTTCAGACCCAGTTCGACTACAAGACCGGCGAATTGAACATCGTTCGTGAAGTACCGTACTCCAAGAGCGAACGGGCTAATGTTCGCTGCTTCGGTGCTGATGACGTCCGCGAAGGCGTTTCCATTATGCACCACGAAGGCGTTGACGTTTCCATTACGGGCAACTCGACCAACCCGACTCGTTTCCAGCATCCCGTTGCCGGTACCTACAAAAAAGAATGTATCGAAATGGGTAAAAAATACTTCTCCGTTGCTTCCGGCGGCGGTACAGGCCGTACCCTTCATCCGGACAACATGGGTGCCGGCCCTGCTTCGTACGGCATGACCGATACCATGGGCCGTATGCACAGCGACGCTCAGTTTGCCGGTTCTTCTTCGGTTCCGGCTCACGTCGAAATGATGGGCTTCCTGGGCATGGGCAACAACCCCATGGTCGGTGCTTCCGTCGCCGTTGCCGTTGCCGTTGAAGGCGCTGCAAAAGCCGGTAAATTCTAATTCACCCTTGACCGTTAAAAGACTTCACAACTCAGTTGTGAAGTCTTTTTTTTGCATTCACGATAAAGATTAATCTGAAAGCTACTAAAAAAGAGAAAAAACTGGTATAATAAACGTATATTTTACAAAGCGGAGAAAGGGGTATTCGATGAATACGACAAAGAAAATAGCAGCCGCACTGGGATTCTGCGTCCTGACTTCCGTATCGGTCGTCGGCGCCACCTTCCATCCCGGTGACCGAGGCGACCAGATCGTCACCATCCAGCAGGCGCTGTCCAGTAGGGGCTATGCCGTCGCTGCTGATGGTGATTACGGGGTCTCGACGCAGGCTGCTGTCCGGAAGTTCCAGGAGGACCAGGGCCTGGATTCCGACGGAATCGTCGGAGCTGCGACGTATGCAGCGCTCACCGGTTCATCTATGCCGGAAAATGATGCTGTCGCTTCAGCTTTTGTTACCAAGGCGACGGCAGACAATGAAATCCTCCTCATTCAGCAGGCTCTGGTAAATGCCGGATACAATGTCGATGTAGACGGTGTTTTTGGCGCCGGCACAGAACGGGCTGTCCGTTCTTATCAAGGCGACCATGGACTTGAAACGGACGGTATCGTCGGTCCGTCGACCTTTTATGCCCTGACGGGACAGCAGCTTCCGACAGGTCCCATACGCCGCTTCGGCAATGGCGGTTACAATGGAGTGCCTCGTATTGAAAGTTCGGCGGCGACCCATATTCTCGATATTGCCAATCAGTATATCGGCGTTCCTTACGTCTTTGGCGGCTCGACGCCGTCGGGCTTTGACTGCTCGGGCTTTACGCGCTACGTCTATTCGGCAGCCGGCATCGATTTGCCCCGGGCCGCGGATGAGCAGTATGACGTCGGAGAATCGGTATCCATGGCCAATTTAGAACCCGGTGACTTGGTCTTCTTCTCGACCTATGAGGCCGGCATTTCTCACGTCGGAATCTATATCGGCAACCATCAGTTCATTAATGCTGCCAGTGACGGGGTCAGCGTGTCTGATATGGACAGCAGTTACTGGTCTGCCCGATACGTAGGCGCTAAGCGCATTATGTAGTGTAAGAAAAACTCCTACAGAAAAATCAGAATTTTTCTGCTACCGTTGTTAGAATTTGTTTATTATAATAAAGCCGTACCATACGGATTTATCATTATTCGGATTCATGAAACGGAAGGAGTTTTTTTTATGCTCAATTTAATCTGGAACTTTTTCAGAACGGCACCGGACGCCGTGCCTATGACGGATGGCGAGGCCATCAAGAAAAAGTTTAACGCCATGCGTTGGCGCGTATTTGCTTCCATCACGATCGGTTATGCTTTTTACTACATCATCCGCCAGAGCTATTCGGTCATTAAGAAACCGCTTTTGGCATCGGGAATCGTTACGCCGACTGAAATCGGGATCATCGGTTCGATATTCTTCGTAACCTACGGCCTTGGGAAATTTACCAACAGTTTCCTGGCAGACCGGATGAATAATAAGCGATTCTTTTCCTTTGGCTTGTTCATTTCTTCACTCACTATGGTCGGCATGGGCTTGGTCAACTCCTTCGTTCCCTTAGCCGTCTTGTGGGGCCTCAATGGCTGGTTCCAGTCTTATGGTGCCGGTCCGTCCATTGTTTCCCTGAATCAGTGGTTCAGCAATAAACAGCGCGGAACCTTGTATGGCATCTGGTTTACGAGTCACAACCTAGGCTCATCTTTCGCTTACTTTGCCATTGCTGCCATCGTTTCCATGTACAACTGGTCCATGGGCTTCATTGCGGCCGGCATCATCTCACTTATTGGGACGGCCTTCATTTATTTTGGGATGAGCGACCGGCCGGAAACGCAGGGGCTGCCGAACGGCGCCGTCTATTACGGTGAAAAGACGCCGGAACAGATTGCTGCGGAAAAGCAAAAATCTGTCGGCGCTATGCAGTGGAATGCCGTCGTCAAGAATCCTGCCGTTTGGATCCTCGGTCTCTCCTCGCTCTGTGTCTACATTGCCCGTTATGCCATTGAAAGCTGGGGCGTCGTCTACCTGACGTCGCAGAAGGGCTACGATATGATGGGGGCTGCCGGCGTCATGGCTTACATGCAGGTAGCCGGTATCTTCGGGGCGCTCTTGTGCGGTGTTATTTCAGACAAGTTCTTCAATCACAAGCGCAATATGCCGGCCTTGTTATATGGGATTTTCTATTCCCTGTCCATTGCCGGTTTCCTCTGGGCACCCCAATCGTTTACCATGGATATGCTGTGCATGACCTTCTACGGCTTCACCATGGGAGCGTTGGTTTGCTACATGGGCGGCCTCATGGCTGTCGATATCGTGCCGAAACGCGTTACCGGTGCGGCGATGGGGATGATCGGCCTCCTCAGCTATGCCGGGGCCGCGCTGCAGGAATTCATTACCGGGAAGCTGATGACCATCACCGTCGTCAATGGCGTCAAAGTCTACGACTTCGGACTGGCTACGGAATTTTGGGTCGGTGCAGCCGTCGTCTCGACGCTGCTGGCTCTCCTCGTTTGGAACGCAAAACCGAAAGAAGACTAATGATGAAGGCGTTGTCCCAAGGGGCAGCGCCTTTTTTCGCATAGCCTTGCGGCGGAGTGTAAAACCCTACTCAGCCGGGCCGATTCAGGGTATAATAAATGATATAAATTGTATGCAGGGGAGGCATTATGAAACGGGTTATTTCTATGATGCTGCTGGCCTTAGCCTGTCTTTTCAGTGCGGCCTGTGCCCATCCTCAGGGCTATATCGACTTTACGCAGCCCGAAGGTCCTCGGCCGGCGGTAGAGCAGTCCGGTGTAAAACCGCTTCGCATCGCCTTTGCGTCGGTCATGTCGCCGCGGGAAACACGGCAGGTGTATCAGCAGATCGTCACTTATATTGCTCAACAGCAGCAGCGGCCGGCTGTTCTCATCCAGCGCCGGACCTATGAGGAACTGAATGCCCTCTTGGCGAACGGTGACGCCGATATTGCCTTTTCTTCGACAGGCGCTTATGCTGCCTATCAGGGGCAGGTTCCGATCGAACTGTTGGCGATGACCGAGACCAATGGCACGTCCCATTACCAAACGTATATCATCACGGCTGCTGACAGCGATATCCATGATTTTAGTCAGCTTCGGGGCAAGGTTTTTGCTTTTACGGACCCTTTGAGTTATTCAGGATGCTTGGCCATTAAATTTTTGCTGGCCCGAGATGGGACGACGCCGGAAATCTTTTTTAATCGCTTCTTCTATACCCACGGTCATGACAAATCACTGTGGTCTGTGGCCAATCACTTGGCCGATGCCGCCGGGATAGACAGCCAAATTTATGAGCTCATGGCCGATACCAACCCGGCCCTTGCCAAGGAAGTCCGCATCATTGAAGCCTTGCCGGAAGCGCCGACCGGTCCGATTGTCGTCCGCAGCGATTTGGATCCGGCGGAAAAAGAAGAGCTCCGCCATATCTTTTATACGATGCATGAAGATGCGGATTTAGCCAAGGCCATGAAGAACATCGTCATCGACCGCTTTATCCCTCCGGATTCTGCGGCCTACGAAACGTTTAAGCAACAGTATCAGGCGCAAAAACGATTGGCAGGAACGTAAGATGAGAAACTACACGTTATACGTAAAATTTAATGCCCTCATCGTCGGCACGATTTTTATCTGCGGGCTGTTGACGGCATCGCTGTTCCTCTATTCGACGAGTGAATACATGAGCCATGAACTCGATGCTTCAGGAAGGGAACTGGCCGTGTCCATCGGGCAGGTCGTCAGCAATGACATCCTCGTCGATGACCGCTTCGATATGACCGAACAGCTGCTCCACGCTCAAAAGACGAATGACCAGGTCCGCTACATTTTGGTGACCTATCCGGACGGGCGTATTCTGGCCAGTACTTTTACGGACGGATTGCCGAAGGGCCTTCCGGAACGGCGGGATATGACCACGGAAGGAAGCGAACAGACGGTGACTTTTGACAGTACCGAAGGCTATATCCGGGAAATTCTCGTTCCCATCGACGGTGGCTTAGTCGGATATTTTCGCGTCGGTCTGTCCGAGCGGCCCATGATGCAGCTCATGTGGAAGCGCTTTGTCGAGACGATGTTGATCATCCTGGCTATTTGTCTGGTGGCCTCGGCCTTGGCGACGCGATATGCCCGGGCATTTCTTCGCCCTGTTCAGGCTTTGGCAAAAGCCATTCGCCAAATCGGGCGGGGCAATTACAGTGTCCGCGTTTCCGTCGATACGAAAGATGATGTCGGTCAGTTGGCCAAGGCCTTCAATGTCATGAGCAACCGCCTGTCGGTCAAGGACCGGGAAAACTCGAAACTCTTGACGGCTCTTCGGGAAAAGGAAAAGAACCGGGTTTGGCTCATCGACCAGCTGTTTTCGGCGCGTGAAGATGAACGGCGTCGCATTTCACGAGAGCTCCACGATGAAACGAGCCAGTCCATGGTGTCGATCTTAGCCTATTTGCGACTCATTCAGGACCAGACTGAAAATTCTGACGTGCGGGAATTGGTGACCGGTGTTCGTGAATTGACGAGAGAGACCTTGGAAAGCCTGCGCCATTTAGCGGTCAATCTCCATCCGCCTCTCCTCGACGATTTAGGTCTCATTGTGGCCATTGAAAAATATCTTGGTACGTATCGGCAGACGCAGCCGGATCTTACTGTTTCCTTCTGTCATGACGGAGATATCGCAAAAGTGTCGCGGCCGGTCGCTTTATTTTGCTACCGCATGGTGCAGGAAGGGCTGACCAACATTGCCCGCCATGCGCAGGCTCATACGGTGACGATTGAATTACATATCCTGCCGTCGTCCTTGTCTTTACGTATTGCCGATGACGGCGTCGGTTTCAGTGCCGCCCGGGCTGAGCAGGCACGGCTTGATAATCACTTGGGGCTGGTCAGCATGCAGGAACGGACTGACGTGTTGAACGGCACTTTTTCTATCGACGGCCGACCGGGGAAGGGAACGACCCTGACCATAACGCTGCCGTTAAATCTGAGTGAGGAGATTGATGATGAACATACTATTGGCTGATGACCACCGCATTTTGCGGACGGGCCTGAAATTATTATTAGCTTCGCAGAACGACTGCAAGGTCGTTGCCGAGGCCTCGAACGGACAAGAAGTCCTCGATATACTGGAAGAGACAGACGTCGATGTCGTCCTCCTTGATCTATCGATGCCGGTCATGAACGGCATCGACTGTTTGAGGGAAATCCGTCGCCGCCATTATGAAGTGAAGGTCCTGGTCCTTACCATGTACAGCGAGCAGGAGTACGTGACCGAATTGATGCAGCTCGGTGCTGATGGGTACTTGTGCAAAGATACCCTGGATGCAGAGCTGTTTAAAGGCCTTCGTGCCGTCGCTTCCGGCGAGCGTTATCTCAGTGAACGCGAAGCCCGGAGCCTTCTTAACGGCGTCTTAGCCGAGAAAAAGGATACGCCGACCTTGTCGGAACGGGAGCAGGAAGTTCTCGTCGCCTTGGTCCACGGCCATTCGCTGTCGTCGATTGGTGATACGCTGCACCTTTCGGTAAAGACCGTGTCGACGTATAAAACGCGGCTCATGCAAAAGCTCAATTGTAAAACGAAGTCAGAACTGGTGGATTATGCCTTAAAACACCACTTGATGTAAGTCTTTGGAGCATAAAAAAAAGCATTGCCCGCAGGCAATGCTTGCTTTATGGATCGTTATGGAAGCCAGGTCAGTCTTCACTTGGTGTGTCCGACAGAAAGGGTTGGTCGGCAGCGGCATTTTGAATCATCGTGCTGGCATCTTTGAAGTAATCTTTAAAGGACTGGACCCAGGTCCGGGACGGATGGGAGAGGTATCCCTTGCTTTTCCAAATGAGGGCCAGCGTCCAGTACAGGTGCGGTTTGACCAGGGGAACGGATACGGCAAGATCCGGTGAAATGCGCTGACAAATCGTGTGCGGCATGAGGGAAATGCCCAACTTGCCCGATACCATCTGAGCCAAGAAGTCCCAGTTGCTGGAACGGCAGACGATTTTCGGATGGGCCATGATTTCCTGAAATGCCGAGCGCAGATAGGGATTCAGCGAGAATCCGTTGGGATAGAAAACGAAGGTTTCGTCTTTGATATCGGATAAGGTCAGGGACGGGCGGGCGGCCAGAGGATGATCCGGCCAGAGGACGACGTCGAGAGGCTCTTCATGGAAAATGAAGAATTCATAAGGGATTTCCGTCGTAATCGGCAAGGCGACGAAACCGACCTGAATGAGCCCGTCATCGATGGCTGAGACGACGTCTTGGGAGCCGACTTCCTTCATTTCCAATTCGATTTTGGGATAGGTATTGATGAAATGAGCGATAAACGGCGCGATGACGGAGGAGCCGATCATGGGCGGAACCCCGACGGACAACTTGCCGGAATTGAGGAGCTGCGGCGATTCCATTTCTTCATTCAACTGGGTAAAGCCTTTGATGAGTTCTTCGATTTTAGGAAGCAAATAGGAACCCGTTTCCGTCAGCTCTACATTTTTACCCTTGCGGTCAAATAATTGCACACCCCAATGTTCTTCCAGGGCCTTGATGCCCTTGCTGATAGACGGCTGGCTGATGTGCAGGGATTTTGAAGCTTTGGTAAAGCTCTTTTTGTGAGCGACTTCGATGAAGTATGTCAATTGGAATAAATCCATAATATACTATTTCACCTCTCTTTAGTATTCTTATAGTTTACCATATTACGGAATGAAAATCCAATAGCAGGCGTCCGCTGTAATCAGCGTAATTCCGCCGTTTTTACAGACCTTTTTCTTTTCGGCAGGGACGCAGGACTTCCTTTATGGAGAGGAAGGGGAGTCACTGTATTTACAAGACGGCGCCGGTGTATCATAATAGAGACAGAGAGGGAGGGGAGCTTATGGCAACGAGATGGATTATGCACGTCGATATGGATGCCTTTTATGCGTCTATTGAACAAAGAGACAATCCGGCCTTGAAGGGACTGCCCGTCGTTGTCGGCGGCCTTATGGACCGCGGCGTCGTAGCAACGGCATCCTATGAAGCGCGGCGCTATGGCATCCATTCGGCCATGAGCATGAAAGCGGCACGGAGGCGCTGCCCGAACGGTGTCTTTTTACCGGTACGGATGGCGGCCTATCGACGGGTATCGCATCAGATTCGCTTGATTTTGTCTCACTATTCCCCCTATATCGAGCCGTTAGCCCTGGATGAAGCTTTTTTGGACGTATCCGGCATGGAACGTCACTATCCCAATATCGTCGATATAGGAAAAGCCGTCAAAGACGAGATTTTTCGGACGACGGGCCTCGTCGCCTCGGCCGGGATTGCGCCCAATAAATTTTTAGCGAAACTGGCCTCGGATTTACGAAAGCCTGACGGATTGGTTTGGATTCCCTATGGAACGGAGCAAGCGGTATTGGCGCCGCTTCCGATCAGTCGATTGTGGGGCGTCGGCAAGGTGACGGAAGAAGCTTTAAAGAAAGGCGGATACCATACGATCGGCGATATTTCGGCGTCCAGCCCGGAGGCCTTGAAACCCCTTTTAGGCAATCAAGCTGAGCGCATTTACCGCTTATCCCTCGGTCAGGATAAGCGCCCTTTGGAGGTGCGGCGGCGGCCCCAGTCGGTCGGCAATGAGCATACGTACAGCCGTGATTTGACCCTGCCTTCTGAAGTCGATGAACAGTTCCGGCTCTTGGCCAATGAAGTGGCCTGGCGGCTGCGTCAAAGCCGACTCATGGGACGGACGATCACGATTAAGATCCGCTATGCTTCCTTTAAGACCGTTACCCGGTCGCTGACCCTTAGTGATATGGGGACGGCGTCGGAAGAACAATTATATTTTTCGGCAAAAAGATTGTATAATAAGGATAAAGGACACGAGCCAATCCGACTGCTGGGTCTCACAGTGAGCCAACTTCAGCCGTATCAAGTCCAAGGCGATTTATTTTCCGAAGACGAGGAAACGAAGGAGAAAGTCATCGAGGCCATTGATAAACTGCAGCAGCGATTCGGCCGTACGGCCATTATGAAAGGGTTTTTATGGGAAATGTCCCATGAGAAGGATACGTAAAAAGGAGTTTTAGCCATGGCAATTTTTAAAGTCGTCGCCCATACCGGTGACAATAACAACGGGTATATCGAGTATAATACGGAAACGAAGGAACTGGGCGTTCATCTGAATGATGAAGCTGTCAATGAACGGGCCCGGGAGTATTTGACGACCGAGCGGGTTCTGCACCAGTATACGGACCTTTCGCAGTATAAAACTATCAGTGCCGTTCCGACGTCGAGCTTGGAAACGTTGAAATTGGCCATGTGTTATATGTGGCGGGCGACAGGTGTCCACATCGATTGGAGTCGTCCCGTCGAATAAGACAGCTTTAAAAGCATTCACAATGTATCCACATTTTCTGTGTACAACAGTGACAGAAATGTGGATATTTTTTTGAAATCCGCATAGTTGTGCTGATTTTTTCAGTGGATACTTACATCAAAAGATGTTAAAAAATGTGGATAAGTCACGTGGATAAATATATATACCCAGAGGAAACACCAAATAAACCGCATGGTTGAGCGAATGTACATGGGAGAACAAATGAACAAAGGGATGTGTATAATTCTTGTAGAAATGTGGATAAGTCGCCGAGGGGGTTTACGCACAATATGTGGATACATTGTGGAAAGATATCCACAGGAGGACAAAGCATAAAAACGCCATTTCCGGACCTATTCACAAGTTATCCACTCTATATATCCACATTTCCACAGCTTTTATGTTTGTGGTATACTGGAAACAGTGAATACGATTTTAGGAGGAAGTTATTATGAAAGCAATTTTCGACGGACTGATTGTCCTGCCGAATGAAATTATCAACGGACATGTTATTCTGTATGAAAAGGATATATGGCGCATCGTTCCGCGTAAGCAGTTCAGAGCCGGCATGTGCTCGGAGTTTATCGATGCCAACGGCGGTTTTGTCGTCCCCGGCTTTATTAATGAACATATTCACGGCTGTGCCGGTGCCGATGTCATGGATGACGACGATCAGGCTTTGCCGACTATGCAGCGGGCCCTGCCGGCGACAGGGGTTACGTCCTTTGTGGCAACGACGATGACCATGGAACAAGGTGTCATTGAAACTGCTTTGAAACGGATTAAAGCTGCAAAAGAAAATTATGCCGGCGGGGCTCACGTCCTCGGGGCACACCTGGAAGGGCCTTTCATCAGTCCTCTTTATAAGGGGTCGCAGTCCGAAGACTGCATACAGGATCCGGATTTCTCTTGGCTGGAACCCTATGGCGACATCATTAAAATCATTACCCTGGCTCCGGAACAGTTAAAGAATAAGCAGTTCTTGAAGGCCTGTAAGGATAAGGGTATCGTCGTATCTCTCGGTCATTCGGGCGCTTCCTTTGAACAAGCCACGGACTGTATGGAAACCGTCGGCAACTGCCATGTCACCCATCTGTATAATGCCATGACACCCTTCCGCCATCGGGAACCGGGCCTTGTCGGAGCGGCTCTTCTCGATAAAAACGCCTGCTGCGAACTGATTTGTGATGATCTCCATGTTCACCCGGCTGCACAGAAGCTGGCCTATCAGATGAAAGGCCGCGACGGAATCATCTTGGTTACCGATTCGATGCGGGCCTGTCTCCAAGGCGACGGTGAATCAAGTCTTGGCGGTCAGAAAGTCTTTGTAAAGAATGGTGAAGCCCGATTGGCTGACGGGACTTTGGCCGCCAGTGTGGCGCCCATGAATGAGGTTGTCCTCCATTTCCTTATCAATTCGGGAGCCTCCCTTCCCGACGTCGTAGCTATGGCTACTGTCAACCCGGCTAAATCCCTTGGGGTATACGATCGTATCGGCTCTCTGGAAGAAGGCAAACAGGCCGATATCGTCGTCTTGGACAGCAACGACTTCCATGTAAAATCGACGGTCGTCGCCGGCGAACTGGTGTACAACGAACCGATACAATAAAATCTATTATATGTAATGAAAAGAAGGCCAAGGTGCTTTGTTCCCTTGACCTTCTTTTTTATCGGAAAGAGTCTATACGAGCGTCGATTCTTTGTTTTTTAGTACATATAAGGCGCCTAAGAGACCGGCATCGTTTCGGAGCTTGGCAAAGGCCAGGCCTTTCGGTGGGAGCATCCGCTCCGGGAGTCTTTCCGATAAAGCCTGTTCAAGGGGCTGGCGGATGATGGATTCTCTGCTCATGATGCCGCCGCCGAGGACGATTCGTTCGGGATTGAAGAGGCTGATGATATTGGTGAGGCCGTCGGCCAGATTCTGACAGAAGATATGAAAACAGCGAAGGGCCTGCGCATCGTCGTTTTCAATCAGTTGGAAGGCCCGGTAGCCGTCCATGTCTTTGGGAGAAATGCCTTTTTGGTTGGCGATTTCACGGCAGAGAAAGGCCGCTGAGGCGACGTCGTGGAATTGGCCGGCCGGGAGGCGCATATAGGCAATTTCTCCGGCAGCATGCGTGGCGCCGTGGAGTACCCGACCTTCTTCGATGATGGATCCGCCGATGCTGGTGCCGACGGTTACGGCAAAGAAAGACGAGACGTCCTTTCCGGCTCCGAGCCAATATTCGCCGAGGGCGGCACAATTAGTATCGTTTTCGACGCTGACCGGGAGTTTGAATTCTTCCTCTAACATCGTTTTCCAAGGCGTTCCCTTATAGCCTGGGATGGAGAGGGCGTATTCTACCGTGCCGGATTCCGCGTTTACAATGCCTGCCGTCGACAGGGCGATGCCGGCAAGCGATACTTCTTTCTGCTGCTGTCGGACAAGGTTTCGGACGGCAGCGACGATGGAAGGACCGTCCCCGGAGGGGATGAGACCTCTTTTGTGGAAGCGGCCCTCTTCATCGATGAGACCGAATTTGATCGCCGTTCCGCCGACATCAAAGCAACTGTACATCATTATAGTTCACATCCTTTTTACGAGAGAAAGTTAACTTATACAAATATTATACATGAATTTGACAATTTCTATGTAAAAGGCCCCTATACTGTTCTTATCAATGTAGTCTTTTAGGAGGTCATGATATGAAACGACAATGGTTAAAAAGAGCAATTCTTTCTATGGTAGCTTGTGGTTCCCTGTTGGGCGTCGTCCCGGGCGTACAGGCAGCCGATGTCCGGATTTTACCGGTAGATACGGCTAAATTCTTGGCAGGTGCTAAATTTGACTTTGATGTTGAAGTTTCTAATGCTAAAGATTTGAAGAACGTCGATATTACGATTAATGGTCAGAATGCGAATCAATTCTTCGGACAGAAACTGGAAGGGAAAGATTTGGGCAACGGCGTCGTTTCTTATCGTGTCAACCAAGTAAATTTCCCGAAGACCGGTAAATATACGGTCCGCGTTTCGGCTACCGATGCAGACGGCACGAATTCTGCCGATGCACGCTACACGGTTGTTCAGGAAAAAGCTCAGAAACAGGCTAAAAACGTTATCCTCTTCGTCGGTGACGGCATGTCCCTGCAGGCCAGAGAAATGGCCCGCATCATTTCCAAAGGCCTTACCAACGGGAAATACAACGATCTCTTAGCGATGGAAAAAATGCCCCATAACGCGCTGATTACGACGAGCGGCTATGATGCTCTGACGACAGACAGTGCCAACTCGGCTTCGGCTTATGCTACGGGTCATAAATCGGTCGTCAACGCTCTCGGCGTTTACGAAGATTCCACCAAAGACCCCATGGACGATCCCCGCGTTGAAAACGTTGCCGAAATCCTGAAACGTACTCGCGGCATGTCCATCGGCATCATCACCCAGGCTGAATCGACGGATGCTACGCCGGCTGCTATGGTTGGTCATACGCGCCGCCGTGCTAACCAGGACCTGTTAGCTTCGGAATACCTCGAAGATTACCATCGTCCGGACGTCATCATGGGCGGCGGTTCCAGCCGGTACATTCCTCAGTCGGAAAAAGGCTCCAAACGCCATGACAATGAAAACGTCATCCAGGAATTTAAAAATAAAGGCTACACCTTCGTTACGAACTCGAAAGAAATGATGGCTGCCGACAGCAATAAACCGCTCTTGGGCCTCTTCCATCCGAGCACGATGAACGTTTATATCGATCGTGAAATGCTCAAGAATCCTGAAGTATTAGGTAAATATACGGATCAGCCGAACCTCATCAATATGACGAAAAAATCCTTGGATATCCTCAGCAAGAATCCGAAGGGCTTCTTCGCTATGATCGAAGGCGCATCTATCGACAAACAGCTCCATGCCATGGATTGGCAGCGTGCTACGTACGATACGATCGAATTCGATAAGGCTATCGAATATGCTCAGAAATGGAATAAGGAACACGGCGACAACACCTTGATCATCGTCGTTGCTGACCATGCTCACGGTGCTTCCATTACCGGCACGTATCATGAACACGACGGTAAGAAAGGCATTGAAGCTGTCCGCACCTATGCCGATTCCATCTTCCCGACCTTCAAGGATGCCGACCACGACGGCTTCCCCGATAATCCGGATCCCGATGTAACCCTGGCTGTTCAGTATGCTAACCATCCGGAATATTATGAAAACTACCACTTCCAGCAGAAACCGACCTATCCGACGATTTCTCAGACGGTTACTAAACAGGAAGCTCAGGTTGCCGGCGATAAGACCGAATACCATCAGGTTTCGACCGTCGTTGCTAAAGGCAATCCGGCTCGTCACCACGCAGGCGATCCTATGGAACTCGTTCCGGCCAACATCCCCGCTACCATTGGTGATGAAACTCATGCAGCCGACGATGTACCGTTGAATGCAGAAGGCCCGGGTTCCGAATACTTCAAAGGCGTTATGGACAACACGGAAGTATTCTTCGGAATCATGCGTGCCCTCGGCGTCGATGCTACGAAAAACGCAAAATAAATACGGCTTTGCTCAAAAGCTCCGTTACACTGCCGTTTCATAAAAAATGCTGCCGCAATTTCAGATTGCGGCAGCATTTTTTTATGCTTACTGACCGAGGACGCTGTCGAGATAGGCAGCTGTATCCGATAAGTAGCTTGCCGGATACCCTTCGATATCGCCCTTGTCGCAGTGGGCTGCGAATTCCGGATCGATAGGAAGTTTTGCCGTATGGGGAATGGCATATTTTTGTGCCGATTCTTCGACGTGGCTGTGGCCGAAGATTTCGTGTTTTTCCTGGCAGCTCGGGCACTGGAAGTAGCTCATGTTTTCAACCAAGCCCAAGACGGGAACATGCATCATTTCCGACATGTTCAAGGCCTTTTCGACGATCATGGAGACGAGTTCCTGCGGTGACGTAATGACTAAGATTCCGTCGATGGGCAGGGACTGGAAGACCGTCAGGGGAACGTCGCCCGTTCCCGGCGGCATGTCGACGAACATGTAGTCGATGTCGCCCCAGATGACGTCGGTCCAGAACTGTTTAACGGCGCCGGAAATAACCGGTCCGCGCCATACGACGGGAGCCGCGACATCTTCCAACAGCAGGTTCATGGACATGACCTTGATGCCGGTCTTGGTCGTAACGGGGTTGATGCCGTTGTCGTTGCCGGTGGCATGACCGGTCAGGCCGAAGACTTTCGGAATCGACGGGCCGGTGATATCGGCGTCGAGGATAGCGGTCTTAAAGCCGCGGCGCTGCATTTCTACAGCCATCAGGGACGTAACCAAGGATTTGCCTACGCCGCCCTTGCCGCTGACGACGGCAATGACGTGCTTGATGTGGGAACCTTCGTGAGGCGCTGCCTGGAGGCTCTGAGGCTGGTTGCGCTGTGCGCAGGAGCTGCCGCAGCTGGAACAGTCGTGTGTACAATTTTCACTCATTGGGATCATTCTCCTTTGAACTTTTCTTTCCGGCACGGCAGCAGTCGTGACGGCACGAGCCGGAACGTTCACAAACTTGGATATGGCCGCCTTCGATGACGAGGTCTTTGCCATGAATGAGGGCGTCGGCCAGCTTGCGGCGGGCCGAATTATAAATACCGGTCACCGTCGTGCGAGCTACATTGATCTGAGCGGCACACTCTTCCTGCGTCAGTCCGACCCAGTCGATCAGGCGGATGACTTCATATTCATCGATTCCCATGGCAACCGTATCGTCCGATTGACGTCGGTCGACCGGTCCGAAGGCTGATGAAACAGGCAGTGAACAAACACGTCGGCACCGCGGTGGTCTCGGCATAAAATCCCTCCTTTACGCTATTTATTATAGTTAGATAGCTGACATATGTCAAATTTGATAAGCCTTGCCAACATATTCTTTATTTTCCGGATGACCTTGCCATCGTTGAAGAAAGTGGTGCAGTTTTTCTGAAAGTAGTAGAGAAAACCGACTTATTCTGTGATGGGAAAACGCTTTTGCTGTCTTTTCGATATAGATGAAATGCCGCTTATCAATAAAATCGATCAATAGGAGGTCGTTAAAGTTCCCGGATTTTTTCGGAGAAGTGAAGTTATTGGAGACATGGTTGGCCGTTATCCGGATTTAAAAACGGATTTTATAATAAATGACAGACATTAAAAGCCAAGATTTTCTCTAGCTGTTTTACTAGGAAAGACTTGGCTTTTTTATGATATCATTGGTGATTTTTTATTTTACTTACAATGAATTCTCGCAGTGCTCCGACGTGGCATATCATTGAATTTTCAGCACTGATAGGATCGTGTCGGGCAATTGCTTCTACTGTTTTTCGGTGATAGATATACGTGTTGCTGTCTTTTAGGGAATCAGAAGTGGCGACAATCGTTTTCCTAACAGAGGAGGTTAAAATATAGGATAAATTGATGAGAATACGGTTACCGCTGGCTTCGCAGATCATCGTATGCAGCTTGACATCTTCTTTTTCGTAGTCTGCATTTGACTGTATTAACTTTTCTACGAGTGTACATTGATCCCTTAATTTACGACACTGCTCTTCTGTAGCGTTCATTGCCGCCAGCATAGCGGCTTTAGGTTCAATCATGACTCGGACATCTAATAAGTCGATAGCGAGTTGATCGGCGTCATAAATAAAGGTGAGTCCTAAGGGATCGTCAGGGACGCCCCGGCGCGGAGAGATATAGGCCCCGGATCCTTGGCGGATTTCTAAAATATTGCGGGCACTGAGGATCCGTATGGCTTCGCGGATCGTTGATCGGCTGACGCCCATTTTTTCGATTAATTCCGCTTCCGTAGGCATTCGATCGCCTGGAAGCATCTGGTTCGTGGTTATATATTCAATCAATAAATCTGCTGTTTGGGCTGCCATAGACTGCGCTTTATTTTTTACCATAAAAGCACCTTCCTTATCAAATGTTATCTCTTATTTATACAATATTATACCATCTTATTCGTCATACGAATATATAAACTAATTAAAAATATGGTGAATTTATGTTATATAAAAGTCATGAGCGTATGATGAATTATATTAAATCATCATACATAAATAAGATATATTGCTAATTATATTCGAAAATGCTATTATAATCACAAGAAACATCTGATGAATTTGCGTATATACATATGATGACTTTTTTGATTTATCATATAAAAGAACGCAATGCGTGAATGAGATCCATTCTGGAAAGCCGGGTGACAATTTATGGATACGGTGTATATCACTGAATACGACTATCCCTCCTTGGAGATAGAACAAAAAATGTTTCGTGAGATAGGTATTCCCTTTATACCGACTCAAAGTCATTCAGAAAATGACATTATAAAGAACTGCAAAGACGCAGCCGGGTTGATGGTTCAATATGCCCATATCACTGAAAAGATAATGAGCAGTCTTCCCAATTTAAAAGTGATTGCTCGCTATGGTGTCGGAGTGGATAACGTTGATTTGGAGGCAGCTACCAAACACCATATTTGTGTTGCCAATGTACCTGATTACAGTATTGATGAAGTTTCTACGCAAGCGATTGCTTTAATGCTTGATTGTTGGCGGCGAGTTACTTTCCTTCATAACTCGATTCATCAAGGACATTGGGATTATGCGATTGCACAGCCTATTTGGCGCCTTCGAGGTCATAAACTGGGGTTGGTTGGTTTTGGGAAGATTGCTCGCGAGGTAGCCGTTAAAGCACAGGCTCTCGGGTTAGAGGTTCTTTCTTACGATCCTTATGTACAGCCGGAATCGATGAGAGCGATGGGGGTCTTATACCAGCCGTTCTATCAGTTGCTTCGAGAAGCAGATATTATATCCCTCCATACACCCCTTACAAAAGAAACGTATCACTCTATTAATTCGGATACGCTGGGATTGATGAAATCTTCTGCTATTTTAATTAACACGGCACGAGGCCCGCTGGTCGACGAGAAAGCACTGCAAACAGCTTTAACGAATCATCAAATTGCAGGAGCCGGTTTAGATGTGCTGGAAGTTGAACCGATTCGATCAGATCATGGATTCCTGGCAATGGATAATGTTGTATTGACTCCTCATGTTTCTTGGTATTCTGAAGAATCAAATAAAGAAATGAAGACCAAAGCGGCTATGGGAATTATTGAAGTCTTACAAGGCCGAGTCCCAACCTATTTAGTGAATAAGGATGTTTTGCCTTATCTATCCTTAAAATAAATTATTTATTATTGTTCGGAGGTATTATTATGGATATTCGTTATTCTACAAACCCGCAGGATTTTAAAAAGTACACGACGGAAGACATTCGCCGGGAATTTCTTATTGACACCTTATTCCGTCCCGATGAAGTTATGGCTACCTATTCTCATGTTGATCGTATGGTAGCGGTTGGCTGCATGCCGGTGAATGAAGTGGTTCCGATTGATAAAGGGATTGATTGTTGGAAAAATTTCGGTACGCACTATTTCCTTGAACGTCGTGAAATAGGTGTTTTTAATGTCGGAACCGGTGCTGGCACCATTGTAGCAGACGGTCAGACTTATAACATGGGACCGAAAGACTGCCTTTATATTACGATGGGGACGAAAACAGTTACTTTTGCTTCTGATGATCCTAACAATCCGGCTAAGTATTATATGGTTTCTGCACCGGCGCATAAGGCTTGCCAAACCAAATTTATTTCCATTAAAGATGCGAATAAAAGACCTTGCGGAGACGCAGCATTAGCAAATAAACGTGTTATTAATCAATTTATTCATCCTGATGTTGTTGAAACCTGTCAGCTTTGCATGGGACTTACGGCGCTCGATGAAGGCAGTGTTTGGAACAGTATGCCGCCGCATACGCATGAACGCCGGATGGAAATTTATTTCTATTTTGAAGTACCTGAAGATCAGGCTGTATTCCATATCATGGGTCAGGAACAGGAAACGCGTCACCTTGTCATGCATAATGAACAGGCTGTTATCAGTCCGTCTTGGAGCATGCACTGCGGTTGTGGTACGCATAATTACACCTTTATCTGGGCTATGGGCGGCGAAAATAAGGAATTTGATGATATGGACCACATTGAAATTAAAAATATGAAATAAATTTTTAGCAGGGAGGAATTCATTATGCATATTTTAAAAGCTGTCAAAAATGTTCCTGGTGGATTGATGTTAGTACCACTTTTACTTGGGGCTTTGTGTCATACCTTTACACCCGGTGCCGGTAAATATTTTGGATCTTTTACTAACGGCCTGATTACAGGTACGGTTCCAATTCTGTCGGTGTGGTTCTTCTGTATGGGGGCCAGCATTAACTATAAAAATGCCGGTCTCGTCCTTCGGAAATCGGGTACCATTGTAGTTACAAAAATTATTGTAGCTTGGATTGTCGGGTTCATTTGTGTCGCTTTCATGCCCAAAGGGATGATCCAGACGGGATTCTTTGCCGGGTTGTCCACCTTAGCTATTGTTACTTCTATGGATATGACAAACGGTGGTCTGTATGCATCTTTGATGCAGCAATACGGGACGAAAGAAGAAGCCGGTGCTTTTGTACTGACTTCTATCGAATCGGGTCCGCTCGTTACGATGATGATCCTTGGTTCGACGGGTGCTGCATATTTTGAACCACACCTTTTTGTGGGTGCTGTTCTTCCGTTTATTGTCGGCTTTATTCTTGGCAACCTGGATCCGGAACTCCGCGATTTCTTTACGCCAGCTGCTACCATCATGATTCCCTTCTTTGCGTTTGCTTTAGGCAATACTATTGACCTTACGGTCATTTTCAAGACCGGCCTTCTTGGCATTATGCTGGGCCTCGGGGTTATTGTTGTTACGGGTATTCCTCTTATATTGGCTGACCGTGTTATTGGTGGCGGCAATGGGGCTGCTGGTTTGGCTGCTTCGAGTACGGCCGGGGCCGCTGTTACCAATCCCATGATTGTTGGCCAAATGATTCCTGAATTCCAAGAAATTGTTCCGGCTGCGACGGCCTTGGTTGCAACAAGTGTTGTTGTTACTTCGATTGTTGTACCGATTATTGTCGCTTATTGGGTAAAAGGGGTTGGCAATAAGAACAAAGATTTGTCGATTCCCCATGCAGCTCACTAGTTAGAACCATTTAAAATTTAGGAGGCCTTATTATGGAATACTTGAACGATATGTTTTCCTTAAAAGGAAATGTCGCCTTCGTTACAGGCGGATCTTATGGAATTGGCTTTGCGATTGCGAAAGCTTTGGCACGGGCAGGGGCTGTTATTGCTTTTAACTGCCGTAGTGAGGAACACATTCAGCAGGCCATGAAGGATTATGAACGAGAAGGCATTGAAGCTCATGGATATCTCTGCGATGTCACGGATGAAGTGCATGTTCAACAATTAGTAGCAGAAATTGAAAAAACATTGGGAACGATTGATATCTTGGTCAACAATGCGGGTATTATCAAACGGATTCCTATGTGCGATATGACGACGGATGAATTCAGAAAGGTTGTAGATGTCGACCTTGTAGGACCTTTTATTGTATCGAAGGCCGTTATTCCCGGGATGATTAAAAAGGGACACGGTAAAATTATCAATATATGCTCCATGATGAGCGAACTTGGTCGCGAAACGGTATCGGCTTATGCCGCAGCTAAAGGTGGTTTGAAGATGTTGACGCGGAATATATGCTCAGAATTTGGCGGAGCGAATATTCAGTGTAACGGCATTGGACCTGGCTATATTGCGACACCACAAACGGCTCCGCTTCGAGAAAAACAGCCTGACGGGTCACGTCATCCGTTTGATCAGTTTATCGTATCCAAAACCCCGGCAGGACGTTGGGGTACGACCGAAGACTTAGAAGGACCTGCTGTATTCTTAGCTTCTCATGCATCAGACTTTGTAAATGGTCATATTTTATATGTTGACGGCGGTATTCTTGCTTATATCGGAAAACAACCGTAATCACAACCGTGACACGCCGGGGCGGTACTCGGCGTGTCTATTTCTTTAGAAAGGATTGATAGTCATGAAATCTGGATTAATTCTTGCGGGTGAACCGATGGGGCTTTTGATTGCCCAAAGTGAAGGTACCTTAGATAGTGTGACGGGCTATGATTTAGCTGTCGCCGGAGCTGAATTCAATGTGGCTGTCGGTGTCGCCCGTCTAGGACATCGTGTTACGTATATGACAAAGCTCGGCAATGATCCCTTTGGTAAACGCATTATACGAGTCTTAAATGAAAACAAAATCGGCAATGAATTCGTAGCCTGGAGTGATACGAAAAAAACAGGGTTTATGTTGAAAGGACGCGTAAGTGAAGGGGATCCGGACATTTTTTACTTCCGTGCCGGATCCGCAGCTTCGACACTCTCGGTAGAAGATGTTGGGAAAATTCGTTTTGACGAATACAGCCATATTCATTTGACCGGAATTTTGCCAGCATTGAGTAAATCTACACTGGATGCTGTGAATTTGATGTTCGATAGAGCACGTCAGGCCGGATTATTGATTACCTTCGACCCCAATCTGCGACCGCAGCTTTGGCCCAGTCAGGATGAAATGATTAAGTCGATTAATGCAATGGCTGCTAAAGCTGACATTGTGCTTCCTGGAACCGCTGAAGGTAAAATCCTTATGGGCAGCGATGATCCGAAGAAAATCAACGACTTTTACCGTAATCTTGGAGCTAAAGTCGTGATTACTAAAGTAGGCAGTGAAGGTGCATATGTAACGACGGCTACGGAAGAATATCTGGTTCCCGGATTCAAAGTTGATAAAGTCGTCGATACTGTCGGTGCCGGAGACGGTTTTGCTGCCGGGGTCATTACGGCATTGATGGAAGGCCGGACTCTGAAAGAAGCTGTCCGCAGAGGCAATGCGGTCGGAGCCATACAGGTTATGAGTCGTGGCGATAATGAAGGGTTGCCGTATCCTGAACAGTTGGAAACTTTCATGAAAAAATAAGGAGAACATTATGATTAGTGATAATATGAAGACTATTTTTGAAATCGGTCTTGTCCCTTTGATCGTATTGGAGGATGCTGACGATGCTTTGCCGTTAGGTCAGGCGCTGGTACGAGGTGGCATTCCTATTGCCGAAGTCACTTTCCGTACTGATGCCTGCCTGGACGTCATCAAAGCCATGAAAACGATTCCTGAATTAATTGTCGGTGCCGGAACGGTTCATAACGTGAAACAGGCAGAAGCGGCTGTAAAAGCGGGGGCTGAATTTATTATTACGCCGGCCTATAATCCGCAGGTCACACAGTGGTGTGTTGAACATGATGTTGATATTATGCCAGGGACTGTGTCGCCGGCCGACATTGAAGCTGCCAACGGGCTTGGCTTAGACGTTTGCAAATTTTTCCCTGCCGGAGCTTATGGAGGAACAAAAACCTTAAAAGCTTTAGCAGGTCCTTTTGCCGCGATGAAATTCATTCCTACTGGGGGCGTGAACTGTGACAACATGAATGATTATTTAGATTTACCGAACGTTGCAGCTGTAGGCGGAAGCTTCATTACCCCGTCCGAGTTAGTCAAAGCTAAAGATTGGGATGGCCTTGCAAAACACTGCCAGAACCTTGTTCGCCATATGCTGGACTTTACGATTGGTCATGTAGGGCTTCATGTGCCGGGGCGAGCCGAAGCGGAAGCTGTAACCGATGGCTTATGCCGGCTCATGGCACAAGATAAGATTCCCGGGGCCGATAACTTCTTTGCCGGTTCCATTGCCGAGATTTGTGATCATGAAATGCCGGGAACGAAGGGGCATATTTGCATCGATACACGTGATATGCCTCGGGCTTTAGCTTACTATAGACACCAGGGCATCGAACTGGATGAAAATCACTGTTATCGTGATGAAAATGGTAACATAAAAGTAGCGTTCCTAAAAGAAACAGTAGGTGGATTCTCCGTTCACTTACGTCGTAAATAATAAAAACGCTGTCGTTTACACGACAGCGTTTCTTTTTTTATTGTTGGCGCCGAATAGGCATGAT
>DCJQ01000030.1 GCA_002319965.1 Megasphaera sp. UBA1696
GACTTGTTTATCTTACCAAACTCCAAGGAGCTTGTCAAGCATTTTTTTGAATTTCTTCATAAAACCTGACAACCATAAACAGGCACAATCAAAAAAACTTGCATTTTCTTTCTCACGTCTCGTTGCAGCTGGTTTTTATATAATAACATTAACGCCGAGAAAAGTCAATCACTTTTCTCGGCGTTTTTCTTAATGTTCTTCTCCCATGACGTCCAGCGCGACCATAGCCATCGCTTTAGCACCGGTCAAAGCCTGCATTTTTCCAAGATCACTTCCGGCCGCCGCCGCAAATTCCGGCGTATGACCGGACATGCCGTAACCGATACAGATTTCCGGTTGGCTGACCCGCGTCACTTGACTGACGTTGCCCACATCGGTCGAGCCTTCGGCAAAATCATCATTGCGAAGACCGAATTCTTCATAGAGCTGATTAAAGGCATCGGCAAAGTATACGTCCATTTTCGGATCGTTGATCATATTTTTATAGAGCGGTTCATAATGAACCATTTCTACTGAGGCTTGGTGAGCCGCTGCCACATCCTGCGCCATCTTCTTAATATCCGGCAGCATTTTATTTTCTAAATAATCGACGGTCAAGGCCCGAATCGTCGCTTTGAGAACGGCTCTGTCGGGCACGATATTCGGTGCCGTACCGCCTTCGGTGATTATGGCGCCGATGATATGGCGTTCGGTCAGTGTCTTCTCGTATTCCTTGAGACGACTATAGAAGTCAACTAAGGCATCGAGAGCATTGATGCCATGATACTCCGTGTCGGCGACATGAGCGGCTTTTCCCAAAAAGGTAAATTGTAAAGGATGGGTCGCATAGGATGTACCGCCAATATAGGTTTTATCGACGCCGGGATGGACGATGACGGCAGCGTGAAGGTCGTCAAAGACACCTCGTTCACTCATATAAACTTTACTGCCCACCGTTTCTTCGGCAGGACAGCCATAGATATGGACCGTCGCCTTGTCTCCGGCAGCCTTGGCAAAAGCCAGTGCCGCACCGATACTCATAGCAGCAATGAGGTTGTGCCCGCATCCGTGTCCGATTTTCGGCAGGGCATCGTATTCCGCCAAAAAGCCCATCTGAAAAGGACCGCTGCCAAAAGTTCCGTGAAAGGCCGTCGGAAAAGCGTCGGCCACGGGATTGTCGATGACAAAGCCGTGATCAGTCAGGACATCTTTCAGTAAGGATGAGGCAAAAAATTCTTCCTGTCCCAGTTCCGGACGGGCATGCAGCTTGTCGGCGATATCATCGATGAGGGATTTCAATTCATCGACATATCGGCAGGCATCTTCTTTTAATTGTTTATACTCCATCAGGATTCCTCCTACAGTTCGGGTAAAAATACGAGTGCCGCCCGATCCGGTCGGGCTTCAAGGCGCACGGTCTGGCCTAAGGGAAGCCAAGCGTTATCGGCACCGTGTCCAAAGGACAAGCCTTTGATGGCGGGCTTTCCCCATTTTTTCGCATAAGAACGAATGACTTCGTCGACGGTCCATTCGTAGGTGCTCCCTTCCGTGGGATTGCAGCGATAAAATTTGCCAAAGGCAATGCCTTTCACGCCGTCGATGAGGCCGGCCTGCTCGATATGACAAAGCATTCTGTCGAGAGAATAGGCATCTTCTCCCACTTCTTCCAAACAGAGAATGCCCCCTTCCGATTGTAACGCATAAGGCGTCCCCATCGTAACGGACAGCAGCATCAAGTTGCCGCCTAAAAGCGGCCCTGTCGCCGTCCCGGGAACGAGGGTCTCGGAACGCATCTCCGGCGCCGAAGGCAGTGTGCGTGCAGCATAGGGATGGGCCAGACCACGGCGCAATTCTTCCCGCGTGTAGTCAGAAGCCTTACGGGCCAGGGACATGACCATCGTTCCGTGGATGGGGCGAAAATGGCAGCGCTGCAGAAAGACCGTATGGAGGGCCGTAATGTCACTAAAACCGATGAAAAGTTTCGGGTGGGCGGCGATTAACTCATAGTCGAGAAGCGGTAAGATCCGCGTCGCCCCGTAACCGCCGCGAAGGCACATAACAGCCTTTACATGATCATCGGCAAAAGCGGCGTTGATGTCAGCCGCCCGCAGTTCATCGCTGCCGGCCAAATATCCGTCATGAGCCGATACGGATTGTCCCACCGTTACGTGATATCCAAGTTCTTTTAAAAAGGCAATGCCTTGGGCCGCATCATCTTCGGCAAGGGCCGCAGACGGGGCCACGACGGCAATCGTATCGCCCGGATTCAAAGGGGCGGCACAACGATAATCCATAAGGTTACGTCCTTTCTCCTTCATCGATATAGGCATTTTTAAAATCTACCAATCCCAACTGCGACCAATGATAGCCTTTAATATAAGGCTGGGCTACGTAAGGCTGGGTCGTATAGTAGATGGGAATGATGACACAGTCATCAAAGAGCATCTGTTCAGCCTGATGCATATAGGCCATGCGCTGGGCTTCATCGTTCGTCGACTTAGCCCGGCGAATCAGTTCGTTATAGGCCGGATTGTGATACTGGGCATCGTTTTCCTCGTCCGCAAAGACGTCGAGGAAGGTCATGGGGTCGGCATAATCGGCAATCCACGAAGCCCGGGCAACCTGGTAGTCCCCCTGCGCCCGGGATGCCATAAATACCTTCGATTCCTGATTCATGAGCGATACGGACACGCCGAGGTTGTCCTTCCACATCGCTTGAATCGCTTCCGCCACGGCCTTGTGCATCTCATTGGTGTTGAACAGGATGGTCACCGGCGGAAGGGGATGGTTTTCATCATAACCGGCTTCACGCAGGAGATTTCGTGCCGTTTCGGGATCTTCACTGATGAGATTGCCCCCTTCTTCTCGGAAATCACGGCCCGTGGCCTTATCTTTCAGTCCCGGCGGAACCCAGGCATAGGCCGGTTCCTTTTCAGCCCGGATAATATGGTCGATAAGGCCTTGGCGCTGAATCGAGAGAGCAAAGGCCTTGCGGACGCGGACGTCGTCAAAAGGCTTTTGCTGGACGTTAAAGACGTAGTAATAGGCGCCTAAATACGGAGCAATTTTATAGAGTCCCATTTTTTCCAGCCGTTCTTGGTCGGCCGGCGGCGGTTCAACGGTCATATTGGCTTGATTGCTTTCGACCAAAGTCAATCTCGTCGCCTGGGAATCGCTGATAGGAAGGTCGATGTGGCTGAGCTTCACCGCATCGGCCTCCCAATAGCGTTCATTTTTAACCAATTTAATTTCACTGGAATGATTCCAACTGACAATCTTAAAAGGCCCGCTGGAAACCATTCCTTCGGCATCGGCAGCCCAAGTATCGGGCTTCGCTTCGACGAGCTTCCGCGGTACGGGATAATAACAGTGAAAAGCCGTCAGATTCAAAAAGTAGGACGTCGGCTCTTTTAAACGAACTTCTAAAGTTTTATCATCGAGGGCCTTGACGCCGACTTCATCCGAAGAGGCCTTTTTCTTAAAGTAATCTTCGGCCTTATCGATGCAAAAGAGCATATAGGCATTTTCCGAAGCAACGTCGGGATCGACGACGCGCTTCCAAGAATATTCGATATCGCCGGCCGTAATGGGCGTACCGTCGCTCCATTCAATACCGTCGCGGAGATGAAAGATATAGGTCTTGCCATCGGCCGAAACATCCCAGCTCTTGGCCAGGGCCGGCTGGGGCGCATCATCGACAAGACGGGTCAGTCCCTCAAAAATCTGTAATTCCGTATTGCTTTCCGCCAAGGCCGTCGTCATGGCCGGATCGAGGCGGGACGGCTCAGCTTCTAAGACATAACTCACCGTATCCGGTCGTTCTATGCCGCAGGCACTGAGAAAGACGGCCATGAGAGCGGCTGCGAATAAAAGAATATATTTTTTCATCAGTCCGTCCCTCCTTTGACATGGTGACAGGCAGCAAAGCGTTCTTCCCCGACGGAGCGAAGGACAGGCACTTCATTTCGGCATCGTTCATCGCAATAGGGACAGCGCGGATGGAAGACACAGCCCGTCGGGACGTCGAGAGGACTGGGTACTTCGCCTGAAACAAGGGTCGTTCTCCGATAATTCGGGTCCGGCCGCGGCACAGACGCAATGAGCATCTGTGTATAGGGATGGAGGGGCCGATGAAAGACGGCGTCGCTTGGACCTAATTCAACGAGATTTCCCAAATACATGACGCCAATGCGACGACTCAAATGATGGACCATGCTCAAATCATGGGCAATAAAGAGGTACGATAACTGCCGATCCTCTTGGAGGCGCTTTAGCATGTTCACGATTTGGACTTGGACTGACACGTCGAGGGCTGAAATCGGTTCATCGCAAAAGATGCATTCCGGATCGACGGCCAGGGCCCTGGCAATGCCGATGCGCTGGCGTTGGCCGCCACTGAATTCATGGGGATAGCGTTGGGCCGTTTCCGGTCTCAAATCGACTTGGGTCAGTAAGTCGGCCACGCGCTGACGCCGTTCTCTATCGTCGGAGCAGAGCCCATAATTGCGAAGGGGTTCGCTAATGATATCTTCAACGGTCATCCGCGGGTCCAAAGAGGCATACGGGTCTTGAAAGATCATCTGCACCTGGCGTCGATAGTCCTTCCCGATCTCAGGCTCGCCGATATTACGGCCTTTATAAAAAACATCCCCATCGGTCTTAGGATACAGGCCCAATAAGGTGCGGGCAAAGGTCGACTTGCCGCAGCCCGATTCTCCAACCAAGCCAACCGTTTCGCCCGGCTCAATCGTAAGGGATACGCGATTGACAGCGGTCAACACTTTTTTCGGACGGCCTAACCAATTGCGGTCGATAACAAATTGTTTAGTAAGCTCTTTGGCTTCAATGAGTGCCATCGCCCCTCCTCCTTTCTGCCGCTGCCAGCCAGCAGGTATAGTGATGGCCGGGACCGGCTTCTTCCCGCGGCGGTTCCGCTTCCATACAGGCTTTCATGGCCTGAGGGCAGCGCCGATAGAACCGGCAGCCTTTTGGCATATGGAATAAATCCGGGGCCTGGCCGGGAATCCCCGTCAGTACCTTCTCCCGATCCGATGGGTCCGGAAGAGAGGCCAACAGCCCCTTGGTATAAGGATGAGCCGGCCGGTAAAAAATATCCTCTGCCGTTCCTTCTTCAACGACGGTACCGGCATACATGACGTAAATGCGGCGGCACATCTGAGCAATGACGCCGAGATTATGGGAAATGAGGACGACGGCCATACCGAGTTCTGCCTGCATTTTCTTTAAGACATCCAAGACCTGTGCTTCTGTCGTCACGTCGAGAGCCGTCGTCGGCTCATCGGCAAAGAGGAGTTTCGGCGAACAAGATAGCGCCATGGCAATGAGACAGCGCTGACGCATGCCGCCCGACAGTTGGTGCGGATATTGGTCGAGCCGCTTTTCCGGTGATGTCAGACCGACTGCTTTTAAAAGTTCTGCAGCCCTTGTCCGCTGCTCCTGTTTGGACAGTTTCTGATAGAGGGCAAGCCCTTCACAAAGCTGGGCTCCAATGGTGAGAACCGGATTGAGGGATGTCATGGGATCCTGAAAAATCATAGCCATATCGCGGCCACGAAGGCCATTCATCTCCGATTCTGACAAGGGCAGGAGGTCGCGTCCCTCCCATAAAATCTCGCCGGTCCGGTATTCTGCAGCTCCTTGGGGCAATAATTTCATAACCGCTTGGGACGTAACCGACTTGCCGCATCCCGATTCGCCGACAATACCGACGGTTTCACCGGGATGGACCGTAATCGATACGTCATGAACGGCTTCTAAAAGACCTCGATAGGTATGGAATGAAATAGACAGATGACGCACTTCGAGTAACGGATTCATCGGCTCCCCTCCTTCTGATGCTGCGGGTCCAAGGCATCGCGCAGGCCATCGCCTAAGAACATGAAGCCCAGCATGGTAATGCACAGGGCCAAGGCCGGAAAGGCGAGCTGAAAGGGAAAGGAGCGCATGCTGTTAATACCTTCTGAAGCCAGGACGCCCCAGCTCGCCATCGGTGCCGATACGCCCAGGCCGATAAAGCTTAAAAAGGCTTCCGTAAAGATGGCTTCCGGAATCGATAAGGTAAGCGTAACGATAATCGGCCCGACGCAGTTAGGAATCATATGACGCCGCAAAATCTGCCAGGTCGACGTACCGCAGGAACGGGCTGCCATGACGTATTCCTGCTGTTTCAGGCTGAGGATCTGACCGCGGACGACACGGGCCATATTGAGCCAATAGGCGATCCCTAAGGCTAAATAAATGTTGAGCAGCCCCGGTTTGAAGACGACCATCAGCAAAATGACGTAGAGCAGCATGGGGATGGAGTAAAGGATATCGACGACGTGCATCATGATCCGGTCGATCCGTCCGCCGGCCAAGGCTGCAATTCCGCCGTAGATAACGCCGATGAAGACGTTAATAAGGCTGGCCACAAGACCGATGGACAAGGAAATGCGGGCGCCGTACAAGACGCGGACAAAGAGGTCCCGTCCGAGGGAGTCGGTTCCAAACCAGTGGGCTGCCGACGGCCAGGCATTGGCATCAGAAAAACTCTGGTCGGCATAGGTATAGGGGGATAAAAAAGGTCCGATGACCGCCAAGAGTGTCATGACAATGACGATAGCCATACCCCAAAGGGCCAAAGGATTGCCCTTCATCCGGTGCCAACCGCGGTCCCTCAGCGTTTGAGGTGCCACATAGGGTTCCCTTCGGTCCGCCTCCGTAATCGGTGTGAAATCCATGGCTATTCCTCCTTTCGGCTGTCGACGGTAATGCGCGGATCTAAGAGCGGATAGATGAGGTCGACGAGTAAATTCATCATCATGATGAGAAAACTGTAAAAAATAGTAATCCCCAAGATGACGGTGTAATCGCGATTATAAATACTGGTAACGAAGTGACGCCCCAATCCGGGAATGGCAAAAATCGTCTCGACGATAAAGCTCCCGGTCATCAAGGCCGCGGCCAAGGGTCCGATATAGCTGACGACGGGCAGGAGGGCGTTGCGTAGGGCATGACGGTACAATAAGGACCAAGGGCCAATGCCCCGAGAGCGAGCCGTCCGTATATAATCCTGTCCCAAGGCATCGACGAGACTCGACCTTGTCAGGCGCATAATAAAAGCCGTCGGCTGCGCAGCCAGGGCCAAGGCCGGCAGGATGACATAGGCCGGACCTTTCCACAAGGCCGCCGGCAGGACAGGCCAAGTAAAAGCGAAGAGCTGTATGAGAACGGCTGCAAAAATAAAACTGGGGACCGAAACGCCGAGCGTAGCCCCGATCATCATCCCATAATCAACCCAGGTATTCTTATACCAGGCAGCAGCCATGCCGGCAAGAACACCGGCCCCGATGGCAAGGAAAAGGCTGATGAGCCCGAGCTCAGCCGATACCGGCAGGGTTTCGGCGATGATATCGTTGACCGTTTTACCGGGATATTTGTAGGACGGACCGAGGTCGAGAACAGCAGCATGGCGAACGTAATCGACGTACTGGTTCCACAAGGGTTCATCGAGGTGATACCGGGCTTCCACCGTTGCCATGACAGCCGGCGGCAGTTTCTTTTCCTGCGTAAAGGGGCCTCCGGGAATGGCGTGCATCAGGCCAAAAGTAATGGTAATGACCGCCCATAGGACGATACAGGCGCCAAGCAGGCGCTTTGCAAGGTAAATGGCCAAGGAGAATCATTCCTTTCCAACATAGATACTATTAATTATAAGGCCCTATCTTTCTCATGACAAGGCAATGGCCGTTGTTATTATCATGGCGGCGGCGTATAATAGTAAATTGACTACGTTAACAAATCGAAAGAAAGGTGATCGCAGTGAACTGGAAACTTTGTTTAGCAATTCTAACGTGTAACGTCGTCTTCATGTCCTCAAGCTACACCATGCTCATCCCCTTCCTGCCTATGTATCTTACCCGAGACCTCGGCGTCGATCCGGCGTCGGTCAACATTTGGTCCGGCATCGTCTTTTCCTCAACCTTTCTCATCAGTGCCGTCATGGCCCCCATATGGGGACGAATGGCCGATAAGAGAGGCAAGCGACTCATGGCAATTCGCGCCAGTTTTCTTTTATCTATCAGTTATTTTCTCGGCGGTATCGTAACGACACCGCTGGAATTGACTTTCATGCGGATGTTCCAAGGCTTTGCATCAGGCCTGTGGCCGATGGAACTGGCCATCATGACCACCTATGCTCCGCCCAAAAAACTGGGCATCTGCCTGGGTGTCATGCAAGGGGCCCTCACAGCCGGCGGCATCATCGGCCCCCTCTTTGGCGGCATCTTAGCCGAAACCTTCGGTATGCGCCAATCCTTCTTTTTGGCAGCTGCTGCCTTGTTCCTTAACTTTTTAGTCCTGGTCTTCTTTATTAAAGAACCGCCGACGGACACGGCTCCGTCTGCCGATGCCATCAGTGCCGACGACAAAAACGGACAAGTCAGCCTGTGGAAGACGCCCGTCATCCGCCTGATGCTCATCAGCGCCGCCTTAGTGCAGGCTGTCATCCTCATCGTCCAGCCGATTTTAACAACCTACATTTCTTACCTTGCCGGAGATATCGACAACCTGGTATTCGTAGCCGGCCTTATCTTCTCCCTGGGCGGTTTTGCCAGTGCCATTACAGCGCCTCTATGGGGCCGTTTCGGTCAGCGCCACGGTTTCGTAAAGACCCTGCGCATCGTGTTGATTCTGGCAGGCATTTTCTTCCTCATCCAGTCCCTTCCCGATACGCTTTATACCTTCGCGGCCAGCCAATTCGCCGTCGGCCTGTTCTTCTCCGGCATCTATCCGTCGATCAATGCGATCTTGGCGGAAAAGACGAGTGCCAATATCAAAGGCCGAGTCTTCGGTCTCATGTTCTCGGCCCAGCAGGTCGGCGCCATGGGCGGCCCGATTTTAGGCGGCATCATCGCCACCTACATTGGCATGAAGTACGTCTTTTGGGGAGCCGGCACGATTCTCTTGTGCCTCAGTCTGGCCATCACTTGGAAGGTACACCATTTGCACGGTGAAAAAATGGCTGATTAAAACCGTTACCCCCGGGTACCCCGATTATGGGTGTAATCCGGAAGGAGTTTCGGCGATAAGACCTTTTCGGTAATGCCGGCAGCGGCACGTTCTTCATCAAAGCGACGAACGTGGTCGAGGTTCCCTTTTCCGGGATGGGCCTGCTCACTGTAGGCCGCCGCCTCGGTTCCGGCAATCCGGCCAAAGACGATGATATCCAAGAGGCTGTTTCCCATAAGACGGTTCTTGCCGTGAATACCGCCGACGTCTTCCCCGGCAGCATAGAGG
This sequence comes from Megasphaera sp. UBA1696, assembly GCA_002319965.1. Taxonomy (GTDB): domain Bacteria; phylum Bacillota; class Negativicutes; order Veillonellales; family Megasphaeraceae; genus Megasphaera. Next base: position 9,277 of record DCJQ01000030.1, read on the forward strand.
CCGGGGATTTTTGTTTCGCTCTTGGCCCCGATACAGATACCGCCATTTTGATAATGGAGGGTCGGATAGACTAAAATCGGCTGTTTTCGGATATCGATGCCGAATTTTTCATACATATGAATCATAGCCGGCAGTCTTTTTTCCATCGTTCCTTCCCCATGAAGGATATCGACCATAGGCGTATCGAGCCAGACGGCCTGGCCGTGCAGGGCATAGACGCCCTTGTTCCGTTCTTGGCACTCGCGAATAATGGCCGCTGCCACCACATCTCTCGTTTCTAAAGGATGGAGGAAGGCATCGCCGTCTTTATTGACCAGCATGGCATCGAGGGAACGGACCTTTTCCGTGACCAGGGCGCCATAAATCTGAGGCGGGTAAGCGGCCCCTGTCGGGTGATATTGAATCGCGCCGGCATACAGGAGCGGGACGCCGGCCCGATAGGCCATGACCAGTCCGTCCGCCGTCGATCCATAATGATTCGACGTCGGAAAGCCTTGATAGTGGAGACGCCCGGCACCGCCGGCAGCGAGGATAACGCTTTTCGCCCGAACGATATGATATTCCTTCGTATCGAAGTCATAGAGGACGGCACCGGCAGCCTGGCCGTCTCCGTCAAGCAGCAATTCGACAGCCGGCGAATATTCGATGACATCGACGCCGGCGTTACGGACTTCATCGCGAAGAACGCGCATGATTTCCGCTCCCGTATAATCCCCGCAGGCATGCATCCGTTTATAGGAAGTACCGCCGCCGTGGGTCGTTACCATGGCCCCATCACGTTCCTTGTCGAATAGGACACCTAAAGAGCTGAGCCACTGAATGGCTTCCGGACCGCGGAGAACCAGCTCAGAGAGCAGTTCGGGAATGTTCTTATAATGACCGCCGCCCATGGCGTCCAAATAATGGGCCGCCGGTGAATCATGTTCCTTATCGGCAGCTTGTATGCCCCCTTCGGCCATGCCCGTATTGGCATCTCCCAATCGTAGTTTGGTCACCATGAGGACCTTCGCTCCATGGCGGGCCGCTTCAATGGCGGCAGCAGCACCGGCCCCGCCGCCGCCGATGACCAGGACGTCTGTTTCAAACTGGATATGGTCTACATCGACGTCGGCTTCATCCATACGGCTCTGTCCTTGTAAGAGGACGGCCAGCTCAGACGGTACTTGATCGCCTTTATTCGGCCCTACGGACAGACGGGTAAAACCGTCTTCGTGATAATCAGGGTGAAATTGTTTTAAAAGGACGTCCTTTTCTTCAGCCGTAAACCGCGGCAATGTTTCCGACAAGCGGATACTGCGCGTCGCCTCGACCCGTGCCTGAGACGCCCGCATTTCTTCGGTATATATCATGAGGTCCTCCTATTTTTCAATCGTCCGCCCTTCATACAAGCGGCGCAATTCATCGTCGTCGGCTTCCATCAATCGCTGTACATCGGCGATATACTTTCCTTCTTGAATCGCTTTTACGCGGTCTTCCAAATGACGGCTCTTTTTGGCAATATACTTACCCATGAGACGCCGCGCCAAGAGGCCGACCGGTCCGTGACTGATTTTTGCCGGACAACTGGCTGCACAGATATTGCAGCAGACACAGCGGAAGGACTCTTTCGCACAACCGGCGTAATCGCCTTTCTGGGCCAAAGCGATATATTTCATGACCTGGATGCCCTGAGGACAGTTCCGCGTACAGGCATTACAGTGGATGCAGTTATAAATCTCAGGATAAAGCTGACCGACGACGTTCCCGGCAACGGGCAAATCCTCCATGTCGTATTCCATCTTTTTGATAGGAAACGATTCCAACCGGCCGACACACATTCCATCTTCAACCTTGGTTTGACAAGCCAGAGCCGAATGAGTTTCAGTCTGTCCTTTCAGACGATAAACGACGGCGCAGGCCCCGCAGAACCCGCTTCGGCATCCGCAGCCGCGAACCAGGCGGAAGCCGGAGTATTCCATAGCCCGCATAATCGTCAAATCTTCAGGGACCGAAAACATCTTGCCCAGTAAATAGACGGTTACCATTTTCATAGCTATTTCTCCTTTAATGAAAAAGGTGCTGCCGCACATGCGGCAGCACCTTTTATTGCTTTATAAACCGTAATCTTATTCCAATACTTCCAGCAGGCAGTCGCCGCTGATGATGGCCTGGCCTTTGACGGCATAGATTTCACCGACAGTACCGTCGATGGGCGACGTAATCGTCGTTTCCATCTTCATGGCTTCGGTGACGACTAAGGGTTCGCCCTTCTTGACTTTCTGACCCTTAGAAACGAGGACGTTGACGACCGAGCCGGACAAGGTAGCACCGATGTCACCGGCCTTATCCGGATCTGCCTTACGGCGGGAAACGGTCTTCATGTCGACGCTCTTATCTTGGATGCGGATTTCACGTTCGGCACCGTTGAACATAAAGGTAACCGTGCGGACACCGCTTTCATCAGGATCGCTGATATTGATCAGGGTGATGATGAGATCCTTCCCTTCTTCGATTTCAACATGAAGTTCTTCATTTTTCTTCATCCCGAAGAAGAAGGTCGGCGTATCGAGGACACTGACATCGCCAAATCTCTTGACTTTTTCATTGTAGTCTTCGAATACTTTCGGATACTGGCAGTAAGCATTGATGTCTTCCGCTTCGTGCTTGTAACCGTTTTCAGCCAATTTGGCACGGACGGCGTCGAAGTCGACCGGTGCCAGGCTCTTGCCCGGCCGTTCCGTAAGAGGTTTCTTCCCTTTCAGGATGATCTTCTGGAGTTTTTCCGGGAAGCCCTGGTAAGGAATGCCGATACGGCCTTCAAAGAATTCAACGACGGACTGCGGGAAGTCGAGGACGTCGCCTTTATCGTAGATATCCTGTTCGGTCAGGTTGTTCTGGACCATGAACAAGGTCATGTCGCCGACAACCTTGGACGACGGCGTAACTTTGATGATATCGCCAAACATCATGCTGACCGTGTGGTACATCTTCTTGATTTCATTCCAGTGATCACCGAGGCCGACAGCCTTAGCCTGCTGGCGGAGGTTGGAGAACTGGCCGCCCGGCATTTCATGCTGATAGACTTCCGTATTCGGATAGGCTTCGGCTTTGTCGACACCTTTGTAGTACGGACGAACCGTAGCCCAGTAACGGGACATTTCTTCCATGGCATTGACGTCGAGATCCGGCTGGCGGTCCTTGCCGCTCAAAGCGTAGTACAAGGTGCTCATGCTCGGCTGGCTGGTGCCGCCGGCAAAGGCCGAATAAGCAACGTCGACGATATCGACACCGGCATCGATAGCCCGGCTGTACGTCGTAATGGCATTGCCCGAACCGTCATGGGTATGGAGGTGAATCGGAAGGTCAACGGCATCTTTCAAGGCCGATACGAGGCGGTACGAAGCTTCCGGCTTCAAGAGACCGGCCATATCTTTAATGGCGATGATGTTGGCACCGGCATTCTTCAATTCCTTAGCCATGTTGACGTAGTAGGCCAAGTCGTATTTATTCCGCGACGGATCGAGGATATCACCGGTGTAGCAGAGAGCTACTTCTGCTAATTTATTGTTTTCACGAACGGCCTGAATCGTGCCGTACATATTGTCTAAGCTGTTAAGGCTGTCAAAAACACGGAAAACGTCGATGCCGTTCTTGGCCGAGAGGTCGATAAAGTTTTTGACGACGTTGTCCGGATAGCTGGTGTAGCCGACGGCATTGGCACCGCGAACCAGCATCTGGAGAAGGATGTTTGGAGCCTTTTCACGCATCTGGCGCAGGCGAACCCAAGGATCTTCATAGAGGAAGCGATAAGCTACGTCGAAGGTTGCCCCGCCCCAGCATTCATAGGAGAAGAGGTTCGGGAGTTTTTTCGAGGCTGCTTCCAAAACGCGGAGCATATCGATGGTGCGGACACGAGTAGCAAACAAGGACTGGTGAGCATCACGCATAGTCGTATCGGTGAAGAATACCTTATGCTGTTCTTTGATCCACTGGGAGAATTTTTCCGGTCCCATGGCATCAAATTTCTGTTTCGTGCCGTCCGGATACGGGCCGTTTTCAACGCTCGGCAGTTCCAACGGTTCAAATTCAGTCTTTTCCTGATGACCGGCACCGGCATAGCCGTTAATCGTCGTATCGCTGATGTACTCTAAGAGTTTCGTGCCGCGGTCCTGTACAACCGGCAGTTTGAACAGTTCCGGATGATTGTCGATGAAGTTTACATTATACGAACCGTCGACAAATTCAGGACTCTTCAGGACGTTGATCAAGAAGCCGATATTGGTCTTGACACCGCGGATACGGAATTCCTGAAGGACGCGGAGCATCTTCTGAACGGCTTTGGCATGATCGAGGCCGTACGTCGTCGACTTAACCAAGAGCGAATCATAGTACGGCGTAATAATCGCGCCTGTATAAGCGTTGCCACTGTCGAGACGGACGCCGAAGCCGCCGCCGCTGCGGTATACCGTGATTTTGCCGGAATCCGGCATGAAGTTATTCAGCGGATCTTCTGTCGTAATACGGCACTGGATGGCATTGCCGAGACAGTGGACAGCATCCTGAGACTTAATGCCGATTTCATCGCTGTCGAGGGCATAGCCTTCAGCGACTTTGATCTGAGTCTGGACGATGTCGATACCCGTAATCATTTCGGTGACCGTGTGTTCTACCTGGACACGGGGGTTAACTTCGATGAAATAGAAGTTGCCGTCGGGCGTAACCAAAAATTCGACCGTACCGGCATTGACGTAATGAACATTTTTCATCAACTTCAAGGCAGCATCGCAGATCTTCTGACGAAGCTCTACCGGCAGGGCCGAAGCCGGAGCCGTTTCAACGACCTTCTGATGACGGCGCTGGATGGAGCAGTCACGTTCAAAGAGGTGAATGACGTTGCCGTGTTCGTCGCCCATGATCTGGACTTCGATATGCTTCGGATTGATGATACATTTTTCGAGATAAATTTCATCGCTGCCGAAAGCCAGCTGTGCTTCCGATTTCGCCCGTTCATAAGCATCGCGCAGTTCTTCCATGGAGTCGACCATACGCATGCCGCGGCCGCCGCCGCCGTTTACAGCTTTCAGCATAATCGGAAGTCCGACTTCCTTGGCAAAATTTTCGACTTCTTCGTAGCTTTCTACGCGGCCGTCACTGCCGGGGATGTACTGAATACCGGCCTTTTTTGCCTGAATACGGGCATTAATCTTATCGCCGAACATGATGAGGTGTTCTACTTTAGGACCGACAAAGATAATACCTTCTTCTTCACAGCGTTTCGCTAAGTCCGCATTTTCGGACAAGAATCCGTAACCGGGATGGATGGCATCGACGTCGTGCTCATGGGCAATACGGATAATATCTTCAATATCTAAATATGCATCTACCGGTTTTTTGCCTTCACCGACGAGATACGATTCATCTGCACGGAATCGGTGCAGCGACAGCGAATCTTCTTTGGAATAAATCGCAATCGTGCGGATTCCCAGTTCATTACAAGCCCGGAAAACACGAATGGCAATTTCTCCGCGGTTGGCAACTAAAACCGAACGAATTTTTTTCATGAAAATACCCTCCTGCGTATAAAAATTGAATCAGACCGGTAAACGCACAGCCAATCGACGCCCATACATTCACCGCTTTCTCTATTATAGCAAAATGGAAACACATTACAAGGGACGGCCACTTTGTATACAAAAAAATACTGTATACATGAATCATAAAATCATTTATTTCAATAAATATGCCTAGGGCTTCATAAATCTCATAACCACAATCGTTCCCTCATAGAGAAAGATCAAGGGCACGGCAATGGCCGTCTGGGTAATCATATCGGTCGTCGGCGATACGACGCCGGCAAAGATGAAGGCACCTACGATAAAGAAGCGCCGCTTCTGACGCAGGGACTGACCGGTCACCAAGCCCAGACGCGCCAAGATGATCAGCGCCAGGGGCAGCTCAAAACCAATGGCAAACGGCAGCACAAAGGCGATGAAAAAGGACAGATACGCCGCCAAAGAAAACATAGGCTGCAGGGAGACAGCAGAAAAACTCAGAAAAAATTGAACGGCTTGGGGAAAGACGACGAAGAAGGAAAAAGCAGCCCCGCCATACCACAAAACAAGAGCTGCCGGCATAAACCAAACGAAAGCCTTGGCCTCTTTATCGCGAAGTCCCGGCCTTAAAAAGCGCCATAATTCATAGCAATGAATGGGCAGAGTCACAAATAAACCGGTCACTCCCGCGACTTGCAGATAGGAAAAAAACACTTCAGCCGGATTCAGAAAATACAGCTTTCCGGCCGGAGCCGAGATGACGGCAATGATCTCTTCAACATAGGTATAAGCGGCGATACTGCCGATGATCCAGGCTGCCAGCGAAAAGAGGATACGTCGCCGCAGTTCAGCCAAATGGACGGTGACAGGCTTTTTTTCTTCAATCATAGGAATTCCTTCTTTAAATTTAAATAGGAAAAGGCCCTGCCAAATAGCGACAGGACCCTTTCGAGGCCGTACAAGAATTATACGTAATGAATGCGGGATGGATCATAGCGGTCTTCATGCGGTTTATCTTCTGCCGTTGCCTGCGGATAGCCGAGAGCTACAATGGCAAAGGGCGTAACGCCTTTAGGAGCGCCCAAAGCCCGGCGGACCAAAACTTCACGAGCCCGATAAGGGGTAACGCCAAGCCAAACAGCGCCGAGATCGAGGTGTACCGCTTCAATGAGGATATTTTCAACGGCCGCACTGAGATCAAGGGGCGTAAAAGCAGGAAAACGCATGTGTTCGTCACGAGAACAGACGACAATTGCCAAGGCAGCACCATTGGCACAGCCTGCATACGGACTGCATTGAGATAAGTCCTGAATGACCCGTTTGTCGCGGACGACATAAAATTCCCAAGGTTGTTGGTTTCCGGCAGATGGAGCGGCCATGGCAGCACGCAGCAGCTGTTCTATCTTTTCATCTTCTACCATGGTAGGCAAAAATTTCCGGATACTCCGTCTGGCAAAGATTTCATTCATGTAAATCGACTCCTCCCTATAATCATATATCTATTTTATTATAACATATATAGATAGGAAGAAAACAGTGTCGAAACAAAAAAGAGGCGGATGAATACGTTCTCCTACCTTTATAATTCTATAACGTAAGGAACGTCTTCAGGCTCTATATTACCATAATATAGTCTATTCTAGTGATGTATTCTTCAGCTCCAATTGATTTTATATTTTATAACTATTATACTTAATATAAGTTACATTTTGTAAAAAGGAGGCGATATTGTGAGAGCCGGTCAACGAATCACGGAACTAAGGAAGGAAAAGAAGCTCCAGCAAAAAGAAGTCGCAGAAATACTCGAAATGAATCGAATTATTTTAAATAGGATTGAGCTGGGGAAACGCCCTATCCACGACGATGAATTGATCAAATTTTCTAATTTTTTTGGTGTATCTATCGATTATATTCTGACTGGTAAGAATAAATTTTCACTCCCCCAAAAAGACCTAAACAAATTTCTTGAACAAGCTAGCATTATTTTTAATGGCAACATCTACAATATAACAAATGATGAGCGAATCCTTATTGTGAAATCATTAGAAATAGCCTTCTACTCAATCCAAAGAATTAATAAATGTTTAAAAGACAGAACAGAGCTACAATCAAGGAAGTATAATTTATGAAGGGGATCGGCGAAAGAATCAAGGAAGCTAGAAAATCCGTTAGATTAACTCAAGTAGAGCTTGCTAAAAAGACAGGGCTATCTCGTTCATATATCAGCGATATTGAAAAAGACAGATACAATCCTAGTATATCAACATTACAATTAATTGCTAGTGCAACTGGGACCCCATTAGAAGCACTTATCCCTTCGCCACAGATTCAACAAACCACCAGTAGTGAAAACTCTATTTCCCTGTTGGATCATCTTGTTGCCGATATTCCGATTAAAGACGAAATAAAGCTTGGCGATAAATTAAAAAGCATACGAGAGAGCAAAGGTCTAATGCAGCTCGATGTTTGTCTGGCATTAAACATCAAACAAAGCACCCTCGCAAATTATGAAAATAACCGGCGAATACCGCCCCTGGCTGTATTGATTACTCTTGCTAATTATTACGACATATCCTTAGACTATCTTACTGGTCGAACCTCTCGTCAAAACATCCAGGCAGAGCATTCTTCTGGTGACCTTAATGAAATTCTATATCATGAAAAAATTATCTTCAATGGCTACAATTATAGTTTGACCGATGAAGATCGAAATATTGTTATGAAGGCTTTAGAAGTCGCTTTCTATAGAATCCCTAATAAACAAAAAAGAGATACCTCTATTGAATAAATACTTTCTTCCTTATTCGTAAGAAACTTTTACATTTTCCATGACTACAAAACACTATTCCCATCAAAAATCAGAAAGGAATGATAAATTTATGACCACACTTGATAATATCAACGAGTCGCTATTTGAATCTATTAAACATATCAATGAATATGGACAAGAATATTGGCTAGCTAGAGAACTAATGGGCGTATTAGGATACAAGCAATGGAGACGCTTTGAATCCATCATTGATAAAGCAAGAATAGCATGCGAGTCCAGTGATAATAAAGTCTCTGAACATTTTGCCAACGTTGGCAAAATGATTTCTTTAGCAAAAGGAGCCGTACGCAAAGTTAATGATGTCCAACTATCCAGATATGCTTGTTACCTCATTGCAATGAACGGAGACTCCCGAAAACAAGCAATATCTCTCGCCCAAACTTATTTTGCCATAAAAACTCGACAGCAAGAACTGTCTGAAGATTTTGAACACCTTACAGAAAACCAAAAACGATTAGCTATTCGTAGTGATTTAACTGAACATAACAAATCACTTGTTGAAGCTGCACAACACGCTGGTGTAAAAACGCCCATGGACTATGCCATATTCCAAAACAAAGGATATCAGGGATTATATGGTGGATTAGGGGCGAAAGAGATTCATGAGCGAAAAGGACTGAAAAAGAGTCAAAAAATATTAGACCATATGGGTAGTACCGAATTAGCCGCTAATTTATTCCGTGCAACACAAACAGATGAAAAACTTCGCCGAGAAAATATAAAATCAAAAAAATTAGCCAACCAAACTCACTATAAAGTAGGTGCTAAAGTACGACAAACAATTAAAGAATTGGGAGGCACTATGCCTGAAGACTTACCAACGCCAGAAAAAAGCATCAAACAAATTGAGCGTGAACAGAAAAAACAACTCGAGAAGCCAGACAAGTAAATAAAAAGTCCGAAACACAATCCTAATCAAGCAATAAGTAATATTTCAGACAAGCTCAATCTTATAAAAGTCGCCTCTACCTTTAAAACGGATAGGTCGACGACTGCTATAAAACAACATCAGTGCATTGAGGCGCTAGAAAAAACAGGGTCCCCTAAACGAGCATAATTAACACGTTTACGGGACTTTTTAGCCCTATTTATTGGAAAAGTCTCCTAAAAAATCATAAATAGGGCTAAAACAGGGAAACTTCCCTCGTATTATACGATACATGGCGATACCCGATTCCATCCTAAAACACGAAAAAAGCCCTTATGATGTATATCGTCATACATCATAAGGGCTTCTAAATCTCATTGGTGCCGAGGGAGGGACTTGAACCCTCACGGTGTTACCCGCCTGATTTTGAGTCAGGTGCGTCTGCCATTCCGCCACCCCGGCATATCTCTTGTGCCTTGCAGAAATTTTACTCAGTGCTTGGCACAAGATTAATTATACCATAATGGAGAGAATCGTCAAGTATTTTTTACGAAATATTTAGTGACCCGGTGTGGCTTCTTCTTCCAAATCGTCGGACAGGTCCTTCTTTTCTTCTTTTAAGTAATCGAAGTATTTTTTCGTTTCCGCAACGACGACACCGCTCAAGCCGATGAGGGCAATGAGGTTCGGAATAGCCATCAGGCCGTTTACGATATCAGCCAGGATCCAGATAACATCGAGTTTAATGAAAGCACCGCAGGCGACGAGGGCGATGAAGATAATGCGGTAGGGCATAATGCCTTTAACGCCGACGAGGTATTCAACGCAGCGTTCGCCGTAGTAGTTCCAGCCGAGGATGGTCGTGAAAGCAAAGAGGGTAAGTCCGATGCAGAGGATGATGCTGCCATACGTCGGGAAGGCCATCGTAAAGGCGGCATTGGTAAGAGCTGCCCCGTTGACGTCACCCATCCAAGCCCCGCTGACGACTAAGACGAGACCCGTCAAGGTGCAGATGATTATCGTATCGATGAAGGTACCGGTCATAGAAATGAGCCCCTGTTCAGCCGGCCATTTTGTTTTAGCAGCCGCCGCAACAATCGGGGCACTGCCGAGACCCGATTCATTGGAGAAGACGCCGCGGGCTACCCCATTTCGCATAGCAACCAATACCGTAGCTCCGAGGAAACCACCGGCAGCCGCCGTCGGAGTGAAGGCGCTGACGAGAATCTGTTCAATAGCTGCCGGAACTTTGTCGGCAAAGATGACCAAGAACGCAACCGTCGAAATGATGTAGATAATGGCCATCGCCGGAACGACTTTAGACGCTACGCGGGCGATGGACTGCAGGCCGCCAATCGTAATGGCTGCAACCAGGACAGTCAGGACAACGGCCGTATATTCAACGGGAATGCTTGTCGTCAGCCGCGTAATTTCAACGATAGAGTTGACCTGAGCAAAGGTCCCGATACCGAAGAAGGCGACGAGGACGCCGAAGAAGGCAAACAAGAAAGCCAAGGGTTTATATTTTTTGCCTAATCCATTTTCGATGTAGTACATCGGGCCGCCGGCGATTTCACCGTTTTTGTCGACCGTCCGATACTTAACGGCTAAACAACCTTCGGCGTATTTCGTAGCCATACCGACGAAGGCTGCCATCCACATCCAGAAAATAGCTCCGGGACCGCCGGCATGAACCGCTGTCGCGACACCGACGATATTGCCGGTACCGACCGTAGCTGCCAAAGCCGTACATAAAGCTTTAAAGCTGTCTACGTCACCATCGCCCTGGTTCTTAGCTGTGAAGATGAGCTTCAAGGCTCTCGGCAGCTTCGAAATCTGCAGCAAACGAAGGCGAGCCGTCAATAAGATACCGGTCCCGATAAGCAGGATCAATAAAGGCGGTCCCCAAATAAAACTGTCAATGGCATTCAATGTTTCCAACATCTTGCATACTCCCCTTTTAGTGTATTTTAGTATAATAACATGAAAAAAGACCTATCATCATCACTCTGAAGAGATAGGTCCTAAAAGGTCGCAGAAAAATAAAGGCTTTCTTCCGCTAGCTCTGTCCTTTTGCCTGAGAGATTAGAAACAATATTCTTGCACCTTCGGCGCCCAAATGGGACTCTCCAGAGTCGTGTCCACACACGGTCCCACCCCTTAAGGGGCACCTGAGAGTTTGACTCCGTCGGTAGGCTGTGCCTTCTCCCGTGTGTTTCGTTCACGCAATATGTATGATGTGCTGTTATTATAACGCGGCTGTTCAAAAAATGCAAGCCCTTTATGGAAATTTGTCCGTATTGACGATACTATTGGGACAAGGAATCCCCAGAAAAGGCATAGGGCAGGAGTTCTTCCCATGAAACTACATACACGTCGCCCTTCATATTGGCCATGATAATCCGTGGGATTCGGAACTCGGCTATGACTTGACGGCAGGCACCGCAGGGAGAGCAAGGACCGTCCGTATCGGCCACGACGGCCAGTGCTTTAAAGCCTTTCTCCCCTTCGGAAAGGGCCTTAAAAATGGCCGTCCGTTCTGCGCAGTTGCTCAAGGGATAGCTGGCATTTTCGATGTTGCAGCCACCAAAAGCCCGTCCCGATTCCATCAAGACAGCAGCGCCAACGGAAAAATGGGAATAGGGACTGTATGAATGACGGCGATAGTCCCGAGCCAGTTCGATAAGGTCGGCATCACTCATAAGTGGAGAGCTCCCTTCAGATGGTCCAAGGCCCGTTCTGCCGTCTGCTGCCACTTGAGCGGCGTCAAGGCAATGTGACCGTCTCGAACACAGGCAACGTCACTGTCGGGAGGCGCCGTCGTCATGTCGATATCGCCGACGATCCGATAGCAGACACTGCCGTCGAGATCGCGTTTTTCAGCGATGACGTTGTGGTAAATCTGGACGGTCTGAGAGGTAATGCAGACATTTTTTAAGCTGATTTCCCCTTTGGGAGGCACGTTGACGTTGACAATCCCCGGAAAACGACCTTGGAGGGTAATTTTCTGAATCAACTGCCACATTAAGTGAGCTGTTTCCACACAGCGTTCTTCAGTCATGCCGATCATGGATACGGCAAAGGCCGGAATCCCATAATACGGGCCTTCCATGGCCGCTGACACCGTCCCCGAATAGAGGACATCGCTGCCCAAGTTATAGCCGTCGTTGATGCCGGAAATGATGAGATCCGGCCGGTCATCTTTAAGAAAGTATTCCATAGCCATCTTGACGCAGTCCACCGGCGTACCGGAAACGGCAATTTCCCGGATATCATCTTCTTCACGGGGAAGTTCCTGACAGTAAAGGGCCTTATTAATCGTCATCGAATGGGACGCAGCACTGCGCTGGCCATTCGGCGCAACGACAGTCAGCCGGCAGTCATGGGCCGAAAGTTCTCGTTTTAACGTCTGCAGGCCCAGCGCCTTCAAACCGTCATCATTGGTCAACAAAATGTGCATGATAAAGCCTCCTACTTTTTATTTTCCTTCCGCAGCAAGGCTGCGCTTTCATACGACAGTGCTCGTGTATGCAAGGTGTGACTCCATTTCATCTTATGCCGATCCTTGAACCCGAGAAAGTTGACGGGAATCCAACTGTACATAAAAATCGGATAGATGATGAGGTACAGCCAGGATTTACGGGGAACCTTGATTTGCAGTAAGACGATAATCGGAATAAGATACTGCCCGACGCCAATAATCGACCAGATTTGAACAGGTACAATTGTATTTAAAATATTGGTATAAAAGGGCCAGTAAGAATTAAGCCAGGCCAGTAGGGCGTACACTGTCGAGCCCATCATAAAGAAAGGCTGCGACAAGGTAAGGATGCCGTCAAGCATGCGAATATTCCCGGTCTTGATGCCCCGAGCAAACAACTTAGGAATAAAGCGTTCACCACAGTCACACTGCCCTTGAGCCCAGCGCTTTCGCTGCCGGCAGGACTGCATGAAGCCAACGACCTTTTCGTCATAAATGATCGCGTCATGGGCCCAACAGGTGCGCACGCCTTCAAGGAGGACCTTCATGGAGAATTCCATGTCTTCCGTCAGGCATTCGCAGCCCCAGCCATACTTGCGGACGATTTCCGTGGCAATGCACATACCCGTACCACCTAAAGCCGTCGACAATCCGATATTGTACTTGGCCAGGTGCCACATGTGGTTGATCAGCCAAAAAGCAATGGAAAAAGTTCCGGCAATCCAGGAATCGGTCGGATTCTTAGAATCCATGTAGCCTTGGATGACCTTCTCCCCTTTCAAGAGGTGATGGTTCATTTCCCGCAAAAATTCCGGATGGACCAAATTGTCGGCATCAAAGACGACAAAGGCGTCGTACTGCTTTTCCTGGGCCAGCATTTGAGAAAACATCCAGTCCAAGGCGTATCCCTTCCCGACTTCTTCCTTATTGGTCCGAACTTTGACGATAGCGCCGTGATCACGGCAAATATCCGCTGTATTATCCGTACAGTTGTCGGCGACGACGTAGATGTCGTACATATCCTTCGGATAATTAAGCTGTTTTAAATTGTCGATGAGCTGCCAAATGACGCGCTCTTCGTTATGCGCACAAATGACGGCAGCGAACGTATGCTTTGGGGCTGCCGTACTGTGCTCGCGCCGCTTCATCAAGCCGAAGCAGGCTAACGTAAAATAATATAGTGAATAAAAAACGATGATGACTTGTATGGGTATCATAACGATATCCAAAATATGTTCCATATGCGACTCTCCCTAAATACTTAGCGAGCTGCTGCGACGTTCATGGCCGTATTGACTAACCCGAAGATAATGTACAGTAAGAATGGCAGGGTAATAACCAAGTGCCAATCGACGTACAGAACCAAGGCACCGATAATCACAGCAATAGCCAGCGCCGATTTATGGAGCACATCGGGACTGGCACCTTTAAAGTCGGGGTGATGAACCTGGCTGACCAGATTATACCCCAAGAGGACGACTAAAATCGCAACCAGCCAAGCCGGAAGCACAGCACCGGAAATGACGAAGGTTGCAATGAGGCAACCGCCGTTCGGAATCGGCATACCTTGGAAATAGCCGTGGACGACGCCGGTATTGAGATTAAAACGCGCCAGGCGAATACCGCCCAGAGCGGCGTAAATAATAGCAGGAATCGCGCCAATCCAGCCCAGGGACTGTAAAGAATAGGTATAAATCAAGAACGCTGAAGCAGCTCCAAAGGATACGACGTCAGACAGAGAATCCAGTTCCTTGCCGAATTCACCGGCCACGCCGAGAGCTCGGGCCGAACGGCCGTCACAGGCATCACAAACGACAGCCAAGAGGATGCAGATCCCGGCCCAAACGTATTCCCCATGGAGTGTCATCATCATACTCAGGACGCCAAAACTCAAGTTGCCTGAGGTGAACAGACACGGTATTATCTTCTTCATGAAACAATCCTCCCTATCACCGATTCACCGCCGCGAACTTTATCGCCCTTTTTGACGGTGATTTCAACGTTGTCACGTACATAGATTTCTGCACAGGACCCGAATTTTATCATACCGTACAGCTGGCCGTGCTGTAATTCATCGCCTAACGTGACCCAGGAGACAATGCGCCGGGCCAGGACACCGGCAATAATATTGACTAAAATGTCCGTACGAGTTGAATGAATACCGATAGAATAGCGTTCATTTTCATAACCGACACCGTCTTTATAAGCCGGACGGAATCGGCCGCACGTATATTGCTGGAAGTCAATCGTTCCCGGAAGGGGAGCCCGATTGACGTGGGCATCGAAAATAGACAGGAAAATAATGACTTTCCGACACCTTTGATTCAGATAGGTATCTTCATCGACCTCTTCGATACCGACAACAGTACCGTCAGCCGGCGACACTAACAAACTGTCATCCGTCGGCGGTCTGCGCCGAGGGTTTCGGAAAAAATACATAAAATACAAGGCCAGTAAAGCCGGCAGGACTGCCGCATAGGCATTGATGAACCAGCCTGCCGCCAGGGCCAGTAAAAGCGGCACAATGATAAACGGGTAGCCGTCTTCTACAATATAAGGTTTGTTTAAGACATCACTATTCAATTTATCACCTCAACTCATTGGCTTCGCTTACTGCCCTTTACAGCCAGTACGAACCGCGGCAGGGCCAGCATGCGCTTAAAGCGTGTCGGCTCTTTAATGAGACGGTAGAGCCATTCCAAGCGGTTTTCCTGCATCCATTTCGGAGCTCGCGCCGCTTTGCCGGCCAAGACGTCAAAGGTCCCGCCGACACCCATGCAGACACAGGGACCGAGTTCATACAAATGCTCGTGTATCCATTTTTCTTGCTTCGGCACGCCGAGGGCGACTAAAAGAATTCGAGTCCCCTTGCTGCCGATATCTTCGATAATCTGTTTTTCTTCATCATCGGAGAAGAACCCCGAATGAGTCCCGACGACATTGAGCGTCCCGAGCAGCTTCTGCATATTGACTGCAGCCTGTTCGGCGATGCCGGGAGCACCTCCAAAGAGGTAGACAGCCGTTTGGCGTGCAGCTGCTTCTTGCAGCAGACTGCACGCCAAATCGACACCTGTAACGCGTTCTTTAAATTTCTTGCCCTGTTGCTCTGCAGCCCACAAGACGCCGGCCCCATCGGGAACTACCAGGTCGGCCTGCTGCAGGATCTGCGCCAGTTCGGAATCGGACTGGGCCCGCATGACCATCTCCGCATTGGCCGTCGCAATGGAAGCGGCCCGGCCTTCATCGATACATTTGAAGGCCAGCGCCTGCGCTTCTTTCATCGTGACATTGCCGATGGGAATGGACAAGATATCGATTATACTAGTCAACGTATCCCTCCGCCCTGCTTAGTTTACGCTGTAATTCGGAGCTTCTTTCGTGATATTGACATCATGGGGATGGCTTTCACGAAGGCCGGCTGCGGTAATCTGGATGAACTGCGTATTTTCAATCATTTCCTTGATGTTGTGGCAGCCGCAATAGCCCATGGATGCGCGAAGACCGCCGACCATCTGATAAATCGTATCGGCAGCAGGTCCTTTGTAAGGTACACGGCCT
This sequence comes from Megasphaera sp. UBA1696, assembly GCA_002319965.1. Classification (GTDB taxonomy): domain Bacteria; phylum Bacillota; class Negativicutes; order Veillonellales; family Megasphaeraceae; genus Megasphaera. The sequence continues at coordinate 25,545 of DCJQ01000030.1, forward strand.
TCAATGCCTTCCGGAACGAGCTTCTTCGAATTCGCATCTTCCTGGAAGTAGCGGTCCTTACTGCCCGATTCCATAGCAGCCAGGGAGCCCATGCCACGGTATTCTTTGTAGCTTCGGCCCTGGTAAATAACCGTTTCGCCCGGGCTTTCTTCCGTACCGGCAAGGAGGTTGCCCATCATAACGACGTTGCCGCCGGCTGCAATGGCCTTAGCCATATCGCCGGAGTATTTGATGCCGCCGTCGGCAATGATAGGAATGCCATAGCGCTGTGCAACCTTTGCACATTCGTGAACGGCCGTAATCTGCGGTACGCCGATACCGGCGACGATACGAGTCGTGCAGATGGAGCCCGGTCCAATACCGACTTTAACGGCGTCGACACCGCATTCGATGAGGGCTTCCGTAGCCGCACCGGTTGCAACGTTGCCGGCAATGACCGGAAGGTGCGGATAGAGTTTCTTAATTTCTTTCAGCGTATTGAGTACGCCCAAGGAATGGCCGTGAGCCGTATCAATGACGACGACGTCGACTTTGGCAGCGACGAGGGCATCCAGGCGGTCAGTCATGTCATGGGTGACGCCGACAGCGGCTGCGACCAAGAGGCGGCCGTTGCCGTCTTTCGCCGAATTCGGATATTTCGTAGCTTTTTCAATATCCTTAATCGTGATCAACCCCTGCAGGTTGCCTTCTTTATCGACGAGGGGTAATTTTTCAATGCGGTGCTTGCGGAGAATTTCTTTTGCTTCTGCCAGCGACGTGCCGACCGGAGCCGTAATCAGGTTTTCCTGAGTCATGATATCACCGATGCGGCGGCTCATGTCTTCTTCAAAGCGCATATCACGGTTGGTGATGATCCCGACGAGTTTGCCGTCGACCGTAATAGGTACACCGGAGATGCGATATTTCCCCATCAATTCATTGGCATCGGCCAAGAGATTATCCGGGTGAAGGAAAATGGGATCGATGATGATGCCGTGTTCCGACCGTTTTACCTTGTCGACTTCACGGGCCTGAGCTGCAATGGACATATTCTTATGAATAACGCCAATGCCGCCTTCGCGGGCAACGGCAATAGCCATAGGGGCTTCCGTTACCGTATCCATACCAGAACTCATAATAGGAATATTCAGTTTGATATCGCGGGTCAGGTTCGTTGATACGTCCACTTCTTTCGGAAGTACGTCAGACTTGGCCGGAACCAAGAGAACGTCATCAAATGTCAAACCTCTCATACCAAATTTATCAGATCTCATATTTGCACCTCTGTTTTGAAAAATATAAGAAATAAAAGGGGTAAATCCCCTTAAATAGCTTATCCCTTATTATAACTGAAATCACCTGTTCTGTACATAATTTTAAAGCAATTTTCTCGTCAGTTGTTCAAAAGTCCGGCAAAGGACTTGCCAAAACGCCGCTTCAGCGCTTCTTCTGCGACCTCCGGATTTCCCGAGGACTGCCACCACTGCCGCGCTTCATCGCGGGCCGCTTCCAAGATAATTATATCGTTTATGATGTCGGCGGCCTTTAAGTCGGGCAGACCGTGCTGGAGATAGCCAAAGAGCTGGCCTGAGCCTCGAAGGAGCAAATCCTTTTCAGCCAGGGTAAAGCCGTCATGAATCGTCTCCATCCATTTGAGGCGTTGTTTCGTCTCGTCACTGCCGCCCTTGGCCATGAGGATGCAGTAAGCCTGCAGATCGCCGCGTCCGACACGGCCGCGAAGCTGATGGAGCTGGGCCAGGCCGAAGCGCTCGGCACCGTCGATGAACATGATGGTCGCGTTGGGAACGTTGACGCCGACTTCGATGACGCTCGTCGCCACCAAGAGGTCAATGTCCCCCTTTTGAAAGGCCTCCATGACGGCTTCCTTTTCTTTTCCGGCCATGCGGCCATGAACGAGGCCGCATGTACGGTTCTTAAAGAACTTATGGCGCAGCTCTTCGTAAAGGTCGGTCGCAGCCTGGAGGTCGACGGACTCCGAGGCCTCTACCAGGGGACAGACGACGTAGCACTGCTGGCCGGCTTCCATAAGCTTGTCCATGAAAGTATAGACCCGCCGGCGCAGGGCTTCCCCGACAGCATAGGTTTTAACCGGTTTTCGCCCCGGCGGCAGTTCGCGGATGGACGACACGTCGAGATCGCCGTACAGCGACAAGGTAAGCGTTCGGGGAATGGGCGTCGCCGTCATGAATAAGGCATGGGGCTCCTGCCCCTTTCGGGCCAGAGCCGAACGCTGCCGGACGCCGAAACGATGTTGTTCGTCGGTGACGACCAATCCCAGACTACGAAAGACGACGTCTTCTTGGATCAGAGCATGGGTGCCGATGAGGATATCAATCGTACCTTCTTGGAGGTCTTCTAAGAGCTGCTGCCGCTCCTTGGCCGTCGTCCGGCCGGTCAAAAGGGCGATGCCGACGTCGAGGCCGTCAAAGAGACGGAGAAATTCTTCATAATGCTGGGCCGCCAAAATCCCAGTCGGCGCCATCAGCGCCCCTTGGTAGCCGTTTTCGACGATTTTGGCCAGGGCCAGGGCAGCGACGACGGTTTTCCCGGAGCCGACATCCCCTTGGACGAGGCGCTGCATAGCCACTTCACTTTCCATGTCGTTTTGAATATCTAAAAAGGCCCTCGTCTGTCCCTTGGTCAGTGTAAAAGGCAGGTGCTCATAGAAAGCGCGGAGCAGACGACCGTTGGGTCCGCATTTGATGCCCTGCCGCTTCCCTTCGCGATGGCGACGCAATAAGAGGCCAAGCTGCATATCGAAGAGTTCTTCAAAAGCCAGTTGACGGCGAGCCCCTTCCTTTGCCTCCAAGGACGGCGGAAAATGAATCGTTTCATAAGCGGTAAGGGACGGCATCTGTGAAAAAGCTGAATGGCGGCCTGCATCCCAGCCGGGGAGGATCTCCGGATGCGACGCCGCCGCATCGAGGGCTCCTCGGACAGCCTTTCTCACATCCTGCTGCCGCAAACCGTCGGTCAGGCCATAGACGGGGACAAACCCCGAGCCTTCCACCCGTCCCTCTTCCGTATCAGGCGAGTTCATCTGCCTCCGGCCGTAGGCCCATTCTAATTTCCCAAAGGCCGTAAGTGTCATGCCGACCTTAAACTGCCGTTTCTTAAAGGCCTGGTTGAACCAAACCAACTCGACAGCCCCGGTTCCGTCGCTGACGGCAACTTTCAGCAGCGACAATCCCCGTCTCGGCCGTGCCTCCTGAACCGAAGCCACCGTACCGCACAAAAGAACGGCTTCCCCCGTGCCGCACGGCGCCTGCCCGATGGGTAAAACGTGGCTGCGGTCTTCATAATCACGAGGAAAGTACTGCAGGAGATCCGTCACCGTCGTAAGATGCAGCCGGGCAAAAAGCGCTTCCTTACGCGGTCCGATCCCTTTGATATCGCGAATAGAAAATTCCATAAAAAAACTCCTTGTCAAGAACTTTCATTTATTGTATCATATTTTGTAGGCTTTTTATAAATAAAACTTGCGTTGCCCTATGATTTATGATAAGATTTATACGTTGTACTGTGATGGTGCAGGGAGGTGTAACTAATGGCAAACTTTTGCGAAGTATGTGGTAAAGGAACAATGAGCGGCATGAATGTCAGCCATTCCCATGTAAAAACGAAAAAAACCTGGAAACCGAATATCCAGCGAGTCCGCGCTATCGTCGACGGCGAAATTAAACGAGTTAACGTCTGCACTCGTTGCCTTCGTTCCGGCAAAGTCCAGCGTGATGTTTAATGACTATCGAAAAAGCGTTGCCTACGAAGGCAGCGCTTTTTTAATACAACATACCGAAAGCGCCGTCTTTCTTCATAAGGCCTCAAATCATGAGACGAGTAAAAACAAAAAGGATTGGTCCTCAGACCGAATCCTTTTTTATTTTCCCCGGAAAGGCTTATCCCTCGTCAGGGTATAATTCTTTATTTCGTTTGACAATTTCCATGACTAAGTTGGCCGTCTCTTCGATGGCTTTCGACGACACGTCGATAATGGGACAATGGAGACGCCGCATGACACCTCTGGCGTACTCTAACTCTTCATTAATCCGTTCAATATTGGCGTAGCTGGCATTGGCATCGAGCCCCATACTGCGAAGCCGTTCTGAACGAATGAAGTTCAATTTAAAGGGGTCGATAATCAGGCCGACGATTTTGCGGGCCGGGATCTGGAACAATTCAGGCGGCAGATTAACTTCCGGTACGAGAGGAAGGTTCGCCGCTTTAACCCGTTTGTGTGCCAAATACATCGACAAGGGCGTCTTCGATGTCCGCGATACCCCGACGATGACGATATCGGCCTTCAAAAAGCCCATAGGATTCTTGCCGTCATCGTATTTTACGGCAAATTCAATAGCTTCGACGCGCTTGAAGTATTCTTCGTCAAGCTGATGAATCATCCCGGCCTTCAACGTCGGTTCCGTATCGGTCAAGGTGCCGACACCGGACAGCATAGGGCCGATAATGTCGACGACGGTAACATTCGTCGACGCCGTCAAATCCTTCAGTTTACGGCGCAAAGCCGGAGAAATGATGGTATAGCAAATCATAGCCCCGTCGGCTTCTGCCTTGCGGACCAATTCTTCAATCTGCTGATCCGAGCGTATATACGGTACACGGATAATATTAAATTCTTGTTTGTCGTATTGGCTTGCCGCTGCCCGGGCGACGCGTTCTGCCGTCTCACCCAGGGAGTCGGAGCAAGCATAAATAATCGGCTTTTCCAAGATTATCTCCTCCCTAACCCACATTCTACAAACAGCCGGTTAATATTGGTCTTTGAAATTCTTCCGATGACCTGCAGTTCTTTTTTATCCTCTTCATCACTCGTGATGACGTTGACGACAGGCAGACAGTCGATTTCATATTCATTTAAACGCTGGGCGGCGACGATGGCCTTTTCATCAGGCTGCACATAAATCACCTTACTCACCGGCGTCATGACCATCCTCACCGGCAGCGTTCTGAGGTCATTGCTGCCCATGGCTGTCTTCAACAAATCCTTTCGCGATACGACGCCGGCCAGGATATTGTCAGTTCCGACGAACACCGTCCCCACATCTTCTGTAAACATGGCGATAATAGCATCATAGGCGCTCGTATGCTCGCCGACGATGACCGGCTGAGACAGACAGGAATCGATGGTAATATCGGTAATGGCCCGCGAAAGCAGGTCTTTTTCCTTATTGCCTGTAAAAAAGTAGCCTAACTTCGGACGCGCATCAATCAGTCCCAGCATCGTCAAAATGGCCAAGTCTGAGCGCAGGGCCGCCCGTGTCACATGAAGGCGATTGGCAATATGCTGGCCTGTAATCGGACTGTTTTCCTTTACAATCTGTAAAATTTTTTTCTGACGTTCCGATAACATAGCGTCTTTTCACCTCCTATGTACCAATAGCACTCTCATTCGCTTACTATCATATCATATATAGGGCTAATCCGCGATATAAAGTATACATTATTTATAGTCACATCATATCGAATAGTCCTACCCGAAAAAGGCGGTCCAATCATTTCGTTGGACCGCCTTTCTTCGGCTCACTTCGTCACGGGACGATTACCACGTATAATCTTCTGTATCAGCACGGCCTTTTCCGGTCAAGGAATCGAGGAGGATCCGCTGTTCGACCTGGGCAATATGCTTACGCGTCGAGATGACGGCATCGGGGTTGACCGAAATGGAATCAATGCCGCTCTTGACCAAGAATTCTGCAAAATCAGGATAGACACTCGGTGCCTGGCCGCAGATGGAAACGGTCTTGCCGTCCTTATGGGCCACGGCGATGAGGTGGCGGATAGCCCGTTTGACAGCCAAATTCCGTTCATCAAAGAGAGGCGCTACGGTATCATTGTCGCGGTCGCAGCCCATGACCAGCATCGTTAAGTCATTGGAGCCGATGGAATAGCCGTCGACGAACTGGTTGAACTGGTCAGCCAAGATGATGTTCGACGGGATTTCAGCCATGAGCCATACTTTAAAGTCCGGACCGCGGTGGAGGCCTTCCTGCGCCATGAGGTCGACGACTTTCTGCATTTCATCGACACGACGGCAGAAAGGAATCATGACGTTCAGGTTCTTGAAGCCATATTCTTCACGGACTTTACGAACGGCCTGCAGTTCAAGTTTAAAGGCTTCTACGTATTTCGGATCGTAGTAGCGGGATGCACCGCGCCAGCCGAGGAGGGCACTGCTTTCTTCCGGTTCATATTTATCGCCGCCTTTAAGGTTGCGGTATTCACTCGATTTAAAGTCACTCAGGCGCAGGGTTACCGGACGCGGAGCCAAGGCCTGGCAGACTTTGCGGATGCCTTCGGACAACTGATCGACGACGTGGTCCGGACGGCCCGTTTCGATGAGATATAAGGGATGTTCATGAATGAAGGTCGTCCAAATGAATTCTTCACGCATGAGGCCGATGCCGTCGCAAGGAAGAGCTCCGTATTTTTCAGCCAGGTCGGGGTTACCGAGATTCATATAAATCTTAGTGCCCGTAACCGGTACCGATTCGGCAGCGACGACAGTCGTCCCGGCAGCACCGCCGGCGGCTTCTGCACCTTGTGGTTTGACCAAGTCGGCGACGACGCCTTCATAGACGATGCCATTGGTCGCATCGACAGTGATTTCAGCGCCGTCGGGAATGGCCGTTGTCGCTTCGACGCTGCGGCTCTTGGTCCCGACGATACAAGGAATACCCAATTCGCGGCTGACGATGGAAGCATGGCAGGTCATGCCGCCGGCATCGGTGACGATAGCTTTGGCTTTCTTCATGGCCGGAACCCAGTCGGGGGCGGTCATGGTCGTGACCAGGATTTCGCCGTCCTTGAATTCAGCAATCTTCGACGGATCGAGGATGACGTGAGCTTTACCGGCAGCACTGCCCGGGCTTGCCGGAAGGCCTTTTACGATAACCTTGCGGTCTGTCGTCACCGAAGAAGGAGCCGAAGCCGTTTCGGCCTTTTCTTTATTCTTCTTCGACCAAACCGTTTCCGGACGGGCTTGGAGAAGCCATACTTTATTGGTTCGTTCATCGACGCCCCATTCCATATCCATGTAGCAGCCGTAGTGTTTTTCAATCTTCTTGGCATATTGAGCCAGTTCACGGATTTGTTCATCCGTAATGACCTGCTGTTTCTGCAGTTCCGGCGGAACGAGGCGTTCTTCACAGTCACCGCCTGGCTTACGGACTAATTCAACGGGTTTCGTATTGACCATCCGCGATACGATGGACAGATCATCTTTGCGAATCTTGAAGTTATCCGGCGTAACCGTCCCTTGAACGACGTATTCGCCAAGACCCCAAGCCCCTTCAATGGTAATCGTCGTATCGTCACCGGTAACCAAATCTACAGTGAACATAACGCCGGCAGACTTGGAGAAAACCATCATCTGAACGGCAGCACTCAAAGCAACAGACAGGTGGTCAAAGCCCTGTTTCGTACGGTAATAGGTGGCTCGGTCGGTAAAGGTCGAAGCATAGCATTCCTTTACTTTCTGGATGACCATATCGGCCCCTTGGACATTGAGGTACGTGTCCTGCTGGCCGGCGAAGCTGGCATCGGGCAAGTCTTCTGCAGTGGCACTGGAACGAACGGCGACAAAGGGCTGAGCTTCGCCGACTTTCCGGCCTAATTCTTCGTAGCTCTTGCGAATTTCTTCGGCTAAATCGGCCGGCATCTGGGCATCACAGATAGCTTGGCGGATTTTAGCCGTCACATCGCGAAGCTGAACGGCATCTTCAACGTCGGTCAAGCCTTTTAATAATTCCGGAATCTTCACATCCATGCCTGTTTCATGCATAAAATGACGGTACCCGGCAGCCGTCGTTGCAAAACCATAAGGAACCGGAACGTCCGTCTGGGACGTCAATTCGCCGAGAGACGACGATTTCCCGCCTACGAGAGCTACGTCAGCTCTGCGCAATTCATCAAACCATAATACATACGCCTTTTCTCTATCCATTGCCATCTTATTTACCTCCTGCTGCTTTCACGTTATTGTATATACTAAATTACCTTTTTTCTACGTTTATAGTACGCTAATAGTTCCAAATTGTCAATAGTTTTTTCTAAAAGTCATGGTACACCTTTTATAAGAGTATACTATATATAAAAATATTTCACATCCAGCGTACCGTAAAACGTTTTAAAAACAGGCGGCACTTTAAAGTTTCTCAACCTCTGCCATGTATATAGGATAATAAAGCCGATTGTGGTATAATAAGAAGCTAGTAATATTTTAATTTATATATAATAACCTTATAACGAGTACAAACGTCATGTAGGAGGAAAAAATGTATACACCCAGACGCAGAGCAAAAAAAGCCAAAGAGGCCGGTCCATTCCGCCGCATCCGCCTTTTTATCGCCTTATGCCTTGTCGTTTTTGCCGGCTTAGGGTTTGGCTATATTTTTGCTGCCTATCAGAGCTTGCCGACGGTAAGCAATAGCATGCGGCCTGCCGTATCGTCCCAGGTCTTCGATGCCCACGGGCGGCTGATCACGACGCTTCATTCCGATCAGAACCGGCTTCCTATCGATATCAACAAGGTACCGCAAAATCTGCAGAATGCCTTTATCGCAGCCGAAGACAACCGGTTTTATCAACACATCGGCATCGATCCCATCGGCATCGTCCGCGCCTTGTTCACCAACCTGACCAACCGCGGTATCGCCCAAGGCGGCAGTACGATTACGCAGCAGCTCGCAAAAAACGCCTTCCTGTCTCAGGAACAGACGATGAAGCGAAAGATTCAGGAAGCCATGCTGGCCTTAGAAATCGAACAGAAGTACAGTAAAAAAGAAATCCTCGAAATGTACATGAACCAGATTTACTTCGGCCAAGGCGCCTACGGGATCCAAACGGCTGCCAAGACATACTTTAACAAAGACGTCAGTGAATTGACCCTGACCCAGTGTGCCCTCTTGGCCGGCCTTCCCAAGAGCCCGAACTATTACTCTCCGTTCAATAACCTTAATGAAGCCAAACAGCGGACCAACGTCGTCCTCGACCAGATGGTCAAATATGGCTACATCTCCGCTTCGGAAGCCGAACAGGCTAAAAACCAGGACCTCGACCTTTCGAAGAACCACCAGGCTCAAGAAAGCGACGAAAATGCATCCTTCATCGACTACGTTTCCCAGCAAGTTGCTCAAAAATACGGTGACGACGCCCTCTACAAAGAAGGCCTGAAGATTTACACGACCCTCGACGTCGACAAGCAGCACGCCGCCGTCCAGGCCCTTCATAACCTGCCGGACAACTATACCGATGAAAATGGTCTGACTCAGCCTCAAGGCGCCATCGTCTCCATCGACCCCAAGACAGGCTACATCCTGGCGATGGTCGGCGGCCGCGGTCAAGACAGCTTCAACCGCGCCAGCCAAGCCGTCCGCCAGCCGGGTTCCGCCTTTAAGCCCTTCGTCTATCTCACAGCCTTGCAGCATGATATGACGCCCGATACGACGATGGAAGATAAACCCGTTACCTACGGCAGTTGGAGCCCGAGAAATGCCAGCGGTTCCTACCGCGGTTCGATGCCGTTGAGCGTCGCCTTAGCAAACTCGGTCAATACCATTGCCGTCCAGCTCGCCGATCGCGTCGGCCCCAGCAACATCATTGCCAACGCCAAAAAAATGGGCATTACCACCCTCGACAACAAGGACGACAACCTGGCCATGGCCCTCGGCGGTCTGACCCGAGGCGTCACGCCCCTTGAAATGGCCAGTGCTTACGGCACCTTTGCCAATAAGGGCGTTCACGTCAAACCGACAGCCATCATCAAAATTCTCGACCGCAACGGTAACGTCCTTGAAGATGAATCGACCCTTGAAAAAGAGGAAAACAAGACTCGCGTCATGTCCGAAAAAGAAGCCTATGAAATGACCGTCATGTTAGAAGGCGTTATCGACTACGGTACGGGTACCGCCGCATCCCTCGGACGCCCGGCAGCCGGTAAGACCGGTACGACGGACGACAATAAAGACGCCTGGTTCGTCGGCTATACACCGGATATCGTAACGGCCGTTTGGATTGGTGACGATACGGGTTCGCACAGCCTCGGCGAAGTCTACGGCGGTACGATTCCGGCAGAAATCTGGAAAGATTACATGTCGTCTGCCGCATCAGACGAACATGACCGGGAATTTGCCGTTCCTGCCGGTATGGAACGAGTTCGCGCCCGGGCAGCCCTCTCCAATAACAGCGCCCGCGTTGCGGACGATGCAAAAAAAGCATCCGATACAGAAAAGAAAGACTCCGACGATAAAGAAAAAACAGACGAAAAAGCAGAGTCCCGAAGTGAAGAAACGTCGAGACAGCCGTCGGAAGAAGCACGAAGACAGCAGGAAGACAGTAACAACAAAGCACAGTAACGTTAAAAGAGCAGCCGCACCAAAAAGGTGCAGCTGCTCTTTTCTATTGTCCGGACCTTACTTTTTTCTCATATAAACAATAGACAGGCCCATCTTCGCGGTAACCTCCCAACCCGACCGATACCCCATTTTCGTAGAGCCTGATATGGGTTCCGCTTTTAGTACGCGTATATAGCGCCCTTATTTTTCCGGCACGGGCTGAATCTACAGCTGTCAGTAATGTCTCCGCCAGTCCCCGACGGCGATAATCCGGCTGTGATAACGGCGATCCTTCCTAACTTGATTATGCTCAGCATGGTCAAGAGGTGTCCTCCATCCAAAGGCCCTTACAATCAAAACCACCAGTTTAACT
>DCJQ01000049.1 GCA_002319965.1 Megasphaera sp. UBA1696
TCCAACTTTAGGGGGTCGGTTCACCATGCGGACAGGGCCTTTTTTGCATCTTCCTATCGGAAAGCGCAGGAATATGAAAAATCACCAATTCCACAATATATGGTATAATAAGGAAAATTCTTGCGGGAGATGAATGTATGAACGACATGATTGAAACCTATGTACGCCGGAACCAAGCCCAGTGGCTGGACCTCCTCAAAACGATTATTTCCATCCCGTCTCCGACGGGCCGGGAACAGGTGAAAGGCAAGTGGATATTGCAGTACCTCCACAGCCTGGGAGCCGACGGAGCCTATCGTGATGGCGGCGGGAACATCCTCTATCCCTGCCGGCTGAAAAAGGGCCAAAAAGCCGCCTTGTATACAGCTCACATGGATACGGTCTTCGAGAATCTGTCACAGATTCCCATTCACCAATCGGAAAACACCTTGTCAGCACCCTCATGCAGCGATAACAGCGCCAGCATTGCCGGCCTGTTGTTCATTATCAAGATGATTTTCGACTTGAAGCTGACGCCGCCCCAGGGCATTCTCTTCGCCTTTGACGTCGGCGAAGAGGGCCTGGGCAATCTCAAAGGCATCCGCCAGATCATGACCGACTGGTCCGGCCGCATTTCCGAAGTCGTCGCCGTCGACTGTACCTTCGACACCTTTGTCGCCACGGCCGTCGGCTCCCGACGCTATGAGGTTGCTATAGAAACTCCGGGCGGGCACAGCTGGATGGGCTTTGGAAATGCCAATGCCATCGCCGCAGCCGCGTCCATCATCGACAAACTCTACAGCCTGTCCCTGCCGACGCATCCCAAGACGACCTATAACGTCGGCACGATCAACGGCGGCACGACGGTCAATTCCATTGCCGCAAAGGCCCGCTTCACCGTCGACCTTCGCTCGGAAGATGGAGCCGCCCTTACCGCCCTCGACCGGTCTTTCCGTGCCCTCTTAGAAAATCTTCCCAGCCAGGTTCACATTTCCTTAAAAAGCATTGGCGAGCGGCCGTGCAGTCAGGTCGATCAGAATCCCCTCGTCCGGAGAATTACCGCTATCCGTAAGCAGCATGGCCTTTCGACAACCTGCATTGCCGGAAGTACCGATGCCAATATTCCTTTAAGCTTGGGAATCCCGGCCATTTCTTTCGGCTTTTGCCGCAGCCGCCGCGAACACACCTTAGAGGAATCCCTCGACATCGACACCTTTATCCCGGGAATGATGCAAATGCTGGCCTTCATGGGCCTATAAAGGCATTAATTTGCCGCCGTCAGCCAGTTTTACCGTCTTGCCTTTGAGCCAGGCATTGGCCGCATTGCTCTTATCGTAGTAAATCCGATAGCCGTTGCTGCGGATGTTGCCGAGCGTCGTGTCCTCGTCGGTCAATGCCGAGACGTAGGAGTCGCCGGTTACGTTCCAAACCGACGAAGCATCCAGAGAAAGGTCGGCACGCTTCGCCGTGTGCTTGGGATTCATAGTCCCGCTCCAAGTCGAGCCGTCGGTCAGGCTGACAGAAACGGTACTGATGTTATTGGCCACCACATTACCGCTGAGCGATTCTTTGGTTGCCGTAAATTCAAAGTCACCGCCATTTGAACCTTCCGTCCCCCAGCGGTCACTGGAGACTTCGATGAGATTCTTGTTCTTCGGCGATTCAATGACCGTATTGGTCAGGCTGGCAACGGCCTTCGTATTGGTGATGTAGAACATGGCTCCGTCAGAATAGTTGCGAAGCGTCGAATTTTTAGCCGTAAAGGAAGCCGTCCCCGTTCCGGCATCGCCGGAAAAGCTCTGGTAGAGCATGACACCGTGGTTCTTATATCCGGTGAGGGTCGAATCTTCTATGAAGATTGAATTTTTCCCTTCGACGCAGGCGATTTCGCTGCCTTTGGCGACGCCGCTGCTCTTCGTGAGAACGATGTTACCCGTCGAATAGATGACCGGACTGCCTTCACCACTCGTCGAAAGAGTACTGCCCGTAGCGTAGACATTGCCTTCACCCCGGTCGGTCGCCAAGGCCGCGCAGTGAGCCCCTGCCGTCGTAATGTCTACGTTTTCACCGTGAATCGTCCCGCCGTACGTCGCGTCGAGGCCGCGGGACGAATTGCCTTGGGTGTTAATCTTAATGTCTTTGACAGTGACGACTGCATTTTTTCCCGTCGCAAAGACGGCATTAGCCCCTTCGGCATCAGAGGTGATGGTAGCATCCGTAATAGCCGCCGTACTGTTGGAAACGAGGAGAACGGCATTCTGACCATTGAAATTACTGCCGTCTTCACTGGTCGTATGCCCCGTCTTGGAAAGGCGAACCTGCTGCAGAGTCACGTCAGCGCCCTGTTCAGCCAGGACGGCATTTTCATCGGCCTCATCAGCCGTGATATCCTGATTGACAAGAAGCGCCTCTTTGCCCGTAATTCGCTGAGCCGCGGTAAATTCAGAGATGGATTTCCCCTGCTGTCCCTGAGGAGGCATCCCTTGTGGCGGCATTCCCTGGGGCGGCATCCCTTGCGTCGGCATTCCCTGCGGCATCGCCCCGTCCGAAAACGGTACCTCCAGGGCCGATACGACGGATACGACGCCCAATCCTAAAGACATAGAAAGGCAGACCGCAGCTGCCAGTTTGGCCATATTCTTCGTCATTTTCATGTCCATCATCCTTTCTTGTTTTACCCGATTATATACCTCCCCTATGACACGGGCGTAAAGACAGCTGCACGATACGGTCACAATCTCGCATCATCCGAACCGAAGATATGGCAATTTTTTCACTGCCGGAACAGGATATCCGGCAAATAACCTCGCTCAAAAGCGGCATGATGGTTATGAATTAAACAAAAAAACTTGTCCCTAATGTAAAACTCCCTCCATGAGCACAGCCTTAAAAGGCAGGCTCATGGAGGGAGTTTTTAATCATTCACGAAACATTCTTTATGATCTTATCGAGCGTTAGCTGCGCCTCGGAAAATCGTACCGCGGCTGGCATCAACCGTGACGACTTCTCCATTATTCAAGGTATCTGCAGCGTGTTCAGCACCGACGACAGTCGGAATACCGAGGGTGATGGCAACGATGGCCGATTCACTCGTAAGGCCGGCTTCTTCGGAAACGATGGCGCTGGCACGTTTCATGTATTCTACAAAATCAGCACGAGCGGCGCGGAGAACCAAGATGCAGCCGTCGGTGAAGTTCTGTTTCAGATCTTCCAGCGATTCGGCAATGCAAACTTTACCGACAGCCGATTTACGGCCAATGCCGGTACCGCGGAGGAGGACGTCGCCGACGACCTGGACGCGAATCATGTTGGTCGAACCGGCTTTAGCAACGGGAACGCCTGCCGTCAGGACGACGAGGTCACCGGCTTTAATGAGGTCATTGTCGAGGGCTGCAAAGATAGCGTTGTCGACAACGGCATCGGAATCAACGGCTTCTTTGCCGTTAATGGCCTGAACACCCCAGTTGAGCTGTAAGCGGCGAACGATGGCTTCGTGCGGAGATACAGCGACGATGGGGCAGTCCGGACGGAATTTAGAAATCATCTGGGCTGTACCGCCGCGTTCGGTCGAAGCAATGATGGCAGACGCATGGAGGTCTTTTGCGATCTTAACGACAGCTTTACCGATGGATTCGGTCGTCGTGGCCGATTCAGAATCGTCATCTTCAAAGGGTCTCGACGTAAAGTTGCTTTCCGTAAAGGTAGCAACGCGAGCCATGGTTTCAACAGCTTCTACCGGATAGAGGCCGCCGGCCGTTTCGCCACTGAGCATGATAGCATCGGTGCCGTCGATGATAGCATTGGCAACGTCACTCGTTTCAGCACGTGTCGGGCGAGGGTTGTTGCACATCGATTCCAGCATCTGCGTGGCCGTGATGACCGGTTCACCGGCTTCATGACATTTGCGGATGAGGACTTTCTGGAGCATCGGGACTTCTTCTGCCGGTACTTCGACGCCAAGGTCACCGCGGGCGACCATGATGCCGTCGCTCATCTTGATGATTTCATCAATATTATTGACAGCAGCCTGACATTCGATCTTAGAAATGATCTTCATTTCGCTGTTGTGTTTTTCAAGCAGTTTGCGGATGGTAAGAACGTCTTTACCGCGCTGAATGAAGGAAGCCGCAATGAGGTCCATATTCATACGGCAGCCGAATTCAATATCGGCAGCATCCGTTTCAGAAACAGCCGGAAGGTTGATGGCGATACCCGGTACGGCAACGCGCTTACGGTCGCTCATCTTACCGCTGTTGATGATTCTCGTATGAATATCTTCGCCTTCGACGCTGACGACTTCGAGGTTTACCAAACCATCGGATAAGAGGATATGGTCGCCGGCTTTAACATCCTGGGGCAACTGTTTATAGTTCATAGAAGCAATCGTTTCGTCGCCTACTACGTCACGAGCGGTCAACGTAAATTCATTGCCGGCTTCCATCATGATAGAGCCATTTTTGAATTTGCCCAAACGGATTTCCGGGCCTTTCGTGTCGAGGAGCAGTGCTACGGGGATTCCCAATTTTTTGGAAGCAGCTCGAACCATGTCGATGCGCTGTTTATGTTCTTCATGAGACCCGTGAGAGAAATTAAACCGGGCAACGTTCATGCCGGCTTTAATCATCTTTTCAATAATTTCCGGAGTATTAGAACTGGGGCCTAAAGTGCAGACGATCTTGGTTTTTTTTAGCATACAGATATCTCCTTTTCTACTCACATGACGTAACGATTTACGTTTCTGTTCCCAGTGGTACGTTTTTTGTCCCACCAGTGCAATATACGGCTATTGCTCACTTGCGATTGTACCGTATTCCCCCAAATATTGCAAGATAAAAAAGAGGGGAGACTTTATAAATTCCCCCTCTTTTCGTTATCTTTTTGTTAGAATTACCAAAGATGAACCCGCTTCTGAGGTGCCACGTACATCCCGTCACCCGGCTCTATCTCATAGGCCTTATAAAAGCCGTCCGTCGCCGATAAGGCGCCGTTGACACGGGCTTCCCCAATCGGATGCGGGTCGTTCTGAATCAAGTACAGCAGCATCTGGTCGGTCATCTTGGTCGCAAAAATGGCCGCAAAGGAATGGTAGATATCGCGAAGGACGGCATCATCGCCCTTGGCAAGTTCCGTTGCAACTGACAGGCCGCCGCAGTCGGCAATAGCTTCATTGCTGACCAGTTTTCCATTTTCATGAAGGCCCTTGCCGACCGTATAGTTGTCATAATAGGGGCCAAAAGCGGCAGACAGTTTCTGAAAAGCTTCGGAATCTCTTTTCGTCCACCAATTCTTCAATCGTCCTTCACTGTCGTATTTACTGCCATTGGGATCAAAGGCATGAGAGATTTCATGACCGATGACGACGCCGATGCCCCCGAGATTGGCCCCGCGTGACGCCTTGGCATCATAGAACGGCGACTGGAGGATACCGGCCGGAATAGTGATGCTGTTGTTTTCCGGAATATAGGCAGCATTGACGTCCTGCGGATCAAAGGCGTACCACTTGTCAGGATTAAAATTTGTCCCCAGAAGGGCCCGGACTTGCTGCCGTTCCAAGACCCCATTATGCATGATATTGGTCAGTAAATCGCCGCCGTCCTCCGGAGCGATGACGTCGGGCATACTTTCAATGATCGGTTTGTCATCATCTGCCGGCCCGCCGACGAAGACACGCAGGCTGTTCAGTTTCTCAATGGCCTTGGCCCTCGTTTTGGGACTGAGCCAGTCGTTGGCCTCAAGGCGCAGTTTATAGACGTCCCTAATCTCCCGAATCATGTCCTTGACATCGTCGACGACAGCGGACGTACTGTGATTTTTCATATAAATCTGACCGACCTCATAGGACAGCATAGACTGAACCATACGGCTGGCCGTTTCCTTATCGTCCCTGGCTTTGGCAATGCCGAAGCGCTGGCGCAAATAGTCGCGCTGAAGGTCGCGCAGTTTAATATAAGCAGTAGGGGCAAAACCGTTGTACACCTGGTAGACGGCATAACTCTTTAAGAGATCTAAATTATCGGCCGTATAGAGGGCATCGAACTGCTGCAGATAATCGGGATTGGACAGGAAAAACTGCTTTTCTTTCGTCAAATCAAGACCGGCCAAGGTCGTCTTGGCCCCCATATGGGGCATGAGTTTGTTTAGTTCGCCCTGCGATACGAGGCGATTCTGAACGGTCACGTCATTTCGCTGTTCACTGGTCAAGAGATGGGGACCCAATTTCTGTTCCATGGCAAAAATAGCTTCGCTGTGGGCTGCCGCCTTATCCGGCGTTTCTCCGGCCTCTTCCAAAACATGGGCGACGTAGTCACGATAAGCCTTCCAGGCGCCGGGTTGAGGTTCTTTTTCCAATTCATCTCGCGTAAAAGACGGCTCGGTCACAAGGATTCGTGGAATATAGCGCAGACCTGTCGGGATGCGGTCTGCCGTATAACCGACAAAGACATCGGCCCCTGTCTTTTCACTCACAGTCTGAAGGGCCTTGGTCAATTCAGTCAGATTCCTTGCCTCTTTGATCGGTTCCGTCAAAGCCTTCAGCTTCCCCGGAGCCGTTTCATTGCGTTTTTCATTATCCAAGGCACTGACATAGAGGTCGGCGATTTTCTGTTCCGGAGAGCCTTTCGGATAGGTTCCCTGTTTTTCTGCTATGGCTTCCAACTCTTTCCTTAAGGCCTTTTTATTTTCTAAGGAGCGTTCCGAAAACCACGACCAGGAGGCCTCTGTCGGCTCGATTTTCTTTTCCTGCAGAACGCCGTGATTAACAGCCTGATAAAAATTATCCTTCTCGGAGACATCACTGGCATAAACCGCTCCAAACCCCATGAGACTCATCAAGATGACAGCGGCTAGCTGCCGTTTTATACTGCCTTTCATAACTGCACCATCCTCTCCAAAATCAGCCCTCCATCGGGCTGATGCTTGGTATATATTTGCCCTTATTTCAGTGCCGGATCCGCAACACCATTAGCCGCAAAGGCGGCCGCCCGGTCGCGGCAGGTTCCGCAGACACCGCACGGTTTATCGCCGCCTTCGTAGCAGCTCCAGGTTAATTCATAGGGTGCACCCAAACGCAGCCCTTCTTTCACGACGCCGGCCTTATTTAAGGACAATAGCGGCGCTTCCAAATGGCAGGTCCTTCCGGAGCCTTCGTAAATAGCCGTATTCATAGCCGTCTCAAATTCCGGCGTGCAGTCGGGATAGGCCCGTCCGGCCGCATCATCAGCATGGGCACCGTAGTAGATGACTTCTGCACCGACGCTGACGGCAATGGCTGCGGCAAAAGACAAAAACAATCCGTTTCTAAAAGGGACATACGTATCAACCGTCCCTACGCCGCCCTTTTCTGCCAGTTGGTCGGCGTAAGATTCCGCGGCGATTTTCTTATGACTGCCCTGTAAGAGCGAGCTGTCACTTAAAGAAAAGGCTTGGGATAAGTTGACTTCCCGATGGGCGACGCCGTAATGAGCCGCCACTTTCCGGGCCGATTCCAATTCTTTGGCATGCTTCTGTCCGTAATAGGACGTCAGGGCCAGGACGTCTTCTTTCTTATATATTTCCAAGGCCATGGCCAGACACGTCGTAGAGTCGACGCCGCCACTGAGCAGTACTACACATTTCATAAAATGCCTCCTAATTACAAATCAAGTTCCTCAAATCTTATCGGCTCTCGCTCCGGCCGGGTTTCCTTGGCGAACGATGCAGACGATGCCTGCCAAAATCATGACCATGCCAATGAGGGTCATCATCGTCAGCGGTTCATCCAGGACCAAGACGCCGCTGATGACGCCGACGACGGGCACGCCTAGGATGGCGATGGCCGCCTTGGCCGCTTCTATCTGGGTCAGCAGATAGTTCCACATGAAAAAGGCCAGGGCCGAAGCCATGACGCCGTTATAGAGCAGACAGCCCACGGCCAGAGGCGTCCACTGAATCGTCCCGTTCTCCATGACGGCTGCCTGAAGCCCCAAGGCCAAGGCCCCGATGACCATCTGCCACGTCGTATATTGAATGAGATTACAGTCATTAGCCTTCATGCGCCGATCTTGAATCTTGACGATGATCCCCGCTGCCGCCCAAGCAGCTGCACCGACTAAAGTCAGGACAACGAGCGATAAATCGCCGCCGCTGTCGACATTCATGAGAAGGCACATACCGGCCATACTGACGATGATGCCGATGACTTTTCGCCGCGTCAAGTGCTCACCCAAGAAGAAATGCGCCATCAGGGCCATCCACACGGGCATGCTGTAATTGAGGACCGCGACCAAGCCCGCCCCGAGGGTTACCATGCCGATTTGGATGGCTGCCGTATTGACGGCAATCTGCAAAAATCCCGTAATGGCGATCCACGGCCAATAGCGACGCGGCGGTATCGG
The DNA here is from genome assembly GCA_002319965.1 of Megasphaera sp. UBA1696. GTDB lineage: Bacteria > Bacillota > Negativicutes > Veillonellales > Megasphaeraceae > Megasphaera. The sequence continues at coordinate 8,352 of DCJQ01000049.1, forward strand.
CAGTTTCAACCAAAAACAGACCGCCAGCAGTACCAAGGCCCCGATAATGAATCGGTAGCAGGAAAAGGTAACCGGCGGAAAAAAGAGATTGGCTTCTTTCATGACGACCCAGTTGAAGCCCCAAACCAGATAAATGGCAGCTAACAGCTTAATCACCGCACTCCCTCCTATGACAAGTATATCTCCATTATAACGGTTCGCATCCGATTTGTCGCGGTCAAGATATACCAAGTATCTTATAAGTAGATATATGACGATAGTTTAAATCATTATATGGATAATAAAGTCGTTACCGCAGCCATGTCGTCTCGGGTGTCGACATCGAAAAGTTCGGCCTCATCGACGGGATGACAGACCCAGGCATGATCCGACTGAATCAGACGACGGCCGCCTACATCGCCGGAAAGAGCCAAGAGTTCATCTCGGCAAGAGGTGCGGAACAAAGCCGGGCTGCACCGTCGCTCCCCATTGTGCATACAGCCGACAGCCGCACCGGAAGCGATAAATTGACGCAAAAAGAGAGAAATCGTCTGCCCCGTCAAGAGTGGCTGGTCAGCCGGGAAAAAGCCCCACACATCTCGGTCCGGATAAGTACCGACGACGATTCGAATCGAAGCTGCCATGCCTTCCAAGGCCTGATGGTTCCAAACGACGTCGATATGCTTTCTTCGGCAGGCCTCGGCAATGTCATTATGAGCGGTAACGACGGTGACGGAACAGTCAATACCGGACAATGGCAAAAAAGCCTGTGCCCCCTGACACAGGCTGGTAAGCCCATAGGAATATAAAGGTCGGCCCGCTGCCACAGCCGACAGTTTATGGCCTCCGAAACGTCGTCCAAAGCCCGACGCCATAAGGACTAACTGTATCTTCACGGTAGATTCCTCGCTTCCTCTTCATAGGCCGTCATACATCCCGGCCGCGACAGATACGGCAAGATTCGATAGCCGCACTGAAAAAGAGCTTCGTCATCAGCCTGATTCAGGATGACCGTCGTCCGGTCCCAAAAGGAGCCGAGGCGGGCCAAGCAGCCCTCTTCAACAATATGGGCCATAAGACGTTCCGTAATCACCGCATCTTCCGGAAGGCCCAATAATTCATGACGAAAGCAGGCTTTCCCGGCGGTCTGTCCCAGTGCCGACAAGCCGGCCAGACAGTAGACGTCATCACAGTTCTCGGGGATCACCGGCTCATGGCTTCCCATGACCTTCAAAGGCATCCTCCGAGACCCGTCGCCTTCAACTAAAACGAGGTCTGAAAGCTCGCAAAGAGCCCCATAAACACCATCGCCGGGATAGGTTATTTTTCCATTATCAAGGGCTGTGCCGACGACGATAATGCCGTCGTTTCGCCACTGCACCTTCCAGCCCGCCGGCAAGTCACCAGGGACGAATCCCTGTCGCGGCCGCATCATATGGGTCGTCGTAACGACAGCCACTTTTTTTCCTAATTGCCGCGCCTTCAAGGCCCGGGCAAAAATCGTCGTCGTCTTTCCCCCGGCTCCGACGTAGGTCTCGACACGAGCCGTCATAAGGACTTGGGCCGGTGCTTTTCCCGCCCTTCCCGCCGGGCCCGGACGGCGATCAATTCAGCGGCAATACTAATGGCGATTTCCTCCGGCGTTTCAGCAGAAATGGCAAGCCCGATGGGACCATAGCAGGCGTCGATATCGGCTTCGGAAAATCCATCGGCCAAGAGTTTCCCTTTGACAAAGGCCAGTTTGCGGCGACTGCCGATGACGCCGAGATAGTGGGGCCGAATAGGAAGGATCTGCCGCTGAACGTCGTAATCACCGTGGTGGCCGCGGGTCATGACGCAAACGTAATCATCGGCCGTGATGCCAAGGTCTTCCGGCAATTCCCGGTAATCGACCTGACGCACTGCCGCAGCCAGGGGAAATAAATCGCCCCTTGCAAATTCCGGCCGGTCGTCGATGACGATACAGGAAAAATCGATGCCCGAAAGAACGGGTACCAGGGCCTGAGCCACATGGCCGCCGCCAAAGATAAAGACCCGCCCCGGCGACGCCAAACGCTCATGATACAGGCAGCTGTCTCCGACGTTCGTCATCCCGGCAGGATGACTGCGGCACCAAGCGGCATCGACGGCCTGTAAAAACGCCATCTTGCCGCAGCCGATCACCGAATCGGCAATGAGGGCCATGCCCCAATGACCTGCATCGCCCATATCAAAGACCAGCCACGAAGCCGTCTTATGCTGCAAGGCCGAAATCATCGCCTCCAGTACCTCAAGGACCTTCGGCAAAGCCGGGTCGAAGTACTGGCAAAATACCGTCAATTCGCCGCCGCAGGCCGCATCGATGTCTTCCACGTCATTGGGATGAAGAATAAGACGGCGAAAGTCAGACCGTTTTTCAGCCAAACAGGCTTTGCCGCATTCAATGGCCAAGTACTCCTGATAGCCGCCGCCGACCGTCCCCATCGTCGTTCCATCAACAAAGACGACCTGATGGCTGCCGATACCGCGCGGCGTCGAACCTTTTCGCTCGACAACGGTCAGGAGAACAGCCGGGCGGCCGGCCTTCAGATTTTCATATAATGCTGTGTATATCCGTTCCATAATAATCACCTGTAAAGTAGTAAAATATCGTCACCCCTAAGCGTTAGGCGGTCCGGCAGGATATCGGGCCGATCCGGTTTGGCAAAGCGCCACCAAATATCGGACGTCGCCAGAGACTGACGGGGATAACGGAATTTAACGATCCATTCAAAAGGCTGTTCAATCTCTTCCGTAATGACGACGGGCAGGGAATTCACCCCTTCGCCGCCGTGAAATGCGTGCGCTCGGATGCCGACAGCGCAGAGGTCGTCCCCGACAGGCCGTCCCCCGGTATGAAGGGTGACTTGCCAATCGGGGATGAATACCGATTCCGGCCCGCTTTTTCTGGCCGAGACGATATTCTTACAGCCCGTCAAAACGGCTGCCGCCCTGGACTGCGGATTGGCAAAGAGTTCCTTTGTCGGCCCGACAGCCGACACTCGGCCGTCATCGAGGACGGCAATAGAATGGCAGAGCTGATAGGCCTCATCGCGGCTGTGGGTAACTAAGATAACATCCTTGGGAAATTCTGCCAAGAGAGCCTTCAGCTCAGCAATGACCTTTTCCTTTAAATAGCTGTCCAAGGCGCTGAAAGGTTCATCCAACAGGAGAATATCCGGTTCGTTTACCAGAATTCGTGCCAAAGCGACCCGCTGCTGCTGACCACCGGACAGTTCTGCCGGCTTCAGTGTCTCGAGACCGGTAAGGCGCATCCGTTCCATCATGGACGTCACCTGCTTCCGGGCCAGGTCCCTTGTCGACGATCGGACGCCGCAGCGAATATTTTCTTCGACGGTCATATTGGGAAATAAGGCATAATGCTGAAAAAGATACCCTACCCGCCGCCGGGCAACCGGAACGTCGACGCCTCGTTTACGATCAAAGAAGATTTTCCCTCCGACGGAGATGTGCCCGTCATCAGGTGTTTCAATGCCGGCCACACACTGCAAGGTCTTACTCTTCCCGCAGCCGGAAGCACCCAGGATGCCGAGAATACCGCCTTGATGATGAAGGGCTACATCGAGGGTAAAGGACCCCCAGTTTTTATAGACCGAAATATCAATCATGCCGGGCGCCTCCTTTCACGACTGCGCTTTTCAAAGAGGTTGACCGTCATCAAGACGACGGCACTGATAGCGATGTTGACCAAGACCCAAATGAAGGCGCTGTACTCATCATTGGTCCGCCATAATTGGTACACCGTCGTCGAAATGGTCGCCGTATGCTTGGGGATATATCCGATAAGCATGCTCGTCGCCCCATATTCGCCGAGGGCTCTGGCAAAAGCCAGGACCGTGCCGGCGATGATGCCCTGTTTGCAGTACGGCATGCGGATATGCCAGAAAATAAAGGTGTCCGACAACCCCAAGGTCTTTCCACTCCAGGCCAGGGTTTCATCGAAGCTTTCAAAGGCCCCCCGCGCCGTGCGGTACATGAGGGGGAAGGCGACGACAGCCGATGCCAGGACGCCGCCGTACCAGGTCATGACGAAGCGGACGCCGGCCTCATTGAGAGCGATCCCGACGGGATGCTGGAGGCCAAAGACCAAGAGCAGCAGCCAGCCGCAGACCGTCGGCGGCAGTACCAGCGGCAGGGTCAGGACGACATCAAGGATCCCTTTTAAGATCCGCGGCAACCGTGCCACATAGTAAGCCAGGGCGATGCCGCTGAAAAAGACGATAACGCAGGCAATGGCTGCAATGCGCAGGCTGTTCCAAAGGGGATACCAATCCATATCGGGCCGCCTTTAGCCGACCGGGCTGAACCCGACGCTCTGGAAGATTTTCATCGCTTCGGCACCTTTGAGATAGTTCAAGAAATCCTGTGCCTCCTGCGAATGTTTGCTGTGCTTCATGACCGCTGCCGGATAAATGACCTGGCCGCACATTTCCTTCGTCGCTTCGTCCAAGGGTTTCAACTTAGCACTGAAAGCGTCCGTTGCATAAATGATGCCGGCATCGGCGCTGCCTTCACTGACTTGGGTCGTGACTTCCTTGACGTTGGAACCGTAAGTGATGTGACCGGCCTCGGCAATGGCCTGTTCATCGAGGTTGTAGAATTTCAAGATTTTCTGCGTGTACTGACCGACGGGTACGTCGCTGTTTCCCATAACCAGGCGGATGGAACCGTCTTTTAATTTCGCGGCCATGTCGTTGAAATTCTGAATGCCCTGGGGATTCCCTTCCGGCGTGACCAAGACGACCTTATTTTCCAAAAGGTCGACGCGGCTGTCGCTTTTGACGAAATCCAGTTTATCGGGATTATCTTTGCCGTCCTTAGAAGCGTCGAGCTGATTCATCTGCTTCTGAGCCGCCGAGATGAACAAATCTGCGTCCGCCCCATTTTGAATCTGCTTTTTCAGTGTTCCCGACGAGTCAAAGTTGAAAGAAATTTCCACATTCGGATGCTCTTTCTGATACTGCTCGGCAATTTGGGTCATCGTTTCGGTCATGCTGGCTGCTGCAAATACCGTCAAGTGAACTTTTTCACCATTTCCGGCAACCTGACTGTCTTGTTTTTCCGATCCGCAGCCGGCCAGGGCAAAGGCCATGGTCCCCGCCAAAATCGCAGCTGCTACTTTTTTCCATGTCATGTTCGTGCATCTCCTTCATTAAACTTTAATTTATTTAGGTTTACTTTCGGGCACAGTCGTAGACACCGCCGCGAAGTAAATCGAACCCGTGGGGAACCGTTTCCAAAAACACGTCCATACATTCCTGACACGCTTTAGGGCTGCCGGGTAGATTTATAATCAAAGTTTTCTTACGAATCACACTGACGGCACGAGACAGCATGGCCCGCGGCGTGACCTTCATCGAAGCCGCTCGAATGGCTTCGGCAATCCCCGGGGCCTGACGGTCGGCAACAGCCAGGGTCGCTTCCGGGGTAACATCTCGCTGGCCAAAACCGGTACCGCCGGTCGTCAAAATGAGATCGACTTGGCGCTGGTCGGCCAGGCGGCGCAGATTCTGCTCCAAGCCTTCCCGTCCATCGGGGAGGAGAATCGATTCGACGACGTCATAGCCTTCCTGTTCCAGCCTTTTAACGATGACCGGGCCGCTTTCGTCTTGGCGCAGTCCCTGAGAGCCCTTATCGGAAAGGGTAATAACCGCAGCCTGATACGGTCTCGGTGTCTCCCGTTCCACTACATCCATCTCGTCTCCCGGATGGATGACGCCGCCCTCGAGGACTTTGGCAAAGACGCCTTCCCGCGGCATAATGCAGTCGCCAACGGCTTCATATACCGCACAGTGACTGTGGCAGGCCTTGCCGATTTGAGTGATTTCCAGCAAGACGTCCCCGCAGCGCAGCAGGGTTCCTACCGGAAGTTTTGAAAAAATGAAGCCGTCAACGACCAGATTTTCGCCAAAGGCTCCAAATTCCACGTTGCCGCCGCGGCGACGGAAGTCTTCAATGCTTTCAAGCCCCAAGAGGCTGACTTGGCGGTGCCAGTGACCGGCGTGGGCATCGCCTTCGAGCCCCCAATCGACTTTAAAACGTCCTTCGGGGATGACGCTTTTGGCGATCCCCCGAACGTCGCTGCTGCAAATGGCCTGTATTTTTCCCATTTTCTTATCCTCCGATCTGACTCATCATTTTATGCTCGCTAATGGCCGCTTTCTCGCCAAAACAGTGTTTCGCCGGCTTTTCGTAAACAGCCCGCTCGAGGGCTTCCGTCAAGGCCTGCTGCATCTCAATCGGCGGGCGTCCGCTGCGGATAATATTCCGTAAATCGACGCCGTCATCGTAACAGAGACAGGGTTTCAGAAAACCCGTACTGGTCAGGCGCAATCGATTGCAGGACGCGCAGAAAGCGTGGCTGTTGGCGGCAATAAAGCCGATTCGCCCGTAAAGATGCCGGCTCTTATAATAGTCGGCCGGTCCATTGCCGCGAACTTCATCGGTCGCCGCAAGGTCCGGATAGGCACGGCGCAGGACTTTCAGGCAATCATCGCGAGTGAGTCCGGCCAGGGTCGTCCCAAAGCCAATGGGCATGAGCTCGATAAAACGAACGTCGACGGCCTTCGATTGCGCGAGTTCTGCCAATTTTACGATTTGATTTCTCGTTTCAGCCAGCAAGACGGCGTTTACTTTGACGTTTACACCAACTCCTACAGCCGCCTGCAGTGCCTTAAGGACGACGGACAAGTCTCCGCCGCCGGTAATCCGTCTGTACTGCTCGGCATCTAAGGTATCCAAACTTATGTTGATCCCGTCAATGCCTGCATCGGCCAAGGCCGGCAACGCTGTTTCCAGCAGCATTCCGTTGGTGGTCATCGTTACCGAGCGGACACCGTCGAGGCCTTTCAAGGCTCGTATAAAATCGACGGCCCCTCGCCGAACCAGGGGCTCGCCACCGGTAATCTTAAAGCGGTCGATGCCCAGCTTCAGCGCTGCTTTACAGACGATCATCATTTCTTCATAGCGCAGGACTTCATCATGGCCGACGCTTTCGACGTCATCGGGCATGCAGTAACGGCAGCGAAGGTTGCAGCGGTCCGTCAGCGACAGGCGGAGATAATCAATGGTCCGCCCCCATCTATCCTTCATGTTCAGAGCCTCCGTCATATTGGAAATGGCCACTTTTCCCACCTATTTTTTCGACGAGATGAATGTCTTTCAGGCACATTCTTTTATCGACAGCCTTGCACATATCGTAAACCGTGAGTAAGGCCGTCGACACGCCGGTCAGAGCCTCCATTTCGACGCCGGTCTTGCCGTCGCACTTGACGGTGCAGCGGCCTTCGATTTCACAGACCTCGTCATGGAAAATAAATTCAATGCCGCATTTTGTAAGGTTTAAAATATGGCACAAGGGAATGAGGTCACTCGTCCGCTTGGCTCCCATAATGCCGGCAACGCGGGCTACGCCGAGGACGTCGCCTTTTTTCACGGCCCCTTCTTTCACGGCATCGTAACACGCCCGACTCATCGAAATACGGCCGCAGGCTATAGCCGTCCGCGAGGTCACTATCTTTCCACTGACGTCGACCATGACGGCATCGCCATTCTTGTCAATATGTGTAAACGGGTTCACAAGGACACCTACTTTCCAAAACCACAGTTCGGGAAGGTGCAGACCGGACAGTTCAGACACAGTCCGCCTTCACCCAGACGGGACAAATCGGAAGCCTTTACGGGAACATCGGCCATGAGCGACGGCAGGACGAGATCAAAAATCGTCCGATTGGCATACATGACGCAGCCCGGAAGGCCGACGACGGGTCGATTGTCTTCCGTATAGGCCAATAAAAACATGGCTCCCGGCAAGACCGGCGCCCCATACGATACGATGCGGGCACCTGTATTTTTAATGGCCAGCGGCGTCTGATCATCGGGATCGACGCTCATGCCGCCCGTACAGAAAACCATATCCATGCCGGCGTCGAGCATCTCCCGAATAGCCGCCGTAATGGCTGCCGGGTCATCGGCCAACACTTTGTGCATAGCCATTTCCGCATCAAATTCAGCCAGCTTACTTTCAATGACCGGCGTAAACGTATCTTCAATGCGGCCATGAAAAACTTCATTACCCGTTGTGACGACGCCGGCCCGCTTCTTATGAAAAGGGTGGACGTCGAGCAGCGGCAAGGGACCTGCCACGGTCTTGGCCTTGGCCATTTTTTCTTTTTTTATAATCAAGGGGATGACCCGGGTCCCGGCCAATTTATCGCCTTTACGAACAGTAAATCCGCCGTGACGGGTGGCAATCATCATCTCGCCTAAAGAATTTACAGCTTCCAGGCCTTGACGGCGAATGGTCAGCACACCGTCACAATCGGCGATGAGTTCGATTTTCCCTTCCTTCGGTTTGCTGCCGTGCATGTTCGCTCCCATGCAGATATCCCGCAGAATCGCTGCCCCTTCATTTTCATGGTAAACGGTGTCATCATTTTCCCAGATGTAGACATGGTCTTTTCCGACGGATAACAAGACGGGAATGTCCTCTTTGGTGATGATGTGCCCTTTACGAAACACCGGCGCTTTGGTAACGCCGCGGATAATCTGCGTAATATCGTGGCAGAGAATATGACCGACAGCCTCTTCCGTTTTCATCATTTTCATAACGTTCTAGCCTCTCATTTCTCTTAATTTTTGTAATTCCTCATCATTAAACAACTCACCGAACTGCCGAGCAGCTACAGACCGAACGGCCTCGTTCATTTGCCGGTAGCGCTTGAGTATTTCTTCGGCCTGTCCGGTCAGGACCGACCGTCCCCCGTCTTTGCCGCCGACATAACGGCGAATGAGGGGAAAACCCCAAATGGCTTCCGCGTCGCGCATGATCGTCCAAGCCTTTGAATAAGACATATTCATGTCTCTGGCAGCTCCCTGGAGCGAACCACGCCGTCGAACGCCGTCCAAGAGTTCGGCTACGCCGGGGCCGAAAGCCCGCTTGTCGCCCAACAGACACATGATGACCTTATAATGAAGCTTTTGCCCTTCCATGAACGCCTCCCTGCGCCGTTATTCGCAAGTTCAAATAACGGATAAAAAAAGTAAATCCGGCAGCTCATCGACTGCCAGCTTCGACTAAACTCATTATACATTAAAATCTGTTAGCTTTCCATACTTTTTTTGTGGAAACTTGCGGTCAACTTCCTCACCTTATCACATAAAATCATGGTATAATATAATTATATTATAATAAAGGACGTGATAGAGGATGATAAAATATTCACATCGTTTCTCCCTGGGCCTGATTATCCTGGCCGGGGGCGAAAGTTCTCGCATGGGCCATGACAAGGCAACCCTGCCTTGGAACGGAATGGATTTGCTGACTGATTTATTGCTTCGCAGCCAGCGCGCGCCTTTTGCAGAACGCATCGTCTCCATCAACCGGGATTACTCGCCCAAGAACCTGCCGGCCAAACTCGCCCGTACGGTCCGCACCATCGCCGACAACGTCCAACACTGCGGTCCCTTGGGCGGACTGGAAGCGGCCATGCGCGACGGCGAATGCGACTACTATTTGGTCTTGTCTGTCGACCTTCCCTTTTACGATTTCTCGCCGATTTCGGACATTCTTCGCCCCGTTCGCCGAGCCCCCGAATTGATGGCCGTCATCCCACGGACCAAAGACGGCCGCGATCAACCGTTAGCAGCCCTTTACAGCCGAGAATTAGTACCGGCCATTGCCCGGCAGCTTCAAACCGGAAACTATTGCCTGCAGGAATTCCTGCAAAAGATTCCTACGGCTACCCTGAAATCGTGTCGACCGGCTCTGTACCTCAACGTCAATACCATGTCCGACTACGAAGCCGCCAAGGGCCGTGCCGCCAACAGCCGGCGTAAAGTTCCTGTCGTCACCTTGACGGCTCCGAATTCGGGAGACGGAAAAACGACGGCCGCCGAGACGGCCATTGCCGAACTGACACGCCGCGGATACCACGTCGCCTACATAAAAAGCACTCACCACACGGACTGTCGTCCCAAGGCCGGTTCCGACACGGATCGAGCCAGAAGTGCCGGTGCGGTATCAGCCTGTCTCTGCAGTCCCGATATGATCGGACCGGAAGCGCAAAAAGAAGATGTCATCTTTAATCTGACACAACAACAGCTGGCCGATTTAGTTCTTGTCGAAAGTCACAGTCACGGCCCATATCCGCAGATCGACATCCGGCAAGCTGATTCCGCGAATATCGTCAATCATATCTTATTCCTCACGGGATACCGTTCGTCGGAAATATAAGCCCTTAGTGATTATGTAATTGCATCTCGCAGACAGAAGTTCTACTATGGTACCATAGCTTTACATCCTGCCCGTGATGTACAAAAATAAGTTGAACAAAAAAAGCGAGGTGTTATCATGAATAACCATAAAAACATCGACACAGTCTGCCCTTACTGCGGGTCAGGCTGTGTCATTACTTGTACGGTAGATACAGAAACGAATCGTATCATTGAGGCAAAAGGCTCTCCGGAAGGCGTCAACAACGAAGGCCGCCTTTGCTTGAAAGGCCTTTACGGATGGGATTACCTGAATGATCCCCAAATCCTTACCAAGCGAATCCGCCATCCTATGATCCGCAAGGGCGGCAAACGAAGTCCCTTAGTCGAAGTATCCTGGCAGGAAGCCATCGAATACACGGCCGCCCGGCTCAAAGCCATCATCAAAGAGTACGGCCCCGATGCCGTCATGGGTGCCGGTTCGGCCCGCGGCCCGGGCAATGAAACGGCGTATATCACCCAAAAATTCATGCGTGCCGTCATCGGCACCAATAACGTCGACCACTGCGCCCGCATCTGCCACGGCGCCTCCGTTGCCGGCCTTAGCCAATCGGTCGGCGAAGGAGCCATGTCGGTCAGCATTCCTGAAATCGAAGACGCCGAAGTCATCTTCAACATCGGGTACAATGCTCCGGTCTCACACCCTATTGTAGCTCGCCGCATCGTCAAAGCGAAGAAGAAAGGCTGTAAAATCATCTGCGTCGACCCCCGCCTGACGGAAATGGGACGGTTGGCCGACATTTACCTCCCGCTAAAAGGCGGCACCAACATGCTCCTGCTCAATGCCATGGCGCATGTCATGGTAACGGAAAACTTAGTCGACCGCGACTTTATCGAAAAGCATACGACAGGCTTTGATGCCTATGCCGAAGAAATTGCCCAGGACAAGTACGCACCGGAAGCCGTAGCTGCCGCAACCCGGTTAGATCCCGATGCCATCCGTAAGGCTGCTCGCCTCTTTGCTTCCTCGAAACACACCGTAACCTTGTGGGGCATGGGCATCACTCAGTTTTCTCAAGGCGTCGAATGCGTCATCGCCTGCTCCAACCTCAGCCTCATGACCGGAAACTACGGCCATTATGCCACCGGTGTCGGCCCGGTCCGCGGCCAAAACAACGTCCAGGGAACCTGTGACATGGGACTCCTGCCCAACCAGTACCCCGGTTATCAACCCGTAACGGACGAAGCCGTCCGCCAAAAATTTGAAAAGGCTTGGGGCTGTGTCCTGCCTGACAAAGTCGGACTGCCCCTGACCCGCGTCCCGGCTAAGGTTCTCCGTGAAAAGGACCCGAAAAAGCAGATCCATGCTTATTACATCATCGGCGAAGACCCGGCTCAATCGGACCCGGACCTTCCGGAAATCAGACGGACACTCAATGCCATCGATTTCGTCGCCGTTCAAGATATTTTCTTCAACAAGACCTGCGAACACGCCGACGTCGTCTTCCCGGCCACCGCTTGGGGCGAACACGATGCCGTCTACTCCTCCTGCGACCGCCGCTTCCAGCGCGTCCGCAAACTGATTGAACCGCAGGGCGACTGCAAACCGGACTGGGAAATTCTCTGTCTCTTAGCCAGTGCCATGGGGTATCCCATGCATTACCATAACACGGAAGAAATATGGGATGAAATGCGGTCTCTCTGTCCCAAATTTACCGGGGCGACCTATGAAAAGCTGGACGCCAATCACGGAATCCAATGGCCCTGTTTCTCGGAAGACCCAAATGATAAGGGAACACAGTACCTCCATAAAGGCGCTCACTTTGCGACAGCCGACGGAAAAGGCCGTTTCTATTACTTCCCGTGGACACCGGTAAAAGAAGTCGAAAGCCCTGATTATCCCCTGTCCTTATCGACGGTCCGCGAAGTCGGCCACTATTCCGTTCGAACCATGACCGGCAACTGCCGCCTCCTCGTCGACCTGGCCGATGAACCGGGATACATTCAGATGAATCCCGACGACTGTCAAAGTCTCGATATCGCCGACGGCGACTTAGTCCGCGTCATCTCTCGCCGCGGACAGACCATCACCCGTTGTCAGGTTTCCGACCGAGTCTCTCAAGGCGCCACGTACATGACCTATCAATGGTGGATCGGCGCCTGCAATGAATTGACCATTTCCGCCTTAGACCCCAAGAGCAGCACGCCGGAATATAAGTACTGTGCCTGCCGCGTCGAAAAAATCGACGACCAAAAACAGGCAGAAACGGATGTAAAAGCCCAGTACGCCGCCATTCGCAGCCGCATGGGAATTCAATCTGAAGGAGGCCTCGGCCATGTTTAATCATATTAAGACAGATCCGGAACTCTGTATCGGTTGTAAGACCTGCATGGCAGCCTGCGTCGCCAGTCACACCGGCAAGGCCTTATTCGCCATGAAACCAAACAGCTTCGACTTTACGCCGCGCGTTCACGTCGTTTACACGTCGAAAATCACCAAGGCCGTCCAGTGCCAACAGTGCCCGAAACCGCGGTGTCTCGACGCCTGCCCCTTTAACTGCATCTCCCTCGGGGAAGATTCCGTCGTCATCGATGAAGACGCCTGCCGGGGCTGCGGCAAGTGTTCTAAGGCTTGTCCTTTTGACGCCATCACCATGACCCGCATTTATCACGGCAATACCAAGGGCCGCCCATTCCGAATCGTCGCTTATAAATGCGACCTTTGCGAAAACACCGAGATGGGAAAACCGGCCTGTATCCCTGCTTGTCCGACAGAAGCTTTAAGTCTCTTCGTCCCTAAAGCCGCCGGTTCGGCAGGTGCCAAAAAGACTCCGATGAAGATATAGTCATTCAAACCAGTATAAAAGGATATCGAATTATGGAAATCGTAACGATTACCGAAGCAAGGCGCCGTCTCCGCGGCGCCTTGTCTTCCTCCCAAAAAGAAATTGAAACAGTCTCCCCGGAAACTGCCGTCGGCCGCATTACCGCAAAAGACATGACTGCCGCCCATCCCTATCCGCCTTACCGTAAATCGCCCTTCGACGGTTATGCCATCTGCAGCCATGATCAAAAGACCTACGACGTCGTCGCCACCATCGGGGCCGGCCTCGTCTATGACGGGACGGTCTTACCGGGTCAGTCCGTCCGCCTGATGACAGGCTGTGCCGTCCCGGACGACTGCGATACCGTCATTCCTCAAGAATATACGATCCGCCAAGCTAACCGTATCGAGGTGACAGAAAGCATTTCACCCGGCAGCAACGTCATTCCCATCGGAGAAGAGTGTCAAGAAGGGGCCGTCATCATCCCCAAGGGAACGAAACTGACAGCCGGCGCCGTCTCCGCCGCTGTCGGCATGGGAAACGTCACCTTCCCGGTCTTCGCCAAAACGAAAATCTTGTTCCTGACCTCAGGAAGGGAGTTAGTCCTCCCCGGTCAGCATCGACACGACGGGCAGATTTACAACTCCAATGCTTACCTCTTCCGCCCCTTACTGGAAGCGCAAGGCGCAACCGTCACCTTCTATCATGTGTCTGATGCGCCGGAACGCCTCGACACCGAAACGGAAAAAGTCCGGGCCTTAAGCCGTGACGCCGACCTCATCGTCAGCACCGGCGGCGTATCCGTCGGTCTCTACGACACAATGCCTCAAATCTACGAACGCATTGGTTCCGCCCGGCTTTACAACCGCATCACCATGCGTCCCGGCTCGGCCTCATACGGCGGCGTCATCCAAAGAGATAAAGGAAAACAAACGATAGTCCTCGGCCTATCCGGCAATCCGTCTGCAGCCTTCAATGCCTTCGAGCTCCTGGCCCTCCCCATCGTCCGCCAATTAAATGGTGAAAAAAACAGTGACTTTCCAATCGTCACCTGTCGATTAAGCCATGCCATTCACAAGGAAAATCCCGTCGACCGCTTCGTCCAAGGGCACATTTCCTTTGAAGACGGCAAGGCCGTCTTTACACCGAATACGACGCTCACGTCGAGTGCCCTCTTAGGTCTCTCCCGGGTCAATGCCCTGGGCTGTATTAAAAAAGGAACGCCTCCCTTACCGGAAGGCGCTCCCATTACAGCGATTTTATTATTTTGAAGATTACCAAATAATCCGTTCCCCGTGGGCAAAGACCTTAAACGAATCGGGACGCAGACCGCAGACGACGGTAATGCCGTATTTCTCTGCCAAGGCCACGCCTAAACTGGTCGGCAGGGCCCGCGAGGCCAAGAAGCGGACGCCCAGGCCGTGGACCTTTTCGATAACCGATTGCGGCACGCGACCGCTGAAGACCAAAACGGCCTGGCTGACGTCGATATGGTTCATTTCAACAAAGCCGCGCAGTCTGTCGAGAACGTTATGGCGGCCGATATCTTCCGTATAGACAAGGATTTCATCGCCCTTTACTAAAGCTCCTTCATGGACGCCGTGCGAGGCATGGTGAGCCGTCGATAAGCTGTCTAAAAGGCCTCCATAAGAGCAGAGCTGCTGTGCCGATATCGGATTAAACGGTTCGTCTTGCGGTGCTTCCCTGACGCCTTCCCGGGTCGTCACCCAAGCCGCCCCGTCATGCAGGCTGACGTCAGATAAAACCCTGCCGCCGGCAACCTTCCCCTCAGCCAAACAATAGCCGACGGCCAGAACATCGACGTCTTCCGGCGAAGATATGAGGGTGCTGACCCTCACACCATCGAGATAAAGCGGCGTCATGACCTCAATGGCAATGGCCTGCTTTTTGGGCTCCGCCCCCTGATGATAATCGACATAGGATAAATCCCGGCATGATGCAAAATGGAGTGCATCTTCTTCTCTTTCCATGTAAAACCCCTCGATTCTTCATTAAAATAACTCATCGTGCCCCAGCCAAAGAAGCGCCGTCAATACGGCTCCGCCCAAGCTTCGTGCCTTATCCGAAATGGTAAAGCAGTTGTGGTACTCATGCTCGCGCGGGTCGATATCGGCAATCTTAAATCCCTGAGGTGCGTAATAGCCGTCGCGAATCAATCCCCTTACGAGTCCCGTCAAAGACGCCGACACGGGGATTCCCATCGCTTCAGTAACCGCCATTCCGTCGGGAACCGGAACATCCGTCAGGACAGCCAGAGGCTGTCCTTTTTTTACGCGGTCACCAATGCCGACCAAGCCATAGACGAAACCTGCTGCTTCACTGTGGATGACCCGCTCTTTGCCATAGCCGGCAATGATCCCCGGTATGCCCGTATTGGCCGCAGCCGTGCCCTCACGAATAATGCGGCCTAACCGATGGCCTCGCTTCGTTTCAATGACGGCATCGACGTCGCGGCCGGCCGTAAATCCCGGACCTAAGGCCACGGTATGGCGAGCCATTTCGCGGTTCGTCCCCAAGTTTTTCTTAGCCAAAATAGCATCGACGACGGCCCAAGGGTGAAGCATTTGAATGGTCTTTCCCTCAGGATCGACGAGAAGAGGTATCTCCTGACGCCCCCAAACCGTCGATAACTCATCGATCGACCGGCATCGACGACAGGTCATATTTTCTACGACAGCCTGTCCGTCATAGACGGCTTCACAGAGAGAGACCTGCCGGCGAATCGCCGACGGTCGGTCTGCTTCTAAGATGAGGACGCGAAAACCGGCCTGAAATAAAGCCTGGACGACACCGGTTGCCAAATCGCCGCCGCCGCGAACAATAATCAACGTATCCTTCATAACAATCCTTTCTATAAAAGCCCCTCATCCTGCCCAAGCAGGTGAGGGGTTTTATTGATTTCTTCCTATTTTAATTATACTGCATTTTAAGCCCATCGTCAGGATTTTTAAAGGCTTATTTCTTTCGGCTGTACGGCGTTCCTTCTAAAGGAATGGCCGTTTGGAAATTACCGTTCCACTTATAGTAAGCGCCGGCAACAGCCGGTGCTGTCGGAATCGACGTGATTTCACCGACACCGATGGCCCCGTACGCGACATCGACGCCTTCCTTTTCAATGGCAATGGCCTCGACATCCGGCGCCTTATCGGCCCGCATCAATCCCAAGGTGCCGTACTTGGCCGTAGGCTTACAATGATCGAGAGGATACTGTTCACTCAGAGCGTAACCGCAGCCCATGATCGTCCCGCCTTCAATCTGCCCTTCTAAACTCTTGCGGTTTACGACGCGGCCGACGTCGTGGGCGGCGACCATTTTCCGAATCGTCCCGTCTTCGTTCAGGATACAGACGTGGGTTGCATAACCATAGGCAACATGGGATACGGGATTAGCCACGTCAGCCCCCATCTTATCGGTTTTACCAAGATATTCGCCGATATATTCCCGACCGTTCAGCGCATCCAAATCGCTGCCCGTAAAGCGAACGCTTTCCGTTGTCGGCGATTCCTGCTCAACGGTGACGCCTTCCAAGTAATCGCTGGGGCGGCTGGTTCCTTCATAGGTCAGGCCGTTGACACGGAACAAGTCCCGCCGCAGCTGCTTAGCGGCTCGCCGTGCGGCTTCCCCGGTCAGTGTCGTCTGACGGGATCCGGACGTCGTACCGGCATCGGGTGACGTAGCCGTATTAGGCATATGCCATTTAATGGCTTCAATGGGAAGTCCGGCTGCTTCGGACACGATCTGCACCAAAACGGTACCGACGCCTTGGCCGATGCAGGAGGCCGACGAATAGACATGGACTCGGCCGTCGCTGATGGCAAGGCGGCAGCGGCCATAGTCGGGAAGGCCGACACCGACGCCGGAGTTCTTCAAGGCACAGGCGATTCCCACATAAGGACCGCTGTGATAGTAAACGTCTTTTACGGCTTCCAGCGTTTCGGCAAGGCCCGTCGCCGGGTCGGCAATCTGCCCGTTGGGCAGGACTTCTCCCGGACGGATAGCGTTGCGGTATCGAATTTCCCAGGGATCGATACCGGCCATTTCAGCCAGTTTATTTAAGTTTAATTCCGTTGCAAAAATAGTTTGGGTTACGCCGAACCCTCGGAAGGCCCCGGCCGGCGGATTATTGGTGTAAACGGCCGTTCCTTCAATATCGATGGTCTGATAATTATAAGGGCCGGCAGCATGCGTACAGGCTCTTTGAAGAACCGGTCCGCCCAGGGATGCATAGGCCCCGTTATCGGTGACCGCGACCAGCTTCATCGCCGTCAACTTACCATTTTCATCGCAAGCCGTCGTCAAATCCATACTGAACTGATGGCGCTTCGGATGAATCAGGATACTTTCCTGACGCGTCAACTTCACTTTACAGATTCGTTTACTGACATAGGCTACGAGGGCTGCCAAATGCTGGACCGTCACGTCTTCCTTCCCGCCAAAGCCGCCGCCGACAAAACAATTTTCCACGACTACTTTTTCTTCCGGAAGGCCCAACATCAACGCCGTTTCCCGCCGCGTATCGTAAATCCCCTGATCAGACGAGTAAATGAAGACGCCGTCATCGAAGGGCATGGCGACGGCACATTCCGGTTCTAAGAAGGCGTGTTCCGTCCAAGGTGTTTCGAAATGATGGGTTACCTTATATTTCGACGCAGCGATAACGGCCTCGGCGTCACCGCGCACTAAATGTTCATGAGCCAGTATATTCGTTCCTGCCGAAGGATGGACCAGGGGCGCCCCTTCCGCCAGGGCTTCGGCAGTACAGGTCAGGGGCGGCAGTTCTTCGTACTCGATTTCAACGAGCTTCTTCGCTTCGGCCAGTATCTCCGGCGTTTCAGCGGCTACCATCACGATGGCGTCGCCTAAATAATGAGTCGTCGTCCCGACGGGAATGAGCGTGTCCCAATCGACCTTTAAATGGCCGACCTTGACCGAACCGGGAATGTCCTCGGCCGTCAGCACACAGACGACACCGGGCAGGGCCTTGGCCTTTTCCGTATGGATGGCCTTTACAACAGCCCTCGGATAGGCACTGCGAATGGCGCTGCCGTAACACATGCCCGGTAAATCGACATCATCTAAGTCATCGGTATACTTCCCCGTCCCCAGCACTTTAGTCCTGACGTTGATTCGCTGGCAATGATCGCCGACGCCGCGATACCCGCCGATGACGGGAATGGGCGTATCGTTCCGCAGGAGCTCCGCTGCCAGGGCAATCCCATCAATGATTTTCTTATAGCCCGTGCAGCGGCAAATATTGTTTCGTATCGCCGCCGTGATTTCAAGCCGGGTCGGCGTCGGGTTGACGTCGATAAGGGCTTTGCCGCACATGACCATCCCGGGAATGCAAAAACCGCATTGGACAGCACCGGCTTCACCAAAGGCATAGACGAAGACGTCTTTCTCTCGTGGTGACAGTCCTTCGACGGTCACGATGTGCTTCCCTTCAAGGCGGCCGGCTTTCTGCACACAGGCCTTAGTCGCCTTGCCGTCAATGATGACCGTACAGGTCCCGCAGGCGCCTTCACTGCAGCCGTCCTTGACGGATTTCAGCCGCAGGTCACGGCGCAGAATATCGATTAATTTACGCTCCGGATCGACGGCCACTTCCCGGCCATTAATCCATAATTTACAAATCCTATCCATAACAGTTCCTCTTTCCGCCCATCCCGGACTTTCAGTGATACGTCTGTCATGGCTGCCATTTCGCCTGAAATGCCTCAAGCGAGGGAAAATACCAGACAGGAAATGATACTTATAACTCTATAATCTAAGAATGCTCTCATAGGGCACGACGCGCTTTCGGGGAAGCAGCCGGCCATATCCGCTCTGCCCCAAGAATACGTTGTCTTGGGCAATGATCTGTCCCCGCAGAAATACTTTTGAAATCGTGCAGTCTGTCGTCATTCCCTCATACGGGGAGTAGCCGCAGGTCGTATGGAGATTGTCCTTACGGATCGTCCGCTTCTGTGACGGATCGATGAGGACAATGTCGGCATCACTTCCCGGCAAGAGAGTGCCTTTCTTCGGGTAAAGACCAAAAATCTTGGCCGCATTGGTGCTGGTCACGCGAACGAATTGACTGAGTGAAAGACGACCTTTGACGACGCCTTCACTAAATAACAGGGGCATCCGTTCTTCTACGCCGGATACACCGCCGGGGCAGCTGCGAAAATCAGCGGCATGGGCCTGTTTTTCTTCTATCGTAAACGGGCAGTGATCCGTCGCAACGACCTGAACCGTCCCGTCCCGCAGAGCCTGCCACAAAGCATCGTTATCGACCTTTTGCCGTAACGGCGGGGCCATCATGTATTTAATACCTTCTAAAGGCCCGCCCTCTATAAATTTATCTTCTGTCAGCAATAAGTACTGCGGGCACGTTTCAGCATATACATTCCGCTGCCCTTCTTTCCGGCTCAGGCGAATGCGATCCACACTTTCATGAGCCGACGTGTGAACGATGTAAACGGGGGCATCGCCACAAGCCCGAGCCGCGGCTAAGACCCCACTGACCGCCGATGCTTCGGCCTCATTAGGGCGCGTCCGAGCTTGACCGATGGGGCTAAGTTCATCAGGAGACAAGGCCTGTCGCAGGTAATTCGTCATGCCGTCGCTCTCGGCATGGACCGTGAGCAGTCCTCCATGAGATTTCATCACCGGCAAAATTCTCATTAAATCCGCGTCTCCCATGGGGTAACCGTACGTCGTATAGGCCTTAAAACTCGGAAAGCCTTCTTCGATCAGTTCGGCCAACTCACGTAAGACCGCCTCATCGACATGTTGGAATACACCATGGAAACTATAGTCGATGGGAGACGTTTCAGCAAGCAATTTGTACTGCTCAAAAGGATATCTCAGTGAACAGCCTTCAGGGCCAAAGGCCATATGGTCGATGATGGTCGTCGTCCCGCCGCAGGCTGCCGCCGCACCACCGCTGTAAAAGTCGTCACAAGCCCGATACTGAGGTGACTGCTGCAAATCCATGTGGGTGTGCGGATCGATGCCGCCGGGGCAGACATACATCCCATCCGCATCGATGACTTCTTCACTGCCACGATGAAGGCCTCCGCCGATAGACCAGATTTCCCCATCCCGAAGGGTGATATCCGATTGAAAGTGTTCTTCGCCAAGGCAAACCGTTCCACCTTTGATGACATAATCCATGATGTTTCCTTCTTCCTTACTTCAGTAACAGATAATCGTAATCTTTAACGACAGCCTTCATGAACCCGCGAAGTTCTTCGGGGATGGTGTCTTCGTCCGAACGGAGCGTCGTCGTCAAAACCCGTCCATCGAGCCGGACCTTACAGAATCCGCTTTGTTTATCGATGACGGCAAAACCTTGGTTTTCACTGTTCATGAAATCGTCTTCATTGGCAAACAGGGTGAATTTATCCATGTACGGCGCACCGCCCCAGGGACAGAAGGTCCGGCAGTTTCCGCATTCGTTGCACATAGCATCGACGTGGAGGATCTGCCGCTGCATATGCCCCGGAACTTCAATGGCGACGTTGGCTCGATTGGGACAGACTTCGGCACAGACTTCACAGATGCTGTCACAGTGGAGACAACGGCCATCACAGCCGTCAGCCGGCGGCGACGCTAAAAATCCTCGTTTATCGTAAATGTCGTTTACATCCGGCAGCAGCATCGTATCGACGCTGGTAAGCTGCCCTAAAATCTGTTCAGCGGCCTGCTTGCCGTCGGCAATGCATTCTACGACAGACGTCGTCTTTCCGTAATGTCCATCACCAATGACGGTCAATCCATCGATGTCACCGGCAGCCGACGAACCGATTTTCCCCTTCACACCACAGGCGGACAGGATATAGTCAAAAGAGTCCAATTCATCGAGGGAGGAAATGACATTGTCGGAGACGATACGAACCCCGAGTTTTTGAATCAAGGCCACGTCTTTATCGATGGCTTCAGCTGAAATCTGGTTTTTCTTTTCACAGAGGAAGGTCCGTACCATACCGCCCGGTGTCGGATTGTTATCGAATACCGTGACCGTTACGCCTCCGCGGGCTAAGAAGTAAGCCGCAGACAGACCTGCCGGACCGCCGCCGATGACAGCTGCCGTTTTTCCGATTGGCGCCGGGGCCGAAAGAGATGCCATGACGCCGTCAAACCCTTTTTCAGCCGCAATCAGTTTATTGCGCCGGATTTCGACAGCATCTTCATAGAAGTTTCGCGTACAGCTGTTCATACACGTATGGTAACAGACCGTCCCGGTAATAAAAGGCAGTGGATTCTTTTCTATGATAATCTGAAGGGCTTCCACATATTTTCCCTCAGCCACTAAATCCATGTAAGCCGTGATATCCTGATGGATGGGACAGGTTTCAATACAGGGTGCCATGAAGCAGTCCATCAGCGGCAATTCTCGTCCGTTCTTTCGATGCTGGAATTTCGGATCCAATCGGGCATAGTGGCTGTCACCGGACGCCGCCTTCAATAAAGCATCGAGTTTACCGACGTTTACACCGTTAAATGCCTGCCCCGACGTCCCCTCAAAGACTTGGGCCAACTGTACCAAGCGTTCATAGCCGCCGGGCTTCAACAGGGTCGTCGCTACCGTCACCGGCCAGATACCTGCCTCAACGATATCGCCGATATTGTGGGCATCGGCACCGCCGCTGTAGGAAATAGGCAGCTTTCCGTCGAAGGCTTCACTCAGTTTTTTGGCTACATTCATGGACAGGAAGAACAAGGGCTTGCCGGACATATACATTTCCGTTCCCGGCAGTTCATGGCGCGTAATATCTACGGGGAAGGTATTGGTCAATTTTACGCCAAAAGTCCGTCCTTCAGCTGCGCCGACACCTTGAAGCCGCTTCAAGAGGGCAACGGCATCGTCATACTGTAAATCGGCCTTAAAGTGGCTGTCATCGAAAACCATGTGATCATACCCTAAGGTATCCATGCAGTTTCGCACAAAGTCATACCCGAGGAGGGTCGGATTACATTTTACAAAGGTATGGACCTTCTTTTCCTTCAATAAGTAGGCGGCGATTCGTTCAATTTCATCGGGCGGACAACCATGCATCGTCGATACGGTAATCGAATTGCAAATATCAGCGGGAATGGCTTCGACGTCTTCCCGGCTCAGTTTCCGGAATCGATCTAAATGATGCAGCAGCCACGATTTACATTCATTGAAGATTGCCGTGTGGGACGCATCCTTCAGGTTTTCTATGAAGGAATCAATTTTCGGCGTCTGTATGCCGGCTAAATCATAGCCGACGGACATGTTGAACTGCATCCCGTCAAATCTTCCGAGGCCGTATTCAACGGCCATGACATGGACTAAAAACCAAGCTTTTACATACTCTTCAAAGGCCTTCGGAACGGTCAATTCCGTCGACCATTCGACGTTATAACACTCATCATCGGCCTTGATGCAGGGTTTAGGAACGGGCAGATCTTCGCCGTCGAGTTGCTGTACCGTCTTCAATTCAAAGAATCTGGCCCCGGCAGCATAAGCGGCAGCAATGTTTTGTGCCAACTGTGTATGAGGACCGGCAGCCGGTCCGAAGGGCAATTCCAAAGGTCTGTCAAAAATTTCATAGGGTCGCTGAGTCCCTGCCGTATATTGATGGTGAACGCCAAAAATCGTGCCGCTCGGCGCTTCCCGTAATATCCAATTCATTAAATTTCCAAAAGGAATCGATGTCATACGATCACTCACGATACACTCCTCCTTACAAATAGCCATTAATGCGCCCGGCCAAAACGGCGGCGCCTTCGCGAATCTTAGCCATTAATGCCGGTTCATCAACGGTGGTCAGTTCTCGATCTTTCATGAGGACCTTGCCGTTGGCAATGGTCGTAACCACATTGCGTCCGGTCATGCCAAACAAGATATGGCCGTTAATATTTTCTTCATTCATCGGCGTCGGTGCCGTATAATCAAGGACGATGACGTCGGCAGCCGCCCCTTCCTTCAAGACGCCTAAAGGAGCCTTAAAGTAGCGGTTGCCCATGACAGCATTATTTTCAAACAACATCTGCGGCACTTCCGCCCAAGCAGCCGTCGCATCACAGAGATGATGTTTATGCAGGATATTGGCTACCTTATAGGACTCGATCATATCATGGGTGTAGCCATCCGTTCCCAAGCCGGTCAAAATCCCGCGATGAACCATTTCCATCGTCGGCGGGCAGCCGCAGGCATTGCCCATATTCGACTCGGGATTATGAACGACCATCGTATCCGTTTCTTTTATGAGATCCATTTCATGGGCATTGACGTAGATGCAGTGGCCGAGAAGCGTCTTCGGGCCAAGGATGTTCCAATCATAGAGACGGTCGACGATTCGCTTGCCGTGCTTTTTCAGGCAGTCGTGCAGATCTTCAATGCCTTCGGCAACGTGGATATGACAGCCCACGCCGTCCGGCTTATGTTCCATCACAAGTTTCAACGTCTCATCGCTGAGGGTAAACTGGGCGTGCATGCCCATCATGCCGGCCAGCATATCCGTCGTATCCTGCTGAGCGTGACGAATCCAGGCTTCATTTTCCAAGACCGCCTGCCGCGCCTTATCGAGGCCGTCTCGGTCAGACACTTCATAGCAAAGACAGGAGCGGACTCCCATTTCCTTCGCCGCCTGTCCGATGGCAAACAAGCTGTCCTTGATTTCGCCGAAGCTGGCATGGTGGTCAAAAATCGTCGTCACGCCGTTTTTGATACATTCCACGTACGTCGCCATGGCGCTCAAGTATGTCAAATCATTGGTCAAATGACGGTCAATGTTCCACCATAGCCCGTCGAGGATATCTAAAAATCCCTTCGGCGCATAACCGTCAATTTGAAGTCCTCGAGCCATAGCGCTGTAGATATGTTCGTGCGTATTAATAAAGGCCGGCATGATGACGCCGTCTTTCGCATCGATAAACGAGGCTTCCGGAAAACGCCTGCGAAGGTCATCTGTCCGGCCCACACCACAAATTTGTGTCCCGTCGATGGCAACGGCACCATCGGGAAAATATGGATTGTGCCTATCTCGCGTTACCACGTGTCCATTTCCTACGATAATCATATAAACCCCTCCTCCGTCGTATAAAACATTGACGACGCTGTTATCAATTGTGTTTTTATCATATCGTCATTGTCGTTTATGAATCTACCTTAATACTACCGTTTTACAGATATCCTGTCAAACTTTTTTGAGCCTAAAAAATTTTATTGTTAATTTTATTATAGCCTGCCGTTAAGGATGATTTTTTGACATATATATTTTTTACAATAATCGTTACTTTCTTCTCAAAATATGGTATAGTAACATTACCTAAAAAATATTTAGCAGAACAGCTAATAATCTGTTTTCTGTCATAGAGAGAGGTGTCTTTTATGTTAGACGATGCCGTCCTTAACTTTTTACGCCATTTAGCCAAAGGGCTGGCCGACCAGTTCGGACCAAACTGTGAAGTCGTCATCCATGATCTGAGTGACAATTATAAAGAAAATTCCATTGTAGCCATCGAAAACGGCCATGTTTCAAACCGAAAAGTCGGTGACGGGCCGTCTCTTGCCGTTCTCGACGCCCTGCGAAACGACCCGCAAAACGTCGAAGATCACGCCAGCTACCTTACTAAGACCAAAGACGGCCGCATCTTAAAATCGACGACCATCTACATTCGCAACGACGAGCAAAAAATCATCGGCGTCTTCTCGATTAACTACGATATTACAGAGCTGATTATGATTGAAAACGCCATAAAGCCCTTGGTATCCGTCGACTCCAAAGAAAAGGCCAGCCCCATTCCTCAGAATGTCACCGATCTCCTCAATGATCTCATTGAAGAATCGACGCGACAGGTCGGAAAACCCGTTCCCCTCATGACCCGCGAAGACAAAATAAAGGCCATTAAGTTCTTAAATGACCGCGGCGCCTTACTCATTACCAAGGCCGGCGATAAAATCTCCAAGCACTTCGGCATTTCAAAATACACCTTATATAGTTATATAGACAGCAGCAGCGAATCGTAAAAGAGACCGCAAGGTCTCTTTTTATTATGCCTAAAACCGATAGCCTCATTTCCATTCTTGCAAAAAAAGTGTAGCGACCAAATAGATTTTTAGGTCTCCCCTATTGCAAATCCGCATACTCATGTTATACTTTAGGTATACAAAAACTTTTAGATTGTCTAAAATATTTTTTTCAGTTTATTTTAGGAGGTACGGATTATGAAAAAGGATATGAAATGGGCCATGAATCATTTGCCCAAATCAGACGATAAAAATCTCCCCATCATGAGCCTCAATGAAATCGAAAAGGCTAAAGCCTTCCATCAGAGCTTTCCCCAGTACAGCGAAACTCCGCTGACGCGCCTCGATCAGATGGCGCACTACTTAGGCCTGGGTTCGATTTTTGTCAAAGACGAATCGTATCGTTTCGGCCTCAACGCCTTTAAAGTCCTCGGCGGTTCCTACTCCATGGCCAAGTACATCGCCAAAGAAACAAATCGCCGGATTGAAGACATGCCTTACCAGGTGCTGACTTCCGATGAGCTTCGAAAGGATTTCGGACAGGCAACCTTCTTTACGGCAACTGACGGCAATCACGGCCGCGGCGTCGCTTGGGCGGCACAAAAGCTGGGCCAAAAAGCGGTCGTTCACATGCCCAAGGGTACAACTCAAACCCGTTTGGAAAACATCAAAAAGCTGGGTGCTGACGTCGATATCTTAGAACTCAACTACGACGACTGTGTCCGTCAAGCCGCCAAAGAAGCCGCTGAAACGCCGCACGGCGTCATGGTTCAGGATACAGCCTGGGACGGCTACGAAGAAATCCCTTCGTGGATCATGCAGGGCTACGGCACGATGGCTATGGAAGCGGGCGAACAGTTGAAGAAAGCCGGCATTGAACGGCCGACGCATATTTTCGTTCAAGCCGGAGTCGGATCTTTGGCCGGCGCCATCGTCGGATATTTTGCCAATCTCTATAAAGACAATCCGCCGAAATTCATCGTCGTAGAAGCCTCGGCAGCGGACTGCCTGTATAAAGGTGCGGCGGCCGGTGACGGCAAGCCCCGCATCGTCGGCGGCGACCTCAACACCATCATGGCCGGCCTTGCCTGCGGCGAACCGAATACCATTTCCTGGGACATCCTCAAGAACCACGTCACGACATTTATTTCTGCCGATGATCCGGTTACGGTCCGCGGTATGCGCCTGCTGGCAGCCCCCTTAAAAGGAGACGCTCCTATCATTTCCGGCGAATCCGGTGCCGTCCCCTTTGGTGCCCTGGCCACCATCATGCTGTCTGATGAATGTAAAGAACTGCGCAGCCAATTAGGCCTCAATGAAAATTCCCAAGTACTCGCTTTTTCAACAGAAGGCGATACCGATCCGGAACGCTATAAAAACATCGTTTGGCGAGGCTTAGACAAATAAACGACCTCATGAGAGAATCATTATATAAAAGGAGAGACTACCATGACTGTAAATTACGCCAAGATTAAAGAAGCAGCTCAAAACTACGAAAAGGATATGACCCGTTTCCTGCGGGACATCGTAAAATACCCCGGTGAAAGCTGTGACGAAAAAGCTCATATCGACCGCATCGCCGAAGAAATGAAAAAACTTGAATTCGACAAGGTTGAAATCGATCCTATGGGCAACGTCCTCGGCTATATGGGGACCGGCAAGACCCTTATCGGCTTCGACGCCCACATCGATACCGTCGGCATCGGCAATAAAGGCAACTGGAACTTCGATCCCTATGAAGGTTTTGAATCGGACACGGAAATCGGCGGCCGCGGCACATCGGACCAACTCGGCGGCATCGTCTCTGCCGTTTACGGCGCCCGCATCATGAAAGACTTAGGCTTACTGTCCGATGCCTATACGGTCCTCGTTACCGGTACCGTTCAGGAAGAAGACTGCGACGGCCTCTGCTGGCAGTACATCATCAACGAAGACAAGGTTCGCCCGGACTTCGTCGTCTCGACAGAGCCGACCGATGGCGGCATCTACCGCGGTCAACGCGGACGCATGGAAATCCGCGTCGACGTCCAAGGCGTTTCCTGCCACGGCTCTGCACCGGAACGCGGTGACAACGCCATTTACAAGATGGCTGACATCATCCAGGATATCCGTGCCCTCAATGAAAATGACGCCGCTGACACGACGGAAATCAAGGGACTCGTAAAGATGCTCGACAAGAAATATAACCCGGAATGGGAAGAAGCCAACTTCCTCGGCCGCGGCACCGTTACCTGCTCACAGATTTTCTACACCTCCCCCAGCCGCTGCGCCGTTGCCGACTCCTGCTCCATTTCCCTCGACCGCCGCATGACAGCCGGCGAAACGTGGGAAAGCTGTCTCGACGAAATCCGCGCCCTGCCGAGCGTTAAAAAGTACGGCAAAGACGTCAAAGTCAGCTTATACGACTACGCCCGCCCGAGCTATACCGGCCTGACGTACCCGATTGAATGCTACTTCCCGACCTGGGTCATCCCCAAGGATCACAAAGTTACGACAGCCTTGGAAGAAGCCTATACGGGCCTCTTCGGCAATAGCCGCATCGGTTCGGCTGAAACGGAAGACATGCGAAAAGCCCTGCCCCTTACGGATAAATGGACCTTCTCGACGAACGGCGTTTCCATCATGGGCCGCAACGGCATTCCCGTCATCGGCTTTGGCCCCGGCGCTGAAGCTCAGGCCCATGCACCGAATGAAAAGACTTGGAAACAGGATTTAGTGACCTGTGCCGCCGTTTACGCTGCCTTACCATCCGTTTACACCAGCAAATAAGTTTAATTCACCGAAAAGGAGAGACACTCTGATGAAAACATTACAGGATTATATCGATAAATTAAAGGCCCTCAACTTCAAAGAAATGTATGAAAACGATTTTTTCCTCACCTGGGATAAAACCGACGACGAATTGGAAGCGATTTGGGTATTAGCCGACGCACTTCGTTTCATGCGGGAACATAACATTTCTACAAAACTCTTTGAAAGCGGTCTCGGCATCTCCATCTTCCGTGACAACTCGACGCGTACCCGCTTTTCCTTCGCCTCGGCCTGCAACCTCTTAGGACTCCAGGTTCAGGACCTCGATGAAAAGAAGAGCCAGATTGCCCACGGCGAAACGGTTCGTGAAACGGCCAATATGATTTCCTTCATGGCCGACGTCATCGGTATCCGCGACGACATGTATATCGGAAAAGGCCATACCTACCAAAAAGAAGTCGTCGACGCCGTCACCCAGGGCTACAAAGACGGAATCCTGGAACAGAAACCGACCTTAGTCAACCTCCAATGCGACATCGACCATCCGACACAGTGCATGGCCGACGCAGCTCATATCATCCACGAAATGGGCGGTCTTGAAAACCTGAAAGGCAAAAAAATCGCCATGACCTGGGCCTACTCGCCGTCGTACGGCAAACCCTTGTCCGTTCCTCAAGGCGTCATCGGCCTCATGACCCGTCTCGGCATGGACGTCGTCTTAGCCCATCCGGAAGGCTACGAAGTCATGCCCGATGTCGTCGACGTCGCCAAAAAGAATGCTCAGCAGTCGGGCGGCTCCTTCCGCATCACCAACGACATGGCCGACGCCTTCAAAGACGCTGACGTCGTCTATCCCAAGAGCTGGGCTCCCTTTGCAGCTATGGAAAAGAGAACCAATCTCTACGCCGCCGGTGACCAGGCCGGTATCGATGCCTTAGAACAAGAGCTGCTGGCGCAAAATGCCCAGCATAAAGACTGGTGCTGTACGGAAGACATGATGAAGACGACAAAAGACGGCAAAGCCATGTACCTCCACTGCTTGCCGGCCGATATCAACGGCGTCAGCTGTGAAGACGGCGAAGTCGAAGCCTCCGTATTCGATCGTTACCGCGATTCCCTCTACAAAGAGGCCAGCTATAAGCCCTATGTCATCGCCGCTATGATTATGCTGGCGAAATGTGAAGACCCGGCAGCTACCTTAAAAGCTTTGGAAGAAAAAGGCACTGTCCGTAAACTGAAATAAACCTGCAGCCGTGAAGGGGCCGGTCCTCTGGGCCGGCCCCTCTTTTCATAAAAGGAGTATTATTATGACTCAAAAAAAGAAGCGCATCGTCATCGCCCTCGGAGGAAACGCCTTGGGAAACACCCTCCCCGAACAGATGATGGCCGTCAAAACGACGGCAAAAGCTATTGTCGATCTCATTCAAGAAGGTTGTGAAGTCATCGTTTCCCATGGAAACGGCCCGCAAGTAGGCATGATCAATCATGCCATGGCCGCTTTGAGCCGGGAAGATGCCAATCAGCCCAATACGCCCTTATCGGTCTGTGTCGCCATGAGCCAGGCCTACATCGGCTATGATTTGCAGAACGCATTACGTGAAGAAATGCACAATCGTGACATCTTCGATATCCCTGTCGCCACCATGGTTACCCAGGTCCGTGTCGATCCGGAAGACCCGGCCTTTAAGAGCCCGACCAAACCCATCGGCCATTTTATGACCAAGGAACAAGCCGAACACGCCGCCAAAGAATACGGCTACATCGTCAAAGAAGATGCCGGACGCGGTTGGCGCCGTGTCGTCGCCTCTCCCCTTCCCCGTGAAATCATCGAGATCGGTGCCATTAAAACCCTCGTCGATTCAGGGCAGCTGGTCATCGCCTGTGGCGGCGGCGGCATCCCCGTCATCCACCAAGGCAATCACCTGAGAGGCGCCAGTGCCGTCATCGACAAAGACTTTGTCAGCGAACTCTTGGCCGAAGACCTTCACGCCGACTACTTGATCATCCTGACAGCCGTCGAAAACGTCGCCATCCGCTTCGGGACACCGGAGGAACAGGCCTTGCACGATATCACGCCGGAAGAAGCCCGGACCTACATGGAACAAGGCCACTTCGCTCCCGGTTCGATGCTGCCCAAGGTCCAGGCAGCCGTCAAATTTGCCGAGTCCCGTCCGGGACGCACGGCCCTTATTACGTTACTGCAAAAGGCAAAAGAAGGCATCCTTGGAAAAACAGGTACCCGCATTCACCAGCCTTAAAGGAGGTGCACCATTGTGGAAAAGCTACCGATTTCAAACACCCGCAGCGCCTCACTTTTTGTCATGGACGGCATCCCCCATTTCTTTGAAGCCCTGCCCTTAGCCTTACAGCACGTCGTGGCCATGATTGTCGGCTGCGTCACGCCGGCCATCATCGTTGCCGGGGCTGCCGGACTCTCCCAGCCCGACCGAGTCGTACTCATCCAGGCCTCTCTCATCGCGGCTGCCATTGGTACGATTCTTCAGCTCTATCCGCTGGGAAAACGCACGGGCCTTCACTTCGGCGCCGGCCTCCCGGTCATCTTCGGCGTCAGCTTTGCCTATGTTCCGACCATGCAGTCTCTCGCCGGTGAATACGGAATCGCCGCCATCTTAGGTGCTGAAATTTTCGGCGGAATCTGCGCCATCCTGGTAGGGCTCAGCATCCATCGCATCCGGAAATTCTTTCCGCCCCTCGTTGCCGGGACCGTCGTCTTTACTATCGGTCTCTCCCTCTATCCCATTGCCATCAACTATATGGCCGGCGGCGTCGGGACACCGACCTACGGCAGTTGGCAGAACTGGGTCGTCGCCTTATTTACCCTAGTCGTTGTGATATTTTTCACTCATTTTGCCAGCGGCCTTCTTCGCCTGGCCTCCATCCTGGTCGGTATCGTAGCCGGATATATACTGGCCCTGGCCATGGGTATGGTACAATTCGACAACGTCATGAACGCAGGATATTTTGAAATGCCGCGGGTCCTCCATTTCGGATTAGAATTTGATCCTGCCGCCTGTATCGCGATTTCGATCCTATTCGTCATCAATTCCATCCAAGCCATCGGTGATTTCTCGGCCACTACGTCAGGCGCCATGAACCGCCAACCCACGTCAGACGAACTTCACGGAGCCATCTTAGGCTTAGGGGCTACCAGCATCTTGGGGTCCGTCCTGGGCTTTTTGCCGACAGCTTCGTTCAGCCAAAATGTCGGCATCGTCACGACGACAAAAGTCATCAATCGGGCAACCTTGGCGCTGGCAGCCATCATCATCCTCATCGCCGGCATCGTCCCCAAGTTTTCCGGCCTCTTGACGACGATTCCCTATGCCGTTCTCGGCGGGGCCACCATCCCGGTCTTTGCCTCCATTGCCATGACCGGCATCAAACTGGCCCTATCTGACGGTGCTACCCCGCGCAACATGGCTATCATCGGACTGGCCGTCGCCATGGGCATGGGCTTGTCAGCGGCCCCGGAATCACTCTACCTCTTCCCGGCCTGGGTCACGACGATATTCGGCAAAGCCCCCGTCGTTTTGGCCTCCATGATTGCCATCAGTCTCAACCTCATCTTACCCAAAAGACACGGTTCTCCTAGTGAGTCGTCATCGGCAGCCGCATCTGACTGATACCGTCCTTGACGTATTTTATGAATTTTTTGACGGCCGGAGCCGCCATATCCCGACTGGGAATGGCAATGCCAATGGTGATGGTATGAACCGGATCCATCGATAAAATGGCCACCTTTCCCTGCCATTGAGCCGTCATAAGGCGATTGTTCATACTGACCCCCAAACCGGCTTCTACCATGCGGTACGTCGTGTAATTATCAATCGCCGTATAGCGAACCTTGCAGGAAATATTCTCCGCTTTCAAGAGCAGGGCCGAATCCGTATCCTGTTGAGGCAGCGATTCAATAAAGGATTCGTTAGCTAACTCCCTCAAGGGATAGGCTTTGGCCTTGGCCAAGGGATGATTCTCCGGCAGCCACATAACCATTTCATCTTCACACAAAGGAATCCAATCTCCCGAAAAAGGGCGCTTCGTCGTAATGCAACAGTCGAAGCGCCCTTCTTCGAGCCCTTCATACATCGACTTATTGGCACATTCTTCAATATGGACGTGAACGGAAGGATAGGTCTGTTGAAAGGCCTGAATGATTTGAGGAAGCCAGTTCGCAGCGACGCTGAAATAAGAGCCGATATAAATATCGCCCGCCGTCAGACCGCGAAGCTGGGCACTGTATTGAAGGATCGTCTCTTCATCGCGAATGAGTTGTCGCAGATAAGGAAGGACAGCCGTCCCTTCACGGGTTAGATGGACGCCCTGGGCCGTTCTCCCTAAAAGAGGAAAGCCAATCTCCTTTTCAAGGGACGTAACGGCACGCATGACCCCGGATGGCGTATAACCCAGCCGTTCTGCAGCCGCAGAAAAACTACCGGCTCGAACGACCTGCAAGAGAAGTCTGCATTTTTCCGTATTCATAAAAATCACCTTTGCTTTTTTATCAATTCACCATATATTATTTTGCTATTCTCTCTATGCTGATTATAGCGTATCATAAAAATAAGAAAAAAGTAAGGAGGTTTTTGTATGAAACAAGGAACTGCTGAATTATTACTCCTCACAGTTATCGTCTCACGAAGCATTTCTTATTTATTATCAAAAATCGGCCTCCATGGAGTGCCTCCCTTAGAATTACTGGCTATCCGCTTTTTCCTGACCACCATCATTTTACTGATTATTTTTCATAAGCGGCTGCCAAATATCACACCGGCCCTCTTCAAAGCCGCCGGATTATTAGGGACGCTGCTCTTCGGCTGTATGGCCTGTGAACTGATCAGCTTAACGACAGTTCCGTCTTCAACGGTCGCATTCTTGGAAAACACGTCTGTCGTCTGGGTCCTCCTGCTCATGGCCGTCATCAATCGGCATTGGCCTAAGAAGCAAGTCTTACTGGCGACGGGACTGCTGTTCACCGGCATCGCCTTCCTCACCCTCCAAGGGGAGGCCCTCAGTCTGGAAGCCGGCGAAATCATCTGCCTGACCGGGGCCCTCTTTTATACCGTATGGATCTGCCTGACG
Organism: Megasphaera sp. UBA1696; assembly: GCA_002319965.1. Taxonomy (GTDB): domain Bacteria; phylum Bacillota; class Negativicutes; order Veillonellales; family Megasphaeraceae; genus Megasphaera. Next base: position 41,268 of record DCJQ01000049.1, read on the forward strand.
GCCCGTATGGCCCGGGAATACGATCCCTTGCTGCTGGGAATCCTCCAGATGGGTTTTCTCGCCACGTACAGTTCGATTGCCATGGTCCTGTTTGAAATCCCCGTTCTGCCGACAGATACGACGACTTGGTCAGCCATCCTGGCCCTGGTCTTTATCTGCTCCGTTTTCGGTTTCACCTTCCAGCCCGTAGCCCAAAAATATACCAGTGCTGAAAAAGCCGGCCTGTTTACAGCCCTCAATCCCTTGATTGCCGCCGTCCTCGGCGCCGTTTTCCTCAACGAAATGCTGACATCGGTGCAATTGCTCGGAGCCGTCTTCATCATCTCGGGCATCGTCCTCGTCCAATTACCGGACAGATTTTTATATAAACTGACAGCGGTCAAAACCAATGTCCACTGATTCTTCCCCCAATCGGTTAGGAGTTCTCATGAAAAAATATTTCATTCTCTTAATATTTGCCCTTGTCCTTCCTTTCTCGGCAGCCATTTCTGCTAATGTCCATGCCGCCGGCCTTCAAGAAAATACGATTTTTCAAGATCTGTACGGAATGCGGCGCACCAAAGAGATGCTTATCATCAGTCCTGATGATGCGGTCACTCATTCCTTTTACGGTTTAAAAATCGGCGACAAAAAGGATGACGTCCTCAAAACACTAAATCCGGCATTTCGCCTCATGTATGAATTAAAGGCCATTGGGCCGGCCTATTTGCTGAGTGATGTCGTCTATCCCGAGTACTATTTGACAGTCTCCTTTGATGAGAATGACCGAGTGTCCATGATTGTCTATCAGGAAAATAAGAAGTACCACATTATGATGGATAGTTTAAATTCCTAGGAGCTACTCCGGTTGATAGCCATCTCGCCAGATCATTAAATTTGTCTCCCATTTTTATCTCCTTTTATTCGCTCTGCCAAGTAATTACAACAGGGCATATATATGAAAAGAAGCACTGACATCAGTCGGTGCTTCTTTTTCGTTGTTAAGATATATGTTTTCGAGAAGGGCGGAATAGCTGTAAGTAGTAAGCGAATAAAAAAGTGTTTTTGGGCTGGCAGCATTAATATAAAGAGAGGTATCAGATGTAGCTAGGCTTCGAAATTGTCGCCTACGGCTTTTCGTCAGAAAGTTTCCGATGTGTCTGTGCGTTCAGACTTGTCACCTGCTACTCCCGATTTTAAAGCAGTCATATGGTCCCGATACGGGCAATCCAGTCGTCTCCGACATCCGCCATTTAAAGAAGCTACATGGCCCCGACAGCGACAGTCTGGTCGCCTATCGGCATCCGTCACAAAGGCTGACACATTGTTCCGATAACGGCAGTCTCGTCGTCTCCGACATCCGTCATTTCTTTATTTCATGTTTCATATAATAAAAGAAGCACTAGCATTTGCTAGTGCTTCTTTCTGCTTAATCAGCGGCTTCCTATCCTCCCAGGGGGCCTCCCCCCAAGTACTTTCGGCGTTTGCGGCCTTAACTGCTGTGTTCGGCATGGGAACAGGGGGATCCCCTTAGCTATCGCCACCGGATT